>NZ_JAVJSC010000009.1 GCF_040219635.1 Pyruvatibacter sp.
GTCGGCATGGCCCGGGCAGTCCACGTGTGCGTAGTGACGGTTTTCCGTCTCATACTCAACATGCGCCGTCGAAATCGTGATCCCGCGCGCCTTTTCCTCAGGCGCCTTGTCAATGTCGTTGTAGTCCGAAAACGTCGCCCCGCCTGACTCAGCAAGCACCTTCGTGATCGCAGCCGTCAGCGTCGTCTTGCCATGGTCAACGTGGCCAATCGTGCCGATGTTTACATGCGGCTTGGTGCGCTCAAACTTTGCTTTTGACATCTCTTTGTCCTCGGACCTTCTGGGTTTGTGGATCGCACCTAACCGCGATCCGCCTCGTTCAAATGCTCACTCGTTTTAACCGGACACTCAACTCGTATGCCCCTTCAAGCTGGAGCGGGTGAAGAGAATCGAACTCTCGTCGTCAGCTTGGAAGGCTGCTGCTCTACCATTGAGCTACACCCGCCTGATCCGGTCCTGGTCTCACATATTCCCTGAAGAAATGGTGGTGGAGGGAGTTGGATTTGAACCAACGTAGGCATAGCCAACGGATTTACAGTCCGTCCCCTTTAACCACTCGGGCATCCCTCCAAAAACCATAGCGTCCGCCTGATAAAACGAACGCCCTTCAAGGCCCGTTGGCGCTTTATGAACCGGACGGTATCCCGCAAAAAAGAGACAATCCATCTCTTTCGGCCTTTCTGGATGAAAAGCCGACAGATGATGGTGTCACTTATAAACGGAAACACCGGCCCCGCACGCCGCTGGTGACCGGGGAAATAGGCGTTTTTAGCCCCCCCTGTCAATGCCAAGTTGGGCACGCCAAATGATCAGCGCCCCGCAGATCGCACTCCACAGACGCTTGAAAACCGACAAGACCCCTAAAAACAATGCACCGGCACACCGGAACTGATTGCAGCCGCCGCCTGAACCCGCTAGAGCGCTGGTATGAGCGATCAGAAATCAGGAAATGGCCCCAAAGGGCCACGCGGCGGCGGCCCCGGTGGCGGCAAAGGCGGCGGCCCCGGTGGCGGCCCAAATCGCGGTCGTGCCGGTGGAAACAGGCCCGGACGCAACAATGCGCCTGGTGACGTCCGTGGGGCAAACCGCGAGGGAACGCGTGATGGCAGGGGAAGGGATCGCGGCCCCTCATCAGGCGGCCGTAAACGCCCACCCACCCGCACCACTGAGCGGGCACCTGAGCGTGCCGCGTCACGCGGGCGGTCATCATCCGCAGCATCAGACGGACCAGACTGGCTCTATGGCACCCACGCGGTGCGCGCTGCCCTGCATAACCCCAAACGCCGCGTGCTGCGCCTGATCGCAACGCCGGCAGGCGCGGAGGCCGTGGCTGAATCCGCGCAAAAACGCGGCCTGCAAATAGAAACAACCGACGCCCGCGAGATGGACAAGCTGTTTCCCGCAGGCACCGTGCATCAGGGCCTTGCCATCAAGGTCGCACCGCTGGCAGAGCCGGTGCTGGCAGATGTGCTGGCCCGCGCCGAGGCCGAAGCCGCTGAAGGTGCCGCCACCCCTGCTACTGGCCAAAAACCGCTGATTATCCTCGATCAGGTGACAGACCCGCAAAATGTCGGGGCGGTGCTGCGCTCGGCTGCTGTGTTTGGCGCCCGTGCCGTCATCGTCACCCGGCGCAACTCGCCGCCCATAACCGGCGCACTGGCCAAAGCAGCCTCTGGTGCCGTTGAGCAGATGCCGCTGGTGCAGGTGCCCAACGTGGCGCAGGCCATCGCCGTGCTGCAGGCGGAAGGCTGGTTCACCGTTGGCCTTGAAGGCACCGGCGACAAGGCCCTAGGCGACCTCGACCTCACCGGCAAAATCGCCATCGTCATGGGGGCAGAAGGCACCGGCCTGCGCCGCCTCACTGCCGAGCGCTGCGACATGCTGGCCAAAATCCCCGGCGAACCCGGCTTCGCCTCCCTCAATGTCTCCAACGCCACCGCTGTGGCGCTGTATGAGATCCGCCGACAGGCGGGCGGCACCAAAGCCTAAATTACGTCTCGCCAGATCAAAATAACCGCGCTATACCGAGCCCGATTCAAAGCTGCGATTCAGACGAACAGTCTTTGAGCCACGTGTGCCGGCTTAGCTCAGCTGGTAGAGCACCTGATTTGTAATCAGGGGGTCGGGAGTTCGAGCCTCTCAGCCGGCACCATTTATTCCTCACGCTTGAGTGCACTTGCGCGCAAACGCTCCGGATAGGCGGCCTGACGGGCCGACGCCTGGTCAGGCGTTCGGGTGACACACGAAAGACCTACCGCACCACCTCAGCGATGCGGGCGTAGTCGCCGTAGAGCGGCAGCACGCGCCCTTTTCCCAGCGATGTTATGGTCTGTTTCAGGTCGGCCCGTGGCGTGACGTGGAACTGTTTTAGCCACCACATCAGCAGGCGGCTGAACCAGCGTGGCAGGCGCTCCTGCTGGCCGAAGTCAACCAGCAGCAATCTGCCACCTGCGCCGGTAGCCCCATAGCCTTGCGCCAGCGCCTGCTGCCAGTCAGGGATCATGGAAAGGCTGTAGGAGAAGAACACACGGTCAAACACAGCACGTCCAAACAGCGCGTTCGCATCAAAACCGGCGGCATCGGCGCGGGCCAGCGTGATGCGGTTTTTCAGACCTGCGCGGGCAACTTCATGGCGGGCCTTTTCCAGCATCGCTTCTGAAATATCGAGGCCGAAAAACAGCGCGTGCGGGTAGCGCCGGGCGGCCTTGATGAGGTTGCGCCCGGTACCACAGCCCACTTCCAACACACAGCCACCTTGTGGTGGCGCCAAATCACGGATCAGCCTGTCGCGCCCCAGCAGAAAATACTTGCGGGTCGCATCGTAAAAATGCCGTTGCGTGCGATAGATCGAATCCATCAGGTCGCCGGTGGGTGACGTCACATCGCTCATCAGGCTAGCCCTTGAAGACGTAGAGATGTACGCCGCCGTAAATCGCCGAGCGGTCATGCTTTGAATATTCGAGGCTTTGCTCAGCGCGATAGTCCCATCGCGCCATGATGGCATCATCCACACGCCCCGGCAGAATGGAGGATTGACCGGCTGTGCGAAACACAACCCGCGCACCAGGTTGCGCGGTGCGGCTGATCTCAGCCCACAGTTCCATGAGTTGGGCATCTGTCATCCAGTCCTGCGCATCAAGCAAAACATAGGCGTCGAGAGAGGCATCTTGTTCCAGTTTAAGCTGATCGGTAACAGACCGGTGCTGCACATTGACCCGGTCTGCCCGGTCCCGCACATCTGCAAAATGCTCTGCCTGCAAGTAGGGCGGCAATGGGCCTGAGGGGCCAGATGCATAGCCGCGCCCGAATGCCTGCCACGCAAAGTAATTGTCTTGCATGGGAAACCCGCAGGCGAGTTTTTCAAGACGCGCTTTCAGCACTGCCGCCATGTCGCCATTGCCATCTGCCGCCAGCGCCTCGTATTGAGCCGGCGGAATACCCAGTCCGTATAGCGACATTTTTTTTGACGTCACCCAGCGCACCACACGGCGGTCGAAGAGCGGCGCAAGCGCCGTATCAAAAAACGTCCGCTGCTCATCAACCGTCCGCGCCCAGACTATCTGCCGTGGGTCGGTACCATGCAGGCGCGCCATCCAGTGTGCCGCGCCGATAAAGTAACCAAGCAAACCGTGATGATAGAGATCCCGTGAAAACAGCGAGATGCGTCGCTGCAGCATCCAGTCGCGGCCTTCCCAATAGCGTCGGCTTTCCCCGTCAAGCTCGTCGCGCACAAAGCGTTTGTAGGCGGTGATATTGGCCTTCGCATCGGCTTCCCCGAAGAACCGGTAAAACGCTTCATAGGTCGGCATACCCCGCACAGCCGCAAGTTTCAGGCGCGTCAGCGCCAGATGGGCGCGGTTGAGGTCCACCGCCACAATTTCTTTGGGGTCTGCGGTCAGATACGACAAGACGTTGCAGCCACCCGACGCAATGGTGAGCATCCGCGATGTGGGCGTCAGCGCTAACGCCTCCAGGTCCACTTCCGGGTCTTCCCAGATTTGCGGATAAACCAGCCCCTTGAACGCAAACGTAAACATCCGTTCCAGAACACCGGCACGCGTATCTGCGTCATTCTGGTGGACTGCAGATTTAAGGTGTTTGCGTGTTTGCGAAACAGCTGAAGGCGGCATGGCGGGCTCCTGAATACAGGGATGAATCGCCAGCGTGGGCGACCCCGCTCAATACCAGTCCGGCCATGACGGTTTTGTCACAGCAACGCGTCTGCCATATGACGCTCGTGAAGGAAAAACTACTCGGCCCCAACGCCTGCCGCAGCAATGGCACGCGCTTCATCCATGCCAAGCGACGCCAGAACACGGGCGACGATGCCGTCTGCATCAAGCCCGGCAGCGGCCACCTGATTGGCTGGCTTGTCGTGGTCGATGAAGATGTCCGGCATGTAAATTGGCACGAAGCGGGCCTTGGCCATATCGGCTCCCTGACGCACAAGACTGTCAAACACCAGCGCCGAGAAGCCGCCGATGGAGCCTTCTTCGACGGTGATGAGAAGCTCGTGATGCTCCGCAAGCTGACGAACCAGTTCGTCATCAACAGGCTTTGCAAAACGCGCGTTTGCCACTGTGGTCGACAGTCCCATGGCATTGAGCTTGTCGCCCGCCGCCAGCGCATCATGCAGACGCCCGCCATAGCTGAGGATCGCAACCTTGCTGCCTTCCTTGAGCACCACGCCCTTGCCGATTTCAATGGGCGTGCCGCGCTCAGGCAGAGCCACGCCCACACCCTCGCCGCGCGGATAGCGCAGACCGATGGGGCCTTCGTCGAATTCGACAGCCGTGGACACCATGTGAACAAGCTCGGCTTCGTCGCCTGCCGCCATCAGCGTGAAGCCGGGAATGCAGCCAAGAAACGCAATGTCATAGGCACCCTGATGGGTCACGCCGTCCGCACCCACCATGCCGGCCCGGTCGATGGCAAACCGCACCGGCAGCTTCTGAATGGCCACGTCATGAATGACCTGGTCATAGCCGCGCTGCAGGAACGTTGAATAGATCGCCGCGAACGGCCTCATGCCTTCTGCCGCCATACCGGCGCAGAACGTCACGCAATGCTGCTCAGCGATAGCCACATCAAAATGCCGGTCGGGATAAATCTCGCCAAACTTGGTAAGGCCGGAGCCATCCGGCATCGCCGGAGAAACTGCCACCACGCGTTCATCGCGCGCGGCTTCATCAATCAGCGCATTGGCGAACACGCTTGTGTAGCTGGGTGCCCCGGGCACGCCCTTGGCTTGCTTGCCGTCAGCCACATTGAACTTGGCAACACCGTGATAGCAGTCAGCAGAGGCTTCGGCAGGTGCGTAGCCCTTGCCCTTGCGGGTTATGACATGCAGCACAATCGGCCCGTCAAGATCACGCGCAGCCGTCAGCACACGGACCATTTCGTCCACGTCATGGCCATCAAACGGGCCTGCATACGGCACACCCAGATCATCAAACAGGGTCGGCTGATCGACAAAGCGCGGCAAACCCTCTTCGGCTATGCCTGCATCCCGCGTGGCTTCGTCCGGCATGTGGCTGCGCAGTTCGGTCAGATAGTCAGACAACGCGCCCGCCGGTGGCGCAATCGACATGTGATTATCATTGAGGATGATGACCATGCGGCGCTTTTCGGAGCCCACATTATTGAGGCCCTCGAACGCCATACCCGCAGACATTGCCCCGTCGCCCACAATTGCCACCACCTGATTGTCCCGACCCATAAAGTCGCGGCCGGCGGCAAACCCAAGAGCGGCTGAAATGGCGGTTGACGAGTGCGCAGCCCCAAACGGATCAAACTCGCTTTCAGCGCGCGACGTGAAGCCTGACAATCCACCGCCGGTGCGCAACGTGTTGAGGCGTGACTTACGCCCCGTCAGCGTCTTGTGCGGATAACACTGATGGCTCACATCCCAGATCAGCTTGTCGGCGGGCGTATTGAACACGTAATGCAGCGCAACCGTAAGTTCCACCACACCAAGCCCGGCACCCAGATGGCCGCCCGTCTGTGACACAGCCTCAATCACCGCCTGGCGCACTTCATCAGACACATGGCCAAGATCAGCCTGGTCAATCTTGCGCAGGTCAGCGGGAACGTCGATTGCGCTCAGGAAGTTGCTGGATTTTGACCCAGCCTCAGGCGGTGTGTGCCCATCAGCCATTTTTTGTTCTCCTAACGCGGACACATAACCCTAAAAGCATGTCCGCAAAAGCACCTACTGTTTTCGGTCAACCACAAAGCGCGCGACCGCCCGTAGATTGTCCGCACTGGCCCCAAACGGCACCAGATGCCCGCAGGCACTCTCAACCAACTCGTCAGCCTTCTTGCGTGCTCCTTCAAGCCCAAGGAGCGTTACAAATGTGGCAAGGCCATGGTCCTGGCCCACGGGCTTGCCCATTTGCTCTTCAGTTCCCGTCACGTCCAGCAGGTCATCCGCCACCTGGAACGCAAGCCCCAGATCCGCCGCATAGCCTGCAAGCGCTGCCCGCTCACCCTCGCCCGCGCCTGCCAGCAATGCGCCGGCAACACACGAAAAGCGAATAAGCTCGCCGGTTTTAAGCGCCTCAAGCCGGGCAATCTCATCAAAGCCCATGTCGGTACGGGCCGGCGAAATATCAATCATCTGGCCGCCGACCATGCCCGCCGCCCCGGACGCGCGGGCAAGTTCCACCACAAGCGCCGCGCGAATGGCCGGATCACGCGAGGTCGAAAAGTCGCCGAGCACTTCAAACGCCTGCGTCAGCAACGCGTCTCCCGCCAGAATGGCAATCGCCTCGTCAAAGGCCTTGTGAACAGCCGGACGTCCGCGGCGCGTGTCGCTGTCATCCATCGCCGGTAGGTCGTCGTGAATGAGACTATAGCAATGCACCATCTCGACAGCACACCCCACCCGCAGCGCCTGCGCGTCAGGCACGCCGAAAAGTCTGGCGCTTTGCATGACCAAAAACGGCCGCAGCCGCTTGCCGCCCGACAGCGCGGAATACCGCATGGCCTCCACCACCGGGCCGCGCGGACCATCAACGGCAGGAATGAGCCTGTCGAGCTCAGCCGTTACCGCATCGGCAGCCGTGCTCATCAGCGTTCCCAGATCAGAACTCTGATCTGAAACCGGGTCAGACATGGGTGTGTGCGGCTCGCCGGAGTGATCCACCGGCGCCGCTGCTTCGCTGCTCAACCTGTACGCCCCCTACTCCGCCGCCGTTACCTGCTGCGCTGATGATGAAGCTTCAGCCTCTGCCTTGGCTTGTGCGTCCGCCGCCTCGCGGGCACGCTCCACTTCAATCTCGGCAGCTTTCTTTTCAACAAGCTCGACCAGATGATCGACCATGCCGTCATTATCAATTTTATGGTCCGCAATGCCGGACACATACACCATGCCGGTATTTTTGCCCGAGCCACCGCCGGTAAAGCCCACATCCGTCATCATGGCTTCGCCTGGCCCGTTCACCACGCAGCCGATGACCGACAGCGTGAGCGGCGTTGAAATATGAGCCAGCCGCTTTTCAAGCGTCTCAACCGTCTTGATAACCTCAAAGCCCTGCCGCGAGCATGACGGGCACGAAATGATGTTCACACCGCGATGCCGCAGATTGAGCGACTTGAGAATATCGAACCCAACGCCGATCTCTTTCACCGGGTCCGCCGACAGCGACACTCGGATCGTGTCACCAATGCCCGACCAAAGCAGCATACCAAGGCCAATGGACGACTTGATGGTGCCGGACTGAAAACCGCCGGCTTCCGTGATGCCCAGATGCAGCGGGTAGTCGCACGCCTCGGCCAACCCCTGATAGGCGGCAACCGCAAGAAATACGTCAGACGCCTTCACTGAAATCTTGAACTCGAAAAAATCGTTGTCTTCCAGAATGCGCGCATGGTCCAGCGCACTTTCCACCATCGCTTCCGGGCACGGCTCGCCGTACTTTTCAAGCAGGTCTTTTTCGAGCGAGCCCGCATTGACGCCGATGCGCATGGCACAGCCATGGTCCTTGGCCGCCTGCACCACATCCTTCACCCGCTGGGCGTTGCCGATGTTACCGGGGTTGATGCGCAAGCACGCAGCCCCTGCCTCGGCGGCCTCAATGGCACGTTTATAATGAAAGTGGATGTCCGCAACGATGGGCACCTTCGACTGAGCCACAATCTCCTTGAGGGCGGCGGTGGAGTCCTCGTCCGGACAAGACACGCGCACAATGTCGGCACCAGCTTCTTCCAGCTCGCGAATTTGCGCGACGGTTGCTTTCACGTCAGGCGTCAGCGTGTTGGTCATCGACTGAACGGTAATAGGCGCGTCACCCCCCACAGGCACATTGCCGACGTGGATCTTGCGGCATTCCCGCCGGTAAATATCGCGATATGGTCGAACGCTGCTGCTCAAGGCTGCCGCTCCATTCAGGTTTAAGTCGTTTCACGCCTGCCACTTTGCGCGTGTCAGGTGTTGACCGCGCTAGATACCAGAAAACCGCGTGCCTTACACGTCGCTGCCGTAGCGACACAAAGGCACTATGCAAGGTAATATGGTCCGCCGCCCAGCAACAGGCCACAAATCAACTTTTATTGGCGAAAGCGTGATTGGAACAGGTGCGGCAAACATGTAACTCCACGGATGAAAAACCGGACGCTGATTGTGGTTAACACCTTAAAATCAGTACCATATTCAACACGGAATTGATGCTGACCGCCTTGCACCGGCATCACCAAACACGCACACTGGCAGCTTGATTACGACGCATACCGTCGCAAGCGCCTTCCACTCAACCCGGCGCCTGTTCGGAGCCTGAACCGCCAATTGGCCTACATTTAACTTGATGCATTTTTTGACAGATTCAGGGGTTGGCACGTGACTGAAAGCACCTCTTCCGCAATCAGACCTGCGATGAAAGTCGTTCTGGCAGAGCCACGCGGCTTTTGCGCCGGTGTTGAGCGCGCCATTGATGTGGTGGAAAAGGCGCTCGAACGCTTTGGGGCCCCTATCTATGTGCGCCACGAGATTGTTCACAACAAACACGTGGTGGAAGACCTGCGCGCCAAGGGCGTTGTGTTTGTAGAGGAAGTGGATGAGGTGCCGGTGGGTGCCGTCACCATTTTTTCAGCTCACGGCGTTGCCGAACGTGTTGAGGAAGATGCCGGCGCTCGGGGCCTCAAGGCCATTGATGCCACGTGTCCGCTCGTCACCAAGGTTCACCGCGAAGGCCGCCGTTATGCCGAGCAGGGCTACGACGTGGTGATGATCGGCCATCTGGGCCACCCGGAAGTGGAAGGCACGCTGGGCCGCATTCCCGGCAAGGTGCACGTCATTTCAGAGCCTGAGGATGTTGCCGTTCTGGAAGTGGCCAACCCCGACCGGGTGGCATTTGTGACCCAGACCACACTTTCCGTGAACGACACCCGTGACGTGATTGAAGCCCTCAAGAAAAAATACCCGTCCATTGTCGGCCCTGACGTACGCGACATCTGCTACGCCACTCAGAACCGCCAGACCGCTGTTGCCGAAATGGCCAAGCATGTGGACATGATTTTGGTGGTGGGTGCCACCAACAGTTCCAACTCAAACCGGCTGCGTGAACTGGGCGAAACCATCGGCGTGCCGAGCTATCTGATCGCCGACGCCCACGCCATGGAAGACGCCTGGCTGGAGGGCAAAACCCGTGTCGGCCTCACCGCCGGTGCCTCTGCCCCTGAAACACTGGTGCAGGGTGTGATAGAACGCCTGCGCACCACCCATGACGTTGAGGTGGAAAGCCTCAACGTGATTCGCGAAAATGTGACCTTCAAACTACCCCGCGAACTACTTGATGACCCTGAGCCATCCCGCGCCGCGGGTGCCTGATACACTCCCTGAATCAGACACCCCGAACCGCGCCGGAAGGCACACACCAAAAGGCCGTATGAGGCCAGGAGAGACGAAAAGTGGCTGTACCTATTCGACAGATGGCTATGGTTGGCGCCTATGTGATGAAGCAGCGCCTCAAGGGCAACAAGCGTTATCCACTTGTGCTCATGCTGGAGCCGCTGTTCCGCTGCAACCTTGCCTGCCCCGGCTGCGGCAAGATTGACTACCCGGACGCCATTCTCAACAAGCGCCTGTCGGCTCAGGAATGCTTCGACGCGGTGGACGAATGCGGTGCTCCCGTGGTGGCCATCCCCGGCGGCGAACCGCTGATCCACAAGGAAATCGGTGAGATCGTTGAGGGCATCGTCGCACGGAAAAAGTTCGTGTCGCTGTGCACCAACGCCCTGCTGCTGGAAAAGAAACTGCATCTGTTCAAGCCATCGCCCTATCTCTTCTTCTCGGTCCATCTTGATGGGCTGGAGGAAGAGCACGACAAGGCCGTGGACCAGAAGGGTGTGTTCAAGAAGGCCGTGTCCGCCATCAAGGCCGCGCAGGACGCAGGCTTTCAGGTCAACGTCAACGCAACCATCTTTGACAACATGACCGCCGATCAGGTGGCGTCATACCTCGACTACTGCACCGACATCGGCGTCTCCATCACCATTTCGCCGGGCTATGCCTATGAGCGTGCGCCGGATCAGGAGCACTTCCTTGAGCGCCGCCGCACCAAGGATCTGTTCCGCGACGTGTTCCGCAAGGGCGAAGAGCGCAAGAAATCCGGCAAGAAAAAATGGGCGCTCAATCACTCCTCCCTGTATCTGGATTTTCTGGCCGGCAACCAGCAATACATGTGTCAGCCTTGGGGTATGCCCACGCGCAACATCTTCGGCTGGCAGCGCCCGTGCTACCTGCTGAATGAAGGCTACGCCTCCAGCTTTCAGGAGCTGATGGACGAAACCGAATGGGAGCAGTACGGCACCGGCAACTACGAAAAATGCGCTGACTGCATGGCCCACTGTGGCTACGAGCCAACCGCTGCGGCAGATGCTGCCGCCCACCCACTCAAAACCCTGTGGGTGTCGCTGCGCGGCCCCAAAACATCCGGCGACTTTGCACCGGAAATCGACCTCACCAATCAGCGCAAGGCCAAATACATCTACGACGAGCTGATTGAGCAGAAGGTTGAAGAGCAAAAGCTCAAGGACTTACACGACCCCAAGAAGACCAGGGACAAGGTCTCTGGCACAGCGGCCTAGGCTCTTGAACCCTTTGGAACTGCCGGCGGCAAGACGCATCATCGCCGGCAGGTCCTGAGGCCGCAGCATCAGCCGCAATACCGTCGTCATGACGCGAATATCACCGCCGGGTCCAATCGCCCCCAGCGCTGCATGGGGCAGCGTGTGATGCACTGCATCTGAAACCGCCCGCAACGCTGTAAACGGCACGCCCAGCTCGCGGGCCACGTGGGCCACTGCCCCGCTCTCCATATCCACCGCGTGCGTTCCGGTACGCCGCCCAAGCGCCCGCTTGGCGGCAACATCTGCGACAACGTCAGCAGCATCAGCCATATCAACATGTTTGAGCGTGAGCCCTGCCCGCGCTGCACACTGCGCAAGCAGAGGCGCAAACTGCGGCGACGCTTCAATGCGTTTGCCGTCGCGCATCACAACGGCGCGGGCAACGGCAATATCACCGGGCACCAGCGCATCACTCAGCGCCCCCGACACGCCAAAACTCAGCAGCGCCGTGCAGCCATGCACCTCTACAAGCTCTCGCGCCAGGTCTTCAGCTTTGGCGGGCGACGCCCCCGATACGGCGGTCCTGAGTGCGGGATCATCCACCAGCGTGCCAAGCGCTGCTTCTTCGGCCTTCACGCCGCACACAATGCCAAGCCGTTTCATGCGTTTGCCCTCAGGTATTTACTTGGTAATGCGTCTGTGTGTGGAGCAGTTTGGTGCTTGCTGCAAGCGATCCCGCGGAAAGCAAAGGGGCTAAAGCTCTGATATTCCCCATGCCCAATCCCGTGTCCCCGGACCTGATCCGGGGCCTACCCGCCGACCGGCCTTCGACATAGTGGCTGGCGCAAAATGTGCGTGCAGCCCGGCCCGAACCAGCACGCACTACTATACCGCTGCACCGCGAATGGACCCCCGATCAGGTCCGGGGAAACGGAATATTGCTGACACGCTTGTTGGCTACATGCCATACGCAACATGCCGGTCGTTGCTCTTCATCAGGTTCTCATACCGCGCCACTGCCCACAGCGGGAAATACGCCGCGTAGCCGTGATACTTGAGATAAAACACCTTGGGAAAGCCGGTGCCGGTGTACAGCTTCTCATCCCACCGCGCGCCATCGCGTTTGGCATTTTCAAGATACGCCACGCCGCGCTTCACAGCATCGCTCTCAACCTCGCCCGCGGCCATCAGGCCAAGCACGGCCCAGGCGGTTTGTGAGGCGGTGCTCTCCTTCACTTCGCTCTTGCGGTCCTCGTGATAGGTCGCGAGGTCTTCACCCCACCCCCCATCAGCCCGCTGACGTGCCTTCAGCCAGGCCACACCGCGCTGCACGTAGGCAGACTGCATGTCCTCACCCGCCGCATTGAGCGCGCACAAGACCGACCATGTGCCATATACATAGTTGGCACCCCAGCGCCCCCACCATGAGCCATCCGGCTGCTGGTCACGCTTGAGATACGCCACACCCTTGGCTATTTCTGCCGCAAATCTTTGCCTGTCGAGTTGCGCCAGAAACGACACACACCGCGCCGTCACATCTTCCGTAGGCGGATCAAGCAGCGCACCGTGGTCAGCGAACGGGATGGAATTCAGATAAAAATGTTCGTTCTCAGGCTCAAAAGCCCCCCAGCCGCCTGACGACGACTGCATACCAACAACCCACTCCGCGGCGCGCTCAATACTCTGGGTATATTCCGGCTTGCCCGTGCGGTGCATTGCCATGGCCACAACGGCGGTATCGTCCACGTCCGGGTAATAGTCGTTGTTGTACTGAAACGCCCAGCCGCCCGGCCGCACATCAGGCCGCCGCACAGCCCAGTCGCCCACCACATCCAAAATCTGCTTGTCCTTGAGCCAGTCGAGCGCGCCATCCAGCGCGTCATCGCCCGCTTCAAGGCCGGATTCCATCAAGGCATGAGACGCCAGACACGTATCCCACACCGGCGACACGCACGGCTGGCAATAAAGCTCGTCGTCGGTTTCCACCAGCAGCCGCTCGATGGATTCCCTGGCAATCATCAGGTTCGGGTCATCCTTGGGGTAGCCCAGTGCGTCATACGCCATCACCGAATTGGCCATAGCTGGATAAATCGCGCCCAGCCCGTCCAACCCGTTCAACCGCTCGGTGAAAAACGCCACCGCCTTGTCGATGGCCCGTTTGCGCAAGCCTTTGGGAAACGCCGGCTCACAAAACCGCAGCACTTTGTCGAGCACCAGAAAACAATCGCCCACAAAGCTGCCATTGGGGTTGATGTTATACACTTTCTCATCTTCGGGCGGCGTCACGAACAGTTCACGGATGGTAATGCCCGTCGGGTTGCGCGCCTGCGCCTTCAACGCATAGAGCACCAGCAGAGGCGCAATCACTGTGCGCGACCAGTAAGCAATTTTTGACATGTGAAACGGAAACCAGCGCGGCAACAGCATGACTTCCACCGGAATAACCGGCACACCACGCCACGGGATCTGCGCGAACAGTGCCAGCATGATCCGTGTAAAGACGTTGGCCTTGGACGCTCCACCGCGTGCCAGCACCCAGTCTCGCGCACGCACCATGTGCGACGCATCAATATCCTCGCCGGTCAGCTTCAGCGCCCAGTACGACTTGATGGTGGCCGAGATATCGCCGTCACCATCATGAAACAGCGGCCAGCTTCCATCCGCGTTCTGGATGCGGCGCAGATAGCGCGCAATCTTTGCTTCCTTGGCCGGGTCCACATCATCCAGAAAATGCTGCAGCAACACATATTCGGACGGAATGGTACTGTCGGCCTCAAGCTCAAAAACAATGTGCCCGTCGTCGCGCTGCATCTCAACCAAGCGATCGGCCTGTGTCTTGATAAGCTCCTCGCGCGCCACGCGGGCAGCCATCGCCTGCTCGGCTGTTTCTTCCGTGTCCTGCGGGCCGAACTCAACAACCGTCACGGGTACTCTCCCCTGTTTTTTGTGGTGTCTTTGGCGGACTGCTCTGAATGGTGCAGTGCAATACTAGCGGCGGGCACGCCCAAACAGCAAGCCCGGCATATCCGCTGCTAGGGTCAAAACCCAATCAGCGCATTGATCTTGCGGCGCAAATCGTGATTCCGATGGCGTAGAGCTTTTGGAGGATGATTCATGGCGCACTGCTTGGCTTGTGGGGAAAAAGGGGGCGCGAAAAATCAGGCGGTCGGCCTACGGTCCACCCCTCAGGCCACCGACGGTGGATAAGATGGGTTAGAGTGCAGAGCAGCGCCTCAGCTCTCGTTCGAAATCAGCGACAAAAGGACGTTGATCACGTTTGTGGACAGCGTTTCAGGTGGATCAAACCGCAAGCGGCTTAGGTTGATCGGTAGCGCTAGACAGCCGTGAATCGCAGACCAAAAGAACTGCGCCATCTCGTGGCGATCAAAATCTACAAACACGCCTGAAGCTTGTCCTTCCTCGAATGCGGCGCACAAACCCCGATAGAAGAACTCATCTCCTAGGTCGACTTTCTCGACGTAGTTCTTTCTTCCATCGGGGACTGGGAGAAACACATACTTGAAGAAACGGGTGTTTGTGATTGCGATGCTTGCGTAGTCCTGCAGCAAACAGCGCACCTTCTCTGCTGGATCATGGGAAGCATCGTAGTTGGCCTGCATAGCAGCCCGGATCTGGTCAACTGGAACAGACCAAACCGCCTGAGCGAGGTCATCGCGACTCTTGAAATACGTATAGAATGTTCCGACCGAGATCTGGGCTTCTTCGGCCACATCTCTAATTGTAATGTCGTCCCATGCCTTTGCATCGTTGGGCGCAATTTCGCGACGCTGTCCCAACCGCACTGCGGCTTGGCAAATTTGATGGCGCATCCTCGCACGCTTTTCATCGGTTATGGGTGGCCTCGGCACAGTTCACTTTGTCCGAAAGTTTATTCCATTCCTCACACACGTCGTGCGAGCCCATAAGCCATACAGAGATTTATTCTACTTCGCACCTAAGAAAATGGTCCTCTAATATGGAGCCGATGAGCATCTCTCCATCGAGCATCGTCGCTACGCTTGAACCCGAAAGCTCGGTTCCATCGTTCATATAGATTGTCTCAAACGTCATGGGCGAACTGCTGACTTGCACTGCAATGACATGCGAAGGTGAAAGGCTGTTTGCATCCCTCACATGCTCGAGCAGAGGAAAAAGTTTGGGATGAGCGCCTGCTAATAGCCTGCCATCCTCAGACCATTCCAAGTTGTCCACCGCTGTGTTTACATCCAGCTTCTCGACGAACTCCCACTCGCGCATTGACGCTCCCCTGCGGAAACGTTTGACCGAGCGTCCGAGGGCCTCGGCTATAAACAGGGTCTGTCCGTCTTCGGAAATTGCAAGCCCATTTGCACCCTTGATGCCCTCGACAGCAAGAACTCCCGTTTGACCGTCAAAGTAGGAAACCGACGACCAGGACATTCCAAAGTAGTCTTCAATCGTCGCCATTATCGACGGTTGGGGGCTGCCATGGTCATTTGAAACAAAGAACTGGTTTCTGCCGATCGCCTTGATATCGTTTGGTGAGATCAACTCCGGATAGTGAAAACGACCTTTGAGCGTAAGGCTATGATCTTCGGCGACATCGAATACGAGTATCTCGTCTTCGAAACGCGAAGGGTGATTGACCATGTACAATTCCCGCTTTCCATCTTCGAGTTGCAAGAGATCGATGCCATGCGGATGAAACGGCTGCTCAATCTGCACATTTAGAGGTTCGGGTCGACTGTCTGGCTGTGACAAATCGAGCAACCAGATATCACCATTCTTAACCTTTGCGGTGCTGCCGCTGCGATAGCTGTCGAACACTTCGCGTCCGTTGCCAGCCGAAATGAAGGCTACGCGGTTCACTCGGTCGATGTTGATGTCTTCCGACCCGGCTGGTCCCTCCATCATGGTACACGCGCCTACCGATACCGGTTCGATCTCGACGAAGGCGCCGGAATCGCGAGAGATGCGCCACGCCTGCCATCCAATCAGCAACAGCACAGCAGCAATGACGATGGTTTTCTTCGGCAATTCTCTTCTCCCTCTGAAACTCAAGTTCCAGCGCCTTCGGCAGGCACCATGTTTCTACGTCAGCTTGACGATAGGTCTTCGGTTAGTATATTGAACAGGTTCATTTAATCAATACGCGCTGTGGTGCCGTTCTGATCCGCGAGTGCCAACCAGCGCATTTCAACCGAGAAATTCACCATGCAGTCAACTGACGCCAAGGCTCTCAAGAACCGGAACCTGCCTGCGCGCGCTCCGCTCGCCAGAGCTTTCGAGAAGTGGCTTGGGATGCCGCTCAACCTGATCGAAGCGATTCTGTCTTACGTCATCGTTCGCCCATTGAATTGGGCGCTGCGGCACCTTGATTGGCTGTCGCACAGACTGGAAGGCACGTTGCTGCGACGGGTTCTGCAGCACACAATCTTTCCCGCTACTATGGTCATCTCGCTTTATCTCAGTTTTGAGTTTGTCGAGAATGGTGGCGGGCTCAATTCCCTCTTAGTACTTGCGCTCATACCCGTCATTGTGGGCCTGTTTGTAGCTCCTCTGGAGCGCCTGATGCCGTTCAGCCGCAACTGGCTGGAGGGTAAAAATGACATGTCCGTCGATTTGATGATGTTCTTTTCCGGAGCATTCTGGAACGGATTCTCCAGGTTCCTGCTGCAGGCTTTATTCATTGTTGGCATTATCGAAATGGTGGAGCCCTATGGTCACGACCTTTGGCCTGCACAACTGCCCGGAGTGGTCCAGGTATTCCTCTTCATCCTGCTCAAGGACTTCTTCCGATACTGGTATCATCGCGCTCTGCACGAGGTGCCGTTTCTGTGGCGTTTCCACGCGGCTCACCACTCGGTTGAGCGTCTCTATTGGCTCAATGGCATTCGCAGTCACCCAATCGAGGTGATCGGTCAGGCGCTGCTCTTCGCGGTGCCGCTGGCCCTCCTTCAGCCATCGGTCGAGATCGCGGTCGTAGCTGTTCTGATGCAGCTAAGTATCGGGATATTTCAGCACGCCAACCTCGATCTGAAGCTGGGCTTCTGGGAATACATCTTCTCGATCGGCGACAATCACAGGTACCACCACTACCCCGACAAACAGGTTGGTGATTCCAACTACGGTGGCGAGTTCATTGTCTGGGATATCCTGTTTGGAACGTTCCACAAGGTGAATGGCGAGCGTCCGCAGGACAAGATCGGTATTGGCACCGCGCCAAACTATCCGATGACAATGGCAGGACTGCTGATTGCGCCGTTCCTGCCCGATCAAAAGGTCTTCGGTGCGGAGCACGATGGTCAAGCCAAGGCCGAAAATCAGCCCGATCAGGAGGCAGCGTCGCTACAGAGGGCACTTTGATCCCTGAGGCAGATACGCCCCGACGGCTCAGCCCCGTGATCGCTTCGCACAAAACAAACAATTGAAGAGGGATTTGAGCCGGAGGCGCCCCTACGCCTTCGAACTGACGCGGGCAATGTCTTGGATATGAAAGTGGCCGGTATGCTGCTCCACTGCGCTGCCGCCGCCCGCTACATCATTGCCGACAAGGGCCATGACGCCAATGCGAGCCGCAAGAGCCTGGGTCAGGATCGTATGGTTCCTGTCATCCCGGGGCGCAGCAGCCGGAAGCGCAAGATCGTCTACGACAAGCTCGCCAGGGACTTTCTGTCCGCTGTCACTATCGCCATCCTCGTCGCCTTCTGGTTATAAGTGAGTCTGGACCCTAGGCAGCCTTCATGCGTCTGAGCACACTTTCAGCCGCACTGCCTCCCGAGCGAATAGCCCCTTCGATGGTGGCTGGCAGACCGGTATCTACCCAGTCTCCCGCCAACATCAGATTGGCCCATTGAGTTTGCGTCCTGGGTCGCTTTGCAACACCTGCGGGCGACTGGTCGAACGTCGCCCGCCGCTCCTTGATGACTTTCCCGGCCACATATTCCCGATCAATAAGACCAAGAGCAAAGCGCGTTTCTTCCCAGAAAAGCGGCAGCAGTTCCTCAGCCGGGCGATCTGCCAGATCACCGGCAGCCGAAACCGTGAGGCTGACAATATTGCCACGCACGAACGCCCAGTGCGCATGTGCATTGATAAGACCGATCACCCCCACGCCGTCCGGCTTGGGAGCCGGACGCTGCAACCGGAAATGCACATTCAAAATGGTCTCACCTTCACCGGGAAACTCCATATCCGGCAAAATGTCGTGCGCGCGCTGCGGCGGCACCGCCAGAATAACCGCATCATGAGGCTGCACGCTCACCGTACGGTCACCAAACACAAGGCCGGTTATCAGCCCATCGGTTTTCTCGATATTGCGCAGGCGCGTGTTGAACTGCACGGGCCGGTTGGTACGCCCCAACCTGCGAACGGCAGGATCAATAAAAGCTGGTCCCAGGCCCTTTTTGGCGATCAGCGGACGGCACGCCTGCTCACCCTTCAGGAAGGTTTCGCGCAGCACCGGCCACATCAGACGCGCCGCCCCCTTTTCGGGAAGGGTGTTGAGCACCGCCACCACCAAAGGCTCCCAGAAGCGCTGAAACAGCGGCCCGCTCGTCGCCATCAGATCCGCCATCGTCTGGTCAGGTTTGGCGAACGGTATTTTGAGACCGCTGAAATAATGATGCAGCCGGGTGTCCGGCACCCGCCGATCTGCCGACATCACCCACCACGGGATCGGTCCCCAGTTGGGCTTCAGCGTCCAGCGTTCTCGCGTTTTGGCGTCAATGAACGGGAACGCCGCCCTGGACGGCCCGGATAGCGCATCCCCTGAGCCGATCGCCTTGAGATAGGAGAGCGCTGATTTATTACCGCTCAACAGCAGGTGATTGCCGTTATCTATCATGTGGTCCAGGGTCTTGTCGTAAAACGACCGGCACCGTCCGCCCGCGTGGCCTGCCGCCTCATACACCTGCACCGGCACGCCCGCACCCTCAAGCGCAACCGCTGCCGAAAGGCCCGCAAGGCCTGCTCCGATCACATGAACTGTCGGCACCCGTCAGGCCCCCTTGCCCGCAGGCGCACGCGGCGGCACGAACAGATAGCGCAGCGCAATGCCAAGTTTCGCCGGTTTGCTCAGCTTTATCGGCGTGCCTTGCGCAAAATCGCGTTCTTCCATCATCCGCAGATACCGCTCATAGACACCCATCATCAGCAATGCCGGACGCACGTCGCGCCAGTTGAGATGCACAAGCAGCGCCTGCGCCTCGGCAAACCAGCCCCGCGCCTCACGCCCCAGACTACGCGCCACATCCTGCAGTGCGGGATGCGACACAATGGCGGCGGCATCGCGCGTGGTTATATTGTGAGCGTTCAGAAGCTCAGCGGGCAGATAAACACGACCCATTTGCGCGTCTTCGTCAATGTCGCGCAATATGTTGGTAAGTTGCAGCGCATTCGCCAGTGCAAGCGCATAGCGATCCTCAATGTCGCCACGTCCCGCCCCGAACACCGGCATGGACAGCAAACCCACGGCCCCCGCCACACGGCGACAATAGGCCATGAGACGCGCATGAGATGGCGCGATGAGCGGCCCCTCAACATCCATCTCCATGCCTTCAATCAACAGCTCGAACTCACCGCGCTCAAGGTCAAACCGCCTGATGGCAGGAACCAGCGCAACACCCACTGCGGTCTGCGGCGCACTTTGATAGACCCGCGCAATTTCGGCGCGCCATTCTTTCAGGCCGGCCATGCGTTCATCATAGGTGCCGCCTTCGTCTGCAATGTCGTCAACCTCGCGCGCGAAAGCATAGATGGCGTACATCGCCTCACGACGCTCGCGCGACAGGATGCGCATACCAGCCGCAAACGATGTGCCGGACCGCTTGACGATCTGCGCTGCATGGTGGGCAGCGGCCTGCGGGTCCATGATGCCGGTTGACGTCTGCATCATTGCCCTCTCCCGCCTGTTACAAAGCCTGCCACAGCGCCGCAGACGGTCGCAGTAAAAAAATCCCACTTGCTGAGCGCCACCCGCGTTGCCAGCGGATCAGCTCGCCGCAGGCGGGCAGCCAGCCGATGCGCCAGACGGAAGATAACGGCAGATTCCATCGCCAGCCTGCGCGACCGCAACGCACGCGGCAGTTTGCCGGCCTGCGAAAGCTGTGCGTCCACATCATCCAGAAGCCGGTCGATGACAGTGCGCAAACCTGGCGTCAGCGACGGGCCGCGCAGATCAGCAATCTCAGCACCGGCGGCGTTCAGCATGTCGCCCGGCAGATAGCACCGATCCATGGTCATCAGGTCTTTGCCGCAATCCTGCAAATGGTTGAGGATCTGCAAAGCCGTACATAAACCATCCGAATACCGATAAACCAGCGCAGCTTTGCTCGCACCACCTTCATGCAGATCAAGCAGAAACCGCCCTACCGGGTCCGCCGACATGCGGCAATAACCATGCAACTCATCAAGCGAGGCATATCGTCCGCGAACCGCATCCTGACGGAACGCCCTCAGCAACGCGCGCGGGTGTGTCGCGTCAAGACCATGAGCGTGCAAGAGCCTGGCAAGTTCGGCACCTCGGCTGGTGTCGTCTGCCTCAAGGCTCGCTTCCATGGCATCCAGCCGCGCCAGCTTTGCATCTGCCGACAATGTGGGGTTGTCCGCAATGTCGTCCGCAGCACGGGCAAAGCCATAAAAAGCCATGACGACAGGCCGAAACCGCGCGGGCAACAGCACCGATCCAACGGGGAAGTTTTCATCACGTGCGCCTTTGCCGGAGGGCGTTTCCGCGCGCGCCGCTGCACCTGGCACGGTGCGGTGCTGATCGGCGGCAGTGTGGGAGGCGGACGGGCTATCCATCAGGCTGAAAGGACTCGCTAGGGATATGGAAACCCGCACGCTATCGCGTCCCACCGTGGGCGGCAAGAAAGCGGCTGATTGCGTTAAGGGTTGAGATAAATCGCGCTATAGTCAGCCAACAAGCGTCCCCCTGCCTCGCCCACAATACCCGGCCCCATGCCATGAACTTTCTGATTGATCTGGCGACATTCGAACTCAGTGCCCTTGCTCTTCTGGCGCTCGCTGCGTGGGTCTTTTTGACCTGGGGCCGTGCCGGTTTCTGGCGCGCCGACACATGGCTTGTTCCGGAGCCGCGCGATCAGGGTGCCGGACGGCAAGCCCCGCGCGTTGCCGTCATCATTCCCGCGCGCGATGAAGCGCCAACCATCGGCCAAACGCTCGCATCGCTCACCAGCCAGCACTATGATGGTGATCTGGCAATCTGGGTCGTCAACGACCAGAGCACGGACGCAACCGGCGACATTGCCCGCGCCGCATCAACGCCTCGATGCCCGGTGAGGGTCATCGACGGTGATGCTCTGCCCGACGGCTGGAGTGGCAAGGTATGGGCCCTCGCACAGGGCGTTGAAGCCGTTGCGCACAACACGGACTATCTGCTGCTGACCGACGCCGACATTTTGTATCGGCAGGGAACGCTGGCCAAGATAATCAATAAGGCCGAGCACAACTCGCTGACCTTCGTATCATTGATGGCAAAACTGGATGCACGCGGGCCGTGGGGAAAATTGCTGGTGCCAGCCTTCATCTATTTTTTCCAACTGATCTACCCGTTCAAACGCACTAACACCCGCTATGACCCTTTGGCCGGCGCCGCAGGCGGTTGCTTCCTCGTTCGCCGTGATGCGCTTGAAGCGGCAGGCGGCCTGCAGACCATCAAGGGCGACATCATCGACGATTGCGCACTCGCCAAAGCCTTGAAACGCGCCCGCCCGGCGCACGACACGCTGACCGCGCTGACCCATGACGTCGTGTCATTGCGCGACAACCGCTCACTGGAAAGCATCTGGAACATGGTGGCGCGCACCGCCTTTACCCAGCTTGGCTATAGCTGGCTGGCGCTCGCCGGAGCCATTGCCGGATTGGCGCTGACGTTCATAGTCCCGGTCTGGGCGGTAGCAGCATGGGCACTCGGCGACACGTCCTTTGGCATCTCGCTTATCGGGTTGGCCGCATGGGTGCTGATGGCCCGCACCTATTGGCCGACGATCAGAATGTACGGGTTGTCGGCTGGATGGGCCTTCGCCCTGCCCGCTGCCGCCGTGATATATGGCGCGGCAACGGTTGCATCAGCCATTCGCCATGCCAAAGGTAGCGGCGCGCGGTGGAAAGGCCGATCTTACCCGGCCCGCTAACGCGCCCAGTGACCTTCACGCTCGAACCAGGCCAGCAAATCCACAAGCGTTTGATCCAGAGGACGCGACGCACGACCAAACAGCTCTTGCGACCGTGACATATCAAACGTCACCGGCCGTCGTGCCAGCCGCACACCCGTGAGCGGTGCCTTGGGCGGACGTTTGGTTACATGGGTGCTCATGGCCTCCTCAAGGTGAGCAAAGGTCTGCGCAACCACTCCCGGCACCCGCATGCGCGGCATCTTCACGCCACTCACCTTTTCAAGCCGGTGCAAAAAATCACTCATGCGGATGTTTTCACCGCCCACAAACACGCCCGTCGGCGGCGCATCCACATCAAGCAGCGCGATAATGTCCGCTGCCATATCGCGCACGTCGCCAATGTTCATCCAGCTTTCCAGATAGGCCGGCGTCCTGTCCGACACATAATCCAGCACCATGCGGGTTGGTGGCGTGAAGCCATCATCACCGGGACCAAGCGGCATTGTGGGAATAGCAATCTGGACCATGTCGCCCGCCGCACGCGCCTGACGCATGGCTTGTTCCGCCGCCCATTTTGAACGCGGATAGGGCCCCAGCATTGCGTCAAGTGGCGGCACATCATCTTCTGTCACCATGCGCACCGCACCACCGGCATGTCCGCTGATCCGCGTTGTGAGGGACGAAACATGCACCACGCGAACACCAGCAGACCTCGCGGCGCTGAGCACCGTCACGGCACCCGTGTGATTCACACGCTCAAAGTCCGCAACGTTGCGCGTCCACAAATGTGGAATGGCCGCCAGATGCACAACATGTGTCGCACCTTTCAGCGCCGAGGCAACGCACTCCGCGTCCGTCACATCCCCGCAGCACCATTCCATATTCAGGCTGGCAGGCATGTCTTCAGGCGGTGGTTGCAGATCAAGCACGCGCACCATGATCCCCGCCGCGCCAAGCTGCTGCACCACATGACGACCCAGAAATCCTGCACCACCTGTCACCAGCGCTAGCGTCATCCTTAGCCCCTGTCCGCGGCTGACGGCATTACGGGTGTACACACACCAAGACCATGATCCCAGGCGGAGGAGACAATCAGTTTGCCCGCCGCTTCAAGCGCGGTGGTTGCCGCGCCCGGCACACCCGGCGTGTCAGCATCCACAAGCAGCGTGGTGGTGCCATCAGGCGCAACCGCCACAACACGGCTGGTGGGAACACCTGTCAGCCCGTTCATGTGCAAAAACAGCGCGAAGGGCGACGGGTGAACAGCCACGATGAGCGCGCCGCTCTCATTGACTGTAATGTTGTCGGGCCCACCCTGAAAGCGCACCATCACGGTGGCATCGCGGTCACCTTGCAGCAACGCCTCACCTGTCAGGGCATACACGGCGCTGTCGCGGGATGCCGCAAAAACAATACGACCACGCGTGTCCAGCGTAATGCCATTTGCAAACGCAACAGAATCGAACACCGTTCGGGTATCCGCCACGCCAGCCGTGCCAAATGTCACCCGCAGCACACCGGCGCTATGCCGGTCAAAAGCCCGCTCGGCCCACAGCGCCCAGCCGTCGCAATTTGCCTGATCATAGGTGACAAGCGTTGTTGCGGAGTCAACCACCACCACATCGTTGGCGCGGCAAAATGCATCTCCCCCCGCCCGACCAGTAAGCTGGAAGTCGGTGCCTGCCGCATCAAAAAAAAGAACCTCACCAGATATGCCATCCGGTGTCACAACACGGTTGACGAGGCCCAACCGGCGCACCCCGTCATGGTCAAACAGGCCTATGCCATGAGGCAAAAGCCGCACCGGGGTTTCGGCAAAAACGGCAATGCGCGTGGCTGAGAGCGATGTCACAGGTGAGACCTCAAGTTGCTCGAGGCCAAGCCAGTAAAGCCCCCCCTCAGGCACAGTCACGCCTTCAGTTATTCCCGAAGCCAGGGCCTCATCCACCGCATGTCGGTCATAGGCACTCAGCAGCACACGGTTGTTTGCGCCATCCAGCGCCATATCCTCAATACCCGTGATCCGCTCGCCGTCCGCCGAAACAACCGGCAGATGCGTACATTGCATGGGGCCGGCATGTCCGTGAAACGGCATGAAGGCGGCAGCAACAGCCAGCACAACGACGCGGCTACACGCTGTACCACTACTCCGCATTCAACCCGGGCCGCGTGTACTGTCCGCGTTGCAGGTACACGCCCAAACGCGCCTCCACCAATTTTGCGGATGTGTCGGAATAGTCAAACTTGTTTTTCCTGAAGCCTGACACAGACCGCAAATAAGCCTCGAAGCGCGGGCGCACCGCATCAAAGCCCGGCAGGCCAAGGCTCGTGTAAATGCGCTCAAGCTCGGCTATTGGCGCGCGGTCGAGATCGGCATAGGCAACGTCCACGCGTTGCGACGCGGGAATGGACGGCCACTCGGTGTCAATCAACCCCATGATGCGCTCATAAACCGACAGCACCACTTCATCAATATGCACATGCCCATAGGGCTGCAACGCCAGTTGCTTGAACAGCTTGGCGTAAAAGTTTCTCATGCTCTCAAACACTTCATAGGGGTTGCGCTGAATGTGGATAAACAGCGCATCCGGATAGAGTTTATGCAGCATCGCAACGCGGCTTGTGTAAACCGGGTTTTTTATCAGCAGGCGTTTGCGGCCCTGTTGCAGCCACAGCTTGCGCAGAAAATACGTGAATGTTTCCTGCCACTCGGCAACCTCATCCTCCGTACACCCCTCAAAAAACAGGCCGCGTTTGAGATGATGGTCAAAAGCACGCGGAAAATAAATGCCGTGATAAAAAGACAGCGGCGACATGTTGGCCAGCGCAATCTCGTCTTCCTGCGGCGAATCCGGCTTGACGGGAATATTGTCAATGTACCGGGTCTCAGGCAGCGCTCGGTCAATCACCGGCTTGAGCGCACGGCCCAGCAGCAGCATGTCCCACGGCAGGCCTGTGGCCACCGGCGGTACAAAACCAAAATCATCCTGCACCATCAGATTATACAAATGCGTGGTGCCGCTGCGCCAGTGGCCGACAATGAAAACCGGCGGTGGCATCTCACCGGACGTCGCAAGCCGTGCCCGCGTATATCCGCGTTCAATCAGCGACAACGGCGTGCGCCCGACAACTGCCGCCATCAGCCCCGCAACCTCTGCCCACGACGACGCAGGTAGCGCACCACTTTGTGACAGCACCCGCGCGAACGTTTTGAAATTACTACCGGTGAGCGGATGCATGGGCTAAGGGCCGCCTGCCACTATCTGTGCGGATTTTTTCCGCAATGCATCTGCCACAGCCTGCGCACTCTGGCGCGCCAGCGACGACAGCTCCGAGCGGCGGCGTGCAGCCTCGCTGACGCCGTCATACAGAACATCCGTGATGCCCACCTCGCCGCTTTGCGAGGCAACCACCACATAGCTCAACTGCACCGGGTCGCCCGAACTGCGGTTGAGCAACGTATTCACAATAAGCGCCGTGCCGGGGCCAGGCTCCACGTCGCCGCTTTCAAAACTTATGGGCAAGGGTTTGGCAAACCGGCTGACATAGTTGGCCACCACGAAGCTGCGATATGCGTCAACAACCAGTGCCTGTTCCGCTTCGTCATAGCCCCGATACGTCGAGGGGCCGATGGACTGCGCGGTCAGGCCAGGGAGGAAATACGTCGTATCCACCACACTGCCGATAAACTCGGCAGAGCCCCCAGTTCCCAACGTCTGACCGTTTGCCATAAGCTGCTCAAGCCCCGCATGAAGGGCCTCGACTTTGGCAACGGCGTCCGCCGGGTCAACCTGTGCTTTGGCCGGCATGGCCAGAACAGCAAGAACCAGCATGATGCCCGCCACAAAACGGGCGCAACTTGTGAGCAAAGAGTGGAGGTTGTGGGTCCAGGGCATTGCGTTGATCCGTTCGCAGTTGCTGTTACATACAAGGCGCGCGTCGGCATACAGGCTACGACTGTTTCCCGCCGTCATCTATCGTCTCACATGAGCATGTACCATAGCTGAATGTCACGATTCCTTGCCACCATTGTGGGTGCCATCACCCGCCACCCCCGCACAACCCTTGTGGGGCTGCTGCTTGTCACACTTCTGGCTGCATGGTTTGCGGTCACTCACTTTCGTGTGAATGCGGATCAGGCATCATTGATTGCACCCAACGCTGAGTTTCAGGTGCGGTTTGACGCGTTTCGCGAGGCGTTCCCGGCTTACAAGCGCACGACCCTTGTGGTGGTTGAAGCCGCATCCCGCAGCGCCGCGCGCAGCGGCGCCATTGACCTGGCGCAGGCGCTCGCCACCCGCGATGACCTGTACCGCGATGTGTTCACCACCGCCGCATCGCCTTTTTTTCAGACCAACGGCCTGCTCTACCTCGATACGCCTGACATAGCCGCACAACTGGATGCCGTCGTCGAGGCCCAGCCCGGCATCGCCATCGCCACCGATGAAAAAGGCCTTGGCGGGCTTCTGACACTGCTGCGTCAGGGCACAACCCAGCTTGACGAGACCGGCAACGTGAACCCGGCCCTGCTGACGCTGGCCCGCGACCTGACCCGTGCCGCAACAGCCTTTGCCGCTGACGACAACGCTCCCATACGCCTGTCGCTGGGCACCGCGCAGGCAGGTACCGAGACCGCGATTGAACTCATCACCATCCAGATCCGCGAAGACGCAACCGACTTTCTGTCGCCCCGCGCCAAGCTTGACGTGATCCGCCAGACCGCAACTGATCTGGGACTGACGCCCGAAGCCGGATATCGGATTCGCCTCACCGGCAACATTCCCCTGTCGGTGGAGGAACTGACCCAGGTGCGCGACAGCCTGGGCCTGGCGGGCGCCCTATCATTTGCCATGCTGGCAATCGTGCTGGGCTTCGGTGTGCGGTCAGCGCGTATCGTCTCGGTACTGGTGCTGACGCTCGTGCTCGGCGGCGTATGGTCCATGGCGTGGGCGATGCTGAGCATCGGCGAGGTCAACCTGCTGTCAGCCAGCTTTGCCATTCTGTTTGTCGGGCTGGGCATCGACTTCGCCATCCACCTTGCCTTGCGCGCACAGGAGGATGTGGAGGCAGGCATGGGCACGCCGGAGGCCCTCACGGCAGCCGCTGGTGACGTCGGCCCTGCCATCGCGCTGGGCGCGCTGACGTCGGCCATCGGCTTTCTGGCGTTTCTGCCGACCGACTATAAGGGCTTTGCTGATCTGGGTGTTATTGCCGGAGGCGGTATGGCGCTGGCTTTCATTGCGGCCATCACGGTTATTCCGGCGAGCCTTGCCGCAGGCGGCGTGCCGCACCAGCGCCGCGCCGGGGAAAAGTTTTCAGCCGTTACCGCCGGTGTGTTTGCGGTGGTGGAGCGCCACGCCCGAACCATTGTTATTGCCGCCATCGCCATCGGGCTTGCCTCTGCTGCTATCGCCACCCGTGCCAGCTTTGATTTTTCAACGCTCGCGCTCAAGAATGCTCAATCGGAACCAATCGAGGCGCTGGCCGACCTGCAACAACGAGGGCTGGTAACAGACTATGCCGCCTACGTGGTTGTGCCGTCGCTGGAAGAGGTTGACCCGATAGCACAACGTCTCACCGCGCTGCCTACAGTCGCAAGTGTGCGCACAGCCGCGGGGCTCATTCCCGCCGACCAATCCGAAAAACTTCTGTTGATAGAAGATGCCGCCTTTTTGTTGTTTCCCCTCAAAGCCAAACTGAATGCTCCCGCCGCACCCGTGCCTGCCGATCTTTCACTGTCAGCACCCGACACAACCGATGCGCAAACCCGCACTGCCTACGCCATGCTTGAAGCAGCGCTTGCAGCCCTGCCCTCTGACGCGCTGATACAGTTCAACGCCCGTGTCGCCGCGCAGGTAACGCGCGAGCTTGAGATGCTGCTGGCAGTGCTGGACGCCCGCCCCGTCACCTCGCTTGACCAGGTGCCGCCGGAAATCCTGGACCGGTACATTTCCCCGTCAGGTGCAGCCCTCGTCATCGGCCTGCCTGCAGGTGATGTCACCCGCACAAGCGAGCTGAATGCGTTTGTCCGCGATGTAAAATCAGCATTCCCCGACAGCACCGGGCGTGCAGTCGTGGAAGCAACCGTGGGCGACATTGTGGTCAACGCCTTCATCACGGCGCTGGTGCTGGCGCTGAGCGCCGTCACCATCATCATTTTCATGGCAACCCGCAGCCTTGCGGACACAGCGCTGATTTTGATGCCACTGCTGCTGGCCGCCCTCGCCACCACGGCAACCGGCGTGCTCATCGGTATGCCGTTCAATCAGGCCAATATCATTGTTCTGCCGCTCATCATGGGGCTAGGCGTGGACAACGGCATTCACGTGTTGATGCGCTACCGGCAGGACGGCTCGCTTGATCGTCTGATGACATCATCAACACCGCGCGCGATTATTCTCAGCACACTGACCACCATTGGTGCGTTTGGCGCGCTGGGCATATCGGTTCATGCAGGCACCGCCAGCATCGGCATTCTGCTGACCATCGCCATGGTGTTTTTATTGATTGCAACGGTGTTTGTGTTGCCCGCAGCGCTCAGCCTGCGTCACCCCCGCTCACACGCCCACCCGGCGGCATAGGGTCGCCCGGCTCCTCTACATGCGCATCTGCATCCGGGTCGTCGAAGCGCGGGTCCATCATGGCAGCACCGGGAGACGTGGGCCGCGCGGTGGCCACAAACACATCCTTTTCCTCATCCGGCACCTGCTTGCGCTGGCTGATGCGGTAAACAGCATAGCCGCCAAGCAGCGTGTGAATAAGCGCCGTGAACACAAAGACGCCGGCCTGCAGGCCAAACGTGATGAGCGCCGCAGCGATCAACGGACCCACCGCAGACCCGATGCCGAACACCAGCAGCAACCCGCCTGATACCAGCACAAACTCCGTGGGATCAGCGTGGTCATTCGTGTGCGCCACGACAAGGCCGTAAAGCGAAAATGCCGAGATGCCAAACCCCACGACCAGCGCGTAGCCCACAAGGCCGGGCGACGCAAACATAACCATGGCAATACCCGCGACCGCGCCAATGGCGCTCACACCGCCAATGACCCGGCGACGGTCAATCGCATCCGACAGCCGTCCAAACGGCAACTGCGCGCACGCCCCCGCTACCAGCGCCAGGCTCATGAAAATGGCAACGCCGGTGGTGCTGAAGCCGATGGTCTGCGCATAGACCGGGCCAAGCGTGCCAAATGCGCCATTCGCCAACCCCACGGCAAACGCCCCCCATGCGCCGACCGGCGACAGGGTATAGAGCCTGCTCAGGTTCAATACTGTGCGGCCCGGCGGCAGGGGAGCGGGCAGCAGGGTGAGTGACGTTGGAATGAGCGCCAGAATGAACAGGATGCCCGCGACAACAAACATGGTGATCTGCAACGGATCAAACGCCACAAGCGACATCTGCCCGGCGGTAACGGCCGTGAGATAGACGATCATGTAGGTGGAAAAAACCCGGCCGCGGTTCTCGTTTGTGGCGCGCTCATTGAGCCAGCTTTCAATAATCATCGCAGCACCGGCAATGGCAAAGCCTGCGACCACCCGCAGCACAAACCACACCTCAGGATAAACCAGCAGCCCCTTTGCCAGCATACCGACAGCCGCCAGCGCCGCCACAACGCCGAACGTGCGGATATGCCCGACCCGCGTCAGCGCAACGGGAATGAGGTAGCACCCGGCGATAAAGCCCAACGCATAGGCCGTACCGAAAAAACCGATGGTAAAGTCTGAAAAGCCCTCAAGCCCCGCGCGTACAGGCACCAGAATGCCCTGCTGCCCGGCGGCGAAATACAAAATGAGCGTTGTGAACAGCAGTACGCTGATCGGCAGAACAGTTTTTCGCAAACCCGGTGGCTCCTCTTGACCAATGCGCTTGGTACGCGCTCACAAAGGCAGGGTCAATGAGGCTGCAAACCCATTTGCGCTTGTGGCCCCGGAGAGGTCTAATGCGCCAAATAAAGCCAAGGAAAACCATCCGGATGTCGCAGCGTTCCCCCACACAATCCGCGCTCACCTCAAAGCGTATCGGCCTGTTTGCCACCTGCCTGGTCAATACCATGCGGCCCCGTGTCGGCTTTGCAGCGCTCACGCTGCTGGAGGATGCGGGCTTTGCCGTTGACGTGCCCGGCGACCAGACCTGCTGCGGCCAGCCCAACTACAATTCCGGCGACCGTGCCAGCGCCCGCAGCTTTGCGCTCTCCTTCGTCGCGCTGTTTGAAGCGTTTGACTATGTGGTGGTGCCGTCAGGCTCCTGTGCCGCCATGGTGCGCGTGCATTACCCCCGCCTGTTTGACGATGGCGACCCGGACAAGGCGCGTGTGGAGGCGGTTGCCGCCAGGACATATGAACTTGTGTCCTTCCTCGCAGATGTAGCAGGCGTCAGCAGCATCCAGGCACAGCACACCGGCAGCGTGACCTATCACGATGCGTGCTCCGGGTTGCGCGAACTCAAAGTGAAAGCCCAACCGCGCAAGCTGCTTGGTGCGATGGACGGCGTCGAGCTCAGGGAGATGGAAGACGCCGAAGTCTGCTGCGGCTTTGGCGGCCTGTTCTGCGTCAAGTATCCGGATGTCTCCGGCGAAATGGTGCGCAAGAAATCCGACGAGATTGTAAAGACACAAGCCGATGCCCTGGTCACCGGCGATGTGGGCTGCCTGCTCAACATGGAAGGCGCCCTTGCCCGCCGGGGCGACAAGGTGCGCGCGTACCATGTGGCCGAAGTGCTGGCCGGCATGACAGATGAGGACAACCGCTGATGCACGTCACATCATCACAGTTCTCAGACCGCGCCAAAGACGCCATCAGCAACGAGCAGTTGCAGGCAGGCTTGTTCATTTTCGGCAAGATTTTTCCGCTGCTGCGTGACGCCACCGCTTCGCAGTTGCCTGAGTTTGAAGCGCTGCGCGACAACGCCCGCGACATCAAGGTTCATACCCTTCAAAATCTTGGAACCTATCTCGAAGCCTTCGAGGCACGGGTAACGCAAGCAGGCGGACGCGTTCACTGGGCGCGCACGGCACTTGAAGCCAACAGCATTGTCGAACGTCTGTGCAAAGAGGCAGGTGCCAAAAACATCATCAAGTCAAAGTCGATGGTGACCGAAGAACTGGAACTCAACGACCACCTGATCGGCAAGGGCTATGATGTTGTCGAAACCGACCTTGGCGAATACATCATCCAGCTTCGCCACGAAAAGCCATTTCATATTGTTGGCCCCGCGCTGCATCTCACAGCCGCCCAGGTGTCTGACACCTTTTACGAAGCCCACCAGAAGCATGGCCGCACTCAAAAGGTGGACGACAAGGTAAAGCTGGTGGAAGAAGCCCGCATCGTGCTGCGCGAACGCTTCAAGAATGCCGACGTGGGCATTACCGGCGCAAACTTTCTGGTGGCGGAAACCGGCCAGATCGCGCTCATCACCAATGAGGGCAACGCGGACCTGTCAGCAACTCTGCCTAAAAAACACATCGTCGTGACCGGCATCGAAAAAGTGGTGCCGACCCTAGACGACATGGCCGTGCTGCTGCGGATTCTGGCGCGCTCGGCCACGGGTCAGGAAACCTCCAACTACGTGTCGCTGTATTCAGGCCCGCGCCGTGAACGCGATGCGGACGGCCCTGCGGAGTTTGATGTGGTGCTGGTGGATAATGGCCGCACCGACATGTTGGGCACGCCGGTTGAAGACATGTTGCGCTGCATCCGCTGCGGGGCGTGTCTCAACTCCTGCCCGGTATTCACAACTGTTGGTGGCCAGACATACGGGTCGGTTTATTCAGGCCCGATGGGGGCTGTATGGACGCCCGCGCTGGCCAGCGTTTCAAGTGCGGCCAAGCTGCCCAACGCCTCAACCTTCTGTGGCAAATGCGAAGACGTATGCCCGGTGCGCATTCCCCTGCCCTCGATGATGCGGCACTGGCGCGAAAAGGAGTTTGAGGCCCATCTCACGCCATCGGGCCAGCGCTGGGGATTAGGCGTCTGGGCATGGCTGGGCCAACGGCCGTCGCTCTATCGTGCCGCCACTAACCTGGCTGGTATCGGCCTGCGGCTGATCGCCAGGCCAAGGCGCGGCGCACCTGTCGCCTCGTGGCTGCCGTTTATCGGCAAGGGGTGGACGCAGTCGCGCGACCTGGCAGTACCCAAAGAACCAACTTTCCTTAGTCAGTACAAAGAGGGTCGCCGCCGATGAGTGACGCCCGCGCTGCCATTTTCGCCAAAATCAAGGCCGTTGACGCCAAACGCACAACCACGGACCCCGCTGCGGCAAAGGCGCGGCTTCAATCTCCTCCGCCGCAACTGGTGCCCGCCATGGGCCGCCTGACAAAGGATGAGGCCCGCGATACTTTCATCACCAAGGCAATAGCCCTCGGCTGCACCGTCGCGGATTGCACAGGCATGGAAGCCGTGCCCGCAGCAGTTGCTGCATATCTGAGCGAGCAGAAAACGGATTTGGCGGTCGCCCTGCCTGCTGACGATGATCTGGCGCCCCTTGGGTGGGTACCCGCCGGTCTTTCAACCAGCGACACAATCGACAGACAGGCACTCGATGGTGCCACATCCGTGACCCGTGCCCGCGCCGGCGTGGCGGAAACCGGCGCTGTGGCCGTCATGTCCGGCAGCCGATACCCGGTCAGCCTTGGCCTGCTGCCGGACCGGCACATCATCGTGCTGCGGGTGGATGAGATTGTCGGCGGCTATGAAGATGTGTGGACGCTCGCCCGCGACGGGCGCGACAACCAGGGCATGACCCGTGCATTGATTTTTGTCGGCGGCCCATCGCGCACCGGCGACATTGAAGCCACGTTGGTAATGGGCGCACACGGTCCGCGTGCGGTGCACATCATTCTGGTCGCCTGACCGGAAAAGTACCTAGGCTGCCTGCGCGGGAGCCTGCGCCTGTGCCGCTGCCAGATGATCCGCAAAGACTTTGCGGTAAGTATCAGGCCGCACAACACCAAGCTGCTTGCGCACATCTTCGAGGGGTGCGTGCAGCAGACCTTCCCAGTCCTCACCGGCCCACCAGGTGGCGCGACGACCATTCCGGAACCCCTCCCACACAGCTTTCCACAGCCGCTTGTCGCCGGATTCGCGCACACCACCGCGTGTGCCGAAATAGATAATCATCGCAATGCCGATATTGCCAAGCTGGGCGAACGAGAAGGCCAGCAATGACAACTCCCCCAGACCGTCACGGCCATAGCCGGTGGTGACGTGCCACAGATCGTGCATATCGCGGGTGCGGTTGGAATACAGTTCCTGGTCCTTGGTCAGCGTCCAGCGACCACCTTCCACATTGGCCTGCTTGAGACCATCAGCGGACAGATTCTCGCGTTCCACAAACTCAAGATAGGCGCGGCCCAGCGAGCCATCGGGCATGGCACGCAGCGCGTCACGGTCATTGAGCACAGTCGCAAGCTCCTGCCGTGTGGCCATCACGCGGCGACCAACGGGGGACTTGATAAAACGCTTGAAGCTCTTTTGCCGGGATGGCCCGCTCATGGCGCGGATGATGCGAAAAACCTGCGCTGTGTCTTCAGGATCTTCCATCAGCTTCGCCATCGCCTTCATGGCGAGACGCGGCTGATACCAGTTCGACTGCGGAATCTCGGCTTCAGGTGACATATCTGCAGATGCCATGACGGCACTCCTCCCGACAATTATGTCAGTAAGATGGGGTGTGATTTATCCGTGCGCAATAGTTTTCAGCAGCAACCCTGAAAAACCGCTTAATCCTGCCCGTCGCGCAGGGCTGCAACCGCTGCCAGCTGGTGCTCTTTGGCGTCAGGCGACACACTTTTGACGGACGCACTTTCGCCCGCCGCATCAAAATCCGCCGAGATTCGCTCAAACCGCTCCGCCGTGAATGACTTGAACTCCGGATGCGTGAACGCATAAAGCCGGTTCTCCAGAATGCACTCCACCACGCGCTCCCCCACCACCTCGGCGGGAATGCCCGCCTCAATGGCCTGGTTGGATTGCGCAATCGCATCCTGATCGGGCGCTTTGTCATTTGCATATTTGTCAGAGCGCGTGCGCCGCGAGGTGCCGATCTGTGTTTTCACAAAGCCGGGGCACAGCACGGAGACGCCAATGCCGAACGGCTCAAGCTCCATCGACAAATCTTCCGACATACCGACCACGGCATATTTTGTTGCCGTGTACGGACCAAATCCTGGGATCGGTACAAGACCCGCCATCGACGCCGTGTTGACCACATGGCCGCCCTCACCGTGCTGCTTGATGAGTGGCACGAAGGCTTCAATGCCCCACACAACGCCTTTGAGGTTGACATCAATGGACCATTCCCAGTCCGACGGCGTCACTTCGTCCATCGGCCCGCCCGCGCCAATGCCCGCATTGTTGCAAACAATGTGAACCTTGCCGAACCGCTCAATGGTTTTGGCAGCGGCCGCCCGCATGGCATCGCGGTCAGACACATCCAGCACCACACCATCCACCTGCGTGTTGCTCTTTGACAAAAGCTCCACCGCAGCCTTCAGCGGTGCTTCTTCAATGTCCGCCAGCATCACATTGGCCCCGCGCGCCGCGAAGCTTCTGGCCATTGCAAGGCCGATACCGCTGGCACCGCCGGTAATGAAAGCGGTTTTCCCTGAAAAATCGGTCACTGGCATTTTAGTGTTCCTTGCTGAGACCAAGCCCGGCGGCGAGAAATGCCATCAGCGCATCCAGCACCTGAACCTTATCTGCTTCATCCACCGCCGCCCGCTCGCCGGCCTGACGTATCATTCCAGGGATCGCGTAGCCCACGTAATCGGTATCCACATGCGCGCCGATAAGCCCCGCACTCTTCCATTCCGCCAGACGCTCTGCCCATTGAATGCCCCAGCGGCCCATCAGAATGGACCCGCCATCACCGCCGTCAATCACGCTCATGTCGGTAAGGGCAGCCGCGAGAATGCCCGGATGCGCCTGCGAAAACTCGTAAGTCAGCCGGATGGTCTCGCGCATGGCATCATAGGGCGTGCCGTCTGCGGGGAGCCGCGTCTCCACATAGGTTTCAAGCGCTTCCGCTGCCTGCTCGGCGAATGCCAGAAAGCACGCCTGCTTGTCTTTGAAATGCAGATAGAACGTGCCGTGGCCAACACCTGCCGCGCGCGAAATATCCTGCGGGCGCGTGGCGTGAAAGCCCTTGGCTACGAACAGCTCCTGCGCCGCCGCCAACAGCTTGGCGCGCGTGTCGCCACGCCCGTGCTGTTTGGACGCCCCGGTGCTGATGCCATCAGCGCTGATCTGTGTCACATCATTCATGCATCAAGTCTCACCCAAACTGACAAATTGTCAATCTGCAAAAGAAAATCGGCAGCGGGATTATTTCCGCTGCCGATAAAACATAATGGCCTTAACCAGCCAGCGCCCCAAACTGTGCCCAACCCGCAGCTAGGTGCGGTAAGTGGGGTCCTGCCGGTCGAGCTTACGCAGCATCGGCGGCCACACCAGCGGGCTGGCGGACCCGTCAAACAGCACTTCGCTTTGGTGGGTGGCTTTTTCGTGGGTGCCCTGCGGCGGATTATTGATATCCACACCACCCGCCAGCGCACGGATCTGCATGGTGCAGGCGCGCTCAAGGTAATACATGGCCAGGAAGGCGGCTGGAATATCCGGCCCCACCGTCAGCGTGCCGTGGTTGCGCAACAGCATGAACTGCTTGTCGCCCAGATCCTTGACGATGCGATCGCGCTCCTCGTGGTCCAGCGCCACGCCTTCATATTCGTGATAGGCAATCTCGCCGCACTGCATGGCGTGCTGGGTGATCGGCATCAGGCCCGCAGCCTGCGACGACACGGCCACACCATCATTCGTATGAAGATGCATCACGCATTTTGCGTCTTCGCGCGCCATGTGAACGGCGGAGTGAATGGTAAAGCCGGCCGGGTTGATGTCATACGGACTGTCCATCACCTTGTTGCCGTCCTTGTCCACCTTCACAAGCGACGACGCAGTGACTTCCTCAAACATCATGCCGAACGGGTTGAGCAGAAAATGATGCTCCGGACCCGGCACACGTGCTGAAAGGTGAGTGAACAACAGATCATCCCAACCATGAGACGCGACCAGCCGGTAGAGCGCTGCAAGGTCAACGCGGGTCTGCCACTCTTCGGGCGATACTTTGTCTTTGACGGATTCAATCTCGTCATATTTTGGCATTTCAAAAGCAACGGACATCGAAAGTGTCTCCCTTGTGGTGGTCTTTGTATGCGCGCCTACTCGGCAGCACTGCGCAGTGGCTGCGCTGAAAAAATCTTGCCCGGATTGAGAATGCCCTTGGGGTCAAGCGCGTTCTTGAGCGTGCGCATCAGCGTAATCTCTTCGGGAGTGCGGGTATAGGCCAAATAAGGCAGCTTTTCGAGACCCACCCCATGCTCGGCTGAAACCGACCCGCCGCGCGCCCGCAAGGGCTCATAAACACAGGCCTCAACGCCGCGCCGGGCATCCTTGCTGTCATCACCCACACCTGCGATCACATGCAGGTTGCCATCCCCAAGATGTCCGAAAATCATCGCCGTGTGCTCCGGGTAGGCGGATGAAAGCCGGTCTTTCATTTCGGTCACATAGGCTTCCATGTCCTTGACCGGCAGGCTGATGTCGAATGTGAAAATCGGCCAGTTCTGCGCCACCTGCCCCACGTCATCGCGGATCGCCCACATCTTGTCGCGCTCGCTCTGGCTCTTGGCCAGCACGGCATCCACAATCAGGCCGGCTTCAAACGCATCCTCCAGCGCAAGCTCAAACCGCTCGCTGTCTTTTTGCTGGTTGGCCCCCATGGCTTCAATCAGCACATAATAGGGATAGTCCTGCTCCACCGGCGGCGTGTGCGGTGCAGGCTCGTTGGTCAGCAGCTTGTAAAAATCCTGCCACAGACACTCAAAAGCCGAGAGCGTACCAGCCAGCCGCCTGTCCATCAGATCCAGCAACTTGGGCAACTTGTCGAAACTGTCCACCGCCACAAACGCCGTGTCCTGACTATCAGGCTTGCGCCGCAGCCGCACCACAACACGGGTGACAATGCCAAGCGTACCCTCAGAGCCGATAAACAACTGCTTGAGGTCGTATCCCGCATTGTCTTTGATCATCTTGCCCAGCGACGACAGAACCGTGCCGTCTGCCAGCACCACCTCAAGGCCCAGCACCATGTCGCGCATCATGCCGTAGCGAATTACACGGTTACCGCCCGCATTGGTGGCAACATTGCCACCGATCGTGGCAGAGCCCCGCGCGCCCAGATCCAGCGGCAGAATAAGCCCGTGCTTCTCGATCTCCTCCTGCACCGTCTGCAACACCGCCCCGGCCTGAACCGTGGCCGTGCCCGCAAGCTCATCCACTTCCTCAATGGCGTGCATACGCTCAAGCGACAGCGCCAGTTCGCCTTCAACAGCGCGTGCACTTTCCACCAGCCCCGTCAGCCCGCCCCAGGCGACAACAGACTGACCGGCCTCGTGGCACAGCTTCATGATCTGAGAAACTTCGTTGGTGGTGGCGGGCCGCAGCACCAGCGGCGGATTGCCCACATGGCTCCAGCCGGAACTGGCCTTCGCCTCAACGTCGGCCCCTTCCAGATACCCGGTCGGCCCCAGAAGATCCTTGAGTTGATCTATGAGCGCGCTCATCCGCCGTCCTCCCGTCATGTCTCCCATACAGCCCGGCACGTCTGCGGTGCCTTGCGCCGTTCGCAGGAGTATAGCGGAAAGATGCCGCGCACCCGAATGATGTGGCGCAACCGGCACCGGCGGCCTCAGGTCTCCACCCGTGCCCGCGACACCGCATCCTGCCAGCCCGCGTAGCGCTCAGCCCGCCAGTCGTCGGTTTTCTGCGGCTCAAACGTTTGGTCCAGCTTCCAGATCGCTTCAACGTCATCCGTCGATTTGAACAGCCCTACCGTAAGCCCCGCCGCAAAAGCTGCCCCCAACGATGTGGTTTCTGTCACCGCGGGGCGCGCGATGGGCCGCCCCAGCGTGTCGGCCAGCACCTGGCAGAACCAGTCATTGGCCACCATGCCGCCATCCACCCGCAGTTCGGTGGGCGCGGTCAGCCCGGCACGGCGCATGTCATCCGCCATGGCATCCATCAGGTCGCGCGTCTGGAAGGCAACTGCCTCAAGCGCCGCACTGACAATTTCCGCGCGCCCCGTATCCCGCGTCATGCCCACAATGGTGCCGCGCGCATGTGGATCCCAGTAAGGCGCGCCCAGCCCGGTAAAGGCAGGCACCAGATACACATGCGACTTCGGGTCTGCCTGCTGTGCCAGCGCTTGCGTTTCCGATGCCGAGGTAATCAGCCCCATCTTGTCGCGCAGCCACTGCACGGTGGCCCCGGCCATGAAGATGGAGCCTTCCAGCGCATAGGTCGGCTTGCCGCCAAACCTGTAGGCCACGGTGCCAAGCAGCCGGTTGGCACTATCGACTTTTGTGGTGCCGGTATTCACCAGCGCGAAACAGCCGGTGCCGTAGGTGGACTTCATCAGCCCCGGCGCGAAGCACGCCTGCCCGACGGTAGCCGCCTGCTGATCGCCCAAAATGCCCGCCACGGGAATGGACGCCCCAAACAACTCCTGCGATGTGGTGCCGAATACAGCCGACGGATCCAGCACCCGCGGCAACATCTCGCGCGGCACGCCAAGCACGGCCAGCAGCTCGTCATCCCAGTCCTGGGTTTCGATGTTGAACATCAAGGTGCGCGATGCGTTGGTGACATCCGTTGCGTGCACGTCGCCGCCTGTGAGTTTGTACACCAGCCAGCTATCAATCGTGCCGAAGCACAATTCGCCCTTCCGGGCACGTGCCCGCGCCCCGTCCACATTGTCCAGAATCCACGCAACCTTGGTGCCGGAAAAATATGAATCCAAAAGCAGCCCGGTGCGCTGTTGAAACATCGCCTCATGCCCCTCAGCCCTGAGCCGCGCGCACATGTCGGCGGTGCGCCGGTCCTGCCATACGATGGCGCGATGCACGGGTTCCCCGGTTGCCCGGTCCCACACAACGGTTGTTTCGCGCTGATTGGTGATGCCGATGGCGGCAACGTCGCCAATGTCCACCCCGGCCAGCGCCTCGCGGCAGACAGCCAGCGTGTCGGACCATATTTCGGTGGCGTCATGCTCCACCCAGCCGTCATCGGGAAAATGCTGGGTCAGTTCCTTTTGCCCGCTGGCCCCCGGCGTGCCCTGCGCGTCAAACAATATGGCCCGCGATGACGTGGTGCCCTGATCGATAGACAGTATGTAAGACGCCGTCATGACTACTCCTGATCCGTGTGCTTTGCTTTTTCCGCCCGCGCCGACTCATCATGATCGAGGCTGGTCTCAGCACCAATCCAAGCCGCAAAATCACCAGACACAGATGACGCGGCAAACGCCGTCACCGCAGGCACATCATAGGGGTGTACAGCACAGACCGCCTTGATAGCCTCACGCTCCAGCCCTTTGCGCGTTTTGAGAATGACGACTATCTCCTGCTCGCGGGCAATTTGTCCGTTCCACCGATATACAGACTGCATACCCGGCACGATATTGGCGCACGCAGCAAGCCGCGCACCAACAAGTGTGTCCGCGATTGCATCCGCTGCATCCATGGACGCAACTGTTGTATAGATAAAAACGACTTTATCCGCATTCGCCATACCGCTCATACCAGCCTCCCGCGCATCAGGCACTATGCCCATTTCCGCAACGCGCCCGCTTGGGCTAAGGTCCGCCCTCACCTGATACCTCAGTATAAAGCCGCATCAAAAAATGGCCCTTGATAATCTCGCATTCGTGGCAAGCCCCCATGAAGAAGCCCAGGCTGCCTTTACGCGTCTTGTGGCGCGCTATGGCAATGCGGACCCGGCAACAGCCCGCGCCGTGGTGGCGCTGGGCGGTGACGGGCTGATGCTACAAACGCTTCATGCGCAGTTGCACACCGGCAAACCCATTTACGGCATGAACTGCGGCTCTGTCGGCTTTTTGATGAACGACTATGCCGAAGATGATTTGCCGCAGCGCATTGAAGCAGCCGAGCACACCACCATTCACCCCCTGCGGGTGAACGTGGAAGGCACCGACGGCGAGCGGCATGAAGCATTGGCCATCAACGAAGTGTCAATGCTGCGCGAAACCTATCAGGCCGCCAAGCTGCGCATTGTCATCGACGGCAAAACGCGGATGGACGAGTTGGTGTGCGACGGCCTTCTGGTGGCAACGCCTGCAGGCTCCACTGCCTACAACCTCTCCGCCCACGGACCAATTCTGCCGCTCGGCGCGCAACTGCTGGCCCTCACTCCCATCAGCGCCTTCCGCCCGCGCCGCTGGCGTGGCGCGCTGCTGCGTCACGATGCGTGTGTGCGCATTGACGTGCTGGAGGCCTCCAAGCGTCCGGTCAGCGCGGTGGCTGACCATCAGGAGTTTCGGTCTATCCGCACCGCCAGCATTGAAGAAGCGGGAGACAAAAGCCTGCACATGCTGTTTGACCGCGACCGCAACCTGGATGAGCGCATCATCGCGGAACAGTTTTTGCCGTGACGGCTGAAAAACCTGCGCTCAACCAGGCCGCAAACGCCTTTGCCGCGGGCGGCCTGGCCCTGCCCGGCTCTACGCCCCCGCCCCTTAAAACAGTCATCCGCACGCTGGTGATCGCTACCGCAGGCGGGGCTGTCTTCGCGGTCGCGGGTGCACCCCTCGCATGGATGCTGGGGGCCATGTTCGTCACAACCGGCATCGCCATGGCTGGCCTCGCAGAGCTTGGTGTCTATGCGTGGCTGCGCACCACCATGATTGCCGTGCTCGGCGTGATGCTTGGCAGCGCCTTCACGCCGGACCTGCTGGGCCAGATCCCCGGCTGGTGGCCCGACGTGCTGGCGCTGGCGCTGTTCATCGTGCTGGTCACATCCATCGGCTTTGTCATTTTCCGCTATGGCGCGAAATATGATCCGGTCACAGCATACTTTTCAGCCACCCCCGGCGGACTGTCTGAAATGGCCATCATGGGCCATGCACTGGGCGCGGATATCCGCACCATCAGCCTTATCCATGCCACCCGCATTCTGGTGGTTGTCGCCACCATCCCGGTTTATTTCCGCGTTGTGGAAGGGCTTGAAATCCCCGCGCTACCAAAAGACGTGGGCTCGTTGCTTGATCTGTCGGGTTACGAAGCCGTGATGTTGAGCGCCTGCGCCCTGCTGGGCGTCCCCCTTGGCAAGCTCGTGCGCGTGCCTGCGGGCGCGCTCATCGGGCCAATGGTTCTCAGCGCTGCGGTGCATCTGGCAGCCTATTCAACCGCCAAGCCACCCGCTGAAATTGTCGCAGCGGCACAGGTGGTGGTCGGGGCCTCCATCGGCTGCCGCTTTGCCGGGCTGACCCTGGGCGACGCCCGGCGGATCATCTCGGCAGGGCTTGTGTCCGGCATCGTGATGGTGGCCGCAGCCGCTTTAGCCGCCTACAGCCTGACTGACCTGCTGGACCGTCCCGCTGATGTGCTGGTGCTGTCGTTTGCCCCCGGCGGATTGGCCGAAATGGCTTTGATCGCCCTCATTCTGGGCATCGACACAGCCTTTGTCTCCGCCATGCACGTATTGCGGATCGCCATGGTGGTGATTGGCGCGCCGCTGGCATTCAGCCTTGGCCAGCGAAAAGAGTCTAAAAAGCCGACAAATTGAGCGGCAGGGTTTAACGGCTCTTAACGCTCGTCGCCCATACTGCTCCCACGGATCACGCTATTTGAGCGCCCCGGCCGATGGACCCAGCCGATGGATACCTATGACTTCAGCCGTCTGACCGTTCTGCTCGTGGATGACAACATCCACATACGCCGCCTTGCGCGCACAATTCTGACCGCATTTGGCTGCCGCAACATTTCCGCAGCAGAAAATGGCGAGGCCGCACTGACCTATCTGTCGCAGTACCCGGTGGACGTGATGATTGCTGATTGGCAGATGGAGCCAATGGACGGCATTGAACTGACGCGCGCAGTGCGCAGGGGCGACGGCGTGCCCAATCCGTATCTGCCCATCATCATGCTCACAGGCCACACCACACGCAGCAGCATTCTGGCTGCTCGCGAGGCGGGTGTGACCGAGTATCTGGCGAAACCGATTACACCCAAGGGGCTGTTATCAAGGTTGCAAATGGTGATTGAAAATCCGCGGCCCTTCGTGCGCACGCCACAATTCTTTGGTCCCGACCGCCGCCGCAAGGACAGCTCGTTCTACCAGGGCCCGGAACGTCGTGAAGACGAAAATGCAAGCACCGATCTGTTTGAAATAGATGACCAGGCGGAGGACGCGGCTTAACCCCGCGGCATTGGCATGGCCTCAGTCTCAGCAAAAAAGCAAAGCCAAAAAAAATCCGGCAAAAAACCGGGCAAACCAATTGAATACATCACGCCACCCAACGTGCTGCGCGCCAAACTCAAATCAGCCACACCATCCGTGTATGACCCGTTGGCTGCCGCCGACAATGCGCTGGACAACATCAAGCGCGAGTGTGAGGCATGGGTGGCAGACGCAATTGACGCGCTGCAACAGTGCCGTGTCGCTGTATGCAGTGCACCCGACGACACTGCCGTTCGCCGATCCATAGAACGTGCTGCCATGGACCTCAAGGGCATAGCAAGGACGGGTAACAACCCGGCCGCAGACCGCTTTGCCACAAGCCTCATCACGCTGTTGACGGAGCGCGGCGGCGTTGCATTCGAACACCACGCCGCACAGGCCCTGACATTACTTGAAGCGCATGTAGATGCCATCCGCGCCACCCGCGATGTGCGTCACGCTGACGGCCACTGCGACAAAACGGCCGACGCGCTGGCGACGGAACTTGAAAGCCGCGCGCATAGCCTGCTGGGGCTGGATGACGCCAAATAGGCGCTAGCCCATTTTATCAATGGCAATCTGCGTGACGCTGTATCCGGCTTCGGCGGGTATTTTCAGCATCATTGTGCCGTCCACATCCTCAACAACCGGCTCAACGGTCACAATGCTGCGCGCCTTCGCGGCCGCCATTGCCTCCGCCACCGTTTTGCTTTCGGCCAGTTTTTCGAGATTCATCCGCGTGGGAAAAATGATTGTGCGCTTGCCTTCGTCAGCCTCGCGCAGCGCATCCGACGGGTTGATCCACACCGAATCCACGCCTTCAGAGCCATCATGCATGGCCACGTGGTCGGCTGGCGCATCAGCCAGATAAAAGTGGGTGTCAAAGCGCTTGGGCATCATTTTGGGCGTGATCCAGTGCGAATACGGGTGCAGCATATCGCACGCCAGCCGCAGGGTCTCGCGCTCCAGAAAATCACCTATGGCCAACTCGCCCTTGTCCAGCAACGGCCGGTCGGCTTCCAGCGCTGAAAGCCGGGGACCGTCAATAACAGCGCCGCCCGCATCACGCGCCAGCAACACGCCGGACTCTTCAAACGCCTCGCGGATAGCACCAACACGCAGCGCCAGCAGCGTGTCATCAAGACCGTCGGCCCCGTCGCATAGCCCGCGCACCTTCGGCTCCTTATCGCCGGGCGCCAGCTTGCCACCGGGAAACACCAGCGCACCCGACGCAAAATCAATCTGGTGGTGACGCACCACCATGAACACTTCCAGCCCCGTATCCCCGTCGCGCAACATCAGGATTGTCGCCGCCGGAATAAGCGGCTTCTCTGCTTTTTTATCAGTCACGAATATTTCCCCGCAGCGCTGCCATGAATGACGCAAACGTAAATCGATTGCGCGCAAAGCTCATGAGCGGCCGTTAACTTTTGTTGTGTAGCGTCAGCACAAGCTCCGAAAACCCGGAGTTTAGCGGCCAACAAATGCGAATAGCTTGAGGGCGTGATGTACCGCAATTCGTTCCGTCTCACCAACACCGAGATTGACGACGCTTTTGCAGCGCGGCATTTCCGCCTGGTTTTCCAGCCGAAAATCCGCCTGTCAGACGGCAGGTTGATGGGCGCGGAGAGTTTCGCGCGCTGGCAGCACCCGCAATTCGGCGTCATTCCCCCGGCACTTTTTTTGCCCGTGCTGGCGCGGCAGGGGCGCAGTCAGGAACTGACCCGCTATGTGCTGGGTGAGGCTATTGCCCAACTGGCCCGCTGGCGCACCCACGATGAAAACCTGACAATTTCGGTCAACGTTGCCCCCGAAGAACTGGCCGACGGCTCCTTGCCCATATCCATTCGCCTGGCACTCAACACGGCAGATGTGGACCCTTCCCGGCTCGTGCTGGACCTCCCCGAGCGCGGCCTTGCGGCAGAACCTGACCGCGCCAAAGCCACCATTCATGCGCTGTCGGAAATCGGCATTGGCCTTGCACTGGAATGCGCCGCAGAACCGCTGATTGACTTCAAAGCGGCCGACCCCCAAACCCTCGACCCATCCTCATTCGGCGAATTGAAAATTGGCGGACAGGCCATCATCCAGTTCGCCAGCCGCCTTGAAGGTACCGGCCTTGGCCTGATGCAAAGCCGCATCGCCTATGCCCGCGACAACGCCATGACCACCACCGCCGTGGGCGCTGAAACGCCGCAGACCATAAGCCTTCTGCCCTCGCTCGGCTTTGAACTTGCGCAGGGCAACGCCATTTCGCCGCCCCTGACGCCGCACGCCCTGGCCGGCTTCACACCAGAAGCACACGCCGTGACGGCACCCGCCCCCACTCCCGCAAAACAGCCGCTTGAGCAGTTGGTTCTTCCTCAGGCACCTGTCCCGACAGCCAAACCGCCACGCGTCCGTGTTGTGCGCGGGGCTGCGCAAATTGATCTCATGACAGATCAAGGCTCAGGCACGCAGGCACGCATCGCCCGCTTGCGTGTGCCCTCACCACATGACGCAACGGCACCTGCAAAAACCGCCGATGACGCGGCGTCTGAGGGGCTATTGAGCAAATGGCACCAGCGCCTGTCGCGGGCACTGGCCTTCTAGTCACCCCGCCACGCATTGCCGTCGGCCGGCAATCAGGGCCATGATCCGCCGCAAAACCAATTTCGTTTTGCAAGGATCGCCCGATGGACCTGCCCGCCACTCAATACACCCCCGCGAGTTTTTCGCCCGAACAAGTGGCGATGCGTGACCACTTCCGCAAATACATGATGGCGGAAATTGACCCGCATACAGCAGCGCTCGAAGCAGGCGAAAACCCGTATCCGCTGATGAAGAAAATGGTCGGCGATCTGGGCCTTGCCGGCGACGCCGATAAACTGGAAAAAACCGGCGGCGTCAAAAGCGACACTGATGCCGCTGACAGGCCGAATGATCCGGATACTGCCGCCCTGATGCGCTTTGCCCGCACCCAGGTACAAATCGAGCTGGCGCGCGTGAACCCAGGCTTTGCCATGTCGTGGGGCGCAAGCGTGGGCCTCTTCGGCTCAAACGTCCGCAGCAAAGGCACGCCGGACCAGATCAAAAAATATGTGCCCGACGTGATGCGCGGCGAGAAAACCGGCTCATGGTGTCTCACCGAACCAGGCGCCGGGTCAGACGCCTTCGGCTCGATGAAAACAAGCGCCCGGCCGGACGGCGACGACTATGTGCTGAACGGGTCAAAAACCTTCATCACCAACGCGCCGTATGCGGACGTTTTTCTGGTCTATGCCCGCAACACCGAAGACGGCTCCATTCAGGCCTTCATCGTCGAGCGCGGCTTCAAGGGCGTGGACACATCCAAGCCGTTCGACAAGATGGGCATGAAATCGTCACCCACTGGACAGGTGTTTCTGGATGATGTGCGCGTGCCCGCTGAAAACCTGCTGGGCGGCGGCATGAAGGACCGCGACCATGTGCGCAAGTCGCTGGCGTCCGAGCGCATCGGCATTGCCGTTTTGTCCTACGCCATTGCCGAGCGCTGCTACGACATTGCCGTTGACTACGCCAAGACCCGCGAACAGGGCGGCCAGGCAATCGGCCATTATCAGCTCATCCAGAACCGCCTCGCGCGCATGTATGTGGATCTCTCCAACGCACGGCGCATTGTCTATTCAAGCGAGGAGATGGACATACTGGACGCCTGCGCCGGCAAACTTTTTGTGGCCGAAGCAGGCACCCGCGTGGCGATGGAATCGATCCACATTCTGGCAGGCAACGGCTACATGTCTGAATATGTAGTGGAGCGTCTTGCCCGCGATGCAAAGCTGCTGGAGCTGGGTGGTGGCACAACAGAAATCCAGATCATCACCATCGGCAAAGCCATCATGGCCGGGTGACAACGTCAGCAATGGCGGCTCAACCCGTTGCCGCATCCGGCTGAGTGATTTTCAGTTCCTGTCGGGAAATCTGATACAGCAGGAAATCCATTTCCTTTCCGCTCAGACTATCCGTCTGCGTGAGAATGCGTTCTATCAGTGTACGCCGGAAATGTTCACGATCGCGCGGCGCGCCGTTCATGCCTGTTTCGTGAAACACATCTACTGCCGTGCGCAGCGGCAGGTAAAGCTCGCTTGCAAGTTCCGCACGCTGAAACAAGGCACGCAATCCAAGACCACCAGTATCGTGCACCAGCGTCCATGCCCGCGCAGGCATGATACGTGTCAGGCGGGCAAGGGCATGCTCAACAAACCGCATCTCGCCCAGACACGCAGCACGCAGAATAAGCGTGCCCGTCAACCGGCCAGACACATGCAGATGGTCCATCAGCCGGTCAAAGTTCTCAACATCATCAAGCCCGTCGAGCAGACTTATGGTTGCCATCTCCCGCGCTTCGATGGCCATGCGCGCGGCGATGTCCTCGCGCAGTGCGTGCCGCGACATCAAACGCACCCTTATTTCGTCTGATACAAACGCAACCAGCCGTTCAGCAACCGTCACCGGCAGCGACTGGCGGCACGCCATTGTGTCAGCCAGGTCTTCATCGCCCTGCCACCGCTCCATCACCGTGCCAAATGAGGCGGGCGCAATCTCCGCGCCCTCATTGCCCAGCATCCGCACCACCGCGTCCTTGCCGCCATCATTGGCAATGGCATCACATACATCGGAGCCAAGCCCCGCACGTCCGGCCACCGCGATGGACTTTTCATCACTGCCCGCGCGCACGATGGACACAAGATCCTCATCGCTCAGCGCCGGAGATGAGCCCAAGAAAGGCACCGCGATATCGTCAATGTCATGGGCCAGCTTCAGCGCCACCTCGCGTGGCACATCTTTTGTGTTGGCAATCGACTGCGCCATTGCCTGGCGCACACGATCCGCAGCATCGCGCACCATCAGCCGCAAAATATCGTTGGCAATCAATCGTTCGTCGCCCGTGAGCACGCCCGCACTCACCTGCCCGCCAACCTTGAGCGCAATTTCCGCGCGCACATCTTCCGTTGGCCCGGCAAGCAGGGCGGCAATATCGGCCTGGGAAAGATGCCGCTTCGTCACGGGACACAAGCTCCAAAAGGCGATGCCGCGCCAAACACACGTCCGCCATACCGCACTGTGGCGGAGGCCGGGTAAAGGTTTGGTTTAGCAACAGGTCCACAGGCAGCGATGAAAGCAGCGGGATGCCACAACTCCGGCACATTTTTGCGACACTGTGTGGGTGACGAAGGGGATTGTCTCTGGGCGCGCAGGCCGGTGTACCGCACGCTCTTTCTTGGGGAGACGACGCCAATGGAAATCATCTGGCTCATAGGCGGCGCGCTGGCGTTTGTCTTTTTCATTCTTCTGGTCGGCCTTGTTGCGGGCCGCAAACGCGCCAGCCGCGCCGACAGGCTGGACAACGCCTTTGAGCGCGCCCGTTACGCCCGGCGTACAGGCACCATGGGCTCGGACCGCGGATATATCCGTTAGCCGCAGAGCGCTGCGTGCCCTATTGTCCCCGCCAAAGCTCATCTCAGGAGCCGCATTCAGGGGAACAGCCAAATGAAAAAGATTATTCTCGGCGTCATCGCACTGGTTGTGGTGCTGGTGACGGGCTCGCTGTGGTTCTTCAGCCAGAACATCGACCGTGCGTCCACTATCGCCACGTTGTTCACCGGCGCTGAGCAATATGACAATTTTCACCGCATGGACGAGATGTTCCCCGTCAACACCGTGCCCGCTTCCACCACGCCCTATAATTTTCCCGACGGCGACCCCATCACCCTGCCTGAGAGCTTCACGTTCAAGGGCAACGCGGTGGATACCGAAACGTTCCTGACTGAAACCGACACCAGCGCATTGCTTGTTCTCAAGGACGGCGCGGTGGTGCTCGAACGCTACATGCTGACCGGCGGACGCGACCAGCAATGGCTGTCCATGTCCGTTGCCAAGAGTTTTGTGTCAGCGTTGATCGGCATTGCCGTCGACGAAGGCCATATCGCAAGCATCGAGCAGCCAATCTCCGACTATCTGCCGGAACTTGCAGGCTCGTCGTACGACGGCGTGCGCATCAAGGATGTGTTGCAGATGTCATCCGGCACCGCATGGAACGAGGACTATTCAGACCCTGACTCCGACATCAACCGCTTCGGCCGCATCTTCGCGCTGGGCGGCTCCCTTAACGACTTCATGAGCACGCTCGCCCGCGCCAACGAGCCGGGCACCGTCAACCATTACAATTCCACCGACACCCAGGTACTTGGTGCGCTGTTGGTAAAAACGACGGGCCGCTCCATTGCCGACTACATGGCTGAAAAACTCTGGCAGCCGCTGGGGGCCGAAAACGATGCCTACTGGCTGACCGACTCCGAGGGTATGGAAATGGCGTTCGGCGGCTTCAACGCCACGGCCCGCGACTATGCAAAGCTGGGCGAGCTTTACCGCAATGGCGGCATGTGGAACGGCACGCAGATTGTACCCGCAGACTGGGCTAAAGCGTCCGTCACGCCGGATGCACCGCACCTGACACCGGAAGTCGCAGGCGACCCCTTCCTGCCCGTTGGCTACGGCTACCAGTGGTGGGTGCTGGACGGCGATGAAGGCGAGTATTCCGGCATCGGCGTTTACAACCAGTTTGTGTATGTGAACCCGACGCACGGCGTGGTCATCGTCAAACTTTCCGCCAATAGCAACTATGCCGTTGACCTGCAGGAAAGTTCATACCGCGAGAACGAGACGTTTCATCTGTTCCGCGAGATTGCGCGCAGCTTCTAGCAGGCAAAACACCACACTGCACGCCAGACTGCATTGACGTGGCCGCCCGTGCGTGGATGATCGCGCCCGAACACATCTAAAGGCTTTACGGAGAGAACACCCATGCTTGAAGGCATCCGCGTCGTTGAACTGGCGACCTACATTGCAGCACCCGCCGCCGCCGGCATCATGGCGGACTGGGGTGCGGAGGTCATCAAGGTGGAACCGCTGCAGGGCGACGCCATTCGCGGAATGCTCAAAAACGTGTCGGCCGCCAACGTTGAAGGCAACCCGATTTTTGACATGGACAATCGCGGCAAGCGCGGCCTGGCCATTGACCTGCGCAACGACAAGGGTGCCGAAGCGCTCAGGAAACTGGTGCTGTCGGCTGATGTGTTCATCACCAATGTGCGCCCCGGCGGACTGGCACGTGCTGGCCTCGACTGGGAAACCCTGCGCAAGGAAAAGCCGGAACTGATTTACGCCAGCGTCACCGGCTATGGCCTTGAGGGCGAAGATCAGGACCGCCCCGGCTTCGATATGGCAGCATTCTGGGCGCGCTCCGGCGTTGCATCGCTCACGGCCCCCAAAGGCACGGACCCGTTCCCCCTGCGCGTTGGCCTGGGCGACCACACCACCGGCATGGCGACCCTCAACGGCATTCTGGGAGCGTTGTTTGATCGCACCCGCACCGGCAAGGGACGGCTGATTGAAGCATCCTTGCTGCGCACCGGCATTTATTCCATCGCCTCCGACATGGCGATCCAGCTTCGCTACGGCCGCGTTGCCTCCACCAAGTCGCGCGAACTCGCCGTGAACGCCCTCAACAACTTTTTTCAGTGTGCATGCGGCACATGGCTATGCCTTTTGACGCGCCACTCCGGCGATATTTTTGGCCCCATCGCCGCAGCTTTGGGCAAACCCGAACTGGCCAAGGAAGAACGTTTCCTCTCTGCCAAATCCCGCCGTGAGAATGCCGCCGAGCTCGTGCATATTCTCGATGCCGAGTTTGCCAAATACGACATAGCGGAATGGGGCCGCCGCCTCGATGAGCACGATGTTGTGTGGGCACCCGTACAAACACCCGCCCAGGTGGCCGACGATACACAGGCGCAGGCAGCAGGTGCCTTCGTTGACATTCCCGACCACGCAGGCGGCACGGGCCGCTCCGTCGCCAGCCCCGTTCGACTGCCCAACGACGACGGCACCACCGAGGACCGCGTGCGCGGCCCGGCACCAGGCATCGGCGAACACACCGCCGAGATTTTGAAAGAGATCGGCTACGACGACGCAGGCGTCGAAGCCCTAAAGGCAGCCGGCGCCATCAACTAAAGCTGGCGTTAGCAGCATCCAATTTTATCGCGATGCCTCCCCGCGGCTTGACCGCGGGGTCCAGAGCCACAGGGCAACGCCGTCATGAAGACGCCCTGGGCCCTGCGGTCAAGCCGCGGGGAAGCAAGGGTGTGGGGAAATGTCACTAACGTCAGCGGATGTCGCTAGGCGAGTGTGCCGCGCAGAGCTTCAACATACCCATCGTTAAACGCGCGCGCGGGAATCTTGTAATCGTCGTTGTTGGCATCACGGCGCGCATCGTTCTTGTCGTCGCCATTAACGGCGGGCAGCGGGTCAAGCGCCGCCAGCACCTCCATGACGGCAGGTGTCAGAACCAGCGCCGGACGCGATGCCGGTATGGAGGAAGGTGCAGCGCCGCCGCCTGCAAACCCACTACCAAGTGTCAGCGTCAGCGGGCTGCGTCCGCTGTGCGGCGTGCTCTGGGTACGCACCACCAGCGGCGAGACGGTTGGTGCGGGCTGATGCACAACAGGCTGCCCAACACTTGCCATCGCAAAATCCTGCGGGCCCGTCTTGAGCGCCGCAATGGCTGCTTCAGCCTTGGTGCCAATATCTGTTTCGCGCGTCAGCCGGTCATATACCTGCGACACGGTTTTGGCGTGGCCGCTGCGATCATAAAAAATCGACTTGTTGGCCTTGGCCGCCGCCGGGAAAATGTCTGCCGCACGGGCATCAGGATTGCTCTGCGCCGTGTTGATGAGTTTGATTGCACCACCGGCTCCCAGGAAGTGCGCCGTGTACAACTCGCCCGGAGTTGCATCGCGGCCAATCCCGTTTTCAAGCGCCTGCTGGCTCTCGCGGGTGAGCGCCCCGGCCATCAGGGCAGACACTTCCGGGTCATGCCGCAGGGCAAGAATTGCCTCCCTGGCATTGCGATCCGTCACTTTGTGCCGCCCGTTGCTGCCGGTATCAATGGCGGCTGCTTCATTGCTCAGACCAAACTCGGCCCCATGCCGCTTGACCACGCCAAGCCATGTTTGCTCGATGAACTGAAACAGCCCGGCAGCACTGGATGTAGAGGCTTTTGCCGAGGGTTTCAGCGAGCTTTCGCGCACCGCCGTCTGCAGCAGATAGTCAAAATCAGTCCCCGTCGAGAGGGCCGCCGTCTTTACGGCAGCCACCACGCTGGTGGTGCTCTGGGCAGGCGAAATGGTGGCAACAGCAGTCATAACGAAGCTCCTTTGTGCCCACACCGTTTCAAACCGCGTGCCAATTCGCCTCAGCAAAGCCCGTATAAGTCTTGTTGGCATCGCAGCGGTTGCCGTTAAGGTGTCAGTAACAAAAGCCGCACAGGCATAACGACATCAAGGGGGAGGCTGCCGCATGTCCACCAACGGACGCGACGAGATAGATCACATCGCCGACGACCTGATTGAAGCGGGCACACAAACGCCCGCCATTCACGATGATGCATCCCCCACAGCCGATGAGCCGCCCTACCCCAGCCGGGCCTATGCCTGGTACGTGGTTGGCGTTTTGGTGCTGGCCTACACGTTCTCGTTTATTGACCGGCAGATACTGAGCCTGCTGGTGGTTCCCATCCGCCGCGACCTTGAAATATCCGACACCGAAATGAGCCTGCTCATCGGCTTTGCGTTTGCGCTGTTCTACACAATCTGCGGCCTGCCCATCGGCCGCATGGTTGATGTACAACACCGCATACGGATCATTGCCATAGGCATCGCGTTCTGGAGCATCATGACCGCCCTGTGCGGTGTTGCCAAAACATACTGGCAGTTGTTCTTGTTCCGCATGGGCGTTGGTGTGGGTGAGGCTGCCCTGTCGCCTGCCGCCTATTCAATTCTGGCCGACTATTTTCCGCCGGACAAACGCGGTGCGGCGCTGGGTGTCTATGGCATGGGCGTTTATATCGGCGCCGGCCTGGCACTGGTCATCGGCGGCGTTGTTGTCTCTGCGGTATCCGGCATCGAACACACCATTCTGCCCATCGTCGGTGAAGTGTATGCATGGCAGGTGGTTTTCTTTGTGGTCGGTCTGCCGGGTATTCTGGTGGCCTTGTGGGCACTCACGTTGCAGGAACCCGCCCGCCGTGGCCATGTGCGCAAAACTATTGACGCCGATGGCAACGAGAAGATTGCCTCCGTGCCCGTCAAGGATGTTGTCGAATACATGCGCGCAAACTCACGCACGCTGTTCTCGCACCATGTGGGTTACGCCCTGTGCGCCATGATGGCCTATGGCGTATCGGCGTGGATCCCCACTTTCTTCATCCGCACCCACGGCTGGACAGCGGGCGAAGCCGGTATCTATTACGGCCTCGTCGTCGTGGTGTTCGGCACGGCGGGCGTTGTGACCGGCGGCTGGATGGCCGACAAGCTGACAAGCATCGGCTACAAGGACGGCAAGCTGCGCGTGCTGCTGTATGGCGCAGCGGCAGCCATACCCTTCACCGTGGCCTACCCGTTTGTGGAAAGCGCCACGCTGGCCATGATCCTGATCGCACCATCCACGTTCTTTGCCACATTCTGCACCGGCGCCGGGCCTTCTGGCGTGCAGGAAATCATGCCCAACCAGATGCGCGGACAGGCGTCGGCCTTCATGATTTTTGTGGTGACCATCATCGGACTTGGTCTTGGCCCAACCGCCATCGCACTGGTGACAGACTTCTGGTTTGCCGACGACACGATGCTCAACGTGTCGCTGGCGATTGTTGCCACAACAATTCTTGTCATTGCGGTTGCTGTCATTTGGTGGGGTCTCGACTCCTACAAGGCCAGCCGTGACTATCTGGAAAACTGGCAGCGCCAGCACGAAGGCGCTGCATAGTCAGGGGCTAATAGCTCTTGGGCAACCCAAGCACCCGCTCGGCCAGGAACGACAAAATGAGTTCCCGGCTGACGGGTGCGATGCGGGCGATCATCACTTCGCGCAGGTAGCGCTCGACGTGAAACTCCTTCGCGTAGCCCATGCCGCCGTGGGTCATCACCGAGCGTTCGCACGCGGTGAAACCAGCCTCGGCTGACAGGTATTTGGCAGCGTTGGCTTCCGCCCCGCACGGCTTGCCCGCGTCATATAAATATGCCGCCTTCATGCACATCAGCCATGCTGCTTCAAGCTGTGCCCAGCTATCGGCCAGCGGATGCTGTATCGCCTGGTTCTGGCCGATGGGGCGGCCAAACACTTCGCGCTCACGGGCATAGGTTGCCGCACGCTCCAGCGCCAGTTGCCCCAGCCCCACAGCTTCCGCACCGATCAGAATACGCTCCGGGTTGAGGCCATGCAGAAGATATTCAAACCCCCGGCCTTCCTCACCGATGAGATCATCCACCGGCACTTTGAGGCCATCAATAAACAGTGCGTTTGAGTCCACCGCCTTGCGGCCCATCTTCTCGATCACATGCACATCCACCGCCGTGCGGTCCATGTCCGTGTAAAAAAGACTGATGCCGTCCGTGGGCTTGCGCACATCAGCCAGCGGCGTGGTGCGCGCCAACAGCAGAATCTTCGACGCACTTTGCGCGGTGCTGGTCCACATCTTGCGGCCATTGATGATGTAGTGATCGCCGTGGCGCTGCGCCCGCGTTTCAATCGCCGTGGTGTTCAGCCCGGCATTTGGCTCCGTCACACCAAAGCAGCACCGCTCGCGCCCGGCGATCAACGGCGGCAGGTGGCGTTGCTTCTGCGCGTCAGTGCCAAAGACCACCAGCGGCATCGGCCCGAACATATTGATGTGAATAGCACTGGCGCCGGAAAACCCCGCCCCTGACCGCGCCACCGTGTGCATCACAAGGGCTGCTTCCGTAACCCCAAGCCCTGCCCCGCCAAAGACTTCAGGCATCGCCGTACCTAGCCAGCCACCGGCCGCCATGTCGGCTACAAACGCATCCGGAAATGCGCCGTCCGTATCGCGCGCCAGCCAGTAGTCATCTCCATAAGCGACGCATACCTTGTTAACGGCATCGACGATGGCCTGCTGGTCGTCAGTCAGTTCAAACATTTGCCTCGTTCCTGCCCGTTCGCGGTTGACGCCTCACAGCGTCCCGTAGTTACAGTCATGCCGCGCCGAACAAAACCACGATGAAAAACCAAGGGAAGCGGACATGGCCGGATTGTATTTTGAGGAGTTCGAGGACGGCATGGTGATTGACCATCCCATCCGCCGAACCATCACAGAAAGTGACAATACGCTGTTTTCAGTGATGACCATGAATCCCGCCGCCCTGCACCTTGACCATCACTATGCACAAACCCAGACCGAGTTTGGCAAACCGCTGGTCAACTCACTGTTCACGCTGGGCCTGATGATCGGCATTTCGGTGCATGACACAACACTGGGCACCACAGTGGCCAATCTGGGCATGACGGACGTCGTGTATCCAAAGCCGGTGTTTCATGGCGACACCATAAGAGTGCAAACCCGCGTGATCTCCAAACGGGCCTCAAAGTCGCGCCCCACGCAGGGCATCGTCGAGTTTGACCATGCAGCCTTCAACCAGCACGGCGACGAAGTGGCCCGCTGCCGCCGTCAGGCACTGATGCTGATGAAACCCAACAGCGGGACTGCCTGATGCGCTCGCTCCTGTTCGTACCCGCCGACAGCGACACAAAACGCGCCAAAGCACTGGCGGGCGACGCCGATGGCCTGATCCTCGACCTCGAAGACTCGGTTGCCGAAAGCGCCAAGCCTGCCGCCCGCGACGCCACGGCAACGTTTCTTGCTTCAGGCGACCGTGCCGGCAAGATCATCGTCGTGCGTATCAACCCGCTGGAGGGTGCCTGGTGTGCTGATGACCTTGCCGCCATTGCGCCCGCAGCGCCTGACTATGTAATGCTGCCCAAAGCCACCCCCGAAGGTGTGCAGGATCTGTCTGACATGCTGGACGCGTTGGAACGCGATGCGGGTCTTGAGCCATCGTCCATCGGCGTGCTGACCGTCTCAACGGAAACCCCCGCAGCTCTGTTTGCCATGGATGGCTACATCCACAGCCCATCTCGTCTCGCGGGCCTCTCCTGGGGCGCGGAAGATCTGGCCGCAGAACTGGGCGCCACGTCAAATCGCCGCGACGACGGCACCTACACCGACACATTTCGGCTCGCCCGCACGCTGACGCTGGCGGCTGCCCGCGCCGCCGGTGTGCTGGCGCTTGATGGCGTCTATACGGATTTCAAAAACGATGAGGGTTTGCGCGCCGAACTGGCTGCGGCTGTCCGCGACGGGTTTGACGCCAAACTGGCCATTCACCCGGCACAAGTGCCCATCATCAATGCGGCGCTGACACCTTCCGCCGCCCAGATCGACCACGCCCGTGCCATCGTCGCAGCGTTCGAGGCCGCACCTGATCGCGGCGTGCTGTCGCTCGACGGAAAAATGATCGACCGGCCACATCTTTTGCAGGCCCGCCGTACACTCATGCGCGTGTCGCAGGACTGACCCGCGCATTTGCGATGCGAAAAAGCGAGGAACCCTCTGGATTGCAGTGCAGCATTTTGGTAAATGGTTGGAAACAAAGGCTTTCCGGCGTTAGTGTATTTGAAAAGCCGAGCAGAACTGCGCTTCTTCAATAGGGAACACCTCAATGCGCCGCTTGAACATCCAGGATTCAGCCTTTCTTACCGTCGAAACTGACGAAAGCCCGACGCATGTCGCCGGCCTGCAAATCCTGCAGCTGCCGCCGCGCTACAAGGGCAATTTCTTTCAGGACATGTTCGACCGGATAGATATGTCGGTCCCCCCGGCGGAACCGTTCAACCTCAAGCTGGGTGGCAGTCTCTCCAAACTCGAAATCACGCCGCGTTGGGTAGAGGACGAGAACTTCGACATCGACTACCACGTCCGTTTCATCCGCCTTCCCGACCCCGGCACGATGGAACAGCTCACCCACCTCGTATCGCGCCTGCACGGCCAGCGGCTGGACCGCAACCACCCGCTGTGGGAGTGCTATTGCATTGAAGGCATCGAGGGCAATCGGGTAGCCCAGTACATCAAGGTGCATCATGCGGTTGTTGACGGTGTCGCTGCCATGTCGATGCTGAGCGCAACCCTGTCCAACTCACCGCGTCAGCGCATGGACAAGGGCTTCTGGCAGATACCCACAAAGAAGCAGCACAAGCTGCCGGTCGCCGCGGCGGCGCACAAGCAGGACATTATTTCTCAGGCTACCCTGTCAGCAGCGCAGCTTGTGGAAGGTGCTGCAACAACCGGCCGCACGGTCACAGAGCTCGGCGGACGCCTGTTGCGCGGCGGGTTCCACATTCTGTCCGGCGACAAGCGCGAAGCGCCACTGCCGTTTCAGGCACCCAAGACGCCGTTCAACACCACCATCTGCAAACACCGCAGGTTCGGCATCGCCACCTTGTCCCTGAGCCGCATCAAGGATATGGGCACCAATCTGGACGCAACGGTCAATGATCTGGTGCTAGCCATCAGCGCCGGTGCCCTGCGCACCTACCTGAAAAGCAAAAATCAGCTTCCCAAAATGCCGCTGACGGCCATGTGCCCTGTCTCCGTCCGCCCCAAGGACGCGGTGCAGGAAGGCAACTCCATTTCGATGATTATCACGACGCTCGCAACCGATGTGAGCGATCCGCTGGAACGCCTTGAGGCCATCAAGCGCTCATCGAAGTCAGCCAAGGAAAAAGCCAACCACTTCTCGCGTGAAGCAGCCACCAACTATTCGCTGCTGCTCAACGGGGCGGTGCTGGCCACCAACGCCGTGGGCCTTGGCGGCACCGTGCCGCCGCCCGCGAACCTTGTGATCTCCAACGTACCCGGCCCGCGTGAACAGCTTTATGTCAACGGTGCCAAGCTGATTGCCAACTACCCCATGTCGGTGCTGGTGCACAGCCAGGCGCTGAACATTACGGTTACCAGCTACATGGACTCGATCGACTTCGGCCTGATGGCAGACCGCGAAGCTGTGCCCGACGTGGAAGCCATGGCGCAGATGGTGCGCGATGCCGCTGACGAACTGGAAGCAGCCTTTGAAGCCAAGATGGAGTTTCAGGCGTTTCAGGCAGCAGAGGCCCTTGAGCACCACAGGCGCCTGAAAGAGGCGCAGTCGAAACTCAACGCCGAACTGTCCAGCAAACGCGCCAAGCCGCGCAAGCGCAAGGCGGCGTCGAAAAAGACATCTGCAAAAAAGACGGCCACAAAAAAGAAACCGGCTGCAAGGAAAAAGCCTGCGGCCAAAGCGAAAACGAAAGCCGGGCACGCCGCGGGGAAAGTGGCGCCGGTTACTGAAATCGCAGCTGAAACAGTTGTTGTGACACAGGCTGTGGAAACCCCCGTTCAGGCAACACTGGATGAAAAATTTTCCACTGCCGCTGAGTAATCCTCAGCCTCAGGCGTGATAAAAAAACGGGGCGGGTGCGGTTGGTTAGTTGGCCAGCCCGCCTGCCCCGCCTCGTTTTGACAACACCCAGAACCGCCGGTTGATAAGCAGCGCCGATATGACGCTGGCCACCAGCATGGCTTCCAGCAGGCCCCATGGCCCCCGCTCCCAGTGCAGGCCGAACAACCACGCCAGCGGCACCATGATTCCAAAATAGGAAATCAGGTGAAAGCCCGTGGGCACCCATGTTTCACCCATGCCGCGCAAGGCACTGGCCATCACCGCCTGCGCACTATCGAGCGGCAGAATGACGGCGATGAACGCCAGCAGCACAGCGGCAAGCGCAATCAGCTCTGCATCTTCGCCATAGGCACTTGCGATGGGATGCGCGAAGACAATCAGCAGTCCGCCGAGCACCGTCATGACCGCAAGGTTGAACATCAGCCCCGTCCACCCGGCAATCGCCATCTGCCGCTTGTCGCGCTGACCATAGTAAAAGCCAACGCGCACTGCTGTTGCCGTACCGATGCCGATGGACACCATGAACGCCACGGCAAATGCGTTGAACGTCACAGCATAAGCCCCAAGCGCGATGGCGCCCATCAGCCCCGCCATCAACTGCATGACCGAAAATGCCGCGTTTTCCGTGCCAAGGCTCGCACCCGCCGCATAGCCCAGCCCGCGCTGCCGCGCGCCACTGCGCCAGAAGCCCGCCCAGGTGTCAGCCACCTTTTCGCGCAGGCCAAACTGCGCCCCGTCGCGCATATGCCAGATATACGCGCTGATGAGCACCGCCTGAAACGCCCAGATGCTGGCAGTGGCAATGGCAGAGCCGACAGCCCCCATCGCCTCAAACGGGCCAATGCCGAACACCAGCACCCAGTTGAGCAACACATTGAGAAGGTTGGCCGCGATCATCAAAATCATGCCCGGCAGGGGCCGCTTGATGCCTTCGAGAAAATATCCGCCTGCCACCGTGATGAGCAGGAACGGCAACGCCACGCCCAGCACGATCGAGACCTCGCCGCCATTGCGCGCCAGATCATCGCTCTGCCCGGTCAGCGCCAGCAGCGGTCCACCAAACAGACAGAACGCAAACCCCACCACACCGATGCCCGCAGCATACGGCACCCCGCGCCGCCACGCGGCGCCACATTCCTTGTAGGTACCAGCACCAAACGCGTTGGACGTCACCACGAGCTGTCCCATGATGCCGCCAAGCAGAAACAACATCACAAACGCGTAGGGCACATGGCCGATGGCCTGATAGGCCAGTTCCTGTGACGAGAAGTTACCCACCATCATCGTGTCCACAACCGACATGGTGAGCACGCCACCGCGCTGCACCATGGTGGGCGCAGCAAGGCGCACAAGCTCGCCAAGATGGGCGCGGTACAGCGTAAGGCGTGTGCCGCTTTGTGAGGGAGATGCCATTGGGAAAACGCAGTCTTGGATAACGGATATCAGGCAACAGGTGCCGGATGGATGAATGCCGCACGCTATCACACGCCCGTTCGCACCGCCTGCAGCAAACGCACACACCCGATCTGCGCGCCGACACCAGCTTGCGCGCGTGGCGCTGTCATGCTCACCTGCGCATGAGACAGGCGAGACGGCACACAGGAGAGCAACAATGCGCACAAAGCTGATTGTATTCGCGGTTGTGGGCGCACTTGGCGTCGCGGGTACTTTGTTCATTTTGCAAACAAGTCAGGCAGCTGCCATTGTATTTGGCGTGTCGTCACTGGTCGTTGCGATTGCTGCATTTTCAGGCGGCCGTAAAAAAGCCGACGGCAAAAAGCCAAAAGACAAAATGCCCGGTCACGCCGTAGCCCTGCGCCAGAGCCGCGCCATGGTGCGCGGGGAAGATGGCGAAATTCGCGGCCTGCCCGGCGGACCAGCCTGATATCGGGCGGATATGCCTCGCCCTCAACAGCGCCAGAAAGGCTCCCGGCTAGGCTCCCACTCAGCCTCAGCCTCAGGCTCAAGTCCGGTTCGCCGCGTTGTCCGGCACAATCCCGACGCCGCATCCACACGCAAACGTAAGTCGCAGGCGGTGCATACTCTAAGCCTGCTTGCCGCGAGCCTTACGGGCGCCACGCAGTTTGCCGGCGTGCAGCCAGCGCGGGCGGCGGACCACATTTCATATGCCTGGAACGGCACCACAATGGCTGCACAGCGGGCAGGCACGCCGGGTGGCACTCGCGTTATCTTCATCCACGGCACACCGGGGTCTGCGGGAGCCTGGGAGGCATATCTGACGGACGTGCCACAGACCTATGAATACATCGCCGTGGACCGCGCGGGCTTTGGCCAGAGCGGCCCGACCCAAGCTGTCACATCACTGGAACAACACGCCCGCGCGCTGGCCCCTTTGCTGGCAGATGAAACCAACCCTGCGATCGTGGTGGGGCACTCGCTGGGTGCTCCTGTTGCTGCCATGCTCGGTGTTCTGTTCCCCACAAGAGTGCGGGCGCTCGTCATGGTGGCCGGCGCCTTCGACCCGGCGCTTGAAAAGGTGCATGTCATGCAATCCGTCGGCAACTGGTGGGGCGTGCGTCATCTGCTGCCCCGCGCCCTGCGCAATGCCAACCATGAGCTGCTGGCGCTCAGGCAGGAACTCATATCTCTTGCCCCACGCCTTGCGTCCCTCGCCATGCCCGTCGAAATTGTGCATGGCACCGATGATAATCTGACACCGTTTCAAAACGTCCCGTTCGCGGAAGCCCACATGAAAAACGCGCCCCTGAGCGTGACGGTGCTGGAAGGTCAGAACCATTTTCTGCCATGGAACGCCAAGCCTGAAATTGACATGGCCATTGCGCGTGCGGCACAAGCAGGCGCGCACGCCGCGCAGCAAGACTCCCTATCCTCTGCCAATTTTGTGCACGAAAGCGCGCAGTAACAATTAACTAAAGACAATGGGGCGATCATGCCTCCGCGCGCGGTAAGGTATCCGCGACCTGATTCACTCCTGCTGTCGGACCATTTATGGACCTGTCCTACGAAGGCCTTCTGGCCCTGTTCCAAAGCGTGGCCGACAGCCAGTACCTGGTGCTGATCGCCATCGTGCTTGGCACGTTCATTCTGGAAGATGCGGCAACCGTGGCCGCCGCACTGCTGGCGTCCCAAGGGGTTATCCCCCATGCAAGCGCACTCATTGCGCTGTACTGCGGCATCATGATTGGCGATCTGGGGCTTTACGGGCTTGGCGCACTCGCTGCCCGCTGGCCGCGCGCGCGCCGCTTCGTATCGGAGCACCGCATCATGCGCGGCAAGGCCTTTTTGGAAGGGTCACTGTTCGTCACGCTGTTTGGCGCCCGCTGCGTGCCCGGTATGCGGCTGCCGACATACACCGCCAGCGGCTTTCTCGGCATCCCGTTCCCCCGCTTTGCAATGTATGCAGCGGTGCTTGCCGCCGGCTGGGCAACCGCGCTCTACAGCATCATCGCCATACTGGGTGAAACCGTGCTGGACGAGCTTGGCCCGTGGCGCTGGGGCGTTGCCGCACTTGTGATTGCCGCCGCCATTGTGTTGCCGCGCATAACCCAGAGAATTGCCCGCAGATATGCGTCGGGTGGAAACACGCCCGATGCAACCGGTATGGTCGAGGATGCCATACCGGTTGCTGACAGAACAAAAACCAGCATTGTAACACCGGCCAAATCAGGCACACACGACCCCAGCTAAGGCACGCAACACGCCCATGCCCGCGCGCACCATCACCCCCAACAGACCCATCCATGTAGGTATGCCACCCCTCGACATGTCGGGACCGCCGGTCTCTCACTTTGAGTTCTGGCCCGGCCGTCTTTTCTATGCACCCATCGCGCTGCAGTGGTGCTGGTTGGCCCTAAAACACCGCGGGCTCGGCCTGCCGCTGCTTGCTAACCCCACCTTCCCCGATGGCGGCATGGCAGGTGAGAGCAAAGTCGAGATTTTCAATGTGCTGGAAGGCGCCTCCAAAGATGCGATGGCACGATGGGTATCGCTGACGCGCAGTTGTTCCCGGCGCGCAGCCGACCCGGAAAGTCTGAGCCATGACCTTGATGCAGCTTTGGCGGCCATGCGCGATGCAGACATAACCCTGCCGGTGGTCGCCAAGCCGGACATCGGCTGTCGGGGCGTTGGCGTACGTCCGGTGCGCACGCTGGACGACCTGTCCGCCTATATCAGCGGTTTCCCCGATGGCGCGACATTGATCTTGCAGGAGATGATCGAGCATGAGGCAGAGGCCGGCGTGTTTTACATCCGTCTGCCGGGCGAGGACAAAGGCCGCATCTTCTCGCTGACGCTCAAATACTTTCCCCATGTGATTGGTGATGGCACATCAACCCTGCGGCAACTCATTGAGGTGGACCCGCGCGCGGGGCGTTTGCCGCACATCTATCTGCCACGCCACGCACACCGTCTCTCGATCGTGTTGCCGTATGGCGAACCGTTCAGGCTGGCTTTTGCAGGCAGCCATTCACGCGGCACCATTTTCCGCGACGGTGCCCGCTTCATCACGCCCGCCATGGAGCAGGCATTTGACGACATAGCCCGCAGCATTCCCGAGTTCTACATCGGCCGCTTCGACCTGCGCTTTGACAGCATTGAAAAACTGCAACGCGGCGAAGGCTTCAAGCTGATCGAAATCAACGGCGCGGGTGGCGAGGCAACCCACATATGGGACCGCAAAACCACGTTGCGCGAAGCCTACGCAACGCTGTTTGAGCAGAACCGCATGTTGTTTGAAATCGGCGCGCGCAACCGCAAGCGCGGCTTTACACCGCCGCCCATCTGGAACCTGTATGACGCCTGGCGGCGTGAACGCGCGCTGTTTGACCACTACCCTCACACGCAATAGAGCGTTTAGAGTTCAGGCCGCCAGCGCGATACGCGGTCTTCCAGTTCAGGCCGCACGCGCTCACGCGGCGGCGTTGCCACCGAGCCAAAATACATGAACCCCGCAACCCGCTCCGTGGCACCCAATCGCAACGCCTGCGTCACCATCGGGTCATAGGCATACCATTCGGTCAGCCACTGTGCGGCAAACCCCATGGATGTGGCCGCCAACAGCATGTTCTGGCACACAGCGCCCGATGACAGAACCTGCTCCCATTCGGGGATCTTGCTGTCCGGCGTCACAACCGAGATCACCGCCACAACGACAGGTGCCCGGAGAAATCGCTCACGCTCGAATTGCCGTCGTTCGTCTTCATCAGGCATACCGGATGCCAGATAGGCCGCCTCAAGAACGCCGCCGAACTGCCTGCGGTTCTCACCCTCGAATACAATGAACCGCCAGGGCCCCAGCTTGCCATGATCCGGCACGCGCAGGCCTGCGCTCAAAATGTTGTGGAGCTGCACGGCATCAGGCCCGTCCGGCCCCATGTCACGGACCACAACAGAGCGACGGGTTTTGAGGAGATGCAAAAACGCGTTGTCGGCAGACATCAAGACACCTGAAAGAAATCAATTCGCGAACCGGACCAACCTAGCGGCTGGACACAGGCCCGCAAGTATCTGACGGCAACTATTCCGTAATCGCCTGCCGCAAATCAGCGCGCACCTGCGTGGGGGGTGCGGTCAGCACCGCCGTAACGTCAGTGTCAGGCGGCGCGTCAACGCCCGAACCATTCACGCCGGAGCGCAACTGCGCCAGCGAGAAATCCATCCGCACATCATATGTGCGTTCCGTCTGATTGCGCAGCCGCGCTTCCGCTTCATACCACGCACGTTTTTCGGAGCCATCACGACACGACGCCAGTTCCTCCCGCGATGATGCCCCCCAGCGCCGCTCAACGCAGTGATAGGGGTCAAACGACAGGTCGAAGAGGCGCGCGTGCACATCGTCGAAGCCAAGCGAAATCTCCTGCCCTGCCGAGTTCGTATAGGCGATGGAACATGCCGCTGCTTCTGCATCATAGACACGAAGCAAATCTGCGCGAATGTCAGTACCATCATACTTCACACGATCACTGCCCGCCTCGACCAGCCCCACGAACCGCACCACTTCATCACGCAGTTCAACGAAGGACGTCTTCAGCCGCGCATCCCGCGACGGCGTGGAATAGGTCTCCCACTCGCCACTGGTGCCATAGATGTTTTCAGGCAACCGCGACGGCTGCGGTTTGCTATGAATGCCTGCGGCAATCGCCTCCTCCACCGCATACACGCGGTAAGTCAGGTCATCACACAGGCCACGCATCATGTTGCGGGTTTCCACCAGCGGGTCATACACAAGGCTGCGGCCCGCAACCGCGTTGCGCACCCAGTCATAGTAATCAAGCCGCTGGCCATCATAGGCAAATGTGCCGCCCTGCCACTGGCGCTTGTTCACTGTGTCATTGCCGAAATACTGCTCAACCGAAAAATCGGCCAGTTCGGCATTGCTTGTATATTCGTAACGCCCGCCCACAAGGCTGCCGTCCGCCGCGCGAGTGGCCCCAACAAGCTGCACCGGGCGCCAGTTCTTGAAGCCAGCCCCCATGGTCGGCCGGGCACGCACAAACTTGCGGCCATAGACCCCGCGCGTGATTGAATTGTCCGGGTGCGCATCAATGTAGTGAATGCGCCCGTCGGGATCGACCCGGTACACGACAGCCACATGCCCGTTGGGATCATAAATGTTGGTGCCCGGACGGATAGAGCGCGGGTCGATGCTGGTGGAATAGTGGTCAGCCTTCAGGCCGCGTGTTTCTTCGGGGTCGTAGCGATACATCGCCGTGGACACGAAATTGGACACCCGCCTCAGCATGTCCGGCCCGTCCATGGGCGACTGGCCAGGCCAGTTCACAACCACCGTTTTTTCAATGATGCGATTGCCCGATGCCACATAGCGCGCATCTCGCGTATAGCTGTTGGGCGCAACAGCCGACGCAAAGGCAAACGGCAGCCCGTTCATCCATGCGAAATAGCCCCGCAGCGTGTAGGGCAGATCCGCACAATCCGCATAAAAGTTGACACCGCGCGGGTTGCGCCCGCGATACACATTGGCCGCGTGCTTGAGGCACTGGTCCGTGGTGCGGCAATCACTTTCGCCGATGGCGGTAATAAAATCCGAATAGGCCTGTTCGTCGGTCGCCGTCCACCGGTCCCGCAACAAACGCCACGAGCGCGGCGAAGCTGAAGGGGCAACCTGTGCCACCTCCACACCATCAGCTTGTGGCGGCACCGCCGTCGATTGAGCAGATGCCGGCAACCCCCAAAAGCCCGCCACAACAACACCGGCAAAACCAGCCAGCCTGAAGCCTGAAATCCGCATGGTTTGATCAGCCCGTATCCAAATGCAGCACCCGGACAAACGTTAACGGAAACGGATGCATTTGTCCGGTACAACTTTTTAGCGTGCGCCGCATTCACTCTCCCTTAAGTTGAAGTGAATACGGTCTGCCCCAGAAAACAAGCATCTTCATACTCTCACCCATCAGATCGCGGCGGATCACACCATGTCATTCTTCAAACTGTCGTCCCTGAAACTGGCGCACAAGCTGCCTTTGGTCATGATCGGGCTTGCAGTAGCTGCAACCATCATCATGAGCACGCTCGGCTTTTTTGGATCGCGCACCGAAATTGACGCGGTGGTGAAAAAAGAGCTCAAGGTGGTGGCGCTCAACCGGGCACAAACAATCAAGAGCTACCTTGAAGGCATAAACGAAGAAATTGCGTTGCTCGCCTCAAACGACATGATCGCCGACGCGATCGTATCATTTGACGATGCATGGGCTGATCTGGGGACCGGCCAAACACAGGCACTGCAGGCGGCGTACATTGCCGACAACCCCCACCCCCTTGGCGAAAAGGAAAAACTGGACGCTGCCAGCGGCCCATCGCTCTACAATGACACCCACGCCTATTTTCACCCCTGGTTCCGCAAGCTGCAGCAAACGCGCGGCTACTATGATGTGTTCCTGTTCAACACAAACGGCGACCTTGTGTATTCCGTATTCAAGGAAAACGACTACGCCACCAACCTGATGACCGGCCAATGGGCGGCCTCAGGCCTGGGTGACGTATTCCGTGGCGCAAAGACAAAGACGAGCGGGCAGACACATTTTGTGGATTTCGCGCCCTATACTCCTTCCGCCAACGTACCGGCAAGTTTCATCGGCTCGCCGGTCTATGGCCGCGACGGTCAGCTTTTGGGCGTTGTTGCCTTCCAGATGCCGGTCGCGCGAATTGCCACAATTTTCGGCGACACGACGGGACTTGGTAATACCGGCGAAACATATCTGGTGGGCAGCGACAATCTGATGCGCACCCAGTCACGTTTCATCGAGGAAGAAACGACGCTGGCGCGGTCAGTCAACAGCCCGGCAGTTTCAGCAGCGCTGAACGGTGAGCAGGGGATAACCACATCGCAGGGCTTCTCCGGAAACGCCACCTTTGCTGCCTACGCGCCACTTGCGTTCAACGGCACCACCTATGCGGTGGTCGCTGAGCAGGAAATAGCCGAAGCAGAGGCAGGTGTTTTCCGGCTGATGTGGGTGTTTGCGGTTGCAGGACTTGTCGTGTCGCTCGCTTCTGTCGTCATTGGCCTTCTGGTCGCCCGCAGCGTATCGCGGCCCATCACCGCCATGACGCACAGCATGAAAAAGCTGGCCGACAAAGACTGGGCCACCGACATCCCCGGCCGTAACCGCGCCGATGAAATTGGCGACATGGCGGCAGCCGTCGAGGTTTTCAGGGACAACGGCCAGGAAGTTGAGCGAATGGAAGCGGCAGATGCCGCCCGCATCGCCCGCGAGGCCGACGAAAAACGCGCCGCCATGAACAAACTGGCCGACGAGTTTGAAGCCTCCGTTGGTGAGGTGGTTGAAGCCGTTGCCGCAACAGCGCGAGACCTCAAAGACACAGCACAGGGCGTTTCCGCCATCGCGGAGGAAACCACAGCCCAGTCCGCAACTGTTGCTGCGGCCGCCGAAGAATCGTCCGTAAACGTACAAACGGTATCATCGGCAACCGAAGAAATGTCTGCATCCATTGCGGAAATGCAGCAGCAGGTGATGCGCTCGCGCGATGTCTCCGAACAGGCCGCGCAAAGCGTGGAAAGTGCCGCTGGTCAGATCACCGGTCTGTCAGCTGCAGCCAACCAGATTGGTGACGTGCTGAAAATCATTCAGGACATTGCCGAACAGACGAACCTGCTGGCCCTCAACGCAACCATTGAAGCCGCCCGTGCCGGTGAAGCCGGCAAGGGCTTTGCCGTAGTGGCCAGCGAAGTGAAAACCCTCGCCACCCAGACCCAGAAGGCCACCGAGCAGATCCGCGAACAGATTGCCGGCGTGCAGACGGAAAGCCAGACGGCTGTTACTGCCGTCAGCGGTATCCGTGATGTCATCGCGCAGGTAACACAAATCAGCCAGGCGATTGCCATTGCCATTGAAGAACAAACCGCTGCAACAAACGAGATTGCCAGCAACGCCCAGCAGGCCGCGGCAGGCACCCAGGAAGTATCTTCCAGCGTGCAGGGGGTGAGCGAGGCGTCACAACAGGCTTCTGCCGCCTCGACGCAGCTTCTGGCATCCTCCAACGCTCTGGCCGAGCAAGGCGACGCCCTGCGCGACCGCATGAGCGCGTTCATCCAACAGGTGCGCGCCGCGTGACGCAAATTGCGGTGCACCGCACATGATCCGGGGGTATGGGCTCCGCAGATACGGATGGTGTTGACGTGACCCAAGCCCAAAAACAAAGGGCGGCGCATCGCTGCGCCGCCCTTCATGTTTTTCGCGCAGGTGCAGCCTACTCGGCAGCCACCGCAGCACCGGCAACAGACGCTGCACGCGGCGGACGTGCCTCCTGAGCCAGCGCCCTGGCAGCTTCTTCAAGCGGCATCACCGTCTGGTCCTTGGAGCCAAGCCGCCTTATGGCAACCGTACGCTCCTCGGCTTCGCGATTGCCAACCACCAGCAAGGCAGGAACCTTGGCCAGTGAGTGTTCACGCACCTTGTAGTTGATCTTCTCGTTGCGCAGATCAGTCTCAACTGTCAGGCCATGCTGCTTGAGAACCTCGGCAACCTCGCGGCCATATTCGTCCGCATCCGACGTAATGGTTGCCACCACGCATTGCAGCGGCGCCAGCCACAGCGGGAACCGTCCCGCATGATGCTCGATCAGAATGCCGGTGAACCGTTCAAGTGACCCGAACAGCGCCCGGTGGATCATCACCGGCTCATGCTTGTTACCGTCTTCGCCGATATAGAATGCTCCAAGCCGACCGGGCAGATTGAAATCAACCTGCACCGTGCCGCACTGCCAGTCGCGGCCAATGGCATCGCGCAACACGAACTCGATCTTCGGCCCGTAAAACGCGCCTTCGCCCGGGTTCATCTCATAGTCCAGCCCCGTCGCATCAATCGCGGTTTTAAGCGCTGCCTCCGCCTTGTCCCATATTGCATCCGAGCCAACACGCTTTTCAGGCCGGTCAGAGAACTTGAGCAATACGTTCTCAAAACCGAAATCACGGTAGATCGACAAGATGAGATTTGTGACCGTCACACATTCGTCCGTAATCTGATCTTCCGTACAGAAAATATGTGCGTCGTCCTGCGTAAAATGCCGTACCCGCATCATGCCGTGCAGCGCGCCTGATGGCTCATACCGATGCACCTTGCCGAACTCGGCAAACTTCAGTGGCAGTTCGCGGTAGCTCTTGAGGCCATGCTTGAACACCTGCACATGGCCGGGGCAGTTCATCGGCTTCAAACAGAACGTGCGGTCATCGGGCGTTACCGACGTGTACATGTTCTCGCCAAACTTTTCCCAGTGGCCTGACTTCTCCCACAGCGACTTGTCCATCACATCGGGTGTGTTGATCTCGTGGTAGCCCGCCAGCTCCTGCTGATCGCGCATATAGTCGATGAGCGTCGTAAACAGCCGCCAGCCATGCGGGTGCCAGAAGATGGAGCCTGGCCCCTCCTCCTGAAAATGAAACAGGTTCATTTCGCGGCCCAGCTTGCGGTGGTCACGTTTTTCAGCTTCCTCCAGCATCTGGAGGTGATGCTTGAGGTCTTTTTCGTTGGCCCATGCGGTGCCATAAATACGCTGCAACTGCGCATTGTTGCTGTCACCACGCCAATAGGCACCGGCGAGCTTGGTCAGCTTGAAGGCCTTGCCGACACGTCCCGTGGAGGGCAGATGCGGCCCGCGGCACAGGTCTTTCCACTCACCCTGACGATAGACCGTGATCTCCTCGCCTTCGGGCAGGTCCGAAATGATTTCGGCTTTGTAGCTTTCGCCAATCGACTTGAAGTGCTCAATCGCCTCATTGCGATCCCACACCTCGCGCGTGATCGGCTCATCGCGATCAACGATTTCCGCCATGCGCTTTTCAATTTTTTCAAAGTCATCCGTCGAGAACGGTTCCTCGCGGGCAAAATCATAGAAAAAACCGTTGTCGATGTTCGGCCCGATGGTCACCTGCGTGCCGGGAAACAACTCCTGCACCGCTTCCGCCAGCACATGCGCCGTATCATGGCGGATGACCTCGACGCCTTCAGGCTCATCGCGCGTGACAAGACGCACCGTTGCGTCATGCTCAATCGGCCGCGTCAGATCCCAAAGCGCGCCGTCCACATCAATAAGGACGACTTTCTTGGCCAGTGATTTTGAAATGTCTTCCGCAAGACCAAGGCCCGTAATGGCATTGGAGTATTCGCGAATAGATTTATCGGGGAGCGTCAGCTTGACCATCCCTCTCCTCCTCATTCTCTGCACACAATGCAGGTAAGCCCGAGAGCGTTATCAAAAAATGGAGCAACCAGAGCTCCTATGAAGACCTATTTGTCCGGGAATGTTTCCCGAATGTGAGCGCCGGTCCAGCGCCCGTATTTCCAGGGAGTGAAAACGCTTTGTGCGTCCAAACTCTCCGGCACCGGATCAAGCCCCTGTGTGCCCCACGGATGGCACCTCAGAATGCGCGATACGGCCAGCCAGCCTCCCCGCCAAACCCCGTGCCGGTTAATCGCCTCCTGCGCATAGTCAGAGCAGGTGGGTAGATGACGGCAACGCGGGCCCAACAGGGGCGACACGACGTTCCTATAAACCCAGATGACCGATAGGGCCAAATACTTAAACGGATTAGGCATCGCCGCTACTCACAACGCCCACGCTAGGCGGACAGGATTAAGCATGTGTTAACCCTGTCCGCCGTTCAGGGCAAATGCCCAAAACGCGAAGCTAGCCAAAACGCAAAGCTAGTATGCGAAACGGACTCCCGCCACAAAGGACACCGCATCCGGGTCTTCGCCATGTGCGCGGGCAAAATCCGCAGTTTCTCCGAGCTTGGCTTCGTAATTGACGCCAACGTAGGGATTGAACCCGCCCGTGACCACATAGTGAAAGCGAAGGCCGGCTTCAATTTTCGCAAACCCCGGCCCCACCTCACGCGCCTGGTTCTCGCTGGCGCTGATGTCCAGTTCCACAAGGGGTTGCGCGAAGATGCGGCGGGTCAAAAAGATTTCGGTCTCAGCTTCCGTACGAAACGACACGTCCCCATCATCTGACAGATAGACATTGCCCTCGAACTCGATCCACTGCTCCAGCAGGCCGCTTACCCCCAGTACCAGGTGCGTGGTCTCCGGGTCCGGCGCCAGATCGTGGCGCAGGCCACCCTGGACATCGAAGAAGTCGGAGATCGGTCGCCGGTATAGCAGATGGACTTCCGAACTTTCGAACCCGCCACCGCTGACGCTCCGCTCCGCCTCAATGCCCAGCACAACCTTGTGGTCGTCATTGCCGATGACAAGGTCTCCCTCGACAAAGCCCACATCATCACCATCCTGAACACGATACTCCAGCCGCTCCACCGAGACATGGCTAAGGATCATGTTGTCCATTTCTGCCGCTATCGCCGGCAAAGTGGACACAGCGAGCAAACAGCCCGCTGCCGCAAGACGCGCCCACATCAGTGATGCGCCTTCGCAGCAGCGTCCGCATTGGCCATGCCCCAGAGCTTCTCAAGTTCCGGGTCAATCATCGCGGTGTTGTCAGGCCCGCCTTCCACAATCACCTTGCGGAACATGCCTGCCGCCATGTGGTACATGAGGTGACAGTGAAACGCCCATTGGCCCGGCGCATCCACTTCCACGTCAGCCGATATGGTGACGTTTGGCGGAACGGTCAGAACGTGTTTCAGCGGGTTCCACTTGCCCGCACCCACATCCACAATCTTCCACATCCCGTGCAGGTGCATCGGGTGCGCCATCATGGTTTCGTTGATGAACGTAAAGCGCACGCGCTCACCATATTTGAGACGTATGGGTTCCGCTTCCGACAGTTTCTTGTCATTGATGGACCACATGTAACGCTCCATGTTGCCCGTCAGTCTGAGCTTGATCTCCCGGTCATAGGGCCGCTCGTCATACAGCGGATCCTGCGCGCGCAAATCAGCCAACGACAGAAACTTGCCGCCGTTCGCCGCATCAGGCTCAAGGCCCGACCCCGGCGCATAAAACGGATCGTCACCCTCACCTGACATCATGGCGCTCATATCGTGCCCCATTGCCGCATGGTCCATCGTGCTGTGATCCATGCCAGCGGGATCCATGCCAGCGGGATCCATGCCGTCCATCGACCCGTGATCCATATCCGCCATGGTCAGCCGGGGCGGGTCGCGCAGTTCCGGCACCTCGCCTTCCATGCCCATGCGCGGCGCAAGGGTGCCGCGCGCAAACCCGTCGCGCGCCATCGTCTCGGCAAAGATCGTGACCGCCTTGTCGTCACGCGGCCGCACGATCACGTCATATGTTTCGGCAACTGCGATGCGAAACTCATCCACTGTAACAGGCTGCACATTGTTGGCATCAGCCTGCACCACGGTCATTTCAAGGCCGGGGATGCGCACGTCAAAAAACGTCATGGCCGACGCATTGATGAACCGCAGCCGCACCCGCTCGCCCGGCTCAAAAAGCCCGGTCCAGTTCTGCCCGGCATTCATGCCGTTCATCAGATAGGTGTATCCCTGCACGTCTGAAATATCAGACGGCATCATCCGCATTTCGCCCCAGGCCAGCCGGTCATCAATCGCACCGCCCAAACCCATGTCGGAGGCATCACGAAAGAACTCACCGACCGTGCGCTGAATGCCGTTGTAATGATCCGGCGAGCGCTTGAGGTTCCTAAATACCTGCATGGGGCTGTCCTCATGCCAGTCGGACAGCACCACCACATAGTCGCGGTCATAGCGGAAGGGTTCACGCGCATTAGGCTCGATGATGATTGGCCCATACATGCCCGCCCCTTCCTGCAGGCCCGAATGCGAATGATACCAGTAGGTGCCCGCCTTCGGTGCCTTGAAGCGATACGTGAACGTCTCGCCCGGCTTGATGCCGTCAAAGCTCATCCCCGGCACACCGTCCTGCTCAAACGGCAGTACAAAACCGTGCCAGTGGATGGACGTATCTACCGCCAGCGTGTTGGTCACATTGATGGTGAGGTCTTCGCCTTCCGTGAACCGCAGCAGCGGTGCCGGTACCTGGCCGTTGATGGCGAACCCGCCAATATCGCGGCCAGACACATCAAGCGTGACCGGGCCCACTTCAAGGTCATATGTGGCCCCAAAGGCCGGTGTGATGGCAAACGCCAGAAAAATACTCAGAATACGGAGTTTCATATCGGCTACTCCACATCCACCGTGCCGACCATACCGGCCGCATAATGCCCCGGCACGTTGCAGGCAAACTCAATGTCGCCCGCAGAGGTGAAGGTCCACACCACATCGCCAGACTTGCCAGGTTCCAGCAAAATGCTGTTGGGGTGATCATGGCTCATGGTGTGGCCGTCATCTCCCATCGGCATGTTCATCATTTCGTGGTTGATGTGATCGCCCATCAGCACTCCGTGCTGCTGCATCATTGCCATCTCGGCCTGATGCGCCACGTGATAGTCCGGCGTGCCCAGATTGAACTCATGCACCAGCGTGCCTTGGTTCGAGACCTTGAAATGAATGGTCTCACCAGCCGTAACACTGAGTGTTTCAGGCTCGAAGAAATTGTCGTCCATCACAATCTCGATGACGCGGTCAGCGCTGGCAGCCTGTCCCGGCATACCAAACGACATCGGGCCGGACATCCTGGTGCCCTCCTTCATCATGTGCCCGCCACCATGAGAATGGTCGCCAGGCCCGGCGGCCAGGGCTATCGGCACGGTGGCAAACAACGCAGCACCGATGGTGAACGTGAAACGAGTAAGCATATGAAAACTGGACATAGGTAACTCCATGAGCAAATGGCCGTCGCTGCAGCCGCGTTGCACAAACGCAGCAAGACGCAGTCAGGAATGTTCTGAAAAACCTGCCGCGCCGGGCAGATGTCAAAGCTACCCGCGTCGGGGCGGCGGCGGGTCAAGCTCAAGGCTTGCCGATATCTCACGGTCCATAATCAACGTCACCACACGCACCGCCGAAACTGCAACACGGCTGTGCGGTGGGCGTTGGTCGTCAATCATCGCAGACGGGCATGATGCAGATAGCGGACACACACGCAGGGCATCGCTCTCGCCGCGCACCTGCTCCGGTGTGTCAGTTCCGTCATGCCCCGTATCAAGCATCGCCGTCATATCGCATCCAAGCGAATGCGCACCGGCCATCTGCGCGGGGGCAAGGGCAGGCGCTGCTGCCGTCAGCAACATCACAACGGACAAAAACTGTGCGATTCTCATACGCATACCAACAGTGTGCACCTTCCATTTAGGGGAAGGTCAAGCGGCAGTGCGACCCTCAACTTGCCCAATCGCATCCAGCACCGCGTCGAATGTCAGCATGATGGACTGGTGACGGTTTTTGAAATCGCGCGCCGGCAGCAGTACTTCAAGGTCCGCCCATTTGCCACCGGGAGCCGGACCTTCTTCCTTGAGCATTGCCCGCATTTGGTCCCGCACCTGCTCAAGCTCGGCTTTGTCGGCACCCACCACGTTACGCGCCATGACGGACGACGACGCCTGCCCCAGCGCGCAGGCATGAACCTGATGCGCAAAATCACTCACCCGGCCGTCCGCCATTTTCACATGCACAGTCACTTTCGAGCCGCACAGCTTGGAAATAGCGCTGGCAGAAGCGTCCGCATCTTCAAGCACGCCAATGCACGGAATATCTCCCGCCAACTCAAGAATGCGGCGGTTATAAACCTCGTTCAGGCCATTTTGGGGGGCTGCTTCGCTCATGTGCCTCAAAATGTGGGTAAAAGCGCACAATTCCAAGTCCTCTTGTCATCCAATTGCTCAAGACACACGTAATAGATGCGGGTTTCAGGGGGCAGCGTGCTTCGTTTGACCCTCAAAAAGTGCAATACTCCATGCACAGTTTAAGCAATGTGGTCGCGGGTCTGCCGTGCCATATATCCACCTCCAAAGCGCGTGCGGTTACCCGCTAAAACCCCGCTTCGCGCATGGATTTTTCAAGTGACGCGCCTCGCAGCGCCTCATGCCCGGATGATACAAACCCAACCGGGACGGGGGGCCGCGCGTGCGCCAGGAAGGATAACGACGATGGATGCCAACCCAACTGCGGCAGCCGTGCCCGCCGATACCGCTGAAACCAGCATCAAGCGCCCGTCGCGCTCGGAAGCGGAAGCCGCGGTGCGCACGCTCATTTCATGGGCCGGTGACAACCCGGACCGCGAAGGCCTGATCGACACCCCGTCCCGCGTTGTGCGTGCCTACGAGGAGTTTTTTGAGGGCTACGAGGAAGACCCCGCCGATGTGCTGGGCCGCACCTTTGAGGAAGTCGAGGGCTACAACGACATTGTCATGCTCCGCGACATCTCGTTGGAAAGCCACTGCGAGCACCACATGGTGCCAATTCTGGGCAAGGCGCACATCGCTTATATGCCGATTGATTCAGTGGTCGGCATCTCCAAGCTCGCCCGCGTGATCGAGATTTACGCCAAGCGCCTGCAGACGCAGGAAACCATGACGGCGCAGATCGCTGAAACCATCGCAACTGCCCTCAAGCCTGCGGGCGTGGCGGTGATGATTGAAGCCAAGCACCAGTGCATGACCACACGCGGCATCAAGAAGCCGGATGTGGCCACCATCACCACGCAGTTTACCGGCGTGTTCAAGGACGACCCGCGCATGGAAGAACGCTTCTTCCGCCTTGTGCGCGGCGACCGCAGCTACTAAAACGCTGCCCACCAAGATGATTTTAGCGGCCCTGCATAGTATATGTGCGGGGCCGTTGTTTTTTTAGAGTTAGAGCCATGAGTGAAAAACCACAGTTCGCCAAACGCCTTACCATCGAGCAGGTGGAAGAAGGCAACGACCTTGCACCAAAGTTTGACGCCAATGGCCTGATGCCGGTGGTGACAACCGACGTGCATACCGGCGACGTGCTGATGGTCGGCTACATGAACGACGAGGCTCTGGCCAAAGCCATTGAAACCGGCGAAGCGCATTATTTTTCGCGCTCACGCCAGGCCGTATGGCACAAGGGCGCAACGTCGGGTCTGGTGCAGAAAATTGTCGAACTGCGTATCGACGACGATCAGGATTCGGTGTGGATGAAAGTGGACGTCGCAGGCTCCGGCGCATCCTGCCACGTGGGCTATATGTCGTGCTTCTACCGCGAAGTACCCATGGGCAAACGTGACGGCGATTTCACATCCCTGGTGCTGACCTACAAGGAAAACGAAAAGACGTTTGATCCTGTAGAAGTCTATGGCGACGCCCCCAACCCGACGAAACTCTAAGAGTAAGCGCCACCTGTGTTGCTCTGGACCCCGTGGTCAAGCCACGGGGAAGCAAAGGTTGCAATATCACTGCCTCCCCGCGGCCAACCCGACGAAACTCTAAGAGTAAGGGCCACCCGTGTTGCTCTGGGCCCCGTGGTCAAGCCACGGGGATGCAGCTTTGGGATGTGAGCGCACCGTCTTTGCCTCCCCGCGGCTTGACCGCGGGGCCCAGGGGCCAAACAGCACAACGCATCTGCGTCACCCCGCTTTCAATCAGCTTTCGATGCCACCCATTGGGCACGGGTCATATGATAGAACCTGTGCGGCAATCCCACATGATCGCCGTCGTGACTGAACACGAACCCCGCCCCCTGCATCACCTTTTGCGATGCAATGTTGCGCGCCAGTGTAAAACACCAGGCGTCACTCAGGCCCGTACGCTCAAAAACATCATCCACGCATACACGCGCAAACTCGTGCCCCCGCCCCTGACGCCAGAACGCGGGCACCACGGCATACGCCATTTCCACAATCGGCAGTCCGTAAAACAACTCAAGCCGCAGCCCGGCATACGCGCAAAACCCGCCACTGGCCTTGTCAGTGATGTGCCACAACCCGAAGCCATGAACATCCCAGTGCGCCGCCCACCGACGCGCGGCCTCGCGACTTTTGTCTTCGGCAAACGGCTTGCCATCCGCTGACAGCGTATCCGTTGCCTGCGCGTTACCCTGTATCAAACGCAGATCACGCCAGTCATCCGCTGCAAAGGCGCGGAAAATCATGCGGTCTGTTTCAAGCTGCATAGGGCGTCTTTCTGGTGTTGCGCAAAGCTGTGACTTGCACATGTGGCGAATAATGGCATCCTGCGGCCAGATTTGAACGCGCCGCTTTCCGGGCGCGGACCATAAGGATACTGCCTTCATGACGCGACCCCGAATTGGCCTGGCTCTTGGTGGTGGCGTCGCGCGCGGGTGGGCACATATCGGCATCATGCGCGTGCTGATGGAAGAAGGCATCGAGCCTGATATCATTTCCGGTACATCCATTGGTGCCGTCGTGGGCGGGTGTTATTCCGCAGGCAAGCTGGACGAACTGGAAATCTGGGCGCGCAGCCTGACGCCGCGCCGGGTGCTGGGCCTTCTCGACATGACATTCGGCGGCTCCGGCCTGCTGTCCGGCATGAAGCTGGCTCGCCTGCTGGAAGAAAATCTCGGTGCCATAGAGTTGCAGGATCTGCAGACACGCTTCGTGGCCGTGGCAACCGAACTGGCGACCGGTCACGAAATATGGCTGCGCGAAGGCCCGCTTGTGCCCGCCCTGCGCGCCTCCTACGCCCTGCCCGCCGTGTTCACGCCCGTCAAGATTGATGACCGCTGGCTGGTGGACGGCGCGCTGGTGAACCCGGTGCCGGCCTCTGTATGCCGCGCATTCGGCGCGCGACTGGTGATCGCCGTGTCGCTGTCGTCCGACACTTACGGCCTTGGCATGGTCACCGAAGGCGACAAGATTGACGGTCTTGATTTTGGCTACGAGGAAAAGAAGAACGGCAATTCGCGCTCGCTCGCCCGCGCCATGGTATCGCGCTCGACACGCCCCGACCGCGACCTCGTGCGCCAGCTATTCGGCTGGGACGAAAAAACGCCCGGCATCACCACCGTGATGATGGGTGCCCTCAACATCATTCAGGACCGGCTGGCCCGTATGCGCCTGGCCGGTGACCCCCCCGACGTGATGGTCGCCCCGCGCATCGGCCATATTTCGCTGAGTGATTTTCACAAGGCCGACGAATGCATAAAGCTGGGCGAGGACGCCGCCCGTCAGGCCATGCCGGTGATCCGTGAAGCCATGGAGTTTCTGTCAGGCACCCCCGATTTGCCCGGCGAGCCGGTATCGGAATAGTGCATCCAGCACCCACTGACACGACTTCTGAAACGCCTTCTGGCACGCCTTAGCCGCTGGCGATATAGGCCTTGAGCGACTCAGCTTCCAGCTCCGCGTCCGCGATCCGCCGCTTCACCACGTCGCCGATTGAGATGATGCCCACGAGCTTGCCGTCCTGCACCACCGGCAGGTGACGCATACGCCCGGCAGTCATCATTTCCATCAGCTTTTCGGTTGAGTCATCAACAGCGCACGTCACCACTTCGCGGGTCATGTGGGCTGATACAGGCTCTGTGAGGGCGTCGCCCCCGTTGCGGCCAGCCGCCCGCACAATGTCGCGTTCCGACAGAATGCCTGCCACACGGTCCGCAAAGTCCGTGACGACAATGGCACCGATGCGGCGTGCGGCCAGCATGTTGACCGCGTCCTGCAACGTGGCCTCCGGCGTTATGGTCGCCACATCCCGGCCCTTGTCCTTGAGGATGCTCGATACAGTCATCAGTCGCTCTCCCTACTGTGCACACCCGCCTTGGGGCATGGGTGTGCAGCGATGATGAATCCGACGCGGGAGTGCGCTTTTGCAGTTTGCCGGGCCTTTTCGGCTCCTTGCCGGCAAAAACACGTAGCCCTTCCGTCAAGTTCTCCCACGCATATGAACTGAAAGTATGAGCGTGCCAAAAGAGCGCCGCAAGCCGGGAAAACAAACAAAAACAGCTATTTAGGTCAACCACACTGACATTATTGCGCCCCGCCCAATAGCTCAACCGGTCTATTGTCCGTGCAGCGTCGGCCTTTATGCTGGCCGCAATAGGGTCGTATTCGGTGCCTAATCGAGTAGTGCCACCACAAAACAGGACGGGCCACATGATCCTGCGCCAGCAATATCTCAAGCGTCTCGCCGGTGATCTGGACACCTGGGCCCAACGCGGCCTTGTGGACCCGGCCAACATTCCCGCCATCCTGAAACACGCGCAAGGCACTGCCAGCCCCAACCGGCTGACAACCTTGCTGGCCATCCTCGGCGTGGTGCTGCTGGGCTTTGCCGCCATGAGCTTTGTCGCCGCCAACTGGGCGGAGATGCCACGGCTGACGCGGCTGCTCATTCTGGGCGGCAGCATGTGGACCGCCATCGGCATTGCCATCTGGCAGGCCCGCCGCGACACCGGGCCGCTTTACACGGATGCGGCGGTGCTGCTGGCCGTCATCCTCTACGGCGTGGCCATCATGCTGATCGGGCAGATGTATCATGTGGCCGGTGAATACTCCGGCGGGCTGATGCTGTGGATGCTGGGCGCGCTTCTAACGGCGTGGCTGGTGCCGTCACGCGCGGCGCTGGCACTGGCCATCATCCTGATGCCGATCTGGAGCATTGCCGCTCTGATTGATACGCCCACGGTGCTGCACTGGCAGTTCATCATTCCCATCTCGCTGGCAGGCCTGCTGGTGGCTGGCATGGGCTGGCGGTTTGGCGCCCACCTCATCATTTTAGCATGGGGTGTCTGGTTTGGCGCATCGGGCGCCTGGCTGATGGGCGAACTGGGCTGGCCGCCCACCGGCGTATTTGCGATCTGGATATTCATTGCCCTGACGATTTTCGCCAAGGGCCATATCAATATGCGCGTCATCGCCCCCTTCGAGGATGCGATGATCCACTGGGGTCTGTTCGCGGCGATGGCAGTCGGGTTCCTTATTCCAATGACTAAAGAGAGTGGCGATGTGGCCGACAGCGCGACGCTTCTGCTTGCGGTGCCGCTTGCGCTTGCCGTTCTTGGCACAACTGGTCTGGCGCTGATGCAAAAACGCCTGTCACTGGTGGACGCTGCCGTGTTGATGGGCGCTACCATCATATTGCTCGCCTTCCCCGTTGCCCGTGGTGTGTTTGGCGAAGGCATCGACTGGCTGTTTATCATCGGTTATTTCGCCGCCACCATCTGGTGCATCAGTTACGGCACCCGCACTCATGACCGATTCAGCGTCAATCTGGGGTTTGTCGCGTTCGGGCTGATGGCGCTTTACGTCTATTTTGAAACCATCGGCACGCTGCTGGGCACAGCCGCCTTCTTTGCCCTTGGCGGCGTACTGCTTATTGGCCTGAGCATCGGCCTGCAGCGGGTCAGAAAATACGTTCTGGCGCAGCAGACGACGGACAAGGAGACAAGCGCATGACCGCCCTGCTTGAACGCCTCGCCCGTGCGCCGTTTCGTGTCTGGGGCATTGTGCTTGCCGGCCTCATCATGACCGCACTTCTGGGCCAAATCATAATGGAGCGCGTGGCAATTTTGCGCGACGGAACAGAAGTGCGCCTCGCCACAACGCCGGTGGACCCGCGCGACATTTTTCGCGGCGACTACGTGATCCTCACCTATGAGATTTCTAATCTGGTGCTGGAGCAACTCACCGGCGACGATCTGGACGACTACACCGAGGGCGACACCGTGTATGTCTCTCTTGAGGAAGACACCAACGGCATCTGGCAGGCATCCGGCATTGCCCGCAACGCGGACGCCTTCACCGACGACGTGTTCATCAAGGGTCGTATCGAGTGGATGACACAGGTTCGCCCCGTAGCAGGCGAAACGTCGGAGCCACCCTTGACGCAGGCAAATGGCGAACCGTGCAGGCCGTGCAACTCGGCGCGCATAGCCTATGGCATTGAAAGTTACTTCGTACCCGAAGGCACCGGCCGCGATCTCGAGAATATGCGCGACGAAGGCAGCGTCACGGTCATTACAGCGATCGCCCAAAACGGCACCGCCGCCATCAAGGGTCTGATCCTCGACGGCGGCGATCCGGTGTATCTGGAGCCGCTGCTTTAGCAGCGCCGACCAACTGAGATGCGTCGCTGCTCTAGCAGCGCCGACCAATTAGGATGAGCCGCTGCTCCGGCTTTATCGTGCGGGTTTAGTCGTCCTTCGCCGTATCCGGAAAACGGGTCATCGGAAACGGCTTGTCGTTCTGGTTGAACGTCACATAAGCCAGGCACTGCCACACATACTGGATGAGGTTGCGGCTGAAGGTCTTCAGTTCCTCATTGGCATCGCCGCGGACCAGAATGACGACAAACTGCAATGCGCCCAGAAAGATGGAAATCGAAAATGCGAGATTTCCCAAAAACCAGAAGCCCAGCATGTAAAGCAGCCGGACCCAGAGGGCCTCGTCACCATTGGCATCAGAGCCAATGCGCTTGCTGTTTTCATTGGGGGTTTCACCGGATGTGGAGGCTGTAGCGTCGCTCATTGTGGGACTTTCACTCCTTAGAGGGGGTGCTGCGCGCCGGATGACCGATCATGCTGCGCGTTGCTTGACTAGGATCTGGGAAGTCACGCAACGCATTCAATAGGTTAAACCCTGTTTTCCGCCCTTGAATGTGAAATGCACTATCCCCACCACGGTGCTTACTCAGGTGCCTCAACGCCGGGGTCAAACCGCCGGAACAGCAAAATCCCCGCGATAAAGCCACCCAGATGCGCTTCCCAGGCGATATTTGCAGCCTCCCCCGTGGCCCCGATGCCCAACAACCCGGTCAGCATGGCCAGCCCCAGCCAGACGGCGATGAAAATCATTGCCGGGCCACTGGTGAAGACCTTGTGGGCCGGGCGGCGGGGAATAGCCCGCAACGACGCCGCTGAATGATCAAACCCAAAACGTGCCAACGGCCCGCCGCGCTCAAACACAAACAACGCGGCCCCCGCGATGACACCTGATATGGCCCCCGACGCCCCGATGACCGGCACCAGCGTGCCGACTTGTGCCGCCACAAAAACGATGGCCGCAATTATCGCGCACGCCAGATAGAAGAAGACAAACCGCACCGGCCCCAGACGCCGCGCCACCGGCGTGCCGAACGCCAGCAGCCAGATTGAGTTGAACGCCAGATGCATCCAGTCGCTGTGCAGGAACGCGTAGGTCACCGGCGTCCACACCGCACCCCAAAGGGGATAGGGAAACACAATCTGCGTGCCGTCAATATCGGCCCCGTAGCGCGCGGGAATAAGCGCGAAGGTCACCAGAAACTCAAAATCCGCCTGCGCATCCATGAATGCGCGCGCCAGATGCACCCCAAACAGCACCGCCACAAGGCCAATCAGAATGCCCGGCGCGCGAAAGGCCGGATAGCTCGGCGGGCGGCGATCACCAAATGCGCCACCCTCAGGCTCCTGGCCACGATCCTCACTCATGCGGACGCCCCTGCACGCACGAGCGCCGCCTCAACCAGTTCCAGCCGGTCGTTGCCAAAATACATATCGGTCTTGTTGACGAACATCGTCGGTGAGCCAAAGCCGCCGCGCGCAATCACCTCCTCCGTGTTGTCGCGCAACCGGGCCTTCACAGCATCTGACCCGACAGCCTGCTGATACGAATCCCAATCAAGCCCCACGTCGTCACATATTTCCCTGAGAACGTCGGGTTGCGAAATGTCCTTGAGGTCGCCCCAATAGGCCGCAAACGCCGCACGCGAATACTCAACCAGCTTGCCTTGATCCTGCGCATGAATGGCACCGCGCATCACAGTAACAGCCCGCACCGGAAACACCTTTGGCTGGCCGATCGTAATGCCGCAGTGTTTGGCCCAGTCCTGCAAGTCCTTGAGGTAATAGCGTGCCTTCACAGGGTGCGGGTTGGCGCGCTGCTCATAGACGCTTTCGTTTACCGTGTTGAAAATGCCGCCGACCAGCACCGGCCGCCAGTCAATGTCAGCACCGGCGCGCGCCGCCACATCTTCCACGCGCGAAAACGCCAGATAGGTCCACGGGCTGGAAATATCGAAAAAGAACTCAAGGGTTGCTGGCACACTGATCTCCCTGCGGTGCCGTCTTTTAAGCGGCAACTGATTGTTTTCGGGCCGCAGGATGCAAGTCCGGTCAGAAAATTACAATTTTTTTCACCCTGTCGCATCGCGGCCACCTTGTGTCCCACATTGACCCATCGCGGGACATCTCAACCTGGCACGCTTCTGGCCATTGTCAGCTTCATGAACGGCGCGCGATATCAGCCCTGACCCAAAACTGCCGGTTTCATGGTTAATCCGTATTCGGATGACCCAAAATCCACATGGCACGCCCATTGCTCCTGTAGCGCTGTGTCCCCGGTGGGGCGCACATCAACCAAAGGAAAGCGACACGTCATGTTGGGTTCAACGCACAACCGCAAAAAGGCTCAAAAGCGCGCTGAAAAGCTCGCCGCTGTAGCCGGTGGCGTTGTGGCCCTTGGTGTTTCTCTCATCGGCTTCACGGCTGGTGAAGCATTCGCGGCCAACGAGCCGTGGGAAGAGAACTACACCATGAACACCCCTTACGGGGATCAGCCTGGCGAAACAAACCGCGCCTTTGACCCCACAACCCGCGACGCCAGTGGCAACCGGGTTCTGGTTAATCAATTCTCACAGTTCAGCAACACCGCAGGTGTTTCTGGCGAAGGTTCCGGTGTTGGGTTCAACGGTTCTGCGTTAGCCGTTGGAAATCAACTCAATGTCGTAACGAATGGCAATAATAATACGGTGATTGTCGATGCAACGCAGGTCAACAATGGCAATCAGGAAGCAGTGGTCCTCAATGGCACGCTCAATCTCGACTAAATCCCCGGCTAGCACCCAGGCGGCACCCCGCGGCCCTATTCGCGGGCTTGCCCTGACGTTCGGTGCGCTTGCGCTTGCCGGGTGCATCAGCCCCGTGGCTGGTCCCTCCGGCACATACGCAACGCCGATCGGCAATGCGCCCGTCATCTCCAACGAAACACCTTACTCGACAGCTCTGCGCTGCTTGTCCCGCCACGTTCGTGGTCAGGGCATTGCCGGTCCGCGGATCGCTGTTGGTCAGATCGCCGACTACACCGGCAAGGAAGAGTTTGAAGGCGGCCGCAAGGTCACCCAGGGCGCGGCCCTGATGGCGATCTCCGCCCTTGCAAAATCTGGCGTGCGTCTGGTCGAACGCTTCGACACCGGCGTCAGCGAGCTTGAACTGAAATATGCCAACAACAAGCTGATCGGCGACGGCACGGAAAAAGGCGCATACCGCCAGGTACATGCCGGTCAGATTCCCGGCTCCGACTATTATCTTGTGGGTGGCATCACCGAGCTGAACTTCAACATCCGCTCCGGCGGCATTGACGGCCTGTTCTCGGAAGAAAACCCGATGGGCACGACGGCGACACTGGTTGCCAAGCAGTATGTGCTCAATGTCGGCCTCGACCTGCGGCTGGTGCGCACCTCCACGCTGGAAGTTGTGGACGTGATTTCCTACCAGAAGCAGATCATTGGCCGCGAGCTTCGCGCCGGCGTGTTCGACTTCCTCGGCGGCAACCTGATTGATGTTGGCGCAGGCGAAAAGGCCCTTGAGCCGATCCAGCTTGCCGTGCGCTCGGTCATTGAACGCGCCGTGCTTGAGATGGTCGGCAGCCTGTATTCAACAGGTCCGCAGATCTGTGCCGGTAACGACCCGCTGTTTGACGGCGTTGCCAACAACAACCGCTACGTCAACGACCTCAATGGCCATGCCGACGCTGTGAAAGTGCCGCACGCCAATAACGGTCACACCACCAACACATATGCAGCAGCCCCCGCATACACCACACCTGCTGTTACCCCCGCGCCCGCTTACGGGACCGCGAATACTGGAGGATACAACTATGAAACACGCAATCGTCCCTATGGCTGGTATGCCGGTTCTGATGGCCGTGTCGATAGTGGCCTTCGCGGCTCTCTCTAGCGCCGCTTTCGCCCAGGAAGCCACCTCGATTGAAGGCGGCGTTGGTGCCGAGGCCATTGTGGATGCTGTTGAAAGCACGGACGCATCTGACGCTTCAACCACCGCTGTCACACCGCCCGTCTCGACCATTCTCAATGGTCAGATCAACCTCAACCAGGTGATCTCGGATGTGAAGGTTGTGTACGACGATGGCTCAGGTGTGGATGCAACGGCGGCATCATTCGCCAACGACTTTACCGGCGTGACGCGCGGCTCAACGCTTGACCTGACGTCAACGCAGACCAACGAAGCCCGCACGACCGCAAATGTGAATGTCACGGTGGATGAAATCGACGGTTACGTGGGTGCCAACGCGCTGGCGATCTCAAACAAGCTCACAGCCGGGTCCAACTTCGCCGGGTCAACCATGAACGTGGAGCAGACAACAAATGCTGCAACACGCGCCACCACCAACCTCACCACCTCTGACGGGTGGGGCGTGGTGCACGGCTCAGCTACGGCCATCGCCAACTCGGCAACCGGTGCAGCAGCAGGCTTTGGCAACCCCGCACCGCTGGACGTAACGAGCACGCAGACCAATAACGCTGCAACCCGCGCGCAGGTGAACCTGACGACCGACAACACAAACCACGCGGCCTTCACCAACCTGCAGGCCACGGCAATCGGCAACACGGCCACCTACGGCGCAGACTTCTAGACCGGCTTAACCAGACAACCCGGCTCCGCCCGCCCCTTGCCAGGGCAATTGTGAGAATTGAGGGCAAGCCAGGTTGACCAAGCGCCTTAACCGTCGGGGTCATGGCGTGACTTGAAGGGGAGATCCAGAACGGATCTCCCCTCTTTTTTGTGGGCTACTCAAAGTGAGACAGGCAACTGTCGCGTCATGTCGTTGGCGAAGGCCACCACATCACCAAGTGTGCGGCCTACATCAATGCGGCCATCCACCAGCAACATGGATGCCCCGTGCACCAGCGACCATGCGGCTTTGCATGCGCTATCAATATCGGCGTCGCCCGCGCCGGGCAGACACGCCGCAACACCGTCGCGCAGCATCCCGTAGCTCTCAGATGCCACCGTCAGCAGGTCCGTGTAGCGCTCGCCGACCTCAAAGCGCGGCCCGTGCATGAGGCGGAAAAGCTCAGGATTCCGGAAGGCAAACACGATGTAGCCCTCGCCAAGACCGGCCATATGCTCGGAACTGGTTGTTGCGTGTTGCGAGCGCGCCGCCATTTCAGCGGCCAGCCCGGCAAACCCCTGCGTGGCAATAGCTGCCAGCAACGCATCTTTATCTGCAAAGTGATGATAGGGCGCTGCCTGGCTGACCCCCGCCGCGCGCGCCACACCGCGCAGCGACAGCTTGTCAGCCCCCTGCTCCTCAAGCACGCGCCGCCCCGCGTCCACCAGCGCCCGTTTCAGGTCGCCGTGGTGATAGCCGGCAGATTTGCGGGTCTTTCCGGGTTTCGTTGTCATATCCGTTTTTAATCTTGACACCGTTAAATTGCAACTTATCTTAACGACGTAAAGATTGTGCGCCTGTGACGCGCCATTCCGGAGAGCTACAATGTCCAAGAAGCCATCATCCGCTCCAACAAGCCTCACCCGCCGACGCGCCCTCGTGGCCGGAACAGCCGCCGCCGCCCTGTTGCCGATCACCAGCCAGTTTCCCAAAGGACGTTTCATGTCACACGCTCATGCCGCAGCACCCGCCGATACCGCTCCCCGCTGGATGACGCTTCTGGGCGTCTCTGAACAAGGGGGCCGCAGCTATGCGCCGACCATTGAAGGCACCCTCCCCGCCCAGCTATCGGGCACGCTCTACCGCAACGGCCCCGGCCTGTTTGAGCGCAACGGCTATCGCAAACAGCACATGCTGGACGGCGACGGGCTGGCGCAGCGGCTGACCATCCGCGATGGCAAGGCCCACTATTCAAATGCCTTCATCGACACGCCCAAGCTGCGCGCCGAAGAAGAAGCCGGCAAATATCTGCACGCCACCTGGACCACCCGGCGGCCCGGCGGCTTTGTGTCAAACATCATGGGTGGCGACATCGTCAGCCAGGCGGGCGTTACTGTGTATCCGGTCAACGGCAAAGTCGTGGCCCGCGATGAAGGCGGCGACACATTTGTGCTCGACCCTGACACTCTGGCCACCACCGGCACCATTCCCACTGCGCGCATTTCCGGCGGCTACAAGGCGCACGCCAAACACGACCCGCAAACCAACGAGTGGATTTTGGCAGGACAAGGCTTTGGCCCCACCATGACGCTGCATGTGTCGGTGTATTCACCGCAGATGACGCTGGCCAATGAGTTCAGCTTTGACGCGCCGCGTCAGGTCTATATCCACGACTTTTTCGCATCCAAAAACCACATCATCTTCGTGCTGCACCCGTGCTTCTTTTCGCCTTTCGGGTTTCTGGCCGGCATGAACTCGATCACCGACAGCCTGACGTTTAACCAGGCAGAAGGCACCATTCTGGCCGTGGTACCCAAGGCAGGCGGCGAGGCGCGCTACTTTGATGTGCCCGGCTCGTTCATGTGGCACGCGCTCAATGCGCATGAGGCGGGCGACGAAATTGTGGCGGACTTTGTCGGCTATGATGACCCGGATCATTTCATCGGCGACGACCCGCAGCTCAAGGCGCTGATGGTGGGCAGGCTGGGCAAGGCCGTGCAGCCCGGCACCATCCGGCGTTACGTCATATCGCTGGCAACCGGCAAGGCCCGCGAGGAGATTTTGGACGCGGGCACCCACGAGTTCCCCATGACGGACCCGCGCGCACAGCTTGGCGACCACAAGGTTGGCTACTTCTCAACCGGCGGTCTGGGAGCGGTCAATTCCGGCATCAAGCGCATGGAGATGAAAAAAGGACGTACACAGACGTTTGATTTTGGCGCCAACACAACCCATGTGGGCGAACCCGTGTTTGCCGCGCGCGATGAAAGCGCCGACACGGTTGACGACGGCTGGCTCATCGCCCAGTGCCTGGACGCCAAAACCGAACGCACATTCTTTGCGGTGTTTGATGCAAGCGCCGTGGACGCAGGCCCGCTCGCCAAAATCTGGCTCACCCACCACGTCCCGATTTCGTTCCACGGCGGCTGGGCCGCCTAACTACAAAACGGCTGGGCCGCCTGACTTGAAAACGGCAGCGCCCTCACAATACCCGTCGCCCCGGACTTGATCCGGGGCCTACTCGCAGCACGGCAATTCGCAGGGGCGCGTTCAGTCAGTGACCTTGGGCTCTGTCGCGTTGGCGGATGAGAGTGGACCCCGGATCAAGTCCGGGGCAACGGGTTTGCTGTTACGCAGGCGGCTGACCCTCAAAGCGCTCCAGCGTGTCGTCCAGTATCGCCCAGGGCGGCGCTTGCGACGCCCATATATTGGCGGTCGGCCTGACAATGCTTTGGTCGTCCAGCGTCCCCGCCCTGACACCCACGAGATGCGGCCGCACTTCGGCCTCGCTGAACATATGTGTGCCGCACAGCGGGCAAAACCCGCGATGTATGACATTTCCGCTGTCAGCGGTGCTCACATCATCACGCAGATGCCCGTTGATTTTGAAAGTGTCGCTGGGGAACACCACATTGACCGTGCCCATGCCCGCCGCATATCGCTGACAGGTGCGGCACCAGCAAATGCGGGCGAAAACAGGTGCAGCGGTGCTGGTATATGTCACTTCGCCACATCGGCATGATCCGGTTATCTGCGTCATAGGCCAGCTCCCCTGAGGATTGTTCTTGTGGGCCAAGCAAACAATCTCATCTGGCTATTGTCTATCGAATGGATCAAGCACAAAAGAAAACGGGCGTTCAGACCCCCCAGCCTGAACGCCCGTCATGTGAGGCAAAAGCAGCGCTAAAGACACCAGGACAGGTCAGCGCGCCATCACCTCATTTTCCCCTCTCGGAAAACCTAGTAAACCGTGCCGCCGACACCGCCGGTCAGCACCAACCCGCCAAGGTCAGCTTCACCGGCATGACCACCGGCAGCGGCCGCATCACCACGGTGAATAAGAACCTCAGCCAGCGGACCACCGGCAAGCTGCGCGTGGCCATAGTCTGCACGACGCTCTTCAGGGGCGCAGGCCAACCGCCCGCCCTGGCCAAAGCGCAGCGCTTCGCCGGACTGGCACTCGATCACAAAACCGTCTGTGTAATCAGCATGACCATCAACCCACTCACCAACCGTCGCGCCCAATGCAAAGCCTGCAGCGCAGCGGAACACTTCGCCGCGATACTCGGCATCAATTTCAGCGGGCGATACGCGCACGGCGTTTGACAGGTGCCCCTTCACGTCAATGCACTCAGCCTTGACGGGCTTGGGCGGCTGCGGCTGCACAACCTTGATGTGACCAAGCTGCACCGGCGGGGCCTGACGGATGACAAAGGATGAGCCACCGCCGCCACCAATGAACACGGTCTGATTGTTGATGACTTCGCGCTCAATCACCGTGGTTTCGCGGATGGTCTCACGCTCGATGATGGTTTCCTTTTCGCGGAACGTTTCCGTGCCGCCGTCTTTTTTCTCTTTTTCGCCGTGGAACATCGGCACATGCACGTTGGGCACCGGCACCGACACGTTGAAAACATGCGTCGAGATTTTAGGCACACCCACCGAGATGTGCGGCACGCTCGGCATATGGCCGCCGTAGCTGCCCTTGCTGTGATGATTTTTGTCCGGCCCGGCAATGGATGCGCCGGTCAGAAGTGTCGCCATAAGGGACACTGACAGCGCGCCAACGGCGGCAAAACGGGTCTGGTTGCGGGTCAACTGTTTCATTCTGGCACTCCTGCGGGTCATCACTGGGGGGAGATGACCCCTTTCCTGTCCTAAAGCGGCCAAATCACCGCTGTCAGATCAGGTTTTGCAGGTTGTGTGCCGGGATGCCCTACTCCGCAGGCGCGATACGCCCTGCCATCCGTTCGCGTTCCGCACGGGCTGCATCGCGCCGGGCCATGACAATGAACAGCGCAGGCGTGAGATAGAGCGCCAGAATGGCCGAGCCCCCCACACCGCCCGCAATGGCCGTTGCCATCGGCTGCCAGAACCGACCGCCGAACAGGATCAGCGGCAAAAACCCGCCCACGGTGGTGAGCGTGGTGGAAATGATGTGGCGGCTGGCGTTAATCACAACCTCTTCCGCCGCCTGAGCATCGCCGGCGCGCGCATCATCGTCCGCCCGCAACGCCGAAAGCACGATTATGGCCCCGTTGATGGCAAGCCCCACCAGCCCCATGGTGCCGACAATGGCCACAAAGCCGAGCGGATGACCAAACAGCCACACCCCCCACAAGGCCAGACCCACCGCCAGAAACGCCACGAGAAACACAATGCCCGCATAGCGGAACGAGTTGAACGACAGAATGATCGACGCCGCCATCAGCACCAGCAGTGGCCCGGCGAAAGCAGCAAAACTGCCCAGCGCCTCCGACTGGTTTTCAGCATCGCCACCATATTCAAACCGGTAGCCGCGCGGCGGCTCGTAGCCTGCCTCGTCGAGATGCATCTGAAACTCGGCAAGCGCCTCGGCAGGCAGTTCAAACGGCACCAGAAAACCCTGGATGGTGTTGGTGCGCTCGCCGTTGCGCCGGGTGATGCCCGTAAGCTCCGGCACCAGACCAATATCGGCGATCGCCGTCAGCGGCACGCCGGGCATACCGCCATCCACCAGCGGACCACGCTGGGTCGGCAGAATATATTCAGAGCGAATGTCACTGACCTCGCTGCGCCCGCCATCACCAAGCCGTACGCGCACCGGCAGTTCTTCGGTTGCTTCCACAACCGAGCCGCCAATCACGCCTTCAAACATGGCATCAAGCTGGCGGGCGATATCCACCGCCTGCACGCCGGCATTCTTGGCTTCGTCCTCATTGGCGACGACGCTCAGTTTCGGCTGGCCGCCTGAGAGCTTGGCAATGGTGTAAGTGATGCTCGACGTGCGATGCATGATGGCGCGTATTTTTTCGCCTTCTTCGCGCAACTGATCCACATCCGGCCCCACAACGCGCACTTCAACGGGCGCGTCCGCCGGTGGTCCCTGCTCAAACGGCGTCGCCAGAATGGTCGCCTGCGGAAACGCATTGCGCAGATCATTCTGGATCTCCGCCATATATTTCAGCGTGTCCTGACCAGATGTCGTGCGCACAAACGCACCCGCATACGATGCAAGACCTTCAGACGAATTGGTCATCGTGTAAAAAACACGCGGAGCCGGGTCGCCAATCACCCAATAGCTGTCGATGACCGCCTTGTGCCGATTGATCCGCTCACGGATTTTTTCAACTTCGACGCGGGTCTCGGTGAGCGATGTCTGAGCAGGCAAGAACACCTGCATCTGAAACATGTCGCGGTCGTTGGCCGGGAAAAACTGGTTTTCCAGCGACCCCGCCATCACGAAGCCGATGATGGGCAACACGAGAGATACCGCAACGCCCACGGCAGGCACGCGCAAAATGAATCGGATGCTGCGCCGATAAAGATCCGCCAGCGGCTGATTGACATAGCCGTCGCGCCACCAGCGTTTTTCGCGGTGTGCATCAGCGTCCGCATCACTGGATACATAGCCCGCAATCGCCGGAATGACCGTCATCGCGAGGAAGAACGAACTGGTGAGCGCAATCACCACGCCAATGGCAAGCGGCCCCACAAACTCGCCTGCCCCGCCCGGCGCCAGAAAAATAGGTGCAAAGGCAAAGCACGTGGTGAGCGTGGACGCCAGCAGCGGCACAAACAGATGACCAATGGTTTCAGAGATTGCATCCGCGGCGCTGGCACCGTTTCGGCGGTTGGCGTTGAAATCGTCCACCACCACAATGGCGTTGTCGATCAACAGCCCCAGCGACACAATGATGCCCACCATGGACGTCTGGTGCAGCGGCATTCCCAAAAGGTTGTAGCCGATGAACACCATCAGCACGGTCAATGGCAGCGCGGCCCCCACCAGCAGCGCTGACTTCCAGCCAAGTGTCACCAGCAGCACGCCCATGACAATGGCAGCGCCCAGCAGCATGTTGGCCCCAAGCTCAAGCAGGCGCGCGGACGTATAGACGTTCTGGTCAAACACGATGATCTGTTTGACGCCGCGCGGCAGGTCCGCTTCAAAGTCGCTCAGCACACGGTTGGCCCGCGCCGACCACACATCAATGCGGCCCCCCGCTTCCATCTCGGCAGAAACCATCACCCCGCGATCGCCGCGCACAAGCGCCATGCTGCGCGGGGGATCACGCACACCCTTGGCGACGGTCGCAATGTCGCGCAGGCGCACAATCTGCCCGTCAGGTCGCTGCTTGATCGGCAGGTCGGCAATCTGCGTGATGGTCTGCAGTTCGCCGGTTACTTCAATCACCAGATCATTCGCCGCATTGCGCACCTGCCCGGCTGACACTTTGGCGTCGGCCAGCCGAATGGCCTGAGCAATTTCGGCGACTGTGAGATTGAGCGACGACACGGCGGTGGCGTCCAGCGTGACCAGCACTTCCTCGTCGGCCTCGCCGTATTTTTCGGTTTCGCGCGTGCCGGGAATGTTGAGCAGCCGGTCTGCCAGATCATCCGCATACCGACTAAGTATGTCCACCTGCGGCGGCCCCTCCTGATCCCATACAAGCCCGATCACCAGCGTAACGGCAGTGGAGGAGCGGTCCTGCAGGTCAGGCTTTGAGGCAGCGGCCGGCAACACGGCTTCGGCTTCCGTCAACTTGTTGCGCGCCTTCGACCACACCTGATCAGGCACCATCACATAGTCGTGCAGCTCAATGGTTATGACCGAGGCACCCGCCCGCGATGTGGACGCCACTTCCTTGATCTCCGGCACCTCGCGCAAACGCTCCTCGATGGGCTCGGATATCAGCGTTTCCATGCGCAGCGCATCCGCGCCCGGCATGAAGGTCACGACGGAGGCAAAGCGGCGTGTCAGTGCCGGGTCTTCCTGGCGGCCAAGGCTTGAAAATGCCAGCCACCCGGCAATGATGATGAGACCCAAAGTGAGGGCCGTCAGGCGCGGGTTTCTGAAAAACAGGTTCGACCACATGCAGCTTAGCCTTCAAAGTCGTGAGAGTTACTGAACCTGCGCCACCGCATCCAACACCCGCACCCGTTGTCCGGGCACAAGGCGATGAGTGCCGTTCGATACATAGGCTTCGCCGTCCCTGAGCGTGCCGCGCACATAGGCACGCGCTGCTTCGGTGTGCAAAAGCTGCACCGTGCGGCGCTCAATCACACCGGCATTTTCAATCACGGCTTCCTGCGTGCCATCTGCATCATCGGGCGCAACCACATAGACCGCCCACAGCCCGCGCCGCCCTTCGCTGAGCGCCTCGAGCGGCACCCAGAACCCCGGCTCACGCACTTCCTGCGTCAGCACGACGCGCGCCAGTTCACCGGCACGCACATCACTCAACGGGGCTTCCACCAGAAAGATTGCTGAAATCGTGCGTGTCTCGGCATCCACTTCGGACAGCACCTGCGACAGCACGGCGGGATACAACTGTCCGCGCACATCCACCTGATAAATGGTGCCGGTGTTCAGCGTAGCCGCGGTTTCAGGCGGAATGCCGATATGCGCCTCAAGGGCTGCACTCTCCAGCAGCCGGAAAATCGGCTGACCGGCGTTGACCACCGTGCCTTCATCCACCATGCGCGCAACAATGTCGCCATCATACGGCGCACGGATGGTGGCAAGCTCCAACGCCACTTCCAGCGCCTGAATGCTGGCGCGCGCACCGGCAAGCTGGGCGGCGGTCGCCTGACGGTTGAACCGTGCCTCGTCATAGCGCTGCTCGGATACATTCTTGCGGTCGAGAAGCTGCTTTTGGCGGTTGACCGTAACATTCGCCAGGGCAAGGCGGGCCGACGCCTCATTTTCCTGCGCGCGGGCCTGCGCCAGCTGTGCTTCAAGGCTCCGCGTATCAAGCGAAGCCAATACGTCGCCGGCCTTTACTTTCGCGCCTTCATCAACGGCCACAGAAGCCAACAGGCCCGGACGCTCAAACCCCAGATTGCTGGACCGGCTGGCGGTGATGCGGCCCGCATAGCGCGCCTCGGCCTCAAAGGCGTCCCGCATGTCAACCTCGGCCACCTCAACGGGCAGCAGCCTGTCGCGGTCCGCATTCTGGCTTACGGCGTCAGATGCGCCCGACATGAAAAAGACAGCGACACCGGCAACCACCAGCAGCACAATCGCAATGATAACCTGCCTGCTCACACCCTATTCCCCACCTTCGGAGGCAGCCACCATAGGCCTTGCCCCGCAACGCTGACCCTGCCAAACCATCCCGCCAGTCAAGGCGGCGACCCGCCCTTTGGCGGCAGCACGAGAGTCAGGTGAGTTGCACCAAGAAACTTAGGCTGCCATAGTGGGTTGCGTCATGCAACGCACTATTATCACTTTTCCCCTGTTAACAACGGGCAACACCCCCACCGGCAGCAAAACGTGATAGGCCAGTGATACCTGACAGGAGAGACATGGGTGCGCCGAACCAGCTTTGCCAACTCTGAATGTACGCTCGCCTGCTCGCTTGAGATCATAGGCGAGTGGTGGAGTATGCTTATTATCCGCGAAGCCCTGACCGGGTTTACCCGCTTTGAGGACTTTCGCGAGCGGCTTGGCATCGCCCGCAACATTTTGACACGCCGCCTGCGCCACCTTGAAAGCCACGGCATTCTGGAGCGGCGCAAATATCAGGAGCGCCCCGCCCGCTACGAATACGTGCTGACCCAAAAGGGCAAGGAACTGGGCACCGCTGTCATGGCGCTGGCCCAATGGGGCAACAAATGGAAAATTGCCGGCGACACACCGGCACCCGTGCGTTTTCACAGCGCAGACACCGGCGCGCCCCTTGAGGTGCAGATGATAGACACCGGCACCAACCGGCCCGTTCACTATAAATCGGTGGTGGTAACGCCGCCCGACGGCATCGCCCGTCACCCTGGCAAAAACGACTGAACTCTCGTCTTGACTGGTTTTGGCCGGTTTTGCCCGGTTTTTTCCGCTTATCCCCTGAAAAGAACAATCCATCCCCAGCGCTTCAGGCAGGCTGGCACAGCGCGTGCTCCCTTGAGGGTACACGGCCAGTTTCCGGGTCTTTTTGTGCCGCAGCGGCACGATTGGTGTCCCGGATATGCCCAACGGATCAACCAGGGACGCTTCTTCGGGACACGACCAGAAGCCGACCACCAGTATGAGCGCGTACCCATGACCAAAACGCGAGCCGCCCGCGATCTTCTTGCTTACTGGTTCCGGCTGGCTGCCGGGCGCCAGGCCCCGCGCCGCGATGAAATTGAACCGCGCGACATCAAACGGCACCTGCCGGACATGTTCATTGTGGAACTCGAAAAGCCGGGCAGCTTTACGTTCAGGCTGGCCGGCACGGCAATCTGCGCCAATTACGGCTTTGAACTGCGCGGCGAGGATTTTGCCAGCCTGTGGCAGGGCGAAGGCCGCGCCACCATGACCGGCCTGCTGGAACGGGTGATCGGCAACGCTGAGCCGGTGCTGGTGGAGTTTGCCGCTGAAAGTATGCGCGAACGCACCGTGCGCTTTGAACTCATTCTGCTGCCGCTGGCCGCAGCCGACGGTCGCCTGTCACGCGTGCTGGGCTGCTTTGCCCCCCTCGAAGACCCGTTCTGGCTCGGCTCGGACCCGCTGGTGCGCCAGTGGACCGAAACCATAGAGGTGCTGGACGCCGAACAAGGCGAGACGCTGCCCAATACCACCCGCGTGGAACTGGACGTTGAAGACGACCACAACGCGCCGCCAGCCATCGCGTTTCGCGAAGTGCGGCCCTATCTGCGCCTGGTGAAGACAGACACGTAGGCGTCGCCGATTCAGGCCTTTGTGGATAACGACTCAACCACCTGAAACGACTCACCAATTCGAGTCGATCCACAGGCGCGCAGAATCATTTGCATCCAGTCAGATCCGGGTACAAAGACCACGCCCCCTCCAACTTGACCGGGAGACAGTGGTTGCACGGCTCCAAATGCTCACCGTCGCCCCGGACTTGATCCGGGGCCTACTCGCGATGCGACGGGTACACTGGCTGTTGGTCGCGCACACCTTGCTGCGGCCAACACCTCAACAGCAGCACCCCGAAAAACCTGAAATGCGAGTGGCCCCCGGATCAGGTCCGGGGTGACGACGCTACAACTCTGCTGCCAAACGCAAAAACGGCGCTCCCTGTTTTCACAGGAACCGCCGTTTTGCCGCTCCGTTAAGAGCGAGTTGGATACGCGTCGCTGAAGAGCTGGTTAGTTGACCAGACCCTGCCACACGGGCTTGCACGTGCCGGCAACGGATGCCTGCACGGAAGCCATTGCTTCTTCCATGTTGGCGCCATCAGCCGTTGTCTGGCTGTCGGCAGCGCCGGTGCACCACACATAGAACTGGTGCGTGCCAGCCTTGCTGGTTGCTTCGTAGCTGCTGTCGAGCGCGAAAGCTGAGCCCGTCATCATGAATGCAGCGGCAAATGCGCCTGCGAGAATCTTTTTCATACTTGTCTCCCTCAAGAGGTTTCCCCGCCCCCATGTTAGGGGGTGATGTTCCCTGAACAGCGTACCCGCGAAAGCCGGTATCGGCCAACGCAGGCTGCCAGTCGTTTATGGACGGTCGATGCTCCGGTTCGGGTGAAGACCAGGCCTCACCCTAGCGACGCGCATCGCACCACCCTTGCTATTCGGCCTTACTGCCGACCTTGTTATCCGGGCAGAACGATAACCGCTCCTGAGACTCATACTAATGGATTCCTCGGCCAATCACCTGAAATCTTCGTAATGTTGTTACTGGTGTTGCCAATCTGTCACGAAATCTAAGTTAACGCAGCGATACAGGGGGCTTGCGAGCGCTGCAACTAGGTTCCGTCGCCGACAACCGGCTCAACGCCAAGCCCGCGAACCATCTCGATGGCTTCGTGTTTCACCGTCTCCAGCAGCGCTGCATCCGTCGTGCGGAACACCAGATTGGCGCCAAATGTACCGTCTTTGTAATAGGGATAACTCCCCATGCTGACGGTTGGATATTTCTTTTGCAGCGCGCCCAGCGGTGCCGCGACGGTGCCTTCGGCTATCTGTCCGGCCACAGAGCACGCCAGCATTCTGGCCCCGCCCGTCAGCCGATCCTCGATGCCGGTAATCATCGCCTGCATCACTGACGGGATGCCCGCCATCACAAACACATTGCCGATCTGAAAGCCCGGTGCTTTGGATACCGGATTGTCGATCAGCGTGGCCGTATCGGGAATCCGTGCCATGCGCTGGCGGGCGTCATTGAACTCGATGCCCGACGCATCATAGTGCGCCTGAAGCCGCGCCATGGCGTCGGGGTGATGGTGAATACCCACACCGAATGCCGCAGCAATGGAATCAGCCGTGATGTCGTCATGGGTGGGGCCGATACCGCCGGACGTGAACACATAGTCAAACTTCGCCCGCAGCGTGTTCACCGCATCCACAATCTCAGCCTCGATGTCAGGCACCACGCGCGCCTCCATCACCCGAATGCCGCGCTCGCCAAGCCATGTGGCAATGAAGCCCAGGTTCTTGTCCTGCGTCCGCCCGGAGAGGATTTCATCGCCGATCATCAAGACGGCGGCGGTTACTTTTTTGTCTGAGTCACTCATGGGCGCGGATATAGCACGCAGCGCGTCTGCGCACAGCACCCCTGACTGCAACCTTGACCCACAGCCGCCACCAGCCGATACCGCGTGCCATGAAACTCCCTCCCCTCGTGCCCGGCACGCTCATCAGGCGCTACAAACGCTTTCTGGCCGATGTCACCCTCGACACCGGCGAGACCATTACCGCCCATTGCGCCAACCCCGGTGCGATGCTGGGGCTGAATGAGCCGGGCAACCGTGTGTGGCTGTCGAAGTCCGACAACCCCAAACGCAAGCTGGCCTATTCATGGGAACTGGTAGAGGTGAATGGCACCCTTGTCGGCATCAACACATCCATGCCCAACAAGCTGGCGGAAGAGGCCATCGAGGCCGGCCGCATTGCCGAACTCACGGGCTACGCCAGCCTGCGCCGCGAGGTGAAATACGGCCAGAACAGCCGCATTGATATTCTGCTTGAAGACGACCAAAAGCCGCTCACCTATGTGGAGGTCAAGAACGTCCACCTGATGCGCCAACCCGGACTTGCCGAGTTTCCTGATTCTGTCACGGCGCGCGGTGCCAAGCATCTGGTGGAACTGGGCGACATGGCCGAGCAGGGCCACCGCGCCGTGATGCTGTATCTGGTTCAATATCCCGGCACACAGCGGTTCACACTGGCGGACGACATCGACCCGAAATATGCTGCGGCTCTGGACATCGCCAAGGGTCGCGGTGTTGAAACACTGTGTTATGGTTGCGACATATCACCCGAGGCCATCACGCTGAGTTATCAACTCGACATCGACATCTAAGAGGCCAAACCGCCGATGAACTATGTGGACGCCATCGACGCGCCGCTCGTCAATACGGGCGCCATCAAGCTGCACGGAGCAGAAGGCTTTGCGGGAATGCGCAAGGCCGGTCAGTTGTCGGCGGCCGCGCTCGACATGCTGGCACCGCTCGTTGTGCCCGGCGTCACGACCGCAGAACTGGACAGGCGCGTGCTTGAGTTCGCGCTGGACCACGGTGTGGTGCCCGCGACCTATGGCTATCGCGGTTACCGCCACTCATCGTGCACCTCCATCAACCATGTGGTGTGTCACGGCATCCCCGGCGACAAGGCGCTGAAAAACGGCGACATCGTCAACATCGACGTCACGCTGCTGGTGGACGGCTGGCACGGCGACACCAGCCGCATGTACCCGGTGGGTGACATCAACCGCAAAGCCGAGCGGCTGATCGACATTACCTATCAATCAATGATGCGCGGTATCGAAGCCGTCAAACCCGGCGCCAAGCTGGGCGACATTGGCGCAGCCATTCAGCAATATGCCGAGGGCGAGCGCTGCGGCGTGGTGCGCGATTTTTGCGGCCACGGTCTGGGACGTGTGTTTCATGACGCACCCAACATTCTGCATTACGGCACCCGTGGCGAAGGTCAGGTACTCAAACCGGGCATGTTCTTCACCATCGAGCCGATGATCAATCTGGGCCGCCCGCACGTAAAGTTGCTGTCTGACGGCTGGACGGCGGTCACCCGCGACCGCTCATTGTCGGCACAGTTTGAACATTCCATTGGTGTGACGGAAGACGGCGTCGAGATTTTCACAACCTCTCCGGCGGGTCTTCATTGCCTGCCCTACAGCTAGAGCCGGCAGGCGCACCGCATGGCGGGCTTTGAGGACAGCGGCGGCAGACCGCTTCCCAAACCGGCGCGAGACTCTGCGAAGTCAAACCAGGCTGACAAAAAGTCGGAGCCGCCGCACCACACCGGCCACCGCCAGCGCCTGCGCGAACGGTTTCTCAAGGGCGGTGCGGATGCCCTGCCCGACTATGAACTGCTCGAACTCATCCTGTTTCGCGCCATCCCGCGCCGCGACACCAAGCCCCTGGCCAAAGACCTGCTCAAACGCTTCGGCGGTTTCAACGAAGTCATCACCGCGCCCGTTGAGCGGCTGGTGGAAGTGCCTGGCGTTTCAGACGCCGTAGCGACGGAACTCAAGATCGTGCAGGCCGCCTCACTGCGGCTGGCGCAGGCGCAGGTGTTGGAACGCCCCGCCATCACAAGCTGGAAGGCGATGGTGGATTATTGCACCGCCGCCATGGCGTATGAACGCAACGAACAGTTCCGCATTCTGTTTCTCGATCGCAAAAATGTTCTGATTGCCGACGAAGTACAAAGCCGCGGCACTGTGGACCACACCCCCGTTTACCCGCGCGAGGTGGTGAAACGCGCGCTCGAGCTTGGTGCCAGCGCCATCATCCTCGTCCACAACCACCCGTCAGGCGACCCGACACCCAGCCGCGCCGACGTGGACATGACCAAGAAAATCGAAGACGCCGCCAAGCCGCTGGGCGTTGCCGTCCACGACCACCTCGTCATCGGCAAGGGCACCCACGCCAGCCTGCGGCAGTTGGGGTTGCTGTAACATCGGCCCCCCCCCCTTTGCTGCTGCCTGGCAAATGCTCGGTGCCAGCCCCACCGCATGTCTCATCCCCGCTAAACGTGGTTGAGGGCCGTGAGGCCTTGGCGTATCAACAGGCTCACCCAGCCCTTCCCCGCACAAAGCCTTTGGAGCGCCCGCCGATGATCCCCCGTTACAGCCGCCCGGAAATGGTCGCCATCTGGTCGCCCGAAACCAAGTTCCGCATCTGGTTCGAGATCGAGGCCCATGCCTGCACGGCGCTGGCGCAGCTTGGCGTCATTCCCGAAGAGGCCGCAAAAAACATCTGGGACAAGGGCTCCAAGGCCGAGTTTGATGTGGCCCGTATCGACGAGATCGAGCGCGAGGTAAAGCACGACGTCATCGCCTTCCTCACCCACCTCGCAGAGTTCATCGGCGACGACAGCCGGTTCGTGCACCAGGGCATGACCTCATCCGACGTGCTGGACACATGCCTGTCCGTGCAACTCACCCGCGCCGCAGACCTGCTGCTGGCCGACATGGACATATTGCTGGCAGCGCTCAAAACCCGCGCCTACGAACACAAAGATACTGTTACCATCGGCCGCTCCCACGGCATCCACGCCGAACCCACCACATTTGGCATCAAGCTGGCGCAGGCCTATGCGGAGTTTGACCGCTGCAAGACACGGCTTGAACACGCCCGCGCCGAGATTGCCACCTGCGCCATTTCCGGCGCCGTCGGCACCTTCGCCAACATTGACCCGCGCGTGGAAGAATATGTGGCCGCGCAGCTTGGCCTGACGCCCGAACCCGTTTCAACCCAGGTGATCCCGCGCGACCGTCACGCGCAGTTCTTTGCGGTGCTCGGCGTGATCGCATCAAGCGTTGAACGGCTGGCAACCGAAATCCGCCACCTTCAGCGGACGGAAGTTCTGGAAGCGGAAGAGTTTTTCTCTGCCGGTCAGAAAGGCTCCTCCGCCATGCCCCACAAGCGCAATCCGATCCTGACCGAAAACCTCACCGGCCTCGCCCGCATCGTCCGCGGCATGGTGATACCAGCGCTTGAAAACGTCGCCCTGTGGCACGAGCGCGATATTTCGCACTCCAGCGTCGAACGCATGATCGGCCCCGACGCCACTGTCACCCTCGACTTTGCACTGATGCGCCTTGCCGGGGTGATGGAAAAACTCGTGGTCTATCCTGAAAACATGCAGGCCAACATGGACAAGCTCGGCGGCCTCATGCACTCGCAGCGCGTGCTGCTGGCGCTGACGCAAAAAGGCGTCAGCCGCGAAGACAGCTATCGTCTGGTTCAGCGCAACGCCATGCCCGTGTGGCGCGGCGAAGGCGTGTTCATTGATCTGCTGAAAGCCGACAAGGACGTGATCCTGTCAGACGCCGAACTCGAAGACCTGTTTGACCTGGGCTACCACACCAAACACGTGGACACGATTTTCAAGCGGGTGTTTGGGTAGATATAAGCCCTCCCCCCTCGTGGGTAGGTGTTTTTTTTCAAAAAACTTATCCACGCCCCCTCAGCGTCACCGATAATACCCGTATCTCCCGCCGCAAGGGCACTCCGGGCCGTCCGGACCTGGGTGGGGGAGCGGATGCCTGGAAGGCTGGTGTGGTTTTATCTCCTTGGGAACGTGGAGGGACGCTGCATCAGCGTAGCGCGCAAGTAACGTGGGCGCGCTGGAAGGGCTGCGTGTTTTTGATCCTGGTCACGCCCTGAAAAAGCTGGCCCCGTCTCAGGCCGTGCGGTTCCAAAGTGCGGGAGTGCGGACGAGAGGATCACGCGGAACGTGTGGGGTTAATCGCCTCCTGCGCCCGCGCGAGGACACACGCAGAAGCACATCTGCGCGCGGAGCGTCTGAGGACTGCCGCCTTATGTTTGATATCGCATGAGATTTGCGCACAGCAGACCTCAGGCGCTCCCCGCCTCCCTTACCTTTTGGGAGCTTTGTTGACTGCACACCGGCGGCGGACCCCGCGCGCGGATGCTGATGCTCGGCCCCTCTCCAATGCCTCCCCACAGCTTGACCGCTGGGCCCGGAGCCACACGACCACTCTTGCGGGCTGCCCTGGGTTCCGTGGTCAAGCCACGGAAAAGCAAGAAGCAAGAAGCAAGGCAAAAAGTTAGACATACGTTGCCTCCCCGCGGCTTGACCGCGGGGCCCAGAGCCACACGACCACGCTAACCGGCTGCCCTGGGTTCCGTGGTCACGCCACGGAAAAGCATAATGGGAGTATGAGCGCGAGCCATGTAGCCGGCTTCGCGCCACACAAATGTTGCGCAGCGCCTATACTGATGACCGAAACACACAAACAGACTTTGGAGCCACCATGACCACACCTCCCCGCATTGCCTTTGACGGCTCGCTGCGCCGCCGCGTCTATCTGTTCCGCCACGGCGACGTTGCCTATGTCACCAATGATGGCTCCATCGTGGCGGACCCGCGCGCCGTGCACCTCACGACGCAGGGCCAGCAGGAGGCGGACGCCATGGGGAAAATGATGGCCGATATCCCCATCGACAAAGCCGTATGCTCCGGCCTGCCGCGCACCATCCAAACCCTGGACCGCATTCTGGGCGACCGCGACATGCCGGTGGAACAGGTGCCGGACCTCGAAGAGCTGCGCTCAGACCGCGCCCAGGCCGCCTACGAGCAAGGCTCGGCGCCCGACCCTGTGCCGTTGCCCGACGACCTGAACGAAGTGGCCTACGCGTTTTTGAATGCGCACAAGCCGGGCATGAAATACCGCAACGGTGAAGCGTTCGAGGATTTTGAGGCCCGCGTCGTGCCGGCCTTTGAGGGCCTGCTGAAGACGCCCGACTGGCACACAATGGCACTGGTCGCCCATGGCGGCGTCAACCGTGTGCTGCTGGGCTGGGCGCTGGGCACCGGGCTCAAAACCTTCGGCCAGTTCGAGCAGGACACGTGCTGTCTCAACGTGCTGGACATTGACCAGGATCCCGATGACCTCACCATCCGTCGTGTGCTGGTGCGCGCCGTCAACGCGACCACCTACGACCCGCCCAAACGCGAGCGTCACCTGACCACGCTTGAAGGCCTTGCGCACAAGCTGCAGCAAACCCGCAAAGCATAATCATCCGTTGCTCCGGACTTGATCCGGAGCCACCTCGCACAGGATCAACTGTACAGCGAAAGCGAGCGGACCCCCGATAAGGTCAGGGATACCGGGAGGCAGGCGCGGCCACCAGCTTCACACCTTGATTGTTTACTCTGTAAACAATATACTGATTGAACAATAAAGGGAGGCACCACCCCTCCCGCCCAAGGAGGAAGCCCCAATGGCCGCAGACATTGCAGCGCTCATCGCCGCCCTGCCCACCGGCGACACCATCGCCAACCCCTACCCGCTCTATGCGCAACTCCGCCCGTTTGCCCCCGTGCAGGGCTACCGCGACTACCCGCCGGGCACGGTGCCCGGCGAAGACGAGCCGGTAAATGCGTGGGTGCTGCTGGACTACGACCATGTGTCAAAGGCCGCCCGCGACCACCGCACGTTTTCGTCACGCGACCCGCTTCAGGAGGCGTCCTCCGCGCCGACGCTGATGCTGGTCAACCACGACAACCCGGAGCATGACCGCCTGCGCAACATCGTCAATCTGGCATTCTCCCGCAAACGCATTGAGGAGCTGTCACCGCATGTGAGCACGATGGTGCATCACCTGCTTGACGAAATTGAACGTGACAAAGGCACCGGCATCGAGGCGATGACCGACATCTGCGCCGCCTTGCCCGCGCGTGTGATGGTGCATCTGCTGGGCCTGCCGGACGGGATTGCTGCAAAATTTCGCTACTGGGGCACAGCCTTCATGCTGTCTGCCGACCTGACGCCGGAACAACGGCAGACCTCAAACGTTGAGCTGTACACGTATTTTGTTGAGCAGGTGACGGCGATGGACGAAGCGCTGGCAGCGGGCAAATCAGTGCCCGACAGCCTGATGCGTGCACTCCTGACCACGCAAGCGGACGGCGAAAAGCTGACGCGCGATGAAGTCATCCGCTTCTGCCTGACGCTTGTTGTAGCCGGTGCTGAAACCACTACCTTCCTGCTCGGCAACCTGCTGCATCATCTGGCGACCATGCCGGACATCACCGCACGGCTGCGCGCTGACCGCAGCGCCCTTGAGGGCTTCATGAACGAAAGCCTGCGCCACTCGGGCCCGCCGCAACGCCTGTTCCGCATTGCTGAAAAAGACACTGAGATTGGCGGCCGCCAGATAAAGCAGGGAGACTGGGTGGCGCTGTTTTTTGCAGCCGCCAATCACGACCCGGCCATATTTCCCGACCCTGACGCATTCGACATTGATCGCCCCAACCTCAACAAGCAACTGACCTTTGGCGTGGGTATTCACCACTGCCTAGGGTCAGCACTGGCTAAGGCAGAAGCCCGCGAACTCATGAACGCAATGCTTGATCGCTATGCGGATATTTCGCTGGGCGGCACCACGCCGGAACCCCAACGCGCAAGCCTGCTCAATCACGGGCTGGCAACGCTTCCGCTTATTCTCACGCCAGCCCGGAAGGACGCCGCATAATGAGCCTCCAGCAAACCAACATCGCCGCCACACAAAAGCTGTTTGAAGCCTTCGGCGCGGGCGACATCCCTGCCATTCTGGCCTTGTGCAGCGACGACATTCGCATTGAGTTTTACGGGCCTGCCGACATTATTCCGTATGCAGACATGTATGACGGCATGGAGGGCGCACGCCGGTTTTTTGAAACCGTGCTGTCATCCGTGGACATTCACGTGTTCGAGCCGCAGGAGTTTCTGGCCGATGCCGACAAGGTGATTGTTACCGGCGTGCTGCACCTGACAGCCAAATCCACCGGCCGCGACATCAAGTCAGACTTTGTCCATGTCATCACCATGCGCGACGGAAAATGGCAAAAGTTCCGCGACTTCATGGACACTCATCAGGCCGTAAAAGCGTTTTCATAACCAGTCTCTCCCGCCTTGTAGATAGGAGGTGGGGAGGGGTTGGGGTGGGGGGTGTGCATGACGGCAGCCCCCGCAGATCAGTCAGCAACCGCCCGCCCCCCCACCCGGCACATCCGTGCCGACCTCCCCACAAGGGGGAGGTAAAAGCGCGCAAGACACCCGGTCGAACCGGCGGTTACTTATCCCCTCGCTCCATTGCCGCGATAGACTTGGTGATGGCTTCAAAAAACTTGATCCCCTCGCGGATGGTAGTCGCATCCATCGGCTCCATGATGTCCTGGATGACCTCGACGCCGCGATCCATCATGGCAGCGATATACCGCTCGCCCTTGGGCGTCAGCTTCACCAGCTTTTCACGCGCCGACACGGGGTCTTCCACCTGCACTACCAACGACAAGGGCGGTGCCGCCATGGCGCGCACTGCCTTGGTGATGGCGGCCCCTGAAATCTCGAACCAGACCCGAAGCGATTGCTCTATGTCCTTGCGCCGCATCGACTTGCCATCCTTGCCGGCGGAGTGGATGTGCCACAGGACAGCTACCTGATGACGACCAAGCTCGGAGCGCATTCCCTTGTTGCGCAGCGTATCCTCAACCCGGATGCCCGCTTTGTAGTGAATTGGGTAAAAATACCCCAGCAACGCAAGCGCTGCATCCGGTCGGTTGAGGCTGTCGGGCAGTTTGGTCTTGGGTTTGGAGGGCGGCATGAACGAAGCTCCGATTCGGCGCGAGCGTCATTCTACCCTGCCTTCATTATATGGCAGCGCGAAAGCGACCAGTTTGTCGTTCAGCGTTGTTGTGGACCGCGAATGACCGCCGGCAGAGATAACCACATATTGTCTGCCCTGCCATTCATAGGTCATGGGCGTAGCCTGTCCGCCGCCGGGCAACCGGCCTTTCCACACTTCATCGCCCGTCGCCGCATCAAATGCGCGCAGATAGTCGTCCATGGCCGCACCGATGAAAACAAGACCGCCCGCCGTGACCAGCGGCCCCCCGAAATTGGGCGTTCCAAGCTTCCACGGCAGCGGCACGGGCGCGATGTCGCGCACGGTGCCCAACGTTGCCTCCCAGGCAATGTCGCCGGTGGACAGGTCGATCGCGTGCAATACCCCGAAGGGCGGCTTGTTGCAGGGCAGACTCAGGGGCGACAGAACAAGATCGCGCTTCATGCCGTAGCGTGTTCCGGCCTGCGGGCTGATTTCCTTGCCGGGCTCGGCAGCTTTGGCATCCGCAAACTCATCACGTGGAATGAGCTTTACAACATGCAAAGCGCGCGACGTATTCACATACATCATCTGGCTTTGCGGGTTGAACGCCATTCCACCCCAGTTGGCACCACCGCCGGAAAACGGAAACATCAGCGTGCCCTGCTCGCTGGGCGGGGTGAAAAGCCCGTCATTGCGATAGCGCGCAATCGCATCCCGACACCGGCCACGATCCCAGAAGGTCAATCCCCAGGCATCGTCAGGTACAATCGAATGCGGCACAAGCGCAGGCGGCTTTTGCGGCATCGGTTGGGTTGGGGACAACTCCTCACCCGACGCTCCATCCTGTGGCACCGGCACTTCATCGACGGGAAAAACCGGCTCCCCGGTATCTCGGTCCAGCACAAACACAAAGCCGGTCTTGGCCACCTGCACCACCACATCGCGCGGACCATCGCCCTTGTTTATGGTCACCAGACTTGGCTGTGCCGGCAGGTCATAGTCCCACACATCATGATGCACCGTTTGAAAATGCCAGCGTACTGTGCCGGTCGCGCCGTCAAGTGCCACCACGGAATTGGCATAGCGGTTGTCACCGGGACGCTCACCACCATAAAAATCCGGCGAGGGCGAGGACGTTGGCAGAAACACCAGCCCGCGCGCTTCATCAACCGACATGGGCGCCCACACATTGGCGTGGCCGGTGCGGGCCGCCTGCTCACCCTGCCAACTGCCGGGCTGCTCGACGGCCCCGCGCGCCACCGCATCAAACTCCCAGCGTGGCGTGCCGGTGCGGACATCAAACGCGCGCACGGCACCCTTGGGTGCATCCGCGCGGGCATTGTCACCAATGGCAGACCCGACAATCACCGTGTCGCCCACAGTGACAGGCGGCGACGTTATCTGAAACTCGCCGGGCCACCACAAATCCATGCCGGGATCTATGGCAACGGTGCCATTCTCACCAAACAACGTACACGGACGACCTGTAGTAGCATCCACGGCGATCAGGCGGCCGTGGTTCGTGCCCATGAAAATCCGTTCCGCGCATTCACTCCCGCCACCTGCCTGCGGATCCTGCCAATAGACAACGCCACGGCAGATAAACTGATTGGCGGGCATATAGTCCGTCGGAATCTGCGGGTCATAGCGCCACTGCTCCTCGCCCGTGGCCGGGTCCAAAGACACAATCTCGTTGAACGGCGTGCACAGCCGCAACGCACCGCCCGCCAGAATCGGCGTGCCTTCGGATGCGCTGCGGGTTACAGCGTCAGGGCGCGCCTCAAGATCGCCGGTGGCGTACTGCCAGGCGATTTCCAGATCGCCCACGGTGTCAGGCGTGATCGCGGCACTCGCGCTATACCGGCTGCCCCCCGCGTCACCACCATAATGGGTCCAGCCACCACCCTGCTGGGCAAAACCTGGGAGCGCACCCGTAACGACGCCCACCAGCATCAGCGCAAACAAGCGCCCGAACCGTCTGAAACGTAAAGTAAATGAGCCCATGGAAAATCCACCCTGTGACACGAAGCAGTTAATTGATTGAATCATTCATTTAATTAACGTCGGTCGTCAAGTGTTATTATCTCGCTGTGTTCCGGAGTGTTGAGTCGCAAGCCATGTCCCAGATTGAAAATCCCACCCGTCGCTCAAAGCGGGGAGAAACACCGCAGGCCCGGCTAGCGCTGGTGGCAAAAGCTGCCTTTGAGTGCATGTCGCGTCACGGCTTCCATCGCACGCAAATGGCCGATGTGGCCCTGGAAGCGGGCCTGTCACCGGCCGCGCTTTACACATATGCAAAGGGAAAGGAGGGTCTGCTCACCCTCGCCTTCCTGCATGTTTTTGACGATGAGTTGCCCGCAACGCCACTGCCGGTCGCACCGTTGCCGATGAAAAAAATCATCGCCATGGCGCACCAGCGGATTAGCGACGTGGCCCAATGGCCAACCCTCGACGCGGCCATTGCAGCAGACCGCGCGCCCGATGTGGCGACGCTCAGAAAAATAGGAGCCGAAGTTTATGACCTGCTGGATGCCTTCCGCGAAGGCATCTGGCTGATTGATAAGTTGTCACTGGAACTTCCGGAGTTTGAAAAACTACAGGCGGAAAAAGTGCATGGCGCCTTTATGGGCAAGCTGATCGCACTCATCGGCAAATGGAAGGCTCCGGGCGTGGTGACTGATGTGGCCGCACGCAACGCCGTTGAAATGATGGCCTGGCCCGCCATGCACCGCCACCGCGACCAGTGGCTGATACCGCAGGCCAGCGAAGCGCAAATCCGTGAAACAGCAATCCGCCAATATGCAGCGCTGCTCAAGGCAACCCAGAAAGCCTAGCCTTCAGTCGCAACCTGCTCGCGGGCCTTCACCATCAATTCCTGCATGGTGCGGCGGATCTGATGTTCGGACTTATCCACGCCGCGCGCCTCAAGATCGCCAGACACCTTGCGGAATACATCCTCTTCGCCGGCTTCTTCAAAGTCGGACTTCACAACCTCTTTGGCGTAGGCAGCCGCAGCATCCGCGTCCAGCCCCATCGCCTCTGCAGCCCACAGGCCCAGCAACTTGTTGCGGCGCGCCACGGCCTTGAACTCAAGTTCCTGGTCATGGGCGAACTTGTTTTCAAAGTCCTTGCCGCGCTTATCAAGTGAACTCATGGGTAAACGCCCCTTGCAGTTAGGTGCCATGCATATGGGAGTGACAGCCCCCGAAATGGCAGATTTTTGCCGAAAAATACGAAAATCCGGCACGTGACCGCGCCCAAGTTCAGCTAGGCATAGCTGCCAATTTCCGCTAAAGCAACACGTGAGCGCGACTGCCGCCAAGGTCAAGAGGTCGCACCGCACAAATCACCAAAAACGGCATCAATCCGGGATGGATTCAGTTTTATGACGCGCCGCAGAAAAATATACGAAGGCAAGGCCAAGATCCTTTACGAAGGCCCTGAGCCCGGCACCCTCATTCAGCATTTCAAGGATGACGCCACCGCCTTCAACAACAAGAAGCATGAGCTGATTGACGGCAAGGGCGTTCTCAACAACCGCATCTCCGAGTTCATCTTTACCAAGCTCAACGAGATTGGTGTGCCGACCCACTTCATCAAACGGGTGAACATGCGCGAGCAGCTCATCAAGGAAGTGGAAATCATCCCGGTTGAAGTGATGGTTCGCAACGTGGCCGCGGGCTCGCTGGCCAAGCGCCTTGGCATTGAGGAAGGCACACCGCTGCCCCGCTCCATCATCGAGTTCGCCTACAAATCCGACGAGCTGGACGACCCGCTCGTAACAGAAGAACACATCACCGCGTTTTCTTGGGCCACCCCCCAGGAGATTGACGACATGATGGCCATGAGCCTGCGCATCAACGACTTTTTGTCCGGCTTGTTTTTGGGCATCGGCATCAAGCTGGTGGACTTCAAGATTGAGTTTGGCCGTCAGTTTGAAGGCGAGATGATGCGGGTCATTCTGGCCGATGAAATAAGCCCCGATAGCTGCCGCCTGTGGGACACCACCACGAACGAGAAACTGGACAAGGACCGTTTCCGCCGCGACATGGGCGGGCTGATGGACGCCTATCAGGAGGTTGCCCGCCGCCTTGGCATCTACACCAGCAACGACGATACCACCCCACGCTCCGGCCCCGTGCTGGTGAAGTAGGCGCTGGTGAAGGAGCAGCCTTGCAGGTCCGGCAGGCGCGCAAAGACGCTGTTGCTGATATTTTCTGCCAAACAGATTTCGATTCGACCCTGAACCAAAGAGGCCCCGCCAGAACAGCCGGGGGAACACACATCCATGAAGGCACGCGTTCACGTCACCCTCAAATCAGGCGTCCTCGACCCGCAGGGCAAGGCCATAGAAAAGACCCTCGGCAATCTGGGTTTCTTGGGCGTTGAGAGTGTCCGCCAGGGCAAGGTCATAGACCTCGACATCGCCGAGACGGACCCGGCCAAAGCCGAAGCTGTCATCAAGGACATGTGCGAGCAGCTTCTGGCCAACACGGTGATCGAGAATTATTCCATCGAACTGGCTTCGTCCCAGAGTGCATCATAATGAAGGCCGCCGTTGTTACATTCCCCGGCTCCAACTGTGACCGCGACACGCTGGTGGCACTTGAGCGCATCACCGGGCGCGCGCCGATAAAAGTCTGGCATACCGAAACCGAGCTTCCCCAAGCTGACCTTGTGGTGCTGCCCGGCGGCTTCACCTATGGCGACTATCTGCGCTCCGGTGCGATGGCCGCCCGCTCACCTGTCATGGCTGCCGTGAAAAAACGTGCCGCCGACGGCGCGTACGTGTTGGGCATCTGCAACGGCTTTCAGATGCTCACCGAAACAGGCCTGCTGCCCGGCGCGTTGATGCGCAATGCGGGCCTCAGGTTCCTGTGCAAGGACGTGCATCTAAGCGTTGAACGCAACGACACGCCCTTCACCCAAAAATACGCGGCCGGAAAAACCATCCGCATTCCCATTGCGCACCATGACGGCAACTACTTTACCGACGATGACACCCTCGCCCGCCTTGAAGGCGAAGGCCGCGTGGCATTTCGCTATGTCACAAAAAGCGGCGCGCCCGGTGACGATGCCAACCCAAACGGATCGCGCGCCAACATTGCCGGTATCTACTCAGAAGATTTGCGGGTGCTGGGCATGATGCCCCACCCCGAACGGCTGATTGAGCCCGCCCTTGGCGGCAGCGATGGCCGCCCGATGTTTGAAGGCCTGATGGAGGCGCTCTCATGAGCAATGCAGCAGCGCAATCCGGCGAACTGCCATCGGCAGACCCCGCCGCCCGCGAGCCGGAAATCACGCCGCAGATTGTTGCGGAACACGGTTTCACCGACGAAGAATATGCCCGCGTGCTGCGTGCCCTGAACCGCACACCGACCATGACCGAGCTTGGCGTTTATTCCGTCATGTGGTCGGAGCACTGCTCATACAAGTCATCACGCGTGTGGCTGAAGCAGCTTCCCACCACCGGCCCGCAGGTGATTTGCGGCCCCGGCGAGAATGCCGGCATCGTCGATATCGGCAACGGCCTCGCTGCGGTTTTCAAGATGGAAAGCCACAACCACCCGTCATTCATTGAACCCTATCAGGGCGCTGCCACCGGCGTGGGTGGCATCATGCGCGATGTGTTCACCATGGGCGCGCGCCCCGTTGCCAATCTCAATGCGCTGCGCTTCGGCGCACCGGAGCACGAAAAAACCCGCCACCTTGTGGAAGGCGTCGTGTCCGGCATCGGCGGCTATGGCAACTGTTTTGGCGTGCCGACGGTGGGCGGCGAAGTGGAGTTTGACCCGGCCTACAACGGCAACATTCTGGTCAACGCCATGTGCGTGGGTCTGGCCCCGGCAGACAACATTTTTTATGCCGCAGCGTCGGGCGTCGGCAATCCGGTGGTGTATGTCGGCTCCAAGACCGGGCGCGACGGCATTCACGGTGCCACCATGGCATCCGCCGAGTTTGACGATGACAGCCAGGACAAACGCCCGACCGTGCAGGTGGGTGATCCGTTTACGGAGAAACTGCTGCTGGAAGCCTGCCTTGAACTGATGGAGCAAGACGCCATCGTCGCCATTCAGGACATGGGGGCAGCAGGCCTCACCAGTTCATCCGTTGAGATGGCGGGCAAGGGCAATGTCGGCATCGAGCTTATTCTTGATGACGTGCCGGTGCGCGAAGAAGCCATGACGGCGTATGAGATGCTGCTGTCTGAAAGCCAGGAGCGCATGTTGATGGTGCTCAAGCCGGGCCGCGAGGATGTTGCCCGCGCGATTTTTGAAAAATGGCAACTCGACTTCGCCGTCATCGGAACAATTACCGATACGGGCCGCATGACCGTGCGCCACCAGGGCGTGCTGGTGGCTGACCTGCCGCTCGACAGCCTCAATGACGACGCGCCGATGTATGAGCGACCCTACGAGTTCACAACACCGCCCGCACCGTTTGATGTAAGCAACGCACCCGCGCCGGCCAATGCGGCGCAGACGCTGGTGCAGATGCTCGGCTCGCCCGCCCTGTGCTCTCGCCGCTGGATATACGAGCAGTACGACCACACCATTATGGGCGACACGCTGCAGCGCCCCGGCGGCGACGCCGGTGTTGTGCGTGTCCACGGCACCAACACAGCGCTCGCCGTTACCGTTGATGTCACGCCGCGCTACTGCAAGGCCGACCCCAAAGAGGGCGGCAAGCAGGCCGTGGTGGAAACATGGCGCAACCTCACCGCCACCGGGGCCAAACCGCTGGCGATCACCGACTGCATGAACTTCGGCAACCCGCAGCGACCCGAAATCATGGGCCAGTTTGCCGGCTGCATCCTCGGCATGAAGGACGCCTGCGAGGCACTGGACTACCCGGTCGTGTCCGGCAACGTGTCGCTGTACAACGAAACCAACGGCACCGGCATTCTGCCAACGCCGGGCATTGGCGGCATCGGCCTGATTGACGACGCCCGCATCTACGCCCGCATGGACGGCATGAAAGAGGGCAACGACCTCATTCTTATCGGCGCCGAAGCGGGTTATCTGGGCCAGTCGCTTTATCTGCGTGACGTGTTGGGCCTCAACCTCGATACCGAAGGCGGGGCACCGCCCCCCATCGACCTTGTGGCCGAACGCACCAACGGTGACTTCGTGCGTGGATTGATTGCCACAGGGCGCCTCACTGCCTGTCATGACCTGTCAGACGGCGGGCTGTATGTCGCCATCGCCGAACTGTGCATGGCCAGCAACATTGGTGCGGCCTTTACGCTGCCCGAGGGCATCGCGGCACATGCGGCGCTGTTTGCCGAGGATCAGGCGCGCTACATCATTGCCCTGCCCGCTGATCTCACAAAGAATGCCCTGCGTGCCGCAGAAAAAGCCGGCGTGCGCGCGCGCCGTCTGGGCACGGTTGGCGGCATGGAATTGACGGCGCAAGGGTGCGACCCCATATCTGTTCAGCAAATGCGCAAAGCCCATGAAGGCTGGTTCCCGGCCTATATGGATGCTACGCATTAGCCGCACCGCGACGCGAAAAACCGCACACCAACTAGGGTTTCAGGAGGTTTCACCATGGCGATGGCTGCTGCCGAGATCGAAAAGCTGATCCGTTCCGCATTGCCTGACGCCGAGGTAACGATCGAGGATCTGGCAGGCGACGGCGACCACTACTCAGCCGTTGTTACCACCCCGGCGTTTGCCGGCCTTACCCGTGTGCAGCAACACAAAATGGTATATGACGCGCTGGAGGGCCGCATGGGCGGCGAGCTCCACGCGCTGGCACTCCAGACATCCGCTCCAAAGTAGCGGCACCGCAAAGGACCACGACCATGAGCGATATTCCCGCCTTCGACAAAATTGACAGCGCCATCAAGGGCGATGACGTGATGCTGTTCATGAAGGGCACACCGGTGTTCCCGCAATGCGGCTTCTCATCCACCGTGGTGCAGATCCTGAGCTATCTCGGCGTGAAGTTTTCATCCGTCAACGTGCTGGATGACATGGACGTGCGCGAAGGCATCAAGCAGTACTCGAACTGGCCGACCATCCCCCAGCTTTACGTGAAGGGCGAGTTTGTTGGTGGTTGCGACATCATCCGCGAGATGTTTGAAGAAGGCGAACTGCGCGACTACCTGGCCGGCAAGGGCATTGAGATGGAAGCGCAGGCAGAGGCATAAGCGCACCTTACCCCTCTTGAGTGCAATACCGGCTCACGGCAGGGATGACTTAAGGGTTACGCCTTCATGGTCGCAAGCTGACGGCATAAGAGTGACGCCGCGTTTTTGATCGCCGCGTCTTTCTTTTCAACCCGCGCCACCATCATCGCGCCTTCAAACGCGCACAAAGTATGCGTTGCAAGCGCACGTGCGTCCCGCGCCGATAGCCCATCGGCCAAAAACTTATCCACGCTCACCTGCCGCCATTTATCATAGGCGGTATGACCCTGCTCACAGATCATCTCGCTCTCCCCCGCCATCTCCAGCAACACTGTGGATATCGGGCATCCGTCCCTGAAATCGGATGCGCGCAGCCACCCGGACAACAGTTTTGCAAACCCGCGCAGGTAAACATCACCATCCTTGCTGGCGGCCGCAAGCTCCCCAAGCGTCGCCGCCACAACGATGCCACCCGCCTTGACCGTTGTGGTTGCCAGTTGCTCCTTGCCGCCGGGAAAATAGTGGTAGAGCGATCCTTTGGGAGCGCCCGATGCTGCGAGAATGTCGTTGAGTCCACTCGCACCATAGCCACGCCGCCGAAACAGCCCGGCCGCCGCCTCAACAAGCGCCTGTTTGTGCTCCGCTGCTCGCGGCATCGCCTAACCTCCTGCCAATGAGTGCAAAGCAGTTTGCACAATTCACGTGTAGCACAGGATAAAAATTATATAGACTGGTCTAAATCAGAAATGGAGAGGCCAGATGCAGCAACTCAATTATATCGGCACCCGGCACGTGGAGTGGCGAGACGTTCCCGCACCCGCATTGCCCGGCGAGACAGGTGCCCTGGTCCGGCCGCTGGTAGTCTCCACCTGCGATATGGACGGTGCGGTCATTCAGGGTGCCGTACCGCTTAAAGGTCCGGTTCCCCTCGGCCACGAAGGTGTAGGCGAGGTGCTGGAAACCGGGTCGCAGGTAACAAGAGTGAAACCCGGTGACCGGGTGATCATGCCGTGGAAAATCGCCTGCGGCAGTTGTCTGCATTGCGGGCGTGGACACACTGCCATGTGCATATCTGTTGACCGCGAGGCCGCCTACGGCTGGGCACCCACAGCCCCGGAATGGGGCGGCTTTTTGCAGGACACTGTGCCTGTGCCTTGGGCAGACACAATGCTGACGCCTCTGCCAACAGGGCTGGATCCGCTCAAGGCGTCAGGTCTGGGCGATAACATTCCTGATGGGTATCGCGCCATCGCCCCCCACATAAAGGAACGTCCGGGAGCGGATGTTCTGGTGTGTGGTGGAGCGGCGCCGGGGTCTATCGGCCTGTTTGCCGTCGGTTTCGCAAAAACGCTGGGTGCAGGCCGCGTTGTTTATGCGGACCATGACCCGTCGCGCCTCGCCATAGCGCAAAGATATGGTGCTGAGATCTGGGAACTGGGCACCACATGGCTGGACGGCATTCGCCAGCGCTTTGACATTACCGTTGATGCCAGCGCCCGGCCTGACACCATCGCCGAGTTGCTGCGCATGACCGGCCGCGCCGGAGTGTGCACATCAACCAGCGCTGCTGTGTACATTGGCGGCGACGTGCCGGTGCCGATGTTTCACATGTACCGCAACGCCATCTCACTTCACACAGGCTGGGTACACACCCACACGGTGATGCCCGAACCAATGGCGCTCATTCAGTCCGGCGCGTTTGATCCAATGCCGGTCACATCCCGCGTCGTATCGTGGGATGACGCGGCAGATGCGCTGGTGGAACCTTTCACCAAGCTCATAATTGCGCGCGAAACATGATGTAAGGGACCCTCCCCACAAACAAAAAGGGCCGCCCGGAAAGAGCAGCCCTTTTGATCGTCCGTATGGGAACAAACTTAGCGGGAGTAAAACTCCACCACCAGGTTTGGTTCCATCGCAACCGGGTAAGGCACATCCATAAGCTGCGGGATGCGCACATAGGTAGCAGTCATCTTGTTGTGGTCCACGTCCAGGTAGTCCGGCAGGTCACGTTCCGGCGACCCGATGGCTTCGAGCACCAGCGGAAGCTGCTTGGACTTGTCGCGGACGGAAATCACGTCGCCTTCCTTCACCCGGTAGCTGGGGATGGTAACGCGCTGACCATTCACCAGCACATGACCGTGGTTGACGAACTGACGCGCGGAAAACACCGTCGGCACGAACTTGGCACGGTACACAACCGCATCCAGCCGGCGCTCCAGAAGGCCGATCATGTTCTCGCCGGTGTCACCGCGCAGGCGCACGGCCTCTTCGTACGTGGCCCGAAACTGCTTTTCAGTCACGTCGCCATAGTAGCCCTTGAGCTTCTGCTTGGCGCGTAGCTGAACGCCGAAGTCAGATACCTTCGACTTGCGACGCTGGCCATGCTCGCCGGGGCCATAAGAACGTGTGTTGAACGGGCTCTTGGCACGTCCCCAAATGTTCTCGCCCATGCGGCGGTCGATCTTGTATTTGGCGCTTGTGCGCTTTGTCATGTTTCAGTCTCTGTCTTTAGAGGTGGTATGTGCTGTTGCTGGCGGCCCGTCGCACCCCTCAAAAGCAAGAGAAAAAGCGCCGAAAACTGCCGAAAATTAAACACGGGCCCGACCGATTCCGGCTGAGCCCGCTCAATTGCGCCGGAGTATAGCCACGCGCCCTTGTGTGTCAAACCCTTAAAACACCAGCGATTTCGCCGGTTGTTCCGGGGCTCCGTCAGCTGCTTTTTGGGTCGGGAAAGCGCACGAACAACGCCGCCACCAACATGACCGCCAGGGCCGCCAGACCGAAGTAATGCGGCAGGTCCGGCGACACCGTATAGCCGCCGGGGCCCACCAGACTGCCAATCATGAACCCGGTTGCGCTCATCGAGGCATTGAGCCCCGCAGCGCTGCCCTGCTCACCCGTTGTCACGCTGAGCGAAATTGCCGCTGATATGCCAGGGTTGGCCATGCCGAATGCAATGCCCACCATCACCAGTCCCGCTGTCAGCACCCAGAACGAGGCGGCCACAGTCAGAATACCATAGGCCGCCAGCCCAAGCGCGAGCCCGCCATAAATCAGAACCGGCGGTGGCAACCGGAACCGCTGCACGATCGCTGTCTGCACAAACAGCGTGGCTCCCGCCATCATCATCAGCGCCGCGCCGGTTGCCCGCGCGGTGCCCGCAGCATCCAGCCCCAATATGTCCTGAAAATAGAACGCGGACGTTTGCTGGGTAACTGCAACCATCATGGAGATGGCCATCGACAGCGGCATCATCGCAGCGATACGCGGATCACGAATGCGCAGTCGCGGATGTGGGCGCTCATCCTTTTCAATGATCCGGTGCGGCTCGGGCAAAATGCGCCACGCCATCACCCCGCCGAGCACACCAAGCACAGCCGCCAGATACATGGGTGCCAAAAGCTGGTAACCGGACATCAGCGCCGCTATGCCCGGCCCGGCAATCAGGCCAAAGCCCATGGCGGAGGCCACCAGCGACGTGCCGGACGTGCGGTCAAGCGCTGTGGTGGTATCTGCCACATAGGCCTGCGCACCAGGCATGACGGCAGCGGACGCAGCGGCGGACGCCACACGCGGCACCAGCATGAGCGTAAAAATCATCCACAGCGGCAACGTATAGGCGAGGCCCGCCGCGACCGCGAGCGTGAACAGCCCCATGAAAAGGCCAAAGCCCGCAAGACCTGCGGCAATCACCACCACCCGTCCCGTGCGATCAGCCAGCCGACCCCAATAGGGCGAGGTGAGCGCGAACGTACCGGCGGCGGCGGCGAACATGAGCCCCACCAGCGCTTCCGTCAGGCCAAGCTCACGGGCAATCGGCGGCAGCACTGCAAACAGCATGGAGCGCGAAATGCCGACCGTGACCAGCGCCACAAACAAAATGGCCAATGGCCCGCGCCAGAATGCCATGCTCAGGATCTGTGGCGGACCAACCCCGGCATTATCATCCGCCCGCGGAGTGGTCACGTGTCACTTTCCGCGTCGCCGGGTGCAACACCTGACTTTCCGCCACGCGAAGCGCGTTGCTTATATGGCACCCGCTCACGCGGCGGCCTGACCAGCGCGGTAACAATGCCGCGCAACGTGCGCACTTCCTGAAGGGTCAGCTCGGCACGCTGAAAAAGGTTGCGAATATTGCGCACCATCGCCGGACGCTTTTCAGGCGGATACAGGAAATTGTGCGTATCAAGCTCGGCTTCAAGTTGCTCAAAGAACCCAACAAGTTCGCCTGCAGGAGCCAGATCTTTTTCAAGCACGGCGGCTACATGCGGCTCCGCATTGGTGGTCTGGCGAAAATACTCGTAGCCCATCAACAACACCGCCTGCGCCAGATTGATGGACGCAAAGGCCGGGTTCACCGGCACCGTCAAAATGGCATGCGCCAGCGTCACATCATCGTTGTTGAGACCGGAGCGCTCGCCGCCAAACAGAATGCCGACCCTCGCCCCCTCCTGCTCAAGCCCGCGCGCCTGCGCCATTGCAGTTTGCGGCGTCACCGTCGGCTTGATGATGTCGCGGTGACGCGCCGTGGTGGCATAGACGCGCTCAAGATCAGCAATGGCATCTTCCGTGCGGTCAAACAGGCGTACCCGTCCCAGTTGTTCCATCGCGCCCGACGACGCCTTGACCGCATAGGCGTTGGGCCAACCATCGCGCGGACGCACGAGACGCAAATCCGTCAGCCCGAAGTTGAGCATGGCGCGCGCGGCCGTGCCCACATTCTCACCAAGCTGTGGGGAAACCAGTATCACCGCCGGACCACTTTTGGCCGCCGTGACAGTTTGTTGCCTGGATCGGTTCGTTCCCGCCATGAAATACCGCACTTTCCAGCACCCGGACGACCTGGGCAGCTTTAATCGTTAACGATGGGGTGCTATACGAAAACGGCCCCCAGCGCCACGCCCGGCGCTGCATGGCACCCTCCGCGCCGACGCGGCATCTGGCCCCGCGCCATCCGACGTCTGCTCAACCTGGCGAGCGCTCAAGGTTTCAGCGCACTGTCATATGCTTAGCCGCTGCGCCTGATTACTATGGCTGCAACGCTCAAATGCCCGCGATGATTCTCACGATGATTCTGATGGCCAATTACTCGAACGACCCGGACCGGGACAGAGGATTAGATGTCAAAAATAAAGGTGGAAAACCCCGTCGTTGAACTTGATGGGGACGAGATGACCCGGATCATCTGGCAACTCATCAAGGACAAGTTGATCCACCCCTATCTGGACATTGATCTCGAATACTACGACCTGGGCATGGAATACCGTGACCAGACCGACGACCAGGTGACTATTGACGCCGCCGAAGCCATTAAGAAGCACGGCGTCGGCGTCAAATGCGCCACCATCACACCGGACGAAGCGCGCGTGGAGGAGTTTGGCCTCAAGAAAATGTGGCGCTCTCCCAACGGCACCATCCGCAACATTCTGGGCGGTACGGTGTTCCGTGAACCGATCATCTGCAGAAATGTGCCACGCCTTGTGCCGGGTTGGACAGACCCCATCGTGATCGGCCGTCATGCCTTCGGCGATCAGTATCGCGCGACAGATTTTCTGGTGCCCGGAGCCGGCAAGCTGACCATGAAATGGGAAGCCGAAGATGGCTCGGACTCAAAAGAGTTCGAGATTTTTGATTTCCCTGGCTCCGGCATCGCCATGGGCATGTACAATCTTGATGCCTCGATCATTGACTTTGCCCGCGCCTGCCTGAACTACGGCCTGCAGCGCAAATGGCCGGTCTATCTGTCCACCAAGAACACCATCATGAAGGCCTATGACGGCCGTTTCAAAGACCTGTTCCAGAAGGTCTTTGATGAAGAGTTCAAGGCAAAATACGAAGACGCCAAGATCACCTACGAGCACCGTCTGATCGACGACATGGTGGCGTCATCCATGAAGTGGTCCGGCAAGTTCATCTGGGCTTGCAAGAACTATGACGGCGATGTGCAGTCTGACTCAGTGGCACAGGGCTTTGGCTCGCTGGGCCTGATGACCTCAGTGCTGCTTACGCCGGATGGAAAAATCTGTGAGTCGGAAGCAGCCCACGGCACGGTCACCCGCCACTACCGTTTGTGGCAGGAAGGCAAGGAAACCTCCACAAATTCCATCGCCTCCATTTTTGCATGGACCCGTGGCCTGTCATTCCGCGCCAAGCTAGATGGCAACGACAAGCTGGCAGCCTTTGCAACAGCGCTTGAAAAAACCTGTGTCTCCACCGTTGAAGGCGGTCACATGACCAAGGATCTGGCGCTGCTGGTGGGGGCCGAGCAAAAGTGGCTTTCAACGGAAGCCTTTCTCGACAAAGTCTCGGACAATCTTGAAAAGGCCATGTCTAAGGTCGGCTAGGCTTCTCAGCCCGCAGCGCTCAGACGCCCGCACCTTTCATGAGACTTGTCCAGCCTGCCCCGGTTACGCCGCGCTTGCAGGTGCTTCGATCTCGTTTGCGATCGCCTCAAGGGCCTGGTCTGCCTTGGTGGCATCCGGCCCACCGGCCTGCGCCATGTCAGGACGGCCACCGCCGCCCTTGCCGCCAAGTGCTGCCGAGCCGACCCGCACCAGATCAACGGCACTGAACCTGTCGGTCAGATCAGACGTGACACCGACAGCGATAGCCGCCTTGCCGTCATCCACACCAACAATGGCAACAATGCCTGAGCCGATTTCGCCTTTTCCGTCATCAACAAGGCCGCGCAGTTCCTTTGCCGGCACACCATCAAGACGCCGGGCGATGACGTTGACACCCGCTACCTGCCGCACAGCAGCAGTGCTGGCACCGCCGCCGCTTGCACCCGCCAGCGCCGCCTGCTTGCGCGCTTCGGCGAGCTCGCGTTCAAGTCTCCTGCGCTCCTCGGCAAGCTGCGCCACACGGGCGGGCAAATCATCAATGGTGGTTTTAAGAACGTCCGCAGCTTCGCGCGCGCGGGCTTCCTGTGCAGCCATATGCTGACGTGCAGTCTCACCGGTCAGCGCCTCAATGCGCCGCACGCCAGAGGCGACAGCACTTTCAGAGATGATCTTTATCAGTGCAATGTCGCCGGTGCGGGCCACATGGGTGCCGCCACACAGCTCAGTCGAGAAATACCCGGCCCGGTCGAGCGCGCCCGAATGCCCCATGCTCAGCACACGGACTTCATCGCCGTATTTCTCACCAAACAGCGCCAGCGCACCCGCCTCAATGGCTTCGTCAGGTGTCATCAAACGCGTAGCCACATCGCCATTGTTGCGGACCACTGCATTGGCAATAGCCTCCACATCGGCAATTTGATCGGCGGTGAGGGCGCGCGGATGCGAGAAGTCAAAGCGCAGCCGTTCCTGCGCGACCAGCGAACCTTTTTGCGTCACATGATCGCCCAGCACGCGGCGCAGCGCCTCGTGCAAAAGGTGTGTGGCTGAGTGGTTGGCGCGAAGTTGCGTGCGGCGCTCATCATCAACGCGCAGTTCAACAATGCCACCGGTCGCAAGCGACCCTTTGGTGACCTTGCCCATATGCACATGCAGGTCGCCCGCGCGCTTTGCGGTATCGCTGACAGCAAAGCTGGTGGCGTTCGCCCCGATCATGATGCCGGTGTCTCCCGACTGACCGCCTGACTCGGCGTAGAATGGCGTCTGGTTGACAATGACAGCGCCTTCATCGCCCTGCGCCAGTTCATTGACGACAACACCATCTTTCACCAGCGCGACAATCTTGCCTTCCGCGCTTTGGGTGTCATACCCCAGAAACTCTGTCGCCCCGTGGGTGTCACGCAGCTCCAGCCAGATGATGTCCGTCGCCGCTTCGCCGGAACCGGACCATGCTGCGCGAGCTTCTGCTTTTTGCCGCGCCATCGCTTCGTCGAACCCTGCCGTATCAACACCCAGCCCGCGCACCCGCAAGGCATCCTGCGTCAGGTCGAGGGGAAAACCATAGGTGTCATACAGCTTGAACGCAGTTTCGCCCGGTAGCGACTTTGCATCACCAAGCCGGGCCACTTCCTCGTCCAGCAGCTTGAGGCCACGATCAAGGGTCGTACGGAAACGTTCCTCTTCAAGTTTGAGAGTTTCAGTTACCAGTGCCTGGGCGCGCTGCAACTCGGGGTAGGCCTGGCCCATCTGCGTGACAAGTGCTGGAACCAGGCGGTACATCAGCGGGTCTTGGGCACCAATGATGTGCGCATGGCGCATGGCGCGGCGCATGATCCGCCGCAGCACGTACCCACGACCTTCGTTGGACGGCAACACACCGTCAGCGATCAGAAAACTTGTGGCCCGCAGATGATCGGCAATGACACGGTGGCTGACCGCATGGTCGCCATCGGGTGCCACGCCGGAGGCATCCGCCGACGCCTCGATGAGGGCGCGCATAAGGTCGATGTCATAGTTGTCGTGCTTGCCCTGCAAAACCGCGGCAATGCGCTCAAGACCCATGCCCGTATCAATGGATGGTTTGGGCAGCGGAATTTTGTCACCGCCCGCCTGCTGGTCGAACTGCATGAAAACCAGGTTCCAGATTTCCACAAACCTGTCACCATCTTCTTCGGGTGTACCGGGCGGCCCGCCGGGTATGTGGTCGCCGTGGTCGAAAAAAATCTCCGAGCACGGACCACACGGACCGGTGTCACCCATCGACCAGTAATTGTCCGCAGTGGCAATCGAGATAATGCGCTCGTCGGGCAGACCGGCAATCTTCTTCCACAGAACCGGTGCCTCTTCGTCCTCATGATAGACAGTTACCGTCAGCCGGTCAGGCGACAGGTCGTAGGTTTTTGTGAGCAGTTCCCAGGCAAGTGCAATCGCATCTTCCTTGAAGTAGTCGCCAAACGAAAAGTTGCCGAGCATCTCGAAGAAAGTGTGATGGCGCGCGGTATAGCCCACATTGTCGAGATCATTGTGCTTGCCGCCGGCGCGCACGCATTTTTGTGATGAGGCCGCACGCACATAGTCGCGTTTTTCCGCGCCGGTAAACACGTTCTTGAACGGCACCATGCCCGCATTGTTGAACAGCAAAGTCGGGTCATTTCGCGGCACCAACGGCGCTGACTGCACGGGCGTGTGCCCGTTGCTCTTGAAAAAATCCAGAAATGTCTGCCGGATGTCGTTGACGCTTGCCATACCCTTGGTCCTGCACTCTTACCTTCACAGCGCCGCCCTACTTCAGCCAAAACGCGGCTGTCGGGGAGGTCGGCGGGCCGATATGACCCCGGATTCGGAGCCTTTCATAGCCCATATATAAAGAAGGGCGCATGGGAGTTCCATGCGCCCTTTTTAGCTGAGAGCAGCCGCCGATTGGGGATGTATATGTCTGTGGACGGCAGCTCTATACCGCTTCTTCCACGGGGCCGTCATCTTCTTCGTCGCGATCGACATCTTCACCGGCGAGTTCAACAACGCCTGCGGCATCAGCGCGGATTTTACGCTCAATTTCGTCTGCTACGTCCGGGTTTTCCGCCAGGAACGTCTTGGCGTTTTCGCGGCCCTGCCCAATGCGCTGGCTGTCATAGGAGAACCACGAGCCTGATTTTTCAACGATGTTGGCTTTGACACCCAGATCCAGCAACTCGCCGGTCTTGGAAATGCCCTGGCCATAGATGATGTCGAACTCGACCTGCCGGAACGGCGGGGCCACCTTGTTTTTCACCACCTTGACGCGGGTCTGGTTGCCCACCACCTCGTCGCGGTCCTTGATGGCACCGATGCGGCGGATATCAAGACGAACCGACGCATAAAACTTGAGCGCGTTGCCCCCGGTGGTGGTTTCCGGGTTGCCGAACATGACGCCGATCTTCATCCGGATCTGATTGATGAAAATAACCATGGTGTTGGACTTGGAAATAGAGCCGGTCAGCTTGCGCAGCGCCTTGGACATCAACCGCGCCTGCATACCCGGCTGCATGTCGCCCATGTCGCCTTCAAGCTCGGCGCGCGGGGTGAGGGCGGCCACCGAGTCAATTACCAGCACGTCAATGGCACCCGAGCGCACCAGCGTGTCCGCAATCTCAAGCGCCTGCTCGCCTGCGTCCGGCTGCGAGATCAGCAACTCGTCAATATCCACGCCCAGCTTCTTGGCATAGGACGGATCAAGCGCGTGTTCCGCATCCACGAACGCGCAGATGCCGCCCGCCTTTTGAGCTTCGGCAACCGTGTGCAGTGCCAGGGTGGTTTTGCCCGATGATTCAGGACCATAAATCTCGATGATGCGACCGCGCGGCAGCCCGCCAATGCCCAGCGCCACATCAAGGCCAAGGGAGCCCGTGGAAATGGACTCGATTTCCACCACATGCCCGTCCTTGCCGAGCTTCATGATGGAGCCCTTGCCGAATGCGCGGTCAATCTGGCTGAGAGCCGCGTCCAGCGCTTTCGACTTGTCCATGTTCTTGTCCTTAAAACTCACTACATTCTCGCCCATCGTTAACCCCTTATGTCAGACCCCCTGTGAGGGGGCAATGAGAACCGGCCCACCCGGCCCCGCATGACTCATGGGTCAAATGTACATACTTTGTTCTCATCGACAAGCGGTTTTCACCACCAGCACATAACTTATTGAAATATAAATATTTTCAGAATCTTGTTCGCCTCACGTTCACGGTAAAACGAGACTACAAGACCACTGTAGAGGCCTAAACAGACAGGCCCCCGGTCCGCGTGGCCGAACCCGTGCGCAGCGCCCACCATACCAGAATCGCACGCCTCAAACGGAAGCCCGTAAAGCCTCTCGCCGCCGCAAGCGCCTACTCGCCTTCAATCACTTCTTTTACCTTCGCCGCGAGCTGCTTGAGCGAGAACGGTTTGGGCAGGAACTGGAACTCGACATCCTTGCCGAGATTCTTCTTGAAGGCTTCTTCTGCATAGCCGGAAATGAAGATGATCTTGAGGCCGGGTTTGGCCTTGGTGAGATGACCGACCATGGTCGGGCCATCCATGTTGGGCATCACCACGTCTGACACCACAACGTCCAGTTCGCCGTCAAACGCTTCCACCACCTCAAGGGCGTGTTCGCCGGATGCAGCCTCCAGCACCGTGTAGCCGCGTGTCTGCAGGGCGCGGACGGCAAACGCACGCACGGCGTCTTCGTCTTCCACCAGCAGCACGGTGCCTTTGCCGGAAAGGTCTGTTGGTTTTTTCGGTGTCTCGGCAACAACTTCCTTAGGCTTTTCAGCTTCGATGTGGCGCGGAATGTAGATGCGGAAACTCGTGCCGGTGCCCAGCGTCGAGAACGGAAAAATGTAGCCGCCCGTTTGCTTGACGATGCCATAGACCGTGGACAGGCCAAGCCCGGTGCCCTTGCCCACTTCCTTGGTGGAAAAGAACGGCTCAAAAATCTTGCCTAGGTTTTCCTTGGCGATGCCACAGCCGGTGTCGCTCACTTCAATCAGCACATATTCAGCCGCCGGCATGATGGCATGGTCGAGCGCTGCCGCATCCTCCTTGCTCACATTGGCGGTACGGATGGTGAGCGTGCCGCCGATGGCACCTTCTGCATCCGGCTCCAGCATGGCGTCTCGCGCATTGACGGCAAGGTTGATGATGACCTGCTCAAACTGGTTCTGGTCCGCCTTGATGGTCCACAGGTCGCGGCCATGCACCATCTTGAGGTCAACAGTCTCGCCCAGCAGCCGCCGCAACAGGTTGGAGAGATCAGCCAGCGCATCTGTCGGGCTGAGAACAGTTGGCCGCAATGTCTGTTGCCGCGAAAAAGCCAGAAGCTGCCGCACCAGGTTGGCAGCGCGGTTGGCGTTCTGCTTGATCTGCATGACATCTGCAAACGACGGATCGCCGGGCTGGTGGCGCACCAGCAGCAGGTCGCAAAAGCCGATGATGGCGGTCAGCAGGTTATTGAAATCGTGCGCCACGCCGCCCGCAAGCTGGCCGACGGCCTGCATCTTCTGGCTCTGGGCAAACTGCACTTCCAGCGTCTTTTGCTCGGTCAGGTCCACAAAATAGACCATCACGCGGGCAGCACTTTCAGGCGACGCCGGGTCCGCGTCATCGGCCACAGCCCCGGCTCGGCTGATGTAAGCCTGAAGCACCCGGTCATTCTCGCCGCTGTCATCATCGGGGTTAGATGCATTGCGCGGCGGCATCAGGCGAATATCCACGGGGCCCTTGGGAGGCTCGCCTCTGGCGGCATCCAGAATGGCGGTATCAAACGCGGCGCGGTCCTCATGAGCCACCAGGTCTGAAAGCAAAACAGGTTTTGCGTCATCAACGGAAGGCAGGACATCCGCACCAACAAGATCGCGGAAGGTGCGATTGAGCGATACGACCTGCCCGTCGCCATTGACCGTCACCATGCCAATCGGCGCATTGTTGAAAAAATGCGCGAAACGCACTTCGGCAGCATCCAGCAGATCACCACCCCAACTGGCCCGCCGGTCATGCAGCGCGAGAAACGTCACTTTGCGTCCATCCGGCATTGTGCCGTCACGCTCGACGATACGCACCGGCACAACAGCCGTATCCGCCCCGGCTGACCTTGGCTTCATGTCGGCATCGCTGACCTGCACATCACCCACATCAGCCTTGCGCCCCAACGGTACGCGCGGGCTGGCCAGAAGACTGTCGAACTCAATGGCACCTGCCGTGAATGTGGCAGCGTCAAGCCCCGCCCACCCTGCCAGTGTCTCATTCAGATAGAGAACACGCCCCTGCTGATCGAGCGCACACACGCCCGACACCAGACCGTTGAGATAAGCATCCAGCCGCCCCGCCTCGCGCGCGGTCGCCTCCAGCGTCTCACGCGAGGCAGTCTGGTCCGTTACGCGCCACAGGGCATAGCTCTGCCCGACGGTGCCCGGCAAAAGGCGTGCAGGCAGTGGCTCAACGCTTGCCGTCACGCGGCGCGTTTCACCTTCCGCAATGTTGAGTACAATCTCTTCGCGCGCGGCGGCCCCGGCACGCGCAGCGCGCGCCAGCCTGAACGCCCGCGCCCCCGCCGTCTGGCTTTCATCCGCACCCCCATCGTGATCGGCCGCATCATGATCGCCCGCACCACCCAGCAGGGTTTCGGCATTGCGCAGCTTTTTGCCACCTGCCAGCGCCATGAACGCGCTGTTTGCATAGACCATGCGGCCACGATCATTGGTGACGGCCATGGCGATATCAGATGTTTCAGCCAGTCCCGCTGCAAGCCGCTCGCCCAGCAACCGGCCGCGCAGATCCAGCCGCACAAGGCCCGCAAAAATGCCGGCCATCACCAGCAGGCCGAGCACCGCGAAAAAGCCCAGTACATAAAATGCGATCTGTCCCGTGGTGGCCGGGTCCGCCAGCGCAAAGCCGACCGCTACCAACCCCACCACGCATAGCAGGATTCCCAGCCAGCGCCCTGCTGGCTTGGGTGCCTGGTCGATGTCTTCAGGCGCGGGTTCAAACGCGGCCACCGACGCTGAAACCGACGCTGAAACCGACGCAGACTCCAGCCCCTGAGACGGCTGTGGATCAGTTGACGACGTATCTGGTGCGCTTGCCATCCGGCTCTCCGTCCGGCCCGCGAACGCGCGACAACACTGTCAGCAAGAGAATCAGGCGCGGGCTATCGGCGCAGCTTACCCTTGAGTTTCATCACATAGCCAATGACTTGCGCAACGGCCTTGTAATGCTCCGGCGGCACTTCGTCGTCCACTTCAACGGTGGCGTGCAGCGCACGCGCCAGCGGTACGTTTTCGACCAGCGGAATATTGTGCTCCCTGGCCACTTCCCTGATCCTGAAGGCGACAAGATCCACACCTTTGGCCACACAAATGGGGGCTGCCATGCCCTCCTCATATTTGAGCGCCACCGAATAGTGAGTGGGGTTGGTCACAATCACGGTCGCGTCCGGCACCTGCGCCATCATGCGTTTGCGGCCACGCTCGGCACGTATCTGCCGCAGCTTGCCTTTCAGCGCCGGGTCGCCTTCCATCTGCTTGTATTCGTCTTTGACTTCCTTTTGCGTCATCCGCTGCTTTTTGGCCCACTGGGCTTTCTGGAAGGCGAAATCCAGCGCTGCAATGATGGTGAGAACGGCAATAATGCCGATCACCAGTTTCAGCGCCAGTTGCTGCATGATGAGCGGGATCATCGCCAGTTCAACGCGCATCAAAGACCCCAGCATGTCGCGCTCAGGCCAGATCACCAGAAAAGCGATGACGGACACAATGGTGAGCTTCGCCAAACCCTTGACGAAGTTCATGAGACCAATCGGCCCAAAAATACGCTTGAGACCCGCAAGAGGCGAAATCTTGGAAAACTTGGGCTTCATGTTTTCAGCCGAGAACACCGGCTTGTGCTGCACCAGATTGCCAATCACCGCCATCACCATGAGCAACAGCAGCGGCAGCGCCAGCGCCAGAAAAACCATCACACCCAACCGCTGCACGATGCGCAGGATATTGCCGCCATCCATGTCATAGGCATGTGGTTCAGCCAGAAACGTTGAAAGCGGCTGCGCCAGTTGCGAGGCCATGGGCCCGGCCAGCAGTGCAATAATGAGCGCAATGCCGATCATGCCGAACCAGGCGCTTACTTCCTGACTTTTGGCAACGTCACCTTTTTTGTGGGCCTCTTCCAGCTTCTTGGAGGAGGCCTCTTCGGTTTTTTCACTTTCGTCTGGCTTGTCAGACATTCAGCAAATGTCCTTCTCAGCTAGACGATGAAGCGCATGAGCAGGGCTTCAAAGTGCTCAAGGAAATAGAGCATGATGGAGCCAAGCAGCAAAAACAGCAGCACAAAGCCAAACAGAATGTTGGCCGGCATGGCGATGAAGAAAATCTGCACCTGCGGAATGAGCTTCGACAGCACGCCGATGCCCAGATAAAAAATCAGCGAGAACACCAGAAACGGTGCCGCAAGCTGCAAACCAAGCGTAAACGCGCTGGCAACCGTATCCACCGCGACCGCCAGAAAATCAGAGGTGGGAAACGCAGCAGACGGAGGAAACAGTGTGTAACTGTCACGCAGGCCAATCAGCATCAGGTGATGCAGGTCGGTGACAAAAATCATCGCTGTGCCCAGCACCGCCAGATACGTGCCGACGATCGCCCCCTGCACGCCCTGCGTCGGGTCCATGTTCATGGCAAAGGCAAGGCCTGTCTGAAAAGCGATTACCGTGCCTGCTACCTGCAACGCACTCATGAACATGCGCGCGGTCAGGCCAATGAACAGCCCGACAACAATTTCCGCAATCAGGCTTGAGGCAATGCTGCCGATACCCAGCGGCATGGCCGGGTAAGACGACGCCACGACCGGCGCCAGCACTGCTGCCACCATGATCGCCATCACCAGCCGGATGCGCGGGCTGACATTCATTTCACCCAGCGCCGGCAAAACCATCATCGCCGCACCAATGCGCGAGAATACCAGCACATAAACAAGTATGGTTTCGGGCAGCAGATCGACGGGCAAAGCTATGGTCATGGCGCGGTTTCTTTTTGCCTAACCCGAAATAATCAGGTCAGAGATGCGCGCCATGTAGGCTGCAAGGATGGACGCCATGAATGGCAGCGCCACAATCATCGCCAAAAAGATCGAGATGATCTTCGGCACGAACACCAGCGTCATTTCCTGCACCTGCGTCAGGGCCTGCACCAGCGCGATGGAAAGCCCGACCACAAGGCCGACAATCATCAGCGGACCTGACAACTGCAACAGCAGCCAGATGCCTTCGCGCCCAATATCCAGAACTTCCGGACCCGTCATTTTTTCCAGCCCCCCGGCCTGTCTCAAAAATGCCGCTAGATCGGCATCCGCATGATTTCCTGATAGGCCGAGATCACCCGGTCACGCACGGTGACGGCGGTCTGCAACATCACTTCGGCTTCAGCCACCTGCGTGACCAGATCAACCAGATTGCCCTGGCCGGCCGCCGCCTGCGTGGCTGCCGCTTCACCCGCCTTGGCAGTGTTTTCAACAGCGCTTACCTGCTGCGACAAAACCTGCCCGAAACTCTCAATGGGGTTTTTGGCGCCTGCGCCCGCGCCCGATTCTCCGGTTGCAGACTGAGCCATGCGCTTGATCGCATCCGTATAGGCCCCTGCGGCATTGGTAACTGAAATACTCATCTGTCAGATCCTTGTTGCTCGGCGGCCTTAGCGGCGCAGCAGCTCGATGGTGGCGTTCAACATGCGGCGCGACGTGTTGATGACATTGAGGTTAGCCTCGTAGCCACGCTGCGCCTGCCCCATATCAATGCTCTCGATCAGGCTGTTGACGTTGGATGTCTTGACGTAGCCCGCCTCGTTGGCGGCGGGATGTCCGGGCTCATAGCGCTCGCCGAAAGCACCTTTATCAACGGCGATCTTGCCCATCTTCACACGCTCGACGCCGGTAGCCCGGTCAAGCTCATTGGTAAAGGTGGGGATCTTGCGGCGATACGGGTCGCCATCGGGCGTCTGCGCGGTGGAGCCTGCATTCGCCATGTTCTCAGCAATGATGCGCATCCGCCCGCTCTGCGATTTGAGCCCGGATGCTGCGATCAGCATTGATTTCATCAAGTCCATTTTGAAAATCCTTTCAACGAGGAAACAAAAACGCTTAAGCGCTCGACCGCCCGGTCACGGCCATGCGCAACATGCCCAGCCCCTTGGAATACAGGCTCGTGGCGGTTTGATAATCCATCTGGTTTTCAGCGACCTTCATCATCTGCTCTTCCAGCACCACGGAGTTGCCGGTGGATGTTGTTTCGCTGTCAGGAGACTTGTGCGGACGAAAATCACCGCGCGCCCCTGCTGATGTTTTGGAGCCGCTCATATGCCCTTCGCGCGTGGCCGCCAGATGAAGCTGCCCGCCTGTTGTGCTTTTCAGCACGTTGCGAAAGTCAGGCTCTTTCAAGTCCTGCGCCGTGTAACCCGGCGTGTGCGCGTTGGCCACGTTTTGCGACAGCACGCTCTGGCGCGACTGGACCCAGTTCATGCGCTCTTTCAACATGCCAAAAAGCGGAATATCGGATAACGACATAGCGAACCCTGTAGTTTGGGCCAAGCAATTGCTCAGCATAAGGACGGATAAAAGCCACGCGGATTATTCTGCGGTGGTGCGCCAATAAATGACGCTGTGTGAAACCCGTCCTGGGTTCGTCTTGAGTGGGCAGTATCTGCCGGGTGGATTAAGAAGGGCTTAAGCGCTGCAAACATCCGCGCGCCACACGCAAATGCTGTGTCAGTCAGGGAATTGCGAAATGTCTCATTAGGCTTAATCGGTTGTTAAGCGCGTGCAGGGAAAATCCTGCCTAGTTGAAATGCGCAAACCACCCGCGCACAGCCGAACCAAAATGAGAGCCGCCATGGAATATGCAGATTACATGCGCTTCGCCTTCGCCTTGATGTTTGTCGTCGGGCTTATTGGCGGCACCGCCATTCTCGCCCGCAGGTTCGGCTTTGCACCCGGCGCGGCTACCGGCGGTCGTGCCACCCAAAAGCGGCTTGAGATTGTGGAGAACCTGGCGCTAGACCCCAAACGCCGCCTGCTCATCATCCGCCGCGACAATGCTGAACATCTCATTCTTCTGGGCGGCGAAACCGAGACCATCATAGAGACCAACATCGCCCGTCAGGCTCAACTGCCTGCACAAACAGATGCAACGCCCGCTGAAGAACCCTACGAGCAACCCAGCGCAGACGACGACGTTTTTGCCCGGCTGCGCAAGGTGGCGGAACTCATGAACGAGAAGCGCGCACTCTCATTGCGCACAGGACGCAAACCGCACGAGGCCGCAGCAAACCCGACGCTGCCCAGACCCAAAATTGCCGGAGACCGCCGGTGAGTTTTACCCCCCGCACACAGCGCCTGATCGGCCTCGCAGGGGCCGCGGCTGCCGCGCTGGTCCTCACGGCCATGCCCGCTGGCGCGCAGGAAATATCGCTGGCGCTGCCCGAAGAAGGCGCGCTGACATCACGCATCATTCAGCTTGTGCTGTTGATCGGCATTTTGAGTCTGGCCCCGTCCATTCTCATCATGGTCACAAGCTTTGTGCGCATCATTGTGGTGCTGTCGCTGTTGCGCGCCGCCATGGGTGTGCAACAGGCCCCGCCCAACTCGGTGCTCATCAGCCTTGCGCTGTTTCTCACAGCCTTCGTCATGGCGCCGGTTCTGCAGCAAAGCTACACGCAGGGCGTGGCCCCCTACATGGCAGACGAAATAAGCACCGAAGAAGCGTGGGAAATATCGTCTGCCCCATTCCGCGATTTCATGCTGAGCCAGGTCCGCGAAGACGACCTCAAACTGTTCATCGACCTGTCAAACGGTGAGGTACCAGAAACACCGCAGGCAACGCCGGTGCACGTGTTGATCCCGGCCTTCATGATTTCAGAGCTGCGCCGCGCATTCGAAATCGGCTTCCTGCTGTTCATACCCTTCGTGGTGATTGACCTTGTGGTCGCGTCCGTCCTCATGTCCATGGGCATGATGATGCTGCCCCCCATCATGATCTCGCTGCCCTTCAAGCTGATATTCTTCGTGCTTGTGGACGGCTGGCGACTGGTCGCAGGCTCCCTCGTCCAGAGTTTCGGGGCCTGACAAGGCGCACTCCTGGCGGCCAGTACGCCCCGGTCATCCTGGCTTCGCGACCCTTGTCGTTGACGACTGTCTGAACCTACAGAACGCGCAGCCCCCCTCAGCATGGATACTCCGGTCAAGCCGGAGGATGGTGGTTTTGTGGTCAGTTAAGGATCCGGCCCGCAGGTTGATGCCGCCTTGAGCCGGGATGACAATAATTTTGAAAGACACCCCTTAAACAACACCATCCTCCGGCTTGACCGGAGGATCAATGCGTAGGTCACGGCTACACCAGATGGTGCAAACAGAACGCCTAGTTGATAACGCCCTCGCCCGCCTGCTCCGCCTCGTAGCGGTTGCGGTAGCCGGTCATGAACCTGTCCAGCGTATCCACCTGGGCAATTTCGCGGGCGAGGTCACGGAACGCGATGCCTCGCCCGTCTGAGGAACTGGCAACGATCGAGAACGACGACGCCTGCGGCCCGTCCGACATCTTCGACGCATATTTCTGGCGGATGCGTTCCACCCCGTCGCTCTCACGCGCCAGCACATATGAAATGGCGGCGCGCAGAACATCAAACTGCTCTTCAGCGCTCAGCGGTTCGTCCCGCGTCCAGCGCAGGCCCAGCAAATCCTCCAGCGCACGACCGGCAGACGCATAGTCGCCGGACTCCCAATACACATCCGCCGTCAGCGCGCGCGCCGGGTCAGATCTGTTGTCAGCCAGAAGCTCAAGTGCGTGGTCATGGCGACCAAGCGCACTCAGCGCCTTGGCTTCAAGCAACAACCGCTCATCTGAAATCTGTTGCGGCAACTGCGCCTGCCGCGTCTTGCGCAAGGCACCCAGCGCCTCGCCGGGCTGGCGGTTCAACAGATGCACAGCCGCCAACCGGCCCGCCACCTGCGCCCGCGCCACACCGCGAAGGCGATGTGTCACCTGATGGTCCAGCATCTCAATCGCCTGATCGAGCAGATCAACCGCCACCAAGCGGTCTGCAAGACTACGGATCATCCGGTCGCCGTCACGGCCTACCGGCGTCAGCTCACGAAAATCGTAAAACAAACTCAGCGCTTCAAGCGGGCGCAGACTGTCCACTTCCCCTTCAAGGAAAAGGCGACGGAACATCTCGACCATGCGGTCGGCAATCTCGCGGCCCATCTGCGCTTCGGGAAATTGCGTGGCCGCCGTGCGCATGACCGTCAGCGCGCTGCGATAATCGCCCTGCTCTTCATAAATCTTTGCAAGCTCGGCAACTGCTTCAAGCTCTACACTGTCGCCTCGCCAGGTAAACCGAAGCCGGTCCAGCGTATCAATCGCCTGCGCCATGTCTTCTTCATGTGTCTCGCTCGTTGCGAACTGCCGCAACAGCGACGCCTGCGCCAATGTGGCGCGTGCTGTGACCGGCCGGTAATCAAGCGCAATCGCCTGAGCATACCGCGACAATGCTTCTTCCTTTTCACCGGACGCCTGTGCAAGCTGGCCTTCAAGCAGTGTGCGTTCGGCAAAAAGCGCTTCGTCCAATGCATCATCAGGCACCTTGCGCAGATCGCTTTCAGCACCTGCCACATCATTCACGCCCAGCGCGATCTGCGCGGCTGCAAGATGGAACCGCGCCTGAACACTCGGCGCATAGTCGGGAACCACAGTGCGTGCCCGGCCCACATCCGGCCGCGCCTCAACAAAGCGGGCAAGCTTTGCGCTTGCAAGTGTCCGCCACAGGGCTGCATTGGGGTCATACAGCAAAGCCGGAGTGGACAGATCAGCCTCTGCATCCTTGTACCGACCGTTGAGGTAGTAGGCGATGCCGCGCAACATGATGAACTCAGGATCAGACGTCTGGTCCTTGCGCGCCGCTTCCATCAATCGCATCACGCCCAGCGCTTCAGAGCCATACTCATAGCCAAGATAAAACCGCACCAACGCCTTGCGCGCGTCTTTACGCTCGTCAGGTGTGGTTGCCGCCGCAACAGATGCATTGAGCGCCGCAAGAGTGCCGTGAAAATCATCCGGATCACCGCTGGCCAGCTCAAAGCCAACAACGCCGGGCGCAAAAATATTGTTCTGTGTACCAAGTTCCGCAGGTGCCGGGCGGCGCGGGTTTGCAGTCAGCACAAGGCCCGAGCGGCGTGATGCGGTCACTTCACCATCACTGTTGAGCGCAATCACCACATCATCCGCAATCGGACGAAATACCAGGCCGTGCGCCGAGGGCAACACTTCCAGATCAACCGTCTGGCGTGGCGACAACACGCCGCGTACCGGCGTGGGCACCGGCACAATGGCCAGCGTGTCGCCAATTTCAGGGTCCGTCAGACTGTGAGTATCACCAGCGTCCGGTGCAATCACAAACAGCTTGCCACCGCCGTCAGCCTTGACGCCCCGCCGCACTGCCAGCGGTCCCGGCGGCTCAAGAACCGTATTTCCGATCGCGACCGACCAGACGCCATTCGTCACACGCGCGGTTACCAGGGCTTCTTTTGCAAGCCGAAGCCGTACACCGCGCAGCCCGTCTGATGTAATCAGTTCAGCCGCATCAACAATTGGCAGGTGTTCCTGCGTCAGGTCCGGACGGGCAACCGCAATATCTGTTTCAAACAGAACCCACACGCGACCCGCGCGTTCAAAAACGGCAGCCGGTGCATCGGCCAGCCCGGCAAACTCAAACGTCACGCTGTCAGCCACGCGGCGCACCTGCACGCTACCCGGTTCGCGCACCGGCATAACAGGCGCCGCATCCGCAACATCGGGTGTGTCCGCAGAGCCGTCACCGGCGTCACCTGCCGGTTTGACAATGCGCGGCGCATCCACCTGCAGCGTGTCACCGGGAACGGTCGGCGCAGCGACATCTGCCTGTTCTGTGCCGGAAGCAACATCGGCAGTGTTAACATTGTCATCTTGTGAGTCTGCATCTGCAGCGGGGGAAACTGCAGATGTCGCCGGCGTCGCCTCTTGTGCATAGCCACTGTCTTTGACAATGCGTGATGCATCCGGCCGTCCGATGCGGCGCGGGTCAATCATGGTCACCGCCGGAACTGCGGCCTCGGTTTGCGAAGCAGGGGTGTCGGCAGGTGGTGCCTGCGGTGCATTTTCCTGCGCGACCGGAACAAGCACACCATCGGCGCGGCGCGCGGCCGTGGCGGCATCAGATGGTACAACGCCTGAAAACTGTTCCTGATTTATTTCAAGCGAGGCCAGCGCGCCTGCATCTTCGTTGGCGGCCGTCAGATCCAGCACAATGCCGGTTGGCTCGCGGAACATGCGGAACTCCGCATCCTGTGAAATTGTCAGACTGAGGCTGGCCGACTGCGCATCAGTATCGGTCTGCGCATCTACAACGAAGGGCGGCGGATCAACACGCAGGCGGCCGATTTTCAAATGTCCGGGTGCCGAAAACGTCAGGTCCAGCCGGGCACCGTCGCGGGCAACTTTGTAGTTCACATCATCAGGCCATTCGAAAACGATACGGCTATAGGAATTGTGAACGCCAATGCGCACATCAACGTCAGGCAGCTCCACAAGTTCCAGCGCCCGCCGCGCGGCTTCGGCCTGCTCGGCAGCCGCCAGCGCGGCTTGCTCGCGGGCACGCACATCTGCGGGCAGACCGGGCAGTGCCTGCTGCCAGGTTTCAGGAATGAGATTGACATACACTTCGTTGGACGCCGTTGCGGTTTCCACGCGGAACGGAAACTTGAGCGCGAGGCGCAGGGTTTTGCCGTCTGCATCCTGCCGCGCCAGCGCCACATAGTTGGGCAGGCTGATCGGCAGATCGTTGAGCGCTGCATCAAAGGCACGGTCGAACTTAAGCACGACCACACCGTTGGATTCCTGTGCAGATATCTCAACCGCATCCGGCCACTGAAACCGCAGGCGTGCGAAACCGTTCAGTTCCTCGCCCTTGACGATCACAGCATCAGCCGCGTGCGCAGGCAACGCCGCCAGAATGGAAATCACCGACAGCCCGGCCGCCAGCAGCCCCGCCATGAGAATGCGTGCGATGGTCATTGCCTGCGCCCCCCATATGGGGCGGAAGGCCCATCCTGGATGGCAACAACAACCGTGCCGGGCACAACCCAGCCTGCGGCACCAGTCGCAATTTTTTCGGCATCAAGCCGGGCAAACAAAGAAGCCTCGTAAAGGCTTACCGCATCGCCAATGGGCGCGGCACCAAAAATGCTGACCCGCCCCGGTGCAGCCCCGGCTATGCGGTCCAAAACGGCGGCAACCTCCAGCGAGATGCTGTCCGATCCCAAAACCGTCGCAGGCAGGGTTAAAACAACACCCCCGTCCTTGCGCTCAAGCGTTACGCCGGAGACACCCAGCACCTGTGACTGTGCCAGCAGAAGCCCGCCAAGATAGTGCGCACCTGCATCGTATTCAGTATCACCAGACTGCACCAACGCACGCCCCTCGCCGCCGGACGGGACCGCCTCACGTTCAGCACCCGCAGCACCTGCGGGCAAACCATTGAGCCGCGCCACCGCATCAGGCTCAAACGCCGACATCGACAGGATCATGACAAAAAACGCCACCAGCAGCGCAACAAGGTCAGCGAAGGTCGTAAGCCAGCGTTGCGGTTGCTCGGCGACGAGGCCGACATAGGGCAACGCCATGTGCCGACGCGGCGGAGCGACCACACCCTGCCGGTCAACGCGATCAGTTTCGGTGATGTCTGCATCAGACAGCACGGCGTCCATTGCAACTTCCAATGCAGAATTGCTCATGACCCGCTCCGGGCTGGCGTGACTGCATAAAAAACAAGCTCGACGGCACTGTGTTGGGGGGCGGACAGCAGGCTGACCGCTTCCGGCCCTGCGATACCAGCAACAAGCGCGGCCAAAACCGCAGCACGACGGCGGGCCAGCTCATCACTGCCGCCGACCACGATATCAACGCGCCGGTTGGTCGATTGCTCCCCTGCATCAATTAGCGCAACCGCAGCCGCCTCAATGACCTGACGCGCCTGCGCGCTGACAGCAGCGGTGGCATCAACAAACAAAACATCCTGTGAAAGCCTGACGCCGTGCCACGGCACACCGTCGCGGCCCGCGGCATCGTCAGCGCCACCCTCAAGTGGTGCCAAAGCCCGCGCTACTTGCGAAACAAATCCCGCATCCGCCACAATGGCTTCGCCGGCTGGACCAGCGAACGGTGGACTGACCCGCTCAGGCCCGGCCTGTGCTGCAACACCGTCGGCAAACCGCGCCTCGACTGAATCGAGCACCGATACCGAGCGCGCCGGATCAAATGTCGAGATTGACGTGAGAAACAGGAAGAACGCCAGCAGCATCAGGAACAACGCGAGATACAGCGTCGCCGCGGGCGCGCGCGCGACCGTTCCTTGCTCCTGATACGGAGCACCTGAATACGGAGCACCTGAGTGCTGGGCCAACAAGCCTGCGTTCACCGGTGAGCCTCCTGCCCGCCTTATCCGCATCTGCGGACAGGGAATACGAATCGCCCGAGGCGCCCGTGCATTCCCGAAAATGAAGGCAAAACCTACCGCCAAAGCAGTTAAACAGCCGTTAAGGATTACCGCCGCGCGCGAAGCGCTGGCGGACCAAAGGGTCCGCTAAACCGGCAGTTTCACTGGGGTTAGGCCGCAGCCTAGCCTGCACTCTCAGGCAGAATGGGCTCAAGCTCGGGCAGGCCCATGGGCGCTTGCGCATCCGGCATCGGGATGGCCGACAACCGATTCTCGTTCTCAGTCGCCAGTGCCACGGTCACAACCTGCGCCCGCGCCGGGTCCATGGCAGCCAATATGGCAGCCAGCTTGCGTTCATTCATCCGGTCCAGAAGTTCCAGAAGAACGGTCATCTCCAGTTGTTCAAACACGGCCGCCGCATCTTTCGGCTTCATGTTTTCATAGACCTTGACCAGACTTTCAAACTTCTTGTTGCCACGCGACTCCTCGGTTTTGAAAACCTCGTCCACGCGTGCCTTGAGTTCCTTGAGTTCAGCGATCTTGTCATCAATACGCGCCTCGGCAGCAGCCAGAAGTTTCTCGCGCATTTCAACTTCGCCCTGGCGTTCGTCCAGCGCCTTGCGGCGGGCGGCCAGTGCCTCCAGCACATCCTCACTTTGGGTGCTCACGGGCTGCGGGCGGGTTGCAAGATTGACAGCAGGGCGCGCATTTTCGGCGTCTGCTGCAGGTGCCACCTCCTGCGCGGCCGCAGTTTCTTCCCCGGCAGCGTTGTCGGCAGCGTTTTCGGCACCCTCGTCGGGAACCGCATCAGCAGCCTGCACCACAGGCACCAGCGGCGATGTTCCCGTTGCCAGACCGGCGACCTTGAGGGTCAACAGCAATGCTGCGGCAATCATCACGGCAGGCAGCAGACGCATACGCTCTGTAGGTGTGGTACTCATCAACGGTTACTCCAAAAACGTTAGCGAACCTGGCGAAGGGCCGCCGCAAGACCGGTTTCAGCCAAGGGATCGTCCTGCGGATCGTCCTGAAAGATCCCGGCAGCATCCGCGCTCGTGTCTTTGCGGGTCTTCGACGGCCCACCGGCACCGGCAAACGTGCCCAGCCGGTCGGCAATGCTGTCACCAGCTTCAACCATCAAGGCCAGCTCATCAGCCAATGCCCGTGCCTTCTTGAGATCACGCTCAAGGTCGCGGGTCATACCGTCCGCATGAACACGCAAATCAGTAATGGCGCTCTGGGCGCGGCTGGTGGCGCGGTCCAGCGACACGACAATCTGCTTGAGGTCGCTTTCCCCGTCGCGCAACGCGCGCAGCCGACGGTCCAGCAAAAAACAATAGGCGATGGTTGCAACCAGTAGTCCCGCAACAATCACTTCAATCAACAGGCCAATGGAAAAAGCACTCATTTTCCGGCATCCCCCCTCAGGCCCAGCAACGCGGCACGATGCGATGTCTGCTTGAGCGCCTTGTCCACAAGCACACCCACATGGTTGCCCACGCGTCCCATGCGGCCCGTGGTTATGGGAATGCCGCCGGAACGAAGCTGTACCGGGCTATCAGCCGTACAGTTCAGCATCAGCGTCTGGCCCTTTTCAAACTTCATGACATCACGCAGCGACATCACCTGTTCGTCGAGCAGCGCATCAAGCTGCACCTCGGTGGACCACAGTTCTGTTGCCAGATGATTTTCCCAGATCGAGTCACGGCCAAACTTTTCGCCCATGAACATCTGCAACAAAAGTTCGCGGATCGGCTCCAGCGTGGCATAGGGAAGCATCAGCTCAATGCGCCCGCCACGATCTTCCATGTCAATGCGCAGCTTCACCAGAATGGCCGCATTGGCCGGCCGTGCGATAGCGGCAAAGCGCGGGTTGGTTTCCAGCCGGTCCAGTTCAAAATCCACCGGCGACAGGGGTTCAAAGGCGGCGCAGGCATCCTGCAACACCACCTCAACCATCCGCTGCACAAGATTGAGTTCAATGGTGGTGTACGGGCGACCCTCAATGCGCATGGCCGCGGTGCCACGCCGCCCGCCCAACAGCACATCCACAATCGAGTAGATGAGATTTGAGTCAACGGTGAACAAGCCAAAGTTGTCCCACTGGCGCGCCCGGAACACCGCCAGAATGGCAGGCAGCGGAATGGAATTGAGATAATCGCCAAAGCGAATGGACGTGATGTTGTCGAGGCTCACTTCCACGTTGTCAGACGTAAAGTTGCGCAGGCTCGTGGTCATCAGCCGCACCAGCCGGTCGAACACAATTTCGAGCATCGGCAGCCGCTCGTAGGATACCAGCGCCGAATTGATGATGGCGCGAATGCCGGTCCGGTCGCCGCCACCGTCTTCATCAAGCTCAAAGCCCAGCAGACTGTCGATCTCGTCCTGATTAAGCACACGCTCGGCTGCACCCGACATACCTGGCGTCGGCGCACTGTCGTCTGATTTGGAGAGGCTCGCCTCCCACTCAGCGGCCATGGCATCATCTGTGCCACCCTCTGCAGCAGCCGCCTCTGCTTCCCAGGCGGCAGCCATTTCATCCTGATTAAGATCGTCTTCGGTCGTCATGTCGGGTGCCCAGGGGTTTGCGCTGCACGTCGCAGCACGGGAAAACAAAAAGCGAGGCGTTACTGAATAATCATTTCGGTGAACAGCACATCCGCAACCTCGTGCGGGCGGACATCCATATTGATGCGTCGCAGGATTTCTTCTTTCAGGCGGAACAGCCCGGCCGAACCCGCAAGGTCGTCAGCGCGCAGTTCACGCAGATAAATCTGGAAATTGTCGATGATACGCGGCATCAGCGGCTCAATCATCGGCAGCATCTTGGCATCATGCAGCTCAAGCGTGACCTTGAACTTCACAAATGATCCGCGCGGATCATCCGTCTGCAGATTGATGATCAGCTCCGGCAGTTCGTAAAATACGATCTGTGAAGGATCGACCACTTTCTTGCCGTGTTCATCCACCGCGGCGTGTTCTTCTTCACCACCGCCGAACACACCCATCATGAAGGCTCCGCCCACGCCGCCGACAATCAGCAACAGTGGAAGCGCGATAAACAGGATAAGCGTGCGGCCGGACATCTTTTTCTTCGGCGCATCTTCACCGTCGATGTCGGCAATGTCGTCAGCGGTTGCTGCTTGGTCACTCATGATTCCGGCCCTGCGCGTGGGGGAGCATTTGAAAAAATGTCCCGCGAACTATCCTGGCACTTCCCTCTCGCATCCTTGAATGAGAGCGCCTGACATGTTCGCCGCCGTGCATTCTGCCGGTGGCTTTGATGAAACGCAGTTTGGCCCCATGCGGTTAACGAAGCGTTTTGCAAACGGCCACACACCCAAAAAACCGGCAAAAAATGCCGGGTCACCGGCAAGAGGCACCCTTTTGCCGGGTATCGCAAGACGCAGAATAACTCTAACCCACTGTTTTTATTGATATTTCAAACTGGCACAGCGGCTGCAGTGACTGTCCCGAAGCCACAGGCATGGTCCGACATGCTTTTAGCTTCATGACGAAACAAACCCGGTCTGCCGATCTCTTCCCGGAGTAAAGCGGACCACCTGACCAGCCTGAGGTCTTTACGATGGAACAAGCTCTTTCAGTTGCCCTGTCACGTCAGATGACGCTGCGCCGCGCGATGGATATCGTTGCCAACAACGTGGCCAACGTGAACACGTCTGCGTACAAGGCCGAGTCTCCGATCTTTTCAGAGTTCCTGATGCCCGGCGCCACCGCCGACGACCGCAAGGGCGCAGGCACGCTCCCCGCGCTCTCTTATGTGCAGGACACCGGCACCCATCGTGACCTTTCTGAAGGCAACATAACCCCCACCGGCAACCCGTTCGACATTGCCATTGCAGGCGACGGCTTTTTCGCGGTGCAGACGCCCGCAGGTGAGCGCTACACCCGCAGCGGCCACTTCGCCGTTGATGTGAACGGCCAGCTTGTGACGCCGCAGGGCGACCCCGTGCTGTCCGCCGCCGGTGCCCCCATTACGCTGAACCCGGACGACGGCCAGATTGCAATCAGCCGTGACGGCACCATCTCGGCAGGCGAAAACACCATTGGCCGCCTTGGCGTCGTTACGTTCGACAACCAGCGCGCCATGAAGAAAACCGGTGACACCTATCTGGAAACAGATCAGGCCGCACAGCCCGTCGCCAACCCATCCGTTATTCAGGGCTCGATTGAAAGCTCGAACGTAAAGTCCGTTGTTGAGATGACGCGGATGATTGAAGTGATGCGTGCCTACACCTCGACCCAGAAGAACATCAACAAGATGGGCGAACTACAGGAAACCGCCATTCGCCAGCTTGGCCGCGAGCCCCGCTAGACACCAACCAACATGAGGGGTTTTCCCGGCCCCTTCCTCAAGACCTGATGCGGGCCAGCCCGCCAAGAGGAGACCGAAGAGATGAAGTCGCTCAGTATCGCAGCCACCGGCATGCTCGCCCAGCAGCTCAATGTCGAGGTGATCTCGAACAACATCGCCAACATGAACACCACGGCCTACAAGCGCCAGCGCGCGGAGTTTCAGGATCTGATCTACCAGAACCTGCGCCGCGTCGGCTCCACATCATCTGATGCGGGCACGGTTGTGCCCACCGGCATCCAGATCGGCGTTGGTGTGAAAGCTGGCTCTGTCTATCGCATCTCCGGCCAGGGCAACCTGACACCGACCGACAACACCTATGATCTGGCAATCCAGGGCGAAGGCTATTTCCGCATCTCACTGCCCACCGGCGAAGATGCCTATACCCGCGCTGGCTCTTTCCAGCTCAATGCCTCCGGCCAGATCGTCACTACCGACGGCTACGAACTGTCGCCTGCCATAACCGTGCCTCAGGATACGCGGGACGTCTCGATCAACAGCCAGGGCCAGGTGGAAGCCTTCCTGGACGGCCAGACTGACCCCACCATCCTGGGCCAGCTTGAGATTGTTCGCTTCTTCAATCAGGCCGGCCTTGAGGCCAAAGGCTCAAGCCTGTTCCTTGAAACCGCAGCCTCCGGTGCACCAGTTGCAGGCACGCCGGGGTCTGTGGGCTACGGCACATTGCTGCAGGGGTACCTGGAAACCTCCAACGTGGATTCGGTTGGCGAAATCACCAATCTCATCAGTGCCCAGCGTGCCTATGAGATGAACGCCAAAGTCATCACGTCAACGGATGAAATGCTCTCCGTCGCCTCCAACCTCCGCTAGGCACGTGTGAAGAAAGCCACGAAAATGAAACCGCTCCGTACCCTGATCGTATCCGCCGCATTTGCCGCGCTCGCCATTGGCATCAGCCCGCTGGCCGCAGCCCCGACAGAGGCCGTGCTGCGCGACAAGGCGATTGTTGTTGGCGATACCGTGACGCTTGGCGACCTCTTCATGAACGCAGGCGACAAGGCCTCCACCCCTGTCTCGCGTGCGCCAGCCCCCGGCCAGCGTGCGGCGATCAACTCAGCACATGTTGCCAATGCCGCCCGCGCGGCAGGCCTGCTGTGGCCCAATCACGAGCGCTACACACACCTTATCGTTAATCGCGACGGCACCCCCGTTACAGCAGCACAGGTGCACGAGGCGATTGCCCTTGAACTGTCGCGCCAACAGAACACCGCAGACACATCGTTTCTGGTCGAACTCGACCGTGAAGCAGAGGCGCTTTACGTTGCCAAAGGCACAGCCCCCCGCGTCATCGTCACCGACCTCACTTTTGATGCCCGCACAGGCCACTTCAACGCCCATGTCAAAGCGGACGCGCGCGGTGCCAAACCCCGGCACCTGACCGGACGCGCAACCCTGACCCGCAAGGTGCCTGTGCCCGCAGGCCCCGTCGCACGCGGTGAAGTCATGCGTGACGACATGCTGACCATGATCGACATGGAAGTCGCCCGCATTGCACCGGGCACCGCCCTGTCCAGATCAGACCTGGTGGGCATGGCACCGCGCACCGCGCTGCGCCGTGGCCAGTCCGTGCGTGTTTCGGATCTTCACCTGCCGGTCGCCGTTGAAAAAGATGCTCGCGTCACTCTGCTGTTTGAAATGCCTGGCATGGTTCTGACCGCCACCGGCCGCGCGCTTGAAGACGCCCCGATCGGCGGCCTTGTGCGCGTCATCAACACCCGCTCGCACCGCACCGTCCATGCGCGCGTCATCACGCCAGACCGCGTGGTGGTGGAAAGCAGCGCACCTGTGCAGGTCGCAGGTCGCGCTACCGAGTAACCCGTTTCTTATCTGCCGGGGGCACCCGCCCCCCTCCGGCATACACCCCGTCCAAGCCTGAAGGATGAAACCGATGACATTGACCTACCGTTCAGTTTTCCGCCTTGCCGCCATCAGCGGCCTCGCCCTTTCGCTGGTCGCCTGCAACGCCGCAGACCGCCTGCAGAACATCGGCAAGGCCCCAGACCTGACGCCCATTCAAAACCCTGCATCACGCGCAGAAGTGCAAACCGTGTCGCTGCCGATGCCCGAACCTGAAACCGTGAGCTATCAGCCCAACTCGTTGTGGCGTGCTGGCAGCCGTGCGTTCTTCCGCGATCAGCGCGCCTCAACCGTTGGCGACATTCTGACGGTGACCATTGAGATCACCGACAAGGCAGAAATTGAAAACACCACCGAGCGGTCACGCTCCAACTCGGAAGACGCCGGCCTCAACAACCTGTTCGGCTACGCCCAGAACCTTGATCGCTTTCTTCCCGACCAGGTGGATAATGCCAACCTGGTGGGCCTTGATTCAACCAGCGCCAGCCGGGGGGCAGGCTCGGTTGACCGCGAAGAAACCGTCAACCTCACAGTGGCCGCCATTGTCACGCAGATTTTGCCAAACGGAAATCTGGTCATTCAGGGCAAGCAGGAAGTGCGTGTGAACTATGAAGTGCGCGAACTTCTGGTGGCGGGTGTCATTCGCCCGGAAGACATCTCCAACCAGAACACCATCAACCATACCCAGATCGCCGAAGCCCGTATTTCGTACGGTGGCCGCGGCCAGATCACCGATGTGCAGCAGCCGCGCTATGGCCAGCAGGTGTTCGACATCATCATGCCGTTCTAGATCAGCCCTCGACGGCACGATCAAGACGAGCTGACGGAGCGGGCGTTCAGGCCGCCCTCTCCACCTGCACCGCCATCGGGACCCGCACGTCAAACATGCGGGAGGTGGTGCAAACCCAAAACGGCGTGTGAGCAAACAAGCTCACACGCCGTTCTTGTTTTTAAGGTGAGTAACGCTGGCTTGGCCGACATCAGCCCGCCTCGCGTGAAGGCCTAGTCGTCGCGATACACTTTCTCGCGACGCTCGTGGGCCTCCTGCGCCTCAATGGATAGCGTTGCAATCGGCCGGGCGGAAAGCCGCTTGAGGCCGATGGGTTCGCCCGTTTCTTCGCAATAGCCGTAGGACCCGTCCTCAAGACGCTTGAGGGCTGAATTGATTTTGTTGACGAGCTTGCGTTGCCGGTCACGCGCGCGCAACTCAAGCGAGCGCTCTGTTTCCGACGATGCACGATCCGTCAGGTCGGGATGATGTGATGTATCTTCCTGCAGATGGCTGATGGTTTCGCGCGTCTCGCGGAGGATGTCTTCCTTCCAGTCGAGCAGCTTGCGGCGGAAATACTCTTTCTGCCGATCATTCATGAATGGCTCGTCGTCAGACGGCTCATAGTCCTTCGTCAACTCTGCGGTCACCGGTGTCTCTCCCTTCACTGGCGCCACCTGCATACCCCTACTTGGAAACACAGGCTCAATGGCGCGGGAATATATCGGCGGGTGGACAGATGCACAACATCGCATCCGCCGCTTAGTCCATGAATTATTTGTATAATTCGGCTCTGCCACAGTCTCTGGACAGCCCAAAAAGCCTTGCAGCAAAAGGAACTATCGGGTCAGTACGCTTTCATATTTCGCAAGCTCGACGCGGGCACGCAGTTCTATTTCATCCAGCACCTGGGCCAGGCGCGGGTCCACAAAAGCGGACTGCGAATCGCGACGCTGGTCCACCAGCCGCACCAGCTCATAAAGTTTGGTCTTAGATATGCCGCCAGCCAGCAACGACAGTTTGAGGTCGTCCAGCACATCCAGCATGGCTTCCGCGCGCACAACCGCCCGCGATTTGCCGTCTGTTGCCGTGTCCACTTCCTGAAGCGCAATCAGTGCATCAACCGGTGTTGCAGCCACAACTCCTGAAACACCTTTTGATGTTTCAGCGCCCGCGCCACCGGCAACACGAAAGCGTTCACCGCCCGCAGACCTTGATTTGCCTGTGCGCCCTGCACCCGATGGTCCCTGCGCGCGTCCGGCGCCGCTGACCTTCATTGCCTTTGGCTCCTGCCAATCACGACACGCACTGCGCGCATCATTACTTCACTTGAAAGCACGCTGCGCCAAACTGCTTAACGCCGCCTTAACAGCGCTCCACCACCCCGGCAAAACCTGCCGCGTTACCGGCCTCAATGGCAGCCTTTGCCTGGCACCTGCCACATCGCACTTCATTTTTGCACGTATTTTCAAAGACTTAGAAATCGCGCGCCGTGGCACGCATTTCGCTTTGTAGGACGCAAAGCAAAACCACCGGTGTGCCTGCCTGACCTGAAAGCACCCTTGCAAGAAACGGAAAAGACCCGAAAATGCCGTTCTCTCTCATTCCCTTCCGCCAGTTGATGCACCACGTTGCCGTGAGCCTTGTGGCGTTTGCCCTGCTCGCCCCCACCGCCGCGCACGCCTCGTCCCGCATCAAGGATCTGGCCTCCGTTGAAGGCATCCGCGAAAACCATCTGGTCGGCTACGGCCTTGTGGTCGGCCTTGATGGCTCCGGCGACAGCCTGCGCAATGCGCCGTTTACCCGTCAAAGTCTCCAGGCGATGCTTGAGCGGCTGGGCGTCAACACCCGCGATGCCAACCTCAACACCAACAACGTGGCCGCCGTCATGGTGACCGGCAACCTGCCGCCATTCGGCGCACAGGGCAGCCGCATGGACATTACAGTCTCAACCCTTGGCGATGCCAAAAGCCTGCTCGGCGGCACACTGCTTGTGACACCGCTGATGGGTGCTGACGGCGAGGTTTACGCCGTGGCGCAAGGCCCTGTGGCCATTTCAGGCTTTAGTGCGGAAGGCGACGGTGCCAGCGTCAAGCGTGGCGTTGCAACTTCAGGCCGCATTCCCAACGGTGCCATCATTGAACGCGAGATCGCCTTTGCCCTTGAAGATATGGACACAGTGCGCCTGTCGCTTCACAACCCTGACCTGACAACCGCCCAGCGCATGGCCAACGTCATCAATACTTTTGTCGGCGCCGGCACCGCGCAGGCGTCTGACCCGTCAACCGTGAGCGTTGACATACCCAACAAGGGCCGCGGCAGCGTCGTCAGTATGCTGACGGAAATCGAACAGCTTCGCGTGTCACCGGATACTCCTGCCAAAGTCGTGATTGATGAGGCCTCCGGCGTCATCGTCATGGGCAAGGATGTGCGCGTTTCCACTGTGGCCATTGCGCAGGGCAACCTCACCATTCGTGTGACCGAAACCCCGCAGGTGAGCCAGCCCAACCCGTTTGCCGAACAGGGCGAAACGGTTGTGGTGCCGCGCACCGACATTCAGATCGACGATGACGCCGAAAACCGTCTTGGTCTGCTGCGTGAGGGCGTAACACTGGAAAGCCTCGTGGACGGCCTCAACTCGCTGGGCGTTGGCCCCCGCGACATGATTTCAATTCTGCAGACCATCCGCGCCGCCGGTGCCCTGCAGGCTGAGCTTGAGGTGCTGTAATGGACCTCACACTCTCCCCCGGCATCGCGCAAAACCCGTTCGGCCAGGTGCTGCCCGCAGCACTCGCCAAAGCTCCAAACGCGCGCGCAACAGGCAACGAAAAGGCCATGCGCGAGACAGCGCAGGAGTTCGAAGCCGTATTCATCGGCCAGATGACCGAAGCGATGTTTGCCGGCCTCAAAAGCGAAGAGCCTTTTGGTGGCGGCCATGCAGAAGATATGTGGCGCTCCCAGTTAAGCCAGGAAATGGGCCGCTCCATTGCACAATCCGGCGGCATCGGCATTGCTGATGCGGTGATGCGCTCCATGATTGCGCAGCAGGAAGCTGCAAGCCGCCCGATGACTGTGCCTGGCACCAGCGCCGCAACCGCAGCAAATGCTTACGACAACCAGGAACGATAATGCATCCTCAGACCCGGCAGCAGCCCCCCGCGCAACTCTGGCAACCACCAGCCTCTTTTCTGGAGGATATGGCGTCGCTTGCAACCGCGCTGGACACCATCATCACCCGTGAAAACACGCTGGCCCGCGAGAACAAGCTGTCGCAGATCGGCGCCATGGAAGCGGAAAAAACCCAACTGGCCGTGGACTATCACCGCCATGTGCGTGCCCTGAAGGCCGATCCGTCGCGGCTTCATGCTGCGCCCGACGCGCTGCGGGCCCGCCTGCGCGCCGCCATCGGCTCGCTTGAAAGCAAACTTGAGGACAACACGCGCTATCTGGGTGCCGCGAAAGAAATATCCGAGGGGATTGTAGCGGCCGCTGCTCGCGCTGCCAGCGAAGCGCGCGCACCTACAATCGGCTACGCGCCCAAATCCACAGCAAAGCAACGGCCGCTGGCCGCAACGGCCACCATCGCACTCGACAAGCGCGTTTAGCAAACCGTTCCCTCACACGTGCCTGTTACCTAAACCTTGCATTGCGACGGCTCAATTAAGCCGTCGTTTACTCCTGACTGGGCAAAATGTGCCCATGTCTGCCCGTGCAGTCATGCGAGCAGTGGGATGCCCGCTCAACCGGGGGGCGCGACCCTAGAAAAGGGTGCTGCCATGGAAAGTATTTCTGGCCCGAAGCCTGTTGTAGCGCCTGCACCGCAGGCCCCACGCATATCCACCTCCAGCACAGACCTTGTTGCCGGCCAGCGCGCTGTTGCGCCTGCCGAACGCAGCAGCCGACCTGGCCCCGACGCCAAAAAAGCATCGGACAGCGCGCAACTCCAAAAGGTGCTGGAAAAACTCGAAGCCCGCCTGTCGTTCAATGTCAGCTTCGATATTACATTTGATGACACCATCAAACGTGAAGTCGTGCGCGGCGTGAGCAAGGTCACCGGCGAAACCGTGATCGAGTTCCCCACCGAACAGATGCAACGGCTGATCCGTGGCCTGCGCGAAGACCTGGGCTTGGCGGTGGATAAAAAGGCCTGAGCCAAATTAACAGCCCGGTAACCACGATCTGCGACATCAGGTAGGGCACTATTGCCTGATCCAGATTCGCAAGAGGTTGCCTATGTCCGGTTCCTTACCGCAAACGACAGCAAACGCCGTTGCCGAGGATTTCAGCCGCGCCATTGAAAGCCATCAAAAAGGCAAGCTGGACCGGGCCAAACGCGGCTACAAACGGGTGCTGAAAAAAGCTCCCGACCACGCCTCGGCCATTCACATGCTCGGCGTACTTGATTTGCAGCGCGGCAACCCGCGCGCCGCAAGTGAGCTTATTGAAAAATCCGTTGCCCTTAATCCCACCATGGCCGCGGCGCATTACAATCTGGCCCGCTGTTACAAGGCACTGAATGAGTTTGAGGCTGCTGCCCGAAGTGTTGAGCAGTGCCTGACCATCACGCCGGATGACCTGGACGCACTCATTCTTTATGGCAACACGCTTACCGAGCTTGATCGCAAGGAGGAGTCTGTCGCGGCGTTTTCCAGCGCCCTGAAAATTGATCCGGCCCTGGACCCGGTGCGCGCTGAACGCCTAAGCCTCAATCTGGCACTGGGCAACGAAAACGCCATTGTGGCCGATCTGGAATATCTCGCGGCCAACGCGAAAGAACCCGCACTCATGCTGCGTGAAGTCGCCAAGCGACGTGTGGACCAGAACAGCAGACCCGATGCCCTGCGCGTGCTCAAAAAAGCACTGGATGTTGACCCCACTGACAGGCTCACACGCTCCTCTTACGCCGGCATCCTTATTGATCTGGAACGCAACGGCGAAGCCCTGCCCCTCGTGCAGGGTCTGCTTGATGAATACCCTGACGACCTCATGGCACGGCTCAAGATGGGGTTTTTGCTGGCCAACATGAAACGCTTCAAGGACGCCCTGCCGATCCTTGAGCATGTCTATGCGCACCGGCCCAACGACGAGGCCTTGCTGTTGAAGCTGGCCTTCACGTACCAAACCCTTGAACGGTTTGACGACGCGATTGCGCATTATGAAAAGCTGAAAATACTCGCCCCCACCGAAGCCCGCACCTGGGCCAACCTTGTTGGCCTGTACATCGGCATCGAGGAGTATGAGAAGGCGATTGAGGAAGGCATGGAGGCGCTGCGCATCAATCCCGATGTTGAGCAGAGCTACCTCAACATGGCCGTGCTGTTTCAGCGTTTTGGCGACTTTGACCGCGCGGCCGACCTCTACCGCCGCGCCCTGGAAATCAACCCGGACTACTCAACCGCAGGCTCAAACCTTTCCCACTTGCTGCTGGCTCATGGTCACATCGAAGATGGCTGGGATCTGTATGCGCATGGGTTTAACGCAGGCCTGCGCACGCCACTGCGCCAGTTCAACACCGGCCACTGGCAGGGCGAAGACATTTCCGACCGTTCGATCCTGGTCTGGAAGGAACAGGGCATCGGCGATGATCTGCGCTTTATGTCCTGCATCCCTGACCTGATCGCCCGCGCCGGACAAGTCATCATCGAAACAGACAAACGTCTTGTTTCGCTCTATCAGCGCTCGTTTCCAGAGGCGATCGTGCGCGAAGAGCGCACCAAGCCGTCGCTGGTTCCATACGGCCCGCCTGACTTCAGCACCACCACGCCCGCAGGCCAGCTCGCCACGCATTTCAGGCGGTCACTGGCAGATTTTCCCGCAGAAGATGGCTACCTGAAACCCGATCCGCAGCGCGTGGCCTATTGGCGCGAAAAAGTTGAGGCCGCTGGCGACGGCATTCGTGTTGGTCTTGCCTGGCGCAGTATGCACCGCAACGTCACCCGCAACCGCACCTATTCACAGCTTGAGGACTGGGCGCGGCTGATTGCAACGCCGGGCATCACCGCCATCAATCTGCAATACGATGACCCCAGCGATGAAGTGAAAGCCCTGGCCGAAAAAACCGGCCTCACGTTGCACGTCATGGAGGGCCTCAACCTCAAGGACGAACTGGACGAAGCAGCCGCACTTACCAAAGCCTGCGATCTTGTTATCAGCGCAGGCACGTCAGTGGCCGACATGGCGGCAGCGGTTGGCACCCCTGCCATCTTTTATGGCGAAGCCCACCACCCGATGCAGTTGGGCACCGACCATTTCCCCTGGTATCCGTCGGCCCGCTTTGTCGGCATTGAGGCAAAGCAGCCGATCAGCGAAATCGTCGATATCATCACCCGTGATGTGCAGGCTTTTGCCGAGCGTTACCGCACCGGCGAGTTCAGCTAGACACCCCCCCCGAACGCCCCCGCGCTGCCGGCACAAACAGGTGTCAGTCAAGCGTGGCCAGCGCGGCCGACTGCCCGGCATTTTGTGCCGCATGGCGGCAAACTCTACCGTGCCGGTTGCCGCTCAGAACACATAACATATTGATTTTATTGATATTTTGAAGTGGCACGGCTCGTGCTCTTTAAGGGCCAAGTGCTGGTCAACGCAAACCAGCCACCTCCCCCATCGGGATCGGCCAAATGGCCAGTGTCCCAAAACGATGGACACTAGGTGGCGATGTTTACGGGCGATTAAGCATTAACGCGCAGTATCCGGCGTAACGAATTGGGACACTTGCCTCATCGTGAGGGCGCCGGTGTTTGGTCCTAGGAGGACACGAGATATGGGTGATGTAGTACTTTCAGCGGGTATCCGCGCCAACCTTCTGAGCATTCAGAACACGGCAAAGCTTCTGGATCAGACGCAAAACCGACTGGCCACGGGCCTGAAGGTGAACAGTGCCATTGACGACCCGACCGCATTCTTTACGGCGCAGGGCCTCAATAACCGCGCACGCGATCTTGAATCCCTGCTCACATCTATGGATCAGGCGATCCAGACACTGGATGCAGCCGACCAGGGCATCAAATCAGTCATCAAGCTGATCGAGAATGCCAAGGCAACGGCAAACCAGGCGCTTGAGACAAAGGTCAAGGCGTCGTCTGCAACCAGCTCCAACGGCACGGCCTATGTTGCAACGACGGCCGTCAGCAACATCACCGGCCTTGATGCGGGTGACATCTTCACTATTCAGGTCGGCACCGCAGCAGCAGTTGCTGTCACGGTTGGCGCCAGCACATCACATGTGTCTGCGCTGATTGCCAGCATCAGCGCCCTTGCGGGCGTCACCGCCTCACTGACATCTGATGGCAAAATCAAGATTGAAGGTGATACCGGCGAAGACCTGACGATCACAGACACAACAGGCTCTGCGGCCAACACTTTGGGTGTCGCCGGCACAGCCACCAACGGCACCAACCGCCGTTCTTTCGAGTCAGACTTCAACGGTCTGCGTACGCAGATGGACCAGTTGGTTGCAGATGCCTCCTACAAGGGCGTCAATCTGCTTCAGGCCGACAACGACCTGACTGTTTTCTTCAACGAAGGACAGACATCAAGTCTGACAATCAACTCGAAGCTGCTTGATACATCGGCGGCCGGCATCAACATCTCTGAGATTGTCGCCAAGGCCTGGGCAACCGATGGCAGCATCTCTGATGCCATCGACCAGCTCGATCAGGCAATCAACACGCTTCGGCAGCAGTCCTCCACGTTCGGCGGCAATCTGTCAGTGGTTGAGACCCGGTCTGACTTTACCGGCAACATGATCAACACCCTTACATCAGGTGCCGCCAATCTGACCATCGCCGACACCAACCAGGAAGGTGCAAACCTTCTGGCCCTGCAAACCCGGCAGTCACTGGGCACAACCGCCCTGTCGCTGGCCGCCCAGGCCGACCAGAACGTGCTGCAGCTCTTCTAGAATACACACGCGAACAAAAAAAATCGGGGCGGATGCAAAAAAAGCATTCGCCCCTTTTTGTTGCCTCACCTGGCTCTTCGTGGTGAACAAAACCTTATGCACGCCAAATATTGTTCCGTGTACTGCCACGGTAACCCACCCTTAAGACCTTTCCGCCAGATTGTTTTCCGACGCCTCAGAAAGAGGGTCTGTTTAGTTCAGTATTTCCTAGGAAAGGAATAGCCACATGGCTGACGTCGTTCTCTCGAGTGCACTGCGCTCCAACCTTACCTCTCTCCAGAACACAGCTTCGCTTCTGTCACAGACCCAGGAACGTCTTTCGACGGGCCTGAAAGTGAACAGCGCGATTGACAACCCGACTGCTTTCTTCACAGCCGCTGGCCTCAACAACCGTGCCAATGACCTTGCTGCTCTGTCTGACAACATTGGTCAGGCTGTGGATACGCTGAAAGCTGCCGACGATGGTATCAAGGCGATCACGACCCTCGTGGAAAACCTGAAGTCAACGGCCAGCACGGCCCTGACAACCAAAGTCACTGCCTCCAGCATCACGAGCTCAGGCTCCGTTACCGGTACTGCCAACGTCAGCCAGACGGCTGGTGTTGACGCTGGTGACATCTTCACTGTTCAGGTTGGCACGGCTACAGCTCTCACTGTTACTGTTGGTGCAAGCACCACGGCAGTATCCGCGATTGTTGCCGCTGTTAACGGCCTGTCCGGCGTAACGGCTTCCATCACGTCGGAAGGCAAGCTGAAGGTCGAAGGCACGAATGGTAAGGACCTTACCATTACTGACACAACCGGCTCGACGGCTGCTACGCTCGGTGTTGCAGGTACGGCTACCAACGGTGTGAACCGTGACTCGGCTGTGGCTGACTTCAACACGCTGCGCACACAGATCGACCAGTTGGCTGCTGACTCGTCGTTCAAGGGCGTGAACCTGCTTCAGGCCGGTAACGACCTGACGGTGAACTTCAACGAAGACCAGTCTTCCAACCTGACAATTGCGTCCCGGCTTCTGGACACATCTTCAGGCGGTCTGAACATCTCTGCAGCTACGGAAGCTGACTTTGGCACCGACAGCAACATTGAGGCGTCTTTGGCCTCTCTGGACGCCGCCGTGTCAACGCTGCGTCAGCAGTCTGCCAGCTTTGGTAACAACCTCTCCATCGTGGAAAACCGTCAGGACTTCACGAAGAACCTGATCAACACGCTGGAAACAGGCGCCGGCAAGCTCACGCTCGCTGACACCAACGTTGAAGGTGCAAACCTGCTTGCTCTGCAGACCCGTCAGTCACTGGGTACCACGACCCTGTCTCTGGCTTCACAGTCCGACCAGAACGTGCTGCGTCTGTTCTAATCAGACCTGGCCCAGGGCCAAGCCACGAAGGCGACGCCATCTGGTTACACATACGGAAAACGGCGGTGCAGAAAGCACCGCCGTTTTTCTGTGTGTTGACGTCTCCGTCAGGTGGTGCAGAACGCACCGCCGTTTTTCTTTGTGCCAGCCCCTGCCCGCGTTCCCCCCTATACTGTGACATACGAATCACACGGCAGGCTGATGCCGCTATGGGAGGTCGAGACAATGGCGCTGAAAATCGAACTCAAGCCCGGCGAGCGGTTTATTCTGGGCAACGCTGTCATCACCAACGACGATCAGCGCACACGGCTGTTTGTGGAAGGTGCCGCCCCGATCCTGCGCGAAAAAGACATCATGCGCCCCGAAGACGCCGACACCCCGTGCAAAAGGCTCTACCTGGCGGTTCAGCTCATGTATTTGAGCAACAACCCCTCCGAACAGCACAGCGTCTATTTTCAGCTCACCAACGAGATTATTGGCGCGGCACCCAGCACGCTTGAGTACATCGAGCGGATGAACAATCAAATCTTAACCGGCGCGTTCTATAAAGCTCTCAAGGAAGCAAAGAAGCTCATCAAATATGAGCAGGAGCTGATGTCGAATGCACAATCCGGCGCAGGCGTACGGTAAGACAGCAAAAGTTGTCGCCAACCCCCGTGAACACGAAGCCAATCTGCTCACCAAGGCTGCCCAGCAGCTTCAGGCAGCAAAAAACCCGTTTGATCCACGCAGCGACGCCTTGCGCAACGCCCTCATTTACAATCGCAAACTGTGGACGGTTTTTGCAGGCTCTGTGACAGGCGAAGACAACCCCCTGCCCGACCAGATCAAGCAGAACATCGCCAATCTGGGCATTTTCATTCTCAAGCACACTGTCAGCGTGCAGGCCAACCCCGCGCCTGAAAAACTCGATGTGCTGATAAACATCAACCGCGAGATTGCCGCCGGCCTCTATCAGAAGCCAGCCTAGGCACCGCTGACTGCGACCACCACCGCATCACGTGATCTTTCCCCGGTCTCATCGCACGACTTTGGTTTTGTAGCGCAGAACTGCAACCAGTTACGCCCACACACCTGTCACCCCGGATCACGTCCGGGGTGACAGGTGTGTGGGCGTTGCCGCCTCCCTGCTCCCTCACGAAAAACACCATCCTCCAGTCATGCCGGAGGATGGTGTTTGTGTTCCGTGAGCCGAAGAAGACGCTAAGCGTGATCCTAGAGGTAGTTTGTCAACGTCAGTCGCGAGACGATGGACGTCGCCTGGAAGCTCGCCTGCAACTGGTTTTGCAACTGCAAGATCATTGAGCCCACCTCGTTGGTATCCGAGTTCTCGGTTTCTGCCAGCAACTGCTGTGTTGCGTTGATCGTGCGCTCATGCCGGTCTTTGGTTCTCGCCAGGCTGCTTTCCTTGAGCCCAAGCTGCGTGCGCACATCCGCAAGTGACGTTGTGCCTTCAAACGCAAACGCACGGCTCAACCGGCTCGTTGCTTCAGTGTAGCCGCGCTGCGACAACGCATCCGCTTCGGGAAACTCAAGCGCCGCCAATACAGCCAGCGCCTTCACTGTGTCACGCACAGGCCCTTCGTCAGCCCGCGATGCATAGCCAATGGTGCGCCCGCCATCAATTTTTGCCAGCGCACTGTTGCGGATCGGCGTCGTGGTGCCGTCGCCCTTGTACCAGAACACTGTGTCCGCCGTTGTCGCATCCCGCACGCCCGTTGCTGTGGCAAACGGCGGACCGTCCACACGCTGCGGCGGGTTCGACGGGTCGTACTCAAAAAACTCAGTCGCAGCGCGCTGGGCCGACGCCGCCTTGAGCGATGTCTGCGCCAGAATTTCAACTTCCGCTGCAAGTGCCGTTTGAAAGTTCGCTGCCGTGGCATTGGCATCCGCCCCCACCAGAAACTCGCCAGCTTTCGGCGTGCCGGTGGTGATTGCCCGCAGTTCAAGGGTTTCAGTGGTGCCATCAGGCAGATCAAACGAAACGTTCAGTGTCTGCCCATGCGCCGGCAAGGTGGCTGTAAAATCAACCGTCATCACCTGCGGCACACCGGCAATACCAACCGTCGTGCCGTTCATGTTGGTGTCGGCCGCGTTGAGCTTGAACCCGAACGGTGGCGCGTTGTCTTCAGTAACGGTCACAGACGCACCCGCCGGCACCGGAATGTTCAACCGCCCGCGATTGTCCGCACCCAGATCAGCCTGCGCACGTTCGCTGACAATCTGCTTGAACCCGGCCAGGCCGATGTCACCATCCATCATGCGGGACGCTGGCTCAACGGGCTGGGTCTGCGTGGCCGCACCGCCAAACAGATGCCGCCCGCCAATATCCGTATTGAGCACCGCCAGCACTTCTTCAAGGCGCTCTGCCGCTGTGAACTGAAGCTGTGTCTGCTTGGTGTCGAGCGTTTCGTAGCCCGAAGTCAGCGACGCCGTGCGCATTTCAGCAGCAATATCGTCAATCCGTGACAAACCCATCTGGGTGGTAGTCAACCGAAGCTGCGTCTGGTCGATGGTGCGGATATAGCCGTCCATGGTGTTGAGTTCAGCACGCAGATTGAGCACCAGCGACGCGTCAACGCCCAGGCCCGCATGGGTGCGCGCCTTCTTGCCGGTAGCAAGCTGCGTCTGCAGATCCGTCAACTGGAGCTGCATGGTCTTGATCTGATCGCGCGTTGTCAGCGACTGGAGGAGTGAGGGAACCTGCATGGCCTGATCCTGATTATCCTGTGAACGCCCGCCGCCTAGCGAAGAATGCTTGTCAGCAGGGACATCATGTCCTGAACCGCCGACATCACCCGCGCATTTGCGGCATACGCATTTTGCAGCAGCAACAGCTGCGCCATTTCGTCATCAATCGACACACCCGTGGTGTTCTGAACTTTCTCTTCCAGCCCAAGCTGCACAACCTGCTGGCTGTCCAGCGCCCGGTTGGCGAGCACCAGCTCATTGGCCTGGAAAGACACGACCCGGCGGGCGAACTCATCAACGCCACCCTCAAAAGGCTGGCCCGTGCCGCCAATACCCGTTGCCGGGTCAAACGCCCGCGACGTACCGGTCAGACGCTCAAGCAAATCTGTCGGGCGGGCGGGATCACCCGCATCCGTTGCCGGTGACGTTGAATAAACCACCAGCGACGACGGGTCCGCCGCCACGCTGGCATTCACAGCAATACGGCTGGCAAAGCCAACCTTCTGCGTTACACCGTCCTGCGACGCGGTATAGGCTGCCTGCGCGTTGATGCCATCAACAAACAGCGGCAATCCCGTGCCCTGCCCGGTCAGGCCTGTAGCCGTAACCGTGGCCGTCACCGCATCCACATCGGTGGTTGCGCCAACGCCGTCATCCACAATGCGCAGCGTTGTGCCCGCAGGGTTGGACGTATCAATGTTGATGCTGGCCGCCGCCAGGGCCGCATCAAGGTTGGTGGCAAACGCGCCCGCACTGCCACCCCATGCAACACCCACAACCGTGTCGCCGGCATTGGGTGTCACTGTGTTGGAAAGCGGCAACGTGGCGGGGTCGTCCACCCGAATGATTGTCACCTGGCGCTGCGTGCCGCCGGGCGTTTGGGTGTAGGTGAGGTTTATCTGATCGCCGTTCTGCAACCCGGCCAGATCAACATCAAAGCCCGCAGGCGGCCCTGCAACTGCCGCCGATGTGATGGTAGTTTCCGACAGCGACTTGGCAAGCGCGTGGGCAATTTCATCAAGCTGTGCCTGCGCTTCCACAAGCGTGGTGTCGCGCATTTCCACAAGACCGGCGATCTCGCCCTGCCGGATTGTACCATCACGCAAAAGGTCAATCGGCGCCGAGCCGCCAATCTGCAATGTAACCGTACCGACCTCGCGCAAGGCAGGGTCTGAATTGTAAAAAGAGGATGCCGAAAGCGTCGGGTGCTCATCAAACGAGAGCTTGGCCGGTTGTGTATCCAGCAGCAGGTTCCCACCCGTGGTGAACACCGAAAGCCGCCCGCCTTCACGCTCCACCGTGCGGATATCCATCAGCGACGCAAGCTCACGCAGCGCCACATCACGCTCGTCCTGCAGGTCGGCAATAGAGCCGCCCTGGTTGGCTGAAATCTTGAGGTTGAGATCGTGGATTTTTTCCAGCGCACCATTGGCGCGTGACACCGCATCATTCAACCGGCGCTCAGTCTCACGCCGCATCTGCTGGATTTCGTCAGACATGCGGTTGAGTTCAACCGACATTTCTTCTGCCGCCGCCAGCGTGGCCTCACGGGTCACGGTGCTTTCAGGCGTCGTCGCCAGATCCTGAAACGCCGTGCCCAGACGGTTGATGTAGGCTGCCACCGACGTTTCACTGTCGGGCGTACCAAACATCTGGTCAACGCGGGTCAGAAACTCCGAGCGTACATCCAGCTTGGATGTAATGCCGGACGACCGCTGCAACTGACCAAACAGATAGTTGTCCACCTCGCGCACGGCCGCCCGCACAGACACACCAATACCTTCGCCACCGGCAATGAGGTTGGTCTGGCTGCCAACCTTGCGCGTGTACCCAGGCGTCGTGGCGTTGGCGATATTGCGTGATGCAAGATCGACCGCAGCCTGATTGGCCTTGAGCCCGGAGACGGCGGCATTGAGGGCGTTGGAGAGGGACATGGTTTCCTGAAAACCTGAATGAACCGAATGAAAGAGAGGTGGCGGCTTCTGCCGCCATCACGAGCGCTTGTGCCTTAGCGCTTCATGTTGAGCGTTTCACGGACCAGTTCGTCTGACGTGGTCACGATGCGCGTTGTGGCTGAATAAGCCTGCTGGGTAATGATGAGTTTCGAAAACTCGTCAGCGATATCCACGTTGGACGCTTCGCGCGCCTCCGCCACAATCTCGCCGGAAGCCCCCTGAATGGCCTCACCTGAATCCTGCGTCGCAGCCCAGGCACCGCCATCAAGCTTGCGCAGCTTGTTGTCGGCATTGAACTTCACCAGCGTCACTTCCGCCAGATCAAGCTGCTTGCCATTGGTGTAGGTGCCCACAACGCGGCCCGCATCAGAAATGGCGATAGAGGCCAAAGCGCCGGAGGCAAAGCCGTCCTGTTCAATTTCCGTTACCGACACAGAGCCGTTGGTGTCCGCAAACTGTGTAATCTGGTTGGAGCCGTGATTGAGCGTGATGTTGCCAAGGTTCACGCCATCCACTGTAAGGCCGGTGACGGTGGCCGAGGTTACAGCAGGTGTTGCAACGCCTGAGCCATTGAACACGTAAGCCTGGCCCACATTGTTCCATTTGGCGGTTGCGCCCGTGGCTGTGGTGCTGGTCTGGTAAAACAGGTTCCAGGTGTCAGCACCACCGGCCTGAGCCGCACCGTTGCCGGTGTTGTTCACCTTGGCCCAACGCATTTCAACATTCACCGGGTTGCCGATCGCGTCATACATGGTGATGGCACCACCGGCGAGCGAGCGGTCCAAAAACAGCTGCTCGTCCTGCCCCTGCACAAACCCGTCACCACCAAACGTTGACGGGTTGTTGGTGAAGGTCGCGTCCAGCATCAGTTCGGAGTTGGGCGTGTTGGCATCTGCGACCACCGTCTTGGGGAACGATGCCAGGTTGGCGGTATATTCCATGGTTGTGGACTGGCGCGCAGACACGAAGTCGCTTTCAATCTGAATGCGCGTCGGCACGTCGCCCACCTTGTTGCCGGTCAGTGGATTGATTTCCACGCCCTGCAGGTAATAGCCGGCACCGTTCTGCAGATAGCCGAACCGGTCCACCTCAAAGTCACCGCGACGGGTGTAATAGTCGATCTGGTTAAACACCGGCGAGTTGTCCAGCGTGGCCACCCGCTCAGACACCATGAAGTAGCCGTCACCATTGATGGCCATGTGCGTGGGCACCTGAGCGGCTTCCAGCGCGCCCTGAACGGTGTTGGTAAATCGTGCTTCCGCCAGCACCGTACCCGGAGCATTGTTGCGCGAGGTGGCAAAGGTCACCAGATCGCGGAAATTGGTTTCGGTCCGCTTGAACCCGATGGTCTGCGTGTTGGCGATATTGTCTGAGATATGGCCCAGCGCCTTCGAATTGGCCTTGAGGCCGGTAATGGCTGTGGTCATTGCGCCGAAGATGGTCATCGGATCTCTCCTAAAGACGGTCAGATGGCTGGCGGCATCCCCGACAAATCCGGGTGGCACGCGCAGAAACTCACGACCACATGAGCAAGCGCCGGGCCAGAACTTTACGTAAGCAATTTCAATGAGTTAGCAGAATCCTTGTCATTGGCATCCAAGCACTATCTGCCGTCAGCGGCAGCTTTTGCCGGGCAACCTGCGCTCCTGCCCGACCGGCCACCCGCATAACTGACCATGTGTCATGCGACTTGCCCGCAGGCGCGCGTGCCCCTAGGTTTGCGCCCGTTCAGATATTCGAAAACCCGATCTCGAAAACCCGACATCGAAAAATGGCAGGACTTGTTGATGCGTTTTGAAGGCACAAAGGATTACGTCGCAACCGAGGATCTTCGCGTTGCGGTGAATGCAGCTATCACCCTTGAGCGTCCGCTGCTGGTAAAAGGCGAACCAGGCACCGGCAAAACCGTGCTCGCCGAGCAGATTGCGTCGTCGCTGGGCCTGCCGATGATTACGTGGAACATCAAATCCACCACCAAGGCGCATCAGGGTCTGTATGAATATGACGCCATCACCCGCCTGCGCGATGGCCAGCTTGGCGACGAGCGCGTCAAGGACATCAGCAACTACATCAACAAGGGCAAACTGTGGGAGGCCTTCGACGCCGACCAGAAAGTGGTGCTGCTGATTGACGAGGTGGACAAGGCCGACATCGAGTTCCCCAATGACCTGTTGCAGGAACTCGACCGCATGGAGTTCTACGTGTACGAGACCGATCAGGTCATCAAGGCGAAAGAACGCCCCATCGTCATCATCACCTCGAACAACGAAAAAGAACTGCCCGACGCCTTCCTGCGCCGCTGCTTCTTCCACTACATCAAGTTTCCCGACGCCGACACCATGAAGCAGATCGTCGATGTGCACTTCGACAAGCTGAAAGAGCGACTGGTGAAGGAAGCACTCGACGTGTTCTACGAAATGCGCGACGTGCCCGGCCTCAAAAAGAAGCCCTCAACGTCAGAGCTTCTGGACTGGCTCAAGCTGCTGATGAACGAGGATATTTCGCCCGAAACCCTGCGAGAGCGCGACGCCACTAAGCTGATCCCGCCGCTGCACGGCGCCCTGCTCAAGAACGAGCAGGACGTGCACCTGTTTGAGCGCCTGGCCTTCCTCGCCCGCCGCGAACGCAACTAGCGAAGCGGGGACTTCCGATATGACCTCAGCCGTTAGCGTCATTGCCATTGAGGGCAAAGGCCCCAACGCGCTGACGGTCGAGGCTATCGCAGCGCTGTCCAGCGCACTTGATGAAGCCGAAGCAGACCCGGCCGTCGAGGCAATACTCCTTAAGGGTAAGCCCGGCGGCGCGTTCTGCGTGGGTCTAGACAACGCCGTTCTGGCAGACGGTGAAGCCGCAGCAGCGGATCTTCTCAATGCCATGGGACACCTGTTGTTGCGCTTGTTCACCTCACATTTGCGCATTGTCGCGCAGGTGGAGGGCCACGCTGTTGCCGCCGGTGCCATGCTGCTTTTGGTGTCAGACCTGCGCATCGGCACGCCAGGCAACTACCGGGTCGGGTTTTCGGAAGTCGGCATCGGCATGCCCCTGCCCGGCCTGCCGCTCGCGCTGGCCCGCCATCGCCTCACCCCCACATGGCTGACACGCACTACCGCGCTGGCAGACCTCCTGCCGCCCGATGATGCGCAGGCCGCAGGATTTCTGGATCACGTAACAGACAACGTGGATGCAGCCGCCTTGCAGGGTGCAGAACGCCTCGCCGCCCTTCCTCGCACCGCCTATACACAAACGGCGGCGACACTGCGTGCCGCCGCCGTTCAAGAAATGAAACTGTCGCTAGGTGTCCGCTAGGAGCGGATAAGCCGGTAGCCGTAAATCAGCGCACACGCACCCGCCACCGCAATGATGAGCTGCCCGATAATGCCGGCGAACGCCACGCCGAGCAGCCCCAGCACGAAGTTGAAAACAACCGCGCCGCCAATGCCCAGCAAAATGTTGGTCAGCAGCCCGTGATCCGCCTTCATCAGCTTTTCAGCAATCCAGCCCGCAAGCCCACCGACAATGATTGTAAGTATCCAGCCCATTCCAGCCATGTTTCTCTCCTTGTGATTCATCGCAGACCAACCGTAGGGCACACGCACGCAGCGGGCTAGGATGCAGCGCAGCAAACCACAAGACGGGAAACCGACCGATGCCAACGCTCTACATTGACGGCGACGCCTGCCCGGTGAAGGCTGAAACCATTCGCATCGCCGAGCGGCACAACCTGATTGTGTTTCTTGTCTCCAACTCAGGTATGCGCACTGGCACCAACCCCAACGTCAAAAATATCATGGTGTCAGACGGCGCGGATGCCGCGGACGACTGGATCGCCGAGCACATTGAAGCCGGAGACATCGCCATTACCGCCGACATTCCGCTCGCCGCCCGCTGTCTTGAAAAATCAGCACAGGTATTGGGGCCAACCGGGCGTGCATTCACGCCTGAAAACATCGGCTCCGCGCTGGCATCGCGTGAGCTCAATCAGCACCTGCGCGAAACCGGCATCATGACGGGCGGCAACGCGCAGTTCTCAAAAGCGGACCGGTCGCGCTTCATGAACCAGCTTGAACAGGCGATACGCAAACCAGCCTGAGCTACCCGCCACATTGCCGCCACACAATGACCACACCTGCGGCAGCCGATTGCGTGATCCGGCGTTTCGCACCCCGCGTACCTTAAGGGCAGCACGTTGAAATGGCTGCGCCGACGCCAACAGGCGCCGGACTTGTAAATGCTTACCCCAACAGGAAACCCCTTTATGACCAAGCTCACACGAACGTCTCTTGCGTTGACGCTGGCCGCAACAGCCGGCCTGATTGCGGGCCCTGCCCTGGCAGGCTCCGGCTACGACAGCGGCGCAAAGGCAGAAGCCGCATCAATGACGGAAGCAGCCGTGCAGATGGATGTGGTGGACACAGCGGTCGCCGCTGACGACTTCAACACACTTGTAGCGGCCGTACAGGCAGCAGGCCTGGTTGATACCCTCAAGAGCGAAGGCCCGTTCACGGTATTTGCGCCGACAGATGCAGCCTTTGCAGCCCTCCCCGAAGGCGCACTTGATGGCCTTCTTGCAGACACAGAGGCTCTTGCCGGTGTCCTCACCTACCATGTGGTGCCGGGCAAGGTGATGGCTGCCGATATCATCGGGAAGGTGACAACCGTTGCCACAGTGCAGGGTGCCGAGGTGACCATTGATGCCACCGGCGACGTGCCGACAATCAACGGTGCCGCCATTTCCACAACTGACGTGGAAACATCAAACGGTGTCATTCACATCATTGATGCCGTGATCCTTCCCCCGCAGGAATAATCACCTGGCACATTTTGGGCGGCAGTTTCCTTGAGGAATTGCCGCCCTTTTTGTGTCTGTACACCCGTTTTCCATGCACAGAGGTATTTCACCCGCAACCTTGCGCTTTGGGGGCAAGACGTGGGATTTTACTACAACTTGTCATTTCACGTTTGCCTTCAGGTAGTCCCCATGTTCGTCAATTTCTTCCATGAGCTCAAAAACGCCGGTATGCCGGTTTCCCTGCGCGAATATCTGACGCTGCTGGAAGCGATGGACGCCGAGGTCATCGACCGCGAGGTGGAGGATTTTTATTACCTGTCGCGCTCAGCGCTGGTGAAAGACGAAAAGAACCTCGACAAGTTCGATCAGGTGTTCGGCCATGTATTCAAGGGCCTAGAGAGCCTCGGCGAGGGGGATGTGTCTGAAATCCCCGAAGACTGGCTCAAGGCACTCACCGAAAAGTTCCTCACCGAAGAGGAAAAAGCCGAGATCGAAGCCCTGGGTGGCTGGGAAAAGATCATGGAGGAGCTGAAAAAGCGCCTCGAAGAACAGGAAAAGCGCCACGAAGGCGGCAACAAGATGATCGGCACCGCCGGTACGTCGCCATTCGGGGCTGAAGGCTACAACCCCGAAGGCGTGCGCATCGGCCAGAAGGAAGGCCGCCACGGCAAGGCCGTGAAAGTGTGGGACAAGCGCGAATACAAGAACCTCGATGATTCAGTCGAGCTTGGCACCCGCAACATCAAAGTGGCCCTGCGCCGCCTGCGCAAATGGGCCCGCGACGGAGCCGCCGAAGAGCTGGACCTCGATGACACCATCAAATCCACCGCTGATCGCGGCTACCTCGATATCAAGCTGGTGCCCGAGCGTCGCAACACCATCAAGACGTTGCTTTTCTTTGACGTCGGCGGCTCCATGGACCCGCACATCAAGGTGTGTGAGGAGTTGTTCTCGGCCGCCCGTACCGAGTTCAAGAACATGGAATATTTCTACTTCCACAACTGCCTCTATGAAGACCTGTGGCGCGACAACCGCCGCCGCCACAACGAGAAGATGGCGACATGGGACGTGCTGCATAAATATCCATCCGACTACAAGGTCATCATCGTTGGCGACGCTTCCATGAGCCCCTACGAAATCACCTATGCAGGTGGTTCCGTTGAACACTGGAATGAAGAACCCGGCGGCGTGTGGCTTGAGCGTCTGCAGCAGGTCTATGAAAACGTTGTGTGGCTCAACCCGGTTGCCGAGCGCCATTGGGAGTACACGCCGTCCATCGAGATCATGCGCCAGATCATCGGCGACCGCATGTTCCCGCTAACGCTGGACGGCCTCGACCGCGCCATGCGTGAGCTGTCGCGTTGAGTGACACACAAGCTGCGACCGATGCCGCCCGCCAGCGTTACGCGCCCCAGGCCCGCCGTGTGGCATGGCTGGACCTGTGGCTGACCACGCCGCTGGCGCTGCCCTTCTTTTCTGAAATCTATATTTCCATACTGCACGCGCTGCATGTGGCGCTTGGCTTGCAGGGAGCCGTGCCCGGCTTTGCCCCCATCCACTGGGCCTTCATCAATATCGTCGGCGTCATGGCCGTTATGTGGGCACTGGTGCGGCTGCGTTACCCCATCCGTGAGTTTGCACTGACAGATGCCTATGCACGCATAACAATCGCGGCCATTTTGGTGTTCTGGATATGGCAGGGTGCGACGCCGATGCTGACACTATTCGTTGCCACCGAGATCGGCGGCGCGCTGTATGTTGTGTGGCCCCGGAAGGGTAGCTAAGCCCCGGGCTGAGCCGCCACGCCCGCATCCCCTGCATCCGCAAGCATCATGTCAATCCGGTCCTGCCCCCAATACCGGTGCGTCTTGCCGCCCGCATCAAACGCAAAAAACGGCACGCCAAACACCTGATCTTTTTCCAGAAGCGGCATGTAAGCGTCAAGTAACTCCGCATACAGACTTTCATCGGTAAGTGCCGCCACAGCGCCGCCGGGGTCAATGCCCACTTGCGATGCGAGCGTCGCAATCACCTCCTCATGTCCAAGGTTGGCACTCGCGGTCCACCGGGCGCGGGCAGCAGCATGGGCAAATGCCATGCCCTTGCCCGCCCGCTTGGCAAACTCGAATGTGCGGTGAACCTTGCCCCAGTTGACGCCTTCGGTAGGTGGTGCGAGCGACAGGCCATACGGGGCAACAAGACGCGCCACATCCTCAATCAGATAGGCCAGACGGGCTGCATTGGCCGCAGGGTCATTGAACTCGATGCCATCAGGAAACGCCACGACAGGAATGGGATCCACATCAATGCAATCGCGCATAAGACGTTCAAGGGCCACCCACACATACGGGCTGCGAAGCGAGAAATAAAAGCGGAAAGGGATGTTTGTCATATCGGGGCTGCGTATGGCCTATCGGAACGCATCAGGAAAATCCATGCCCTGCTCCAAAGCATGAAATGCGCCAAAGCACCAGCTTTGCTGCGCCAAATTGTCTGTTCACAAGCGCAACACTTGACCTTTTCAAGTCACTCCGCAATCAATGCGGAGTGTGGCTCCGTATAAAAGAACATACATCCGCACCGTTACGCCGTCCTGTCAGGAAAGACGCTGCCCATGAAGATGAAAGAACTTGAGGAAAAGAGCGGTATCGGGCGCGAGACCATTCGGTATTACATCCGCGAAGGACTGCTGCCGGAGCCCGACCGCCCCAAAACCAATGTAGCAATCTACAGCGAGCATCACCTGCGTCGGCTAACGCTCATCCGCACCCTCCAGCGCGAAAGGTTTTTGCCGCTCGGCGTCATCCGCCGCCTGATCGAGCAAGCCGGAGACCGTGAGCCCGACATGGTGCCCGGCCTGTTCGGCCTCGACATCATGTTGGCCAACAGATTGGGCGCAGACACCGGCCGCAGCATGGTGGATATCAACAAGGTCAGCGAAGACAGCGGTATGCCGCTTGCAGAAATCCGCGAGATGGCTGCCGCAGGCATTGTTGCCCTTGCCCAAACCAGCGATGGCAAAACCACCCTCAGCCCCCATGACGCCGCGTTGTTATGCGCGTGGCGCAACATTCAGGCGCTTGGCTTCACAACGCAAAAAGGCTACGGCCCATCCTACCTGAAAAAATATGCCGACCTTGCAGACGCAATGGCCGCACTGGAAGTGAACGCCTTCTACGATCAACTCGCAGACGGTATGGATACCGACACCGCATCAGCCATGGCCTCCGCTGCCATTCCCCAGGCGCTTGACGTATTTGGCCAACTGCGCACCAAAGCCCTGCTCACCCGCATCGCAGAACGCAACGCTGAAGCAATGGCAGTCCCCACGACGACATCCAACCGCAAGCGCGCGTAAACCGGGGCTTCTGCGCCGCCGGGTGCGTGGGAAACTGCACCGTCGCCTGATAACCCCGCGTCCTCAACAGGAGGGAACCCGTGCCTGATACTTTTCACGTAACTGCAATCGGCCACGTAATCACTGGACGCACGGAACCGATTGATGACGAGTGGGATTCGGTCGCCGCTTCTATCGTGCTCGACGAGCGCTTTGACGCTGAAGCCCTGATGGGTATCGACGCCTTCAGTCACGTTGAAGTCATCTACCTGTTTCATCAGGTGCCCGACACCGAGGTTGAGAGCAAAGCCCGCCACCCGCGCGGCAATACACAGTGGCCGCGCGTCGGCATCTTCGCCCAACGCGGCAAGGGCAGGCCCAACCGCATTGGCGCCACCATTGCCCGCATTGAGCGTGTTGACGGCCGGACACTTCATCTGACCGGGTTGGACGCCATCGACGGCACGCCTGTGCTGGACCTTAAGCCGGTAATGAAAGGCTTCTTGCCCCGAGGCGATGTCCGCGAACCCGATTGGGCCGCGCAAATCATGACAAGCTACTGGTAGCATCAGCATGAGACTGAACCAGGTCACAGTCAGCGTGACTGATATCCCGCGCGCCATAGAGTTCTATCAAAAACTTGGCATGGCGCTCATCGTAAGGGATGACCACTACGCCCGGTTTGAACTGCCGGGCGGCGAGACATACTCAATCCACCTCGCAGACAAAATGCTTTCCTCAGGCACGCGCATCTATTTCGAGTTTGATGATGTGGACAAGGCTGTGCGTGATGCAGAAGCACGCGGTGTTGTGTTTACCCAGCAACCAACGGACCAAAGCTGGCTGTGGCGCGAGGCATTGCTAAGTGACCCCGACGGCAACCCGCTGTGTTTCCTGCAAAAAAGCAGCAACCGCCGTTTTCCGCCGTGGCGGCTGGACGGGCGGAAAAGCTGAAAGCACGAGGGAAGCAATCTGCCCCGCGTCAGCCCTGCACCGCCTGACCCCAGTAATTGAAGCCTGCGAACTTCGGTGTTGATGGCAGGTACATGGTCTCCATGCCTTCAATCCTGAAGCCGCCTTCAGCCAGCATGTCGGGGATCGGCCGGTTGACATTGCAGCCGCCGGCAATCTTTTTCCAGATCGGGTTGATGCGGTTCTGCCATTTGGCAACATTGGCATCAGGAGCTTTGCCGTGCTCGCAAAAAATCAGCTTGCCGCCGGGCTTGAGCACCCGCGCCATGCCCTTCAACGCCTTGATACCATCGGGAATGGTGCACAGGGTGTAGGTCAGCAGAACCGTATCGATTGACTTGTCATCAAGCGGTATCTCCTCGCCCGGCAGGTCAATGAACTCAACGGGAATGCCATATTCGGCCACCTTGGGTTCCGCGCGTTTGCGCATCTCTTGGGCAGGCTCAAGACCAAAGATCATCTCTACCTTGGCTTTGTCGTAATATGGCAGGTTCAAGCCGGTGCCCATGCCTATTTCAAGCACGCGGCCTTCGGCCAGCGGCACAACTTTCCGGCGCTGATAGGTAATGGGCTTGGCGCCGCATGCTGTATCCAGAAAACGCGGCAGAACATATTTTTCGTACAGGCCCATCAGGTCGTCTCCGGAAAAGGTGCTGGGAAGGTGCTGGGAAAGCGCAATGCTGAAGTCTAGTTGCATTAACCTGCGCCGAAAACACATCTGCCGCAAATAGCTAGCGCCAGTTGGAAACACCAAACCTCAGCAGCCGGTCACCCTCCAGCGGTCCAATGACGCGTCCGCGCCCCCGAAATGTAAGCACAGCGCCACGCAGGTGCCCCGCCGCGCGCAGAGCTGAAGCCACCCGCGCTCCGGCACCCAGGACATCCCACACCACCTCAGGCGACAATTCACCGGCAGGCCGCGTGATGGATTTTTCTATGGCCGACGCACACAACTGCGCCAGCGCCGCCGACCGCGCCACAACACCCACAGCCTCCGCGGACGCAGACCAGTTATCCGCCGTCACAACAGCCACGCCGCCCACGTCACCCTTAAGGGAAATCGGTGCATCGAGTGATCGCAAAAGCTCAAACACCATGCCGTCAGGGGCATCCAGATTTGCCGGAAATGCCTGCCCCTGGCCAAGAACAAACGCAATTGCGTGGCTCTGTGCCAGGCCCAGGCATTTGGGCATCGCATCCCGGCAATGCAGCAGCAACGCTTCATCCAGCAGGGCAGCATCAAGCGCCGGGGCAAGCCGTGACCGCGTGCCGGCGGCAGCTTCAACCGTATGGGCCAGCGCACCAAGATCACGCGCCAGGTCTGATTGGGGAAACGGCTGAGTGCCCGAGGCATCCGACTGCAAAAACAGCATACGGTCCGCCGCGTGAGCACCACGCAGCCCGGTGTGGCGTGCGCCAAGTGTCAGCACATCGGCTTGCGGCATGTCGCTGGCACACAGCACCGTCGCGGCCATCAGCGTCGGCCCTCACATAAAATCAGGGCCTAGCCCACAAAGGCGCGTTCAACCACGAAGGTATCAGGCTTGGCGTTGGAACCTTCGACCAGCCCCGCTTTTTCGCACAGTTCCTTGGTGTCTTTAATCATATCCATGGATCCGCAGATCATTACCCGGTCATTTTCAGGGTTCAGCGGCGGCACGCCCAGATCGTCAAAAAGTTTGCCACTGGTGATAAGGTCAGTGATCCGACCGCGAGACAGATATTCCTCGCGGGTGCAGCTTGTGTAATGCACAAACTTTTGCGGAGCCACATCGCCCACCAGCGGATCGTCTTTCAGACCGTCCGCCAGCTCAAACCCGTATTGCAACTCGCTGACTTCGCGGCAGGTATGCGTGAGAATGACCTGCTCAAACCGCTCATAGGTTTCAGGATCGCGCATGATGGAGGCGAACGGCGCGATGCCGGTGCCGGTGGAAAACATGTAGAGCCGCTTGCCGGGCAGCAGAGCATCGTGCACCAGCGTTCCGGTGGGTTTTTTGCCCAGCAGCACCTTGTCGCCCGGCTTGATGTTGCACAACATCGAGGTCAGCGGACCATCCGGCACCTTGATGGAAAAGAACTCAAGCGTATCGTCCCAGGACGGGCTTGCGACCGAATATGCCCGCAAAATGGGCTTTCCCTTGGGACCGGGCAGACCGATCATCACGAATTCGCCGGAGCGGAACCGGAAAGTCGGTGGGCGGGTGATGCGGAACTTGAACAGCCGGTCTGTATAATGATGGACCGAGAGAACCTCCTCCTCGGTGGGCGCGTTCGGGTTCACCTTGACGGCTGCCTCAGACATGAGCACTTCGATCCTTCATAGCGATCAGGGACGGCATAAGCAGGCGGATATAAGCGGATATATCCGCACTCAAACCGAATATATGTGGCGCTGCACATAACCCATACAGGTGGGCCGGGTCAAAGCGCGGAACGAGGCAAATACCTTTTTCACGTCACTTTATGTGAATAAAAATATTTACCGTAATAAATATGTATATGGGGTGCTCCTATCAGTTTCAACACCCCGCCCCTCGCACCCCGTCACTTTGTCGCGTACGAAACCCTTTCGACGCAGCCCGCAAGACGCCATATAACCGACAGACCCTGTTCAACCGAGTTGTTTGCAGTCCATGACCAACACGCCAGCCCCCAAGCCAGCCCAGAAGCCTAAAGCCAAACATTGCGAAACAATGGCTGATGTCCGCCGCGAAATTGACCGGCTGGACCGAGAGCTGGTGCATCTGATGGCGGAGCGCCTGCGTTACATCGAGGAAGCGGCCCGCGTAAAACAAAACCGCGACACCGTGCGCGATACCGACCGGATTGAAGACGTGGTGAGCAAGGTGCTGGCTGAGGCCAAAATCAAGGGCCTCGCCGCCGAAGTGGCAGAACCCGTCTGGCGGCTGCTTATCGAACGCTCGATTGCGCATGAATATGAAAAGTTCGACGCGGAAAAAGCAGCCAGCGAAAAATCCGCCGCCGAATAGCCCTGCTCAGCCGCGCCGGGCGGCTGCATCATCAACATCTGATTAACCAATAGGGCCTAGGATTCTCCTCGATATTTCGCAGTGGAGCCAGCCCATGCTGTCGGTCGAAGACGCCCTTGCATCCGTGTTTGAAGCGATTGACGAGGTCAACATGCAGTTGCCCGCGCATCAGCATGTGACCAAGACGCCGGCAACCGCCCTCACCGGCGACCAGTCCCCGCTGGACAGCCTCGCCCTCATCAACCTCATTGTTGCGCTGGAAGAAGTGATCGCCCGCCAGCGCGGAGAAGCCCTGCAGCTTCTGGACGAGGATCTGCTCGGCGAACCAGACGGCCCCTACAGCACGCCCGCGACCCTGGCGGCCTATGTGGCATCCGCCGCCTAGCCCCAAGCGATGGGCGCACCACCAAACAGGTTGCGCAAACGTCATGACTGATACGCCAACCCACCCGGCGACCATCACGCTGATATCGGATTTTAACGCCGATACATTCGTCCGTACCCTGATGGCAGCGCGACCATCGGTTGAGGCAAAAACAACCCCCTTCGGCCGACCTCACGAAGCGCTGAGAACAGTTGGCAACAACGCACCCGCGCAAACCGATACACTGATCGTGTGGACCCAGCCCCACGGTGCCGTTGCATCCTTCGCACAGGCACAAACATTCGCGCCCTATGACGCCCAACAGGTATTGGACGAGGTAGATGCGTTTGCCGGCCTCATCGCTTCAGCCGCCCGCACGCACCGCGCGGTGTTTGTGGCAAGCTGGGCAACACCCCGTGCCGCGCGCGGCCTCGGGCCGCTGGATTTCAAACCGCACACCGGCCTGCACCATTTGCTCGCCACCATGAACCTGCGACTTGCGCAGTGCCTTGCCGACATCCCCAACACTTTTATTCTCGATACGGAGCGCTGGCTTTCGGCTTCTGGTGGCGACGCCGCATGGAGCCCCAAAATGTGGGCCGCTGCAAAAGTGCCCTACGCCGCAAAAGTATTTCACCATGCGGCCACCGATGTGTATGCCGCGATGGACGCGCTTGCAGGCCGCAGCCGCAAACTCATCATCCTTGATCTCGACGACACCCTGTGGGGCGGCGTTGTGGGCGAAACAGGTTGGGGCGGCATTGCTCTTGGCGGCCATAGCCTCAAGGGCGAAGCCTTTCTGGCTTTCCAACAGCGCCTCAAGGCGCTCACCCGCCGCGGCATTGTGCTCGCCATTGCCTCCAAGAACGACGAGGCCGTGGCTCTCGACGCCCTCACCCATCACCCGGACATGGTTTTACGGCCAGGTGATTTTGCCGGGTGGCGCATCAACTGGACCGACAAGGCAACCAATATCGCAGAACTGCTTCGCGAGCTGAAACTGGGTGCAGACGCAGCCATATTCATTGACGACAACCCCGCCGAGCGCGCCCGCGTGGCGCAGGCCCTGCCCGGCATTCTGGTGCCCGACTGGCCAACCGACCCAACCCTCGCCGCCGGTACTTTGGATGCACTGCCCTGCTTCGATACGGTTGCCGTGACCAATGAAGACCGCGTGCGATCAGAGCTTTACGCCGCCGAGCGCCAACGCACCGCCGCCGCAACACCGGGCATGTCGCAGGACGAATGGCTGGACCAGCTTGGCGTCCACATTGAAGCAACGCCCTTGAACGCGGCAAACATCACCCGCGCCGCACAGCTTTTCAACAAGACCAACCAGATGAACATGGCCACCCGCCGCATGACCGCCGACGACCTGCTGGCATGGTCAGCCAAGGCAGGGCATCACGTGCTGACAGTGCGCGTGAGCGATAAGTTTGGCGACTATGGCCTGACAGGCATTGTTGGCATTGCCTGTGAGGGCAGCAAGGCAACCATCACAGACTTTCTGCTGAGTTGCCGTGTCATGGGGCGCGGCGTTGAGCAAGCCATGGTGCATCTGGCAGCACAATGGGCCGCCTGCGCCGGCGCTGAGACGCTCACCGCTCACCTCACCCCAACCGAACGCAATCGTCCGTGTCAGGAGTTCTGGGCCGCCAGCGGCTTTGACCGCGACGCACCCGATGTTTTCTCGTGGAGCCTCAGCACCCCCTACCCTGCACCTGCCAGCATCACGCTTGATACACAGGTGGCCGCATGACGACGCCGCTCAACTTTTTTGGCCCCGGTGCCCGCGCCCACCATGTGGGCCTGGCCGTGCAAAGCATTGCGGCACTGGTCCCCGATGCCGCCATTACCCATGACGAAACCCAGCAGGTGAAAGTCGCGTTCGTGGATATCGCCGGGCAATGCATAGAACTCATTGAGCCCGCCAGTGACACGTCACCCGTGACCGACAGTCTGGCAAAGGGCCAGAAGCTGGTGCACGTTGCCATCGAAGTGCCACAGATCGAAGCCGCCATAACAGCGGCCCGCGCCCACGGGTTTCACCGGCTGGCCAGACCCGTGCCCGCCACAGCCTTCGACGAACGCCCCATAGCCTGGCTGTTCAGCCGCCAATACGGCCTGTTTGAACTGATTGAGGCGGCCAAATGAACACGCCCGCCACAACACCACCCGACATACGCTTCTGCACCGCAGGTGATATTGTCCGGGTACAGCATTTTCTGGATACGCACTGGGCCAAAGGTCATGTGCTGGCCCACGACCACACATTGATGGACTGGCAACACGCCGACCCGGCCAACAATCGCTACAGCTTTGTTGTTGCCCAAAGGCCCGGCGAACCGGAACCCGACGCCATTTTGGGCTTTATCACCACACGCCAGTATGCCGAAGACATCACCGATTCAAATGCCGTATGGCTCACAACATGGATGGTGAACCCCGCCATCAAGGCCGGTGGCCTTGGTATGCGTCTCGTGCGCTTCCTCCAGCAAAACGAACCGCACACCCTTATCGGCACAGTTGGCAACAACGCCGCCGTGGCCCCCGTTTACAAGGCGCTTGGCTACACCACCGGCACGCTCGACAGATATGTGATTATCAATCCATTTCTGCGTGAGCAGCATTTGCTGCGCGGTGCCGCACGGGCAAAAAGCGCTACCGCCCGGCCAGCCAACGCCGTGGCCCGCCCGCTGACGCACACTGACCTGTGTACGCCGCAGGCAACAAAGCTGCTCGCCGCATCAGCCATACCCAAAAAGACCGCCGCCTACATTGCCGCGCGGTATCTGCACCACCCGACCTATGAGTACACCGTGTACGGCATCAGCACCGATGACGCTATGCACGCGCTGGCCGTCACCCGTCTATGCACAGCAAAAGGCGCAACCGCGTTGCGAGTCGTGGACTGGTTTGGCCCCGACGCCGCCTTGGCACCAACCGGCAATGCGCTGCAAGACCTGATCACCCGGACAGGTGCGGAATACGCTGACATCTACGTCCACGGCATCCCCGCATCGGCGTTCAATGCTACTGAATGGCAGCCTGTTCCAGCGGATGGCCCCCTGACGGTGCCAAACTACTTTGAGCCGTTTGATGCGGCAAATACCGACATTCGCTTCGCCGTAAAAACCAGCGTGCCAAACGCACCTGTCCGTCTGTTCAAGGCTGACGCCGATCAGGACCGGCCAAACACCGTTTCATCTCACCACAGCGCATCTGCGCCCGCAGCGCTCACCGCCTGAAAGCAGCATTCGCCATGACACTGTCCCCGCCAGCAGATGAGAGCCGCCGCCCCGCCTGGGAGCAGTCTTACGAAAACAAACAGAACTTTGTTTTCTACCCCGACGAGGAAATGGTGCGTTTCATCTCAAAACACCTGCGCAAGCGCACGGGCTTTGACAGTTTCGACGACAAGCAGCCGGACGCCCAGGGTATGCGGATGCTTGATGTGGGCTGTGGCATTGGCCGCCACATGGCGATGGCGCTGGATTTCGGCTTTACGCCCTACGGCTTTGACCTGTCCCAAACCGCCGTCCAAACCGCCCGCGACTGGTTGCGGTCACGCGGTGTGAGCGACGCTGACCAGCGCGCCCATCAGGCTGATATTCGCGCGCTTCCCTTTGACGACGGGTTCTTCGGCTTTGCCGTCAGCCACGGCGTGCTTGACTCCATGCCCTTCGCCATCGCCCGCGAGGGCATTGGCGAGGTCGCCCGTGTGCTGCGCCCCCAGGGGCTGTTTTACTGCGACCTGATTGGCGGCGGTGACCACGAGGAAGTGATTGAAACCCACCACGAAAAAGACACGCTGCAATCCTTTTTCACGTCGCAGAAAATCGATGAGCTGGTGTCACACCACTTCGCTGTGCTGGACCGCATCCGCGTTGACCGCACCGACACCCAAACCGGCCATGTCCACAGCCGCTGGCACCTCACCCTGCAAAAGCGCTGACCCATGGCCAAAACACCCTCACCCCAACTTGATGTCATCATGTATCACTTCGTGCGCCCCATCGCGGGCAGCCGGTGGCCGGGTATTAAGGGACTTGAAGTAACCGACTTTGGCACGCAACTGGACTACCTCGAAGCCACCTACGAGATATTGCGTCCCGGAGATGCGATTACCGCGATCCGCGGCACCCGCCCGCAGTCACGCCCGGCTTGTGTTCTGACCTTCGATGACGGCTATGCGGACCACTATCACCATGTGTTTCCTGAACTTGAAGCGCGGGGCCACAAGGGCATCTTCTTTCCGCCTTCGTGTGCAGCCCTCGACCGGCAGATGCTGGACGTCAACAAGATCCATTTCATTCTGGCCGGCGGAGCCGACCCGGCAGCACTCGGCGCACTCATTGACGATGCCGTGCGCGCCCACCCCGGTCTTGCAGCGCCTGACATGTATCGCGCCGAACACCACAAGGATTTTGGCTACGACACAGCAGACGTCATTTACGTGAAGCGCATGTTGCAGCACGCTTTACCTGACGACCTGAGGGCCACACTCACCGATGATCTGTTCAGCGCAACAATAAGTACCGACGCGCACACCTTTGCCGACGATCTGTACTGCAACGCCGCCCAGCTACGTGAAATGCACGAGGCCGGTCATATGATCGGCAGCCACGGCAACAACCATGTGTGGCTCAACCGCATGAGCGCGGCAGATCAGCGGGCGGATATCTTCAAGTCGCTGCGTCTTTTTGAGGCCATAGGTGCGTCAAGCGACGGCTTTACCTTCTGCTACCCCTATGGCGGCTACAACAACGAGACACTGGCCTGCCTTGAAGCGCTATGCTGCACTGCCGCCTTTACCACCAGTCCGCACAGCGTGGTTCCAGGCATTGAAGGCCTGTTGCAGATACCGCGCCTGGACACAAATGTGTTTCCACCCCGCGCGCAGGCGGCACCTTTTGCGATGACGGCCTAACGGCGCATCACAAAATCGGCGAAGGCAAAGTCAAGTTCCGTATCAATATCAACGGACCGCTCGGCGGGCATCTCATACAGATGTGTATCGGCAAACCAAAGTCCGTCGCCGTCCATCAGCGCGTCGCGCCGCCACACATAAATTGACCCGTTAAGGTCAAAGCAACGCGGTGCATCCTGTCGCCGCACAACGTCTGCCGCAGGCGGTTTCGAAAGCGCGACAGAGCCATCGGCCTGTAGTTCCACCAGATTGAAGTACGGCGACGACTTCGCCGGTGTCCCGGAAATTACGTTTGAAACCCCAAGTCGCTTCTGCATGGCCACCGCCGCACGAATATCGTCAGGGTGCCGTGTCGGTGACGTCGGTTGTAAATCCGTAATCGTCTCGAACACGCAGCCAAGCTCTTGTTCAATCGCCGCAACGCAATGCCTGATCGCAGGCAGCTTGCCCGCTTCATCGCTCGCCATCTCGGCAGGCCGCTCCACCAGATGCGTTGCCCCCGCCTTTTTACCGGCCGCCAGAATGTCGGCACTGTCGCTGGATACCGCCACCGCATCAAACACGCCTGCTGCCAGCGCGTGCTCAACCGTGTGGGCAATCAGCGGTTTGCCTGCGATCAACCGAATGTTTTTCCCCGGCACGCCCTTGGAGCCGCCGCGCGCCAGAACCGTCGCCAGATGCATCAGACCGCCCGCTTGCCCTTGGGGGTAAACACGCCGGAAAAATCCGTCCGCGCCCGTTCCAGATCATCAAACTGGCCAATGTCGATCCAGTATTCGTGTACCGGAAACACCACGCCGTGGCCCTGCCGCGCCATGAGATCATCAAACAGCGTGGTCATGTCATAAAAGTGCCCGGTCGGCACCAGATCCAGCACATCCGGCTCAAGCGCATAAATGCCGGAGTTCACGAAATAGCTGTGCTGCGGTTTTTCCGTAAGCTGCGTAATCCGGTTGCCCTGCGTTTCCACAACGCCATACGGCACCTGAAACTTGTATTCGCGCACACACATGGTGGCATCCGCTGTCTCATCGGCGTGGAAACCAAGCAGCCGCCTGAAGTCTATGTCGGTCACAAGATCCGCGTTCATGACCAGAAATGGCGCAGGCGGCCGTTGCGGCAGCAGTGTCAGCGCCCCCGCTGTGCCCAGCCGGGTTTCTTCTTCCAGATAGTCAATCTCCACGCCCCAGCGTGCACCATCACCAAAATGCGCCCGCACCTGCTCGGCAAGATAATTCACCGCCAGAAAAATCCGCGTGAAGCCCTGGCCCGCCAGTTGTTCAATAATGGTTTCCAGCACCGGACGACCGCCCACCGGCACCAGCGGCTTTGGAATATCTTCCGTGATCGGACGAAGCCGCGTGCCCAGGCCGCCTGCCATGATCACCACCCAGTTGTCAGACTGCGGACGGCTCAGCATGGCATCCAGCAATTCAAGGCCCACCAGCCGCCCGGTGTCATCCACGATGGGAAGCTGCTTCACCCGCCCGTCGCGCATGTAGCGCAGCAAGGTGTCGCGGCTCAGGTCCGGCCCGGCCACGATCGGGTTTTCCTTCATCACCTCGCGTGCCGGTGCATCAAGCCCCAGCCCACGCAGAATGCCGCGGCGAATGTCACCGTCGGTAATGGTGCCCAGCAGCCTGTCGTCGGCATCCGCCACCAGGGCTATCTGCTTTGCGGTTTCGGTGATCCGGCGGATCACGCCTTCGAGCGGTGTATCCGGCGGCAGACACACATCGCGCCAGTTGGCTTGCGTCATCGTGCCATCTCCCGTGCCGGAACCCCTGCAACGCGCGCGCCCGGCGCAACGTCATGTAACACCACAGCCCCCGCTGCGATCAGCGCACCTGCGCCAACAGTCAAGCCCTGAATAACCCGCGCGCCCGCGCCCACATGCGACGCGTCACCCACCGTGACGTTGCCACACAACACAGCGCCCGGTGCCACATGGGCATGGTCGCCGATGCGGCAATCATGATCCACCACCGCACCCGTATTGATAATGCTGTTGACGCCCACAACGACACCCGCCTGAACCGCAGCGCCGAGCATCACCTGCGCCCCGTCACCAAGCCGCACACCGCGCGCCACGGAGGCCGTGGGATGCACCAGTGCCGGCAGGCCATGACCGCGACCCTTCAGCGTTTCAAACAGCGCGCGCCGCAGCGATACGTCACCGGTGGAGCCAATGCCCAATGCAAGGTCGGCGGTGCCTGGCGCAAGCTCGTCCAGCACCGCGTCACTGCCCAGCCAGGCAACCCCGTCCAGAACGGTTTTGCAACTTGGCGCCACGAAACCGCGCACGGGACGGCCAAGGGCTGCCAGCACATCGGCCACCACATGGGCGTGCCCGCCGCCGCCAATCAGAATTGTGTCGCGCATCACAGCGCCTGCAGGTGCGGTCTGCGTCATTCCACGGCCTCATCAGGGGCATAGGCCCGCGTTGCGGATGTGCCAAGCACACGCCAAAAGTCCATTGGTGTGCGTCCGTCGCCGGGACGCTTTACGCCAAGATTTTGCTCCGTGAACAGATCACCCGCGCCAATAGGTTGTGCTGCCACAAGCGATTTGCGGGCAACAACAATGTTCGCCCGTTCGGCAGATCCCGGTGCCTTCACCGGCGAACCAAGCGCTGCCTGCGCCTCGCGTATCATCGCAACCATCCGCGCCAGATCATCTGGCTCTAGCGACGCTGTGTGATCCGGTCCCGGCATTGAGCGATCAAGAGTGAAGTGCTTTTCAATCAGCGATGCGCCAAGGCCCACCGCCAGCACAGGAACGGCAAGCCCCGCCGTATGATCCGAATAGCCGGTCCTGACCCCGAACGCGCGGCCCATGGTCGCCATGGCGCGCATGTTGACCGCGTCAGGTGGTGTTGGGTAATCCGTCGTGCAATGCAGAACCGTGACATTGCCGGCAAGCGCTGCGCGGCCCTGTTCGCTGGCATACGCCGCCTCGAACGCTGCGCGCGACGGCGCTTCATTGCCGCCGATCATACCAAACGCAATCACGCCTAGTGCTGCCTCCACATCGCCCAGCGTTGCCATGCCCGTGGAGACAATCACCGGCAGGCCACTGCGCGCCGCGGCCAGCACCAGCGGCGCATTCGTCAATTCGCCGGAGGGTATTTTGATGCGCGCAATGCCCATCTCGCCGACAAGAAAAGCCAGACTTTCAGCATCAAACGCCGTTGATAAAAACTCTATGTCCGCAGCTTCGCAGGCCCGTGCAAGTTCGTGATGGTGGGCGTAAGGCAACTCAAGCGCCCGCAACATCTCAAGCTGCGACTGTGCCGAGCCGGTTTCGCGCGCCTGATAGACAGCCTTGGGCGCTGAAGCTGCCGCCAAAGCATCTGCCTTGAAGGTTTGAAATTTGACGATGTCGGCACCCGCATCCGCCGCCGCCGCGACCAGTGCAAGCGCCGTGTCGAGTGACCCGTTGTGATTGACACCGGCCTCGGCAATGACTGTCACGTGATCGCTCATCGCACCAGCTCCACTGCGCTTACATTGGCGCGCATGTCGTCAACACTACGCTCATGCATACGCTTGATGAGAAGGCCTTCCAGCGGCACGCTCTTGAGCGCATCAACAATCTGCGCGCATGTGTTGTCGCCCGCATAGGGCGTAGCGCATCGCGCCGCGTGCGCCTGCATGGCAGGCGACAGGGCCTGCGTCAGCGCGCCGGCAATGGCGTTGGGCGTCTGCGCGCAATCAATCACCGACGGTGCCCGCAGCCGACCATCCTGGCGCGGACCGATATTGACCGTCGGCGTGCCAAGCGCTGGCGCTTCGATGATACCGCTGGATGAATTGCCAACTACGGCCGCTGCCGCCTTCACCAGCGCCAGATAACGCGCATGACCAAGCGACGGCACCAGCACCGCGCGCCCACGTGCATTTGTCCCGTGCGCCTTCGCCAGCCGCTGCATACCCTGCGCAACAGCGCTGCTGCCGGGGTCTGCGTTCACGCCGGTTATCACCAGTTGCATGTCGGGGAAAAGCGCCAGCGCCTCACCCAGCGCCAGCACCGGCCCAACGCCGTGATCGTCCGCCAGCGTGACCGGATGATAGGTCACCGCCAGCACACCGCGCGCGGGATCCATCCCAAGCTCGCGGGCGATCGGTGCCCACTCCAGAACCGCCTCGTTGCGGATGGTTTCAACCGCCAGCGAACCAACGGCAAACACCCGCGCCGGATCTTCCCCCATGGAGATGATCCGGTCCGCATAGGCCTGTGCAGCAGGAAAATGCAGATGCGCCATCTTGGTGACCGCGTGGCGCACCTGTTCATCGATCTGGCCTTCGCTGGCTTCGCCGCCATGAAGATGCGCCAGTGGCACCCGCGCCATCAGCGCCGCCGTTGCAGCCCCCAGAATCTCAAACCGATCGCCCAATACAACAGCCATGTCCGGCGCAAGTTCGGCGAACGCATCCGCAAAACCAGCGCACGCGGTGCCCAGCGCATGGCCTGCCCCACGTGGCGTATCATCGTTCAGTGGCATCGGCACCCGAAACGCAACCTCAAACCCGGCCGTTTCTATTTCGCTCACCGTCGCGCCATGGGCCGCCGACAGATGCGCACCACCTGCAATGATCGACAGATGGATGCCCGCATCATCACGCAGCGCGCAGGCCAGCGGCTTTAAGATGCCCCAGTCCGCCCGCGTGGTTGTTACCAGTGCAATATGTCGGGCGCGATCAGCCATGCACCTTTGCCTGTAACTTGGGGCTTGAGGGCAGGTTGATGAGCTGCACCGCCAGACGCTCCGTCACCGGAAGGTCAGCCTGCGGACATTTTTGATACATCGGCAGATGATGCAACGGCTCCCATACGGGACGCGCCAGAATGCCGTCAGCAATCAGCACCTCCAGCACCGCGTCGCGCTCCTTGCGTGCCTTCACTGCAAGCCTGATGGTGTTGAGCCAATAGTTGGACCGTGCGCCGGGTGGCTGGCCCATGAAGTCTGCCCCCGACACCGAACAGAATGTTGCCGCATAGCGCGCCGCCAGCTGCCGTTTGCGCTTGATGAAGTCAGGCAGCCGCTCCACCTGCGCCAGCAGCAGCGCCGCATTGAGGCTTGGCATCCGGTAGTTGAAGCCGGTTTCGTCGTGGACATACTCCCACTTGTGCGGCTGCTTTGCAGTGGAGCCCAGATGCCGCACACGCGCGGCCACCGCCGCGTCATTGGTAAGTACCGCGCCGCCGCCACCGGCCGTCGCAATCTTGTTACCGTTGAACGAAAGTGCTGCAACGCGCGACAGGCTACCCGCAGGTTTCCCCCCGTAAGACGAGCCAAGCGCTTCGGCGGCATCTTCCACCAGCGGCACATTCCACTGTGCGGCCACCTCGGCAATCGCATCCATTTCAGCAGGATGACCAAACGAATGCATGACGATGATCGCCGCAACGCGCCGCCCGGTCGCCTTGGTGCGGCATTCGCCCGCCTGCATCACACAGGCATCATCCATGTGCACCTTGAGCGCGCGCGGATCGAGGCCCAGCGTCCATTCGTCCACGTCTGCAAAATGGGGAACAGCGCCTGTGTAGGAAACGGCATTGGCCGTTGCCACAAACGACAATGACGGCACAATCACCTCGTCGCCTGCCCCCACACCCAGTGCTTCAAGCGCCAGATGCAAAGCAGCCGTGCCCGATGACGTGGCAAACACATGACTTACGCCGCAGGTCTTGCCCAACGCGGCTTCAAGTTTATCCACATAAGGGCCGACTGTTGACACCCATCCCGACGCCACGCAGTCATTGACATACCGTGCTTCAAGGTCGCCGATTTCAGGTTCATGCAGCGCAAACGGGCCCGCGCCGTCGCCAAGTACGCTGCGCACTGCCTCACGCACGCGCTGAGGCAGATCAGACGGTTCGTCAGTCCTCAGACGATCTGAAACGCTCGCCTGGCTCATGGTGCAAACCTTTCCCTAGGCCGAAACCGGCTCACGGCGCTGCTCTGTAATGGCAATCGTTTCCGGCACGCCATCACGCACCGTGTAGTTGCCGTAATAGCCTTCAATATTTTCAACCCGGCCATACAGCCCATCGCGCACGGCAGCGATGAGCTGCGGTACGAAAGCAGCCACAGAGTGCTGCGCCTCAAAACCAAGCTGGGTGCGGATCTTGGAAAACGATACGCGGTAGTTGCGCGCATCAAACCCTTTTTCGACAAAGCGCACCGGCGCATCCACGTGGCGGGCGAACTCCTCCACCAGCATCGCCTTGGTGTAGTTGTTGGCGTCCGACCCCACATTGAACACTTCGCCGGCAACCTTGGCGGCAGGCGCTTCAAGCACGGTGATGATGGCGGATGCAATGTCGCGCACATGGGCGTAAGGCCGCCATGTGTCCTTGTCATACACATCCAGCGGCTGGCCCAGCGCCATGGCGCGGCCAAACTCGTTGACGGTGAGGTCAAAGCGCATCCGCGGGCTCATGCCAAAGGCGGTTGCAATGCGCAGCAGCGTCGGCGTCACCTGCTGCTGATGCAGCCGCGACAGCACGTAGCGTTCAAACCCGACCTTGGTTTCGGCATATAGCGAAAGCGGGTTGAGCTCGGAGCCTTCATCCGCCAACGAACTGTCTTCGCGCAGGCCGTAATTGGAGCAGGTGGACGTGAACACAAACCGCTCGATGCCGAAGGCATCCAGCGCATCATACAGCGCCTGACTGCCGTCCAGATTTACCGAGCGCGTCAATTCCGGATATTTTTTCGAGATCGGGTCACCCACGAGTGACGCCAGCAGCACCACATGGTCGGCGTCATTCAGGGCGTCTGCAACTACGGACGCATCACGCAGGTCGCCTGTCACCAGCCGGTAGCCAGGCTCGTCATACACGCACTCAACCGAAAACGCATGGTCATAGAGGAACGTATCAAGCACCGTCACGCCGTAGCCGCGCGCCAGCAAGATCCGCGTCAACACCGAGCCGACATAACCCGCACCCCCCACAACGCACACCCTTGCGGGGCCGCCTGTTTTGCCGGTCGGCACCGCACGGGTTGCCGCCGTATGGGGCAGTTTTGTGTCCTGTAAAGTCATCGCCGCCTCGCGCACCGGGTTCGGGCCGCCCGCAACGCATCAGCGCAGTCATGGCAGCCTGTCATTTGTCTGTGCGAAAGACAGTGCGCCCGAATGGTTAACGAAGGCTCAACGCCGCTGTCACCGAACTATCAAAATACGAGTGTTTTCAACGGCGTTTGGCGTATCGATTGACGTGGTTTGCAAGCGGCTGACGGGGAGAGAGGGGGCGAGAGGGGAGATAAAAACAAAGCCGTCCGCGAAGGACAAGCAGCTATGACTGCCAGTCTTCCAGCAGGTCATCAATGAACCCCGTTGCCGCCGCCACCAGCACATCAAGCTGACTGATAACCGCACGGCGGGCGTCACCTGATGTCAGCGTCTCAGCGTCCGCCGTAGCATCCGCCAACGCCCAGGCCCCAACCCCACGAGCAGACCCCTTAAGCGTGTGGGCAGCTTCGCCCCAGGCCTTGTCGTTGCCGTTTTCCTGCGCGGCGGCGGCCAGCTTTTCAAGGCTCACCGCAAGCTGCTGGCGGAACAGGCCGAGTATTTCAGCCTCAAGATCACGCCGTCCCATGGTGAACTTTGACAGATGCACCAGATCAATAGGCCGGCCGGCGGCCTGTTCGGGACGGGACGCGGTGTGAGGCAGGGAGCGGGCGATAGCGGGCTGCATGGTGTTTCCTTCCAATGTGCCCGATCTCACAGGGCTAACCTGCACAGCCTAGAAAACAAACCCCATAAAAATTGTTAAGCCCGCCTCACGCTCCCTCGCCCGTGCGCCTTATGCCTAACGAACCGGTAACGCACTGACACTGAACAGCCATTCGTGGGCGTATAAGAGCCCGAAATAAAGCACCACACCCGCCAGTGGCCACACGATGCCGATCTCGCGCAGGTTCACGGTATTGCGGCCGGTGAGGATCGCTCCAAACGGCACATTGGAGGTACGCGCTGCAAAGGTTTCCCACCTCTCGCCCAGTGCCCGCTTGCGCTTGGCGTCAATCGACGGTGGGCCGATGAGCGCCAGCACGGCGAACGTGCCAAAGAAAATCAGCGACGACAGGTCACCGTTCATGGCGATATGCGCCAGAGCCCAAAGCTGCACGCCCCACAAAAAAGGGTGCCGCGTAATCCGCAAAATGCCTTGGGCGGCATTCGGATCATCCACAAGCTCACCGGCCCCTGCGGCCGTCGGGCTTTTGGTTGTGATGCCCACCACAACCAGAATGCTGGCCAGCAGAATGACCGTCATGGCCACGTGTTGCCACCAGGGCTCAGCGGTCCACAGCAGCGTGAAGGTTTCATCGCTGGCGCGGTTATACGCCATCGCCAGCCATACAATGGCGGCAAGCGACAGCAACGAGAACACGCCCGCGAAGGCCTTCTCGCCGATCGCATTCACAAACACATCGCGCAGGCGCGTGCCTGAAATGAAGATGTGAATGCCCAAAAAGCACGCCGCTGCAAGTATGAGATTATATGTCGGATCAGCAATCATATCGGCCCCTGTCCGCCCCAAAAGGGCAGCCCTCCCGTTGTTGTCTCCTCAAAGCCGCACTGCCTGCGCCCGGCAGAAAACCTGCCCCCGGCAGACAACCCGTCGCCGCCGCTTCTCTTGTTGGCAGCGTGCACCCGCACAAGTTACAGTAAACAAATGGTTAATGCCCATACGATCTTGACCCTTCCGTTTATATGCAAAGGATCGGCCCATTGCCGGACCAAACTGTAAAGCGCCACCCCGCCAACCGCTCTGACATTGCCTCGGCCATGCCTGATGGCACAGCCGGTCCAGCCGCGGCACCGGACGCCGAACGCGAGCGCGATGAGGATCTGTTCGAGCGCCCCATAGTGCCTGCCGGACAGGCCGGTATCCCTGCCGGGCAGGCCGGTGAAGCAACTGCGAGGCCCCGTCCCGCACCGCGCCTGCGCGGGCCACGCAGGCCGACGCCAACACCGCTGTATATCGCGGCGATCGCCAGCGCATTCTGGACGGGCATCATGTTCGCCTACGCCATTGGCTACTACGGCCCCGCCGGACTGATGACCCTGCCGCCGCTCGGCTTTGCAGCGCTGGCATCAGCACTGTTTGCCCCGCTCGCCATCATCTGGGGATTTGCCTTTGTCATGTGGTGGGGCACGCAGATGCGGGCAAGCGCTGACCACATGGCAGAAGCCACCCGCATGCTGCTCACGCCCAGTGACGCTGCAGCCTCCGCCACCGCCAGCGTGGGCCGCGCTGTGTCGCAGGAAATGCGCCGCATGGACCACGCACTCAAGCAGGCGGAAGCCCGCGCCGCTGACCTTCGCAAATCACTGACCGGCGAACTCAACGGCCTTGAAGCCGCCAGCGCCCGCGCTGAAATGCGTGCCCGCACCCTGCGTGACCTTGTGGGCAGCGAACGCAAGGCGCTGGGCGATGTGGGCCGCGCGCTGGAGCAGGAATCCGCGCACATTGTTGAAGCCACCCGCGCGCAGGTGGAGCTCGTTTCCACAGTGACAGGCCGCGCCGCCGACCAGATGGGCGAAGCACAGGCGGGCATCGGCCGCGCCAGCGACTATCTGTCCAAGACACTCGAAGCGGTGGCCCGCTCCGCCAAGGCGGTGCGCGAAAATGTGGAAGCCCAGGCCGACAGGCTGGACGCAACTGCGGAAACCGCAATCGCCCGTGCCGGTGAACTGGCCACCCGCTTTGCCGATCAGGGCGAGGCGCTGAATCGTACCACCAAAACCATGGCTGACGACAACGAACGCGCCGTGCGCGCCTTCGCCGAGCAACGCGAAACGCTGGACGCCCTGGCCGCCGACCTGCGTGAGCGCGCCACCACCATTGAAACCGCCGTCGCAGGTCACGCCACCGTGCTCAACGAGGCGCTGGACGCCGCAGATGCAAAAGCAATGGGGCTTGGACCGCGCGTCACCCGTGAAGCTGAACGGCTGACCCAGGCTGCGCGCGAAGCCGCCAGCCAGATCGAACAGACCACCGGCCTGATGGATACCCGCACCGCCGACATGCAGGCCCGCGTCGCCGATGCAACCGGGCATCTGGCGCAGGCCATAGATTTTTCCACCAAGAATGTGGACGCCAGCGGCGAACGCCTCAAGGCTCTGCTGAGCAACATTGGCGCTGCCGCACAATCAGCCGCACAGGACATGAAGGGCGCGACCGACGAACTGGGTGCGCGGCTTGAGAGATTGCCGCAGGACGCAGGCACCCAGGCAGATCGCCTGCGCGCCGTCATGACCGAACAGATCAGCGCTATTGCCGCAATTGCCGAGTCAGTGGCCGACGCACTCGACCGTATGGCCCCCGACCCCGCCTCCGGTGCGTGGCCCCCGGCAGACGCCGCAGGCCAGCCCGCATCCCCCGGTCCATTGCAGCCCGGTGAACCCGCACGGGCCGATGCATCACCTGATGGTCGCCAGTGGAGGCTGGGAGACGTGCTCTCGGCAGCACGCGCCCGCGAAGGCCGCGACATCAACATGCCCCGCGCCGCACATCACATCATCGAGACATTGCAGTCCTTATCGATTGATATTGACCGGGCGCTGGAGGAGAACCCGCCCGTTGACCTGTGGAAGCGGTACCGTGCCGGCGAGCGCAATGTGTTTAGCCGCAGGCTGGCCGGCTTGCGCGGCAAGCAGCCACACAGCCTCATTGCGGACCGCTACCAGAACAACGCCGAGTTCCGCGCCGATGCTGAACGCTACATGTCGCAGTTTGAAAATCTGCTCACCGAGGCCGCAACACAAAACCCGGACGGCCTGCTGGCGGAAACCTATATGTCGTCAGATATCGGCAAGGTCTATGCCCTGCTCGCTGAGGCCACTGGTCGCATCGCCTAGCTGGCAGGCAAACCCTTCGAGCTTGTTGTCGCGGACCAGATAACCAATTCGCGGATGACCTGCTGGGTCGCCGCGTTGAGTGCCGTCACCACATCCGCCACGTCATCACTTGCCGCCACCTGTTGTGCCTCAAATGTGCGGCCCGCAAGGATGGTCCTGCCTTCAAGCGACACGACACGGGCGCTTAGCTGCACACGGGTCACCGGCTGGACATTTTCGCCGCCCGCCCCGGCAACCACCGCTTCAAACGCCCGCAGATCGCTGATGAGCGCTACGGTAGGACGCACGCCCGCCGTCTGCCGCCCGGCTGACAGATGCAGCCCCGCATGTTCAAAACTCTCGACGATCAGATCCTGCACGATACGTGGCGCACGATCTGTCCAGCGCGCACCGGGGAAATACTGCAGCGCGTGCGGCCCCGTATAGATCGCAATCCGATCCGTATCCAGCGCCCGCTCCGCCAGCGGCTCCTCAACCGTCATCTGCCAGGACGGGGTTTCAAATGCCATGGCGTAGTCGTCAGGCGCCGTAAGCCCATACAGCGTCGTAGGCGTGTTGCCCCCCAGAACGCTGGCACAGCCAGACACCACCAAAGCCAGAGCACCAGCACACACCAGCCGCACAAAAGACCCACCGTTCATCAATTTCCATACTCCGCAGGGTCTTCGCCGAGCAGAAACTCGGTCGGGTTTCGTTCAAGTTCCACGACCAGCCGGTCCACCGACCCGATCATCCGCCGCGTATCCCGCAACAGCCGGTCCATTTCAGGCACGCTGCTGTTTGCCCACTGCTCGGCTGCAGGTCGTGTCACCGCCACCAATGCGCGAGCATCTTCCGCCAGCGCGCCATATGATGTTGCTGCGCCCTGTATCTGTCCCACGGCACCGTTCATGCGCTCGGTGATCTGCGCAATCTGCTCGGAGGCCACAGCCAGGTTTTTGATAATTGCGTCAATCTCTTCATAGTTGGACGCAACCGTACCCGATACGGTTTCAACGTCCCGCACGGTAGCAGAAAGCTGGCCTTCGTTTTCGCCCAGCAAACGGTCCACGCGCACCAACAGATCATTCGCCGCCGTCAGCAACGCAGGTGCCGACGTTATGAGCTGCTGCACGGCTGAACGGTCCGCCACAATAATTGGCACATCCTCGTCACCGACTGCCTCAAGATTACGGCTTGAAGGTGAACCACCCGTGATTTCAATAAAGGCCACGCCGGTAATGCCCTGAAACTCCAGCCGCGCCTCGCTGTCCACCTTCACGGGTGTACGGCGATCAACAGAAATCCGTGTACGGACAAGGCGCGGGTCGGCTCCCAGTGCAATTTGAGTGACCTCACCCACCTTGATGCCGTTGTAGCGCACATCGCCGCCTTCAGAGAGACCGGCAACCGAGCCATCAAAAATCACGTCATAGGCGGTAAGCTCGCCCTCACCCTCAAAGCCCGTCAGCCAGATCAGGAACAGAAACGCGGCCAGCACTGTCGCTGCTGCAAAAGCGCCTATCAGTACATAGTTTGCCCGCGTTTCCACGTCAGTTCATCTCCTGCCTTTGCGCCGACAAGTCAATTTGCCGAGGCGCGCGCAACCGCACCTGCGGCAGCCCGTGACCTTGGCCCCTGAAAATACTCCTGTATCCAGGCATTGGAATGCGTGGAGACTTCACTTATAGGGCCAACTACCATAACACGGCGTTCCGCCAGCACCGCCACCCGGTCACAAATAGCGTAAAGACTGTCCAGATCGTGGGTCACCATGAATACAGTCAACCCCAAGGCCTCCTTGAGCTGCTTGATCAGCAGATCGTAGTCCGCAGCACCAATCGGGTCGAGGCCCGCTGTCGGCTCATCCAGAAACACAATCTCCGGGTCCAGCGCCAAAGCCCGCGCCAACGCCGCACGCTTGCGCATTCCACCTGACAACTCGCTGGGAAACTTGGGGCCGGCCTCAGGCGGCAGACCAACCATGGCGATCTTCTCCGCTGCCAGTTCATCCATGAGCTGCTGCGGCAGGTCCAGATGTTCGCGCATCGGCACCTGAACATTCTGCGCCACGGTGAGCGCTGAAAACAGCGCACCATCCTGAAACGCGACCCCCCAGCGCTGCTCAACCGCCTTGCGCGCATCACCTTCGAGCGAACTCACATCCTGGTTGAATACCCGCACCGTGCCCGCATCCGGCCGCTTGAGCCCCACAATCGTGCGCAGCAAAACCGATTTGCCGGTGCCCGACCCGCCAACAACGCCGATCACCTCACCGCGATGCACATCCAGCGACAGTGCGTCGTGAATAACCTGCGCCCCGAACTGGCTCTTGAGGTTACGCACCTGAATGATGTTTTCAACGGTTCCGCTCATGCACCTAGTACCCGACCGCCGTAAAGAACATGGCGAACAGCGCATCCAGCACAATCACCGTGAAAATGGCCTTGACCACCGCAGACGTTGTGCGCTGACCCACGGATTCAGCACTGCCTGTTACCCGCAAGCCCTCAAGGCAGCCGATAACGGCAATGGCCAGCGCCAGAAAAGGTGCCTTGATAAGACCGACAAAAAACGTGTTGGCATCAACCGCAATATCCACGCGCTGCAGATAAATCTGCGGGGAGATATCAAGCAGCGACCACGCCACAATGCCACCACCCAAAAGACCCATGATGTCGGCGACAAAAGTCAAAACCGGCAGCATCAATACCAGCGCAATCACCCGCGGCGCCACCAGCACCGCAATCGGGTCCAGCCCCAGCGTGCGCATGGCGTCAATTTCCTCACGCACTTTCATGGAGCCTATTTCAGCGGCAAACGCACTGCCCGAGCGACCCGCCACAATGATGGCAGTAATCAGCACACCCAGTTCACGCAATATGGAGATCGACACAAGGTTGACCGTAAACACCTCCGCGCCGAACAGCCGTAACTGTGAGGCTCCCTGTTGCGCCAGAACCGCACCAATGAGGAATGTCAGCAGCGCCACAATGGGCACGGCATTAAGCCCCACCTGTTCCATGTGACTGACCACGGATGTCATCCGCAATGTCCGGGGGCGCACGAGTATGCGGCCGATGACCGTCAGCACCACGCCGATCATGTTGAGCAGTGCCAACGCCTCAGACACCAGCGACATCACCGAACGGCCCATGCGATCGGCGATTTCAACAAGGATGGGCGTGTTGGACGGCTCGATCTCGCAGGGTTGGTCGCTGGCCCGCGCCAGCTCGATCAGCTCGTCATAGGTCTGCCGTGCCGACACAATCTCAACAGTAGAGCCCGCCTCTGACAGATCACGCTGTGTACGGTGAACCAGCCACGCCCCCGCCGTATCAAGCTGGGTAACACCCGCCAGATCAATGACGACCCGCCCCTGCAACTCGCGCGGCGTTGACGCCACGGCCCCGGCAATGGCCCGTAAGGGGGCATCCTGCGGGCCTATATGGCGCACGGTCCACGGGCCGGAGAGCACAATGCGCCCGCCATCCGCCGTTTCCTGCGTTTCAAACTGCGCAGCTGCGTTGTCCACAAAGTCCCCCGGAAAATACCGCGCCAGTGTGCCCGATATTGGGGGCGGCACGCAATCAAGGCCCTGGCCCACTGCTCCTGACGCGGCCCCGGCGCGTCAACGCAACGCATGGGCGCGCCAGGGCACGCGCCCTAAAATCAATGCAACTTACGTTTCAGGTGTCTGCAGAGACGCCCAAAGGAAGGCACGCACAATGTTCCGTATCACGCTCACCTCCACACTTGCCGCTGCGGCTGTAGCAGTCATGGCCGCTACCCTTTTCGCCATCCCGTCGGCACATGCGCAGGATGCCCCCGAAGCAACCCTGATTGTTGGCGATCCGGCCAAGGGCAAGCGCGTATTCAACCGCTGCAAAGCCTGCCACACCCTTGACGAAGGCGGGCCAAACCGTATGGGGCCGAACCTTTATGGCATTGTCGGCGCGCCATTCGGCCACCTGGAAGGCTACACTTTTTCAGCCAACCTGCTGGAGCTCAAGGCCGAAGGCCGCATCTGGGATGAAGCGACCCTTGATGCGTACCTCAAGAAGCCCAAGGACGTGATCCCCAAGGGCATCATGTCGTTTGCGGGTCTGCCCAAGGACAGTGACCGCGCCGACGTCATTGCCTATATGGCCACCTATGGTGCCCCGGTTGCTGAGGATGCCTCGATGCCTGCCGAATAGCCGGTAGCTGCATCTTAACCTCCGCCCCCTAGGCTTGTTTCCGGTAAAAACCGCAGAACACGTGGAGTACGCATGGAGTACGCGTGGAATATGCGGGGAACGCACCAATCCGGCGGCACTATGCTGCCATGATTGAGCCTGTTTTGGCTGCTCTCCTGAGCACGCTTAAAGGTCAGAACACCCCGTAATCTGTGGCTTTTACCAGTCGTGGGCCACATCCGGCCCGTAACGGGGACATGCAGGGGTACGCATGAAAACGATACAGCTATTGCGGCGCCTCGCGGCGGCGTTGGCAAGCCTCGCGCTTGCCGGCTGGCTCGTGCTCATGCAGTACGACCCTGCATCGCTGGCCACCAGCACACGCATGGCGGTCTTTGATACCTACCAGTCATTGAGTCCACGCCCCTACCGTGATCCGGCCGTCACCACCGGCACGGGTGTCGTGTATGTGGATGTGGACCGCGCCAGTCTGGAACGCCTTGGACCATGGCCATGGCCGCGCACCCGCTTTGCAACCCTGATTGACGAAATACTGGACCGTGGCGCCCGCGCCATTGTGTTTGAAATGCCATTTGAGTGGCCCGATGCCACCTCCCCCGGCGAAGCCGTGCAGGAATGGCTGGTGAACCCGGACCTCGACATCGAGCAGATATTGCGACTGCAGGAGGCTGCCACAGACCTGCCCGACCATGACGCAGTGCTGGCCGCCGCCATCGCACGCGGCCCTGTCGTGACGTCATTTTCCCTGACCGATAGACAAAACGCCCTTATTCCGGTGGCCAAGGCGCCCGTTACCTCGCGCGGTGGCCCGCTGGCAGATTACATCCCCGCACGGGCAGGCATGAGCCCCAGCCTTAAATCGCTGGAAGACGCAGCCGCAGGCAACGGCGCGGATACACTGTCGTCAGGCCCCGGCAACGACGACATCATCCGCCAGGTACCGCTGCTTGAACGGGTTTCAACCACCATTGTTCCAGGCCTCGCGTTGGAAGCCGTGCGCGTGGCTGAAAACGCCCGCGGCGTGCTTGCCTTCGTGGCGCAGCCCGACGCGGAGCTGAGTTTTGGCCGCCGCCCGGGCCTGCAACGCATTGTGGTGGGCTCCAAGGAGTTTCCCACCGATGCCGACGGCGGCTTGTGGCTGCATTACACAGATGCCGCCCCCAACCGCAGCCTGCCCGCGTGGAAAGTTCTCGGCCGTCATCCGGATGCCGCGCGCCTCTCGAATGCCATCGTGTTTGTTACTGCCACCGTGCGCGGCTCGGAAGCTTTCGTCACGAGTCCGCTTGGCGACATCCCCCGCGTTGAAGCACACGCGCAGGCCATGGAGCAGATGCTGCTTGGCCACTATTTGTGGCGGCCCGACTGGGCGCAGCCTGCCGAGCAGGTCTATCTGCTCATCACCGGCGTCATCGTGTTGATGCTGCTCATCGTGTTCGGCACCGTGTGGGCGGCACTATTCGGCATCGTTGCGATTGCCGGGGCCATATGGGGCGGCTGGTTTGCGTTTACATCGCAACTTTGGCTGGTGGACCCTGCACTTCCGGTCATCGGTCTGCTGCTGGCGTTCCTCATCGGCTCCACCATGAACCTGATGCGCCGCAACATGACCGACAAGTTCATCCGCGCACAGTTCGCGGACCGGCTGCCACCAAAGCAGGTGAGTGCGCTGGCACGCAATCCGTCAGCCGCCGCGCCTGCAGGCCGCACCAGCGTCGTGACGGCTCTGTCGTCAGACGTGCGGGCGTTCCATCGCGTGGCCGAAACCTTTGGCGGCGACGCAGCATCACTCGCAAAGCTGGTAAATCACATTCACGAGCCCATGAGCAAATGCGTGCTGCGCCATGATGGCATGGTGGATCGCTTTGTTGGCGGCGGCATGAACGCACTATGGAATGCCCCCGTTGAACGCGATGACCACACCGTGCAGGCCTGCCAGGCGGCGTTGCGCATGGTGGCAGAGATCGAACCGGTAAACAGGTCGCTTGAACGCGAAGCCCGGCGCGCGCACCGGCCCTTCATCCCGGTTTCCATGAGCATCGGCATCGAACGTGGTGACGCTGTGGTGGGCAATCTGGGTGCGGAGCATGTCTATGACTTTTCCGCCATAGGGGGTGCCGTCAACGAAGCGCAGGTGCTGCAACGCCTGTCACGCCGCTACGGCCCCGCCATTATTGTTGGTGCGGTTGCCCGCGACGAAGTAAAGGGCAGGTTCGCGCTGCTGGAAATTGACCAGTTGCGCCTCGATGGCCGTCTTGATCCGTGGCGCGTCTATGCGCTGCTGGGAGACCCGATCATGCGCGCCAACCCGAAGTTCAAGGCGTTGGAAGAAGCCCATGCCGCCCTGTTCAAGTCCTATGCCGCCCGCGACTGGCCAGCAGCCCGGGCCGTCATCGCCCAGTGCCGCCAGCTCTCAGGCGCCATCCCCACGCTCTACGATTTGTATGAAGAGCGTATCGCCCGCCACCAGATCACCCCCCCTGCCGACGACTGGAAAGGCGTGCACGAAATTGCCGACCTGTTGTCGCCGGCAAAATCACGCGTAGCCATCGGCAAACCGGAGCCCGCCGAACTTGGCGATGCTCCGGTCTGACCAACCACCATCCTAGCTAGCTGGCGATTTCAATCCCGATCTTGCCGAAATGTGCCCCGGCAGCCATGTGGGCCAACCCGGCCTGCAACTCTTCCAGCGGGAACGTTGTGTCGATCACCGGATGAATCTCATGCAGCGCCATCGCCTTGAGCATGTCCTCAAACTGCGCGCGACTGCCCACGGTAATGCCATGAATGCGTGCATTCTGTGAAAATACCGTTGCCACATTCATGTCCTTCACCATGCCCGACAACAGCCCGATGATAGCAATGTGACCACCCACGCGAATGGCTGCCAGCGACTGGGTAAGCGTTTCAGCACCGCCCACTTCCACCACGTGGTCCACGCCGTGCCCGCCGGTGGCAGCGCGCGCAGCCCGGCCCCAGTCAGTCGTTTTTTTGTAGTTGATGAGATGATCCGCCCCCAGCGCCTTGGCGCGCTCCAGCTTTTCATCCGACGACGATGTGGCAATGACGGATGCTCCCGCAGCCTTGGCAAACTGCAACGCAAACATCGACACCCCGCCGGTGCCCTGCACCAGCACCGTGTCACCGGCCTTGAGATTGCCCTCGACGATCAGTGCCCGCCACGCGGTCAACGCCGCGCACGGCAACATCGCGGCTTCCATGTCACTCATGTACGCGGGCACTTTCACCACGCCGTCCTGCGACAACAGCAAATATTCCTGTGCGCAACCATCAAGCGGCCCGCCCAGCGGCTGCATCAACCCTTCAAGGGTCGGCCCGCCGGACATCCATGTCTGGAAGAACAGCGGACACACCCGGTCGCCGGTCGCAACCCGCGTCACGCCCTCGCCCGCATCCACAACGTCGCCCACACCGTCCGACAGTGGCACCAGCGGCAGCGCGTGTTGCCCACCCATGCCCATGACGGTGGCCAGGTCACGATAGTTGAGACATGCCGCCTTCATCTTCACGACAATCTGCCCCGGCCCGGCCTTTGGAACGTCCCGCTTTGCCAGAGCCAGATTTTCAAGACCGAACGATCCGCGTATTTCCATCGCACGCATGGTGCCTGCTCCTGTTTTTGATTTGATGCATCTGTAAATTAGGGTCATCAGCGTTCTGCCGTGCCATGCAGAGCATGTCAAACGCAGGCAACCGCCAACAGGAACTTATAAATGCCGTCTCAACGCACCGCCCCGTCCCGTTCCCTGATCCGGCTGACAGACCAGCTTCAGACGCTCATCAGCCGCCGCCTGTGGCTGCAGGTGCTCATCGGCATGGCACTGGGCATTGGCACGGGCATACTGCTGAGTGCTGACGTGAATCTTGTATCCGTTGGCTTGTCTGAAAGGATCGGCAGTTGGCTTGCCCTGCCCGGCAATCTGTTTCTGGCGATCATCAAGTTTGTTGTGGTGCCGCTGATCGCAGCATCGGTAATCCGAGGCATAGCGGCAGGCGGCAGCGGCGAACAGTTGCAACGGCTTGGCAGCCGCGTCGTCGCCTATTTCGTGGTGACGACCGTCATCGCCGCGTTGCTTGGCTTGCTTGTCGCCACCATCATCAATCCCGGCAGTTATCTCGATGGTGCCATGCTGAAGGAAAGCGTGGCGAATACGGATCAGGTGCCTGTGCCGGTCGCCAACCCGCAACTGCCTGGCGAAAGCACCGATCCGCAGGTAGCAGACCTGCTTGTGCAACTCATTCCCTCCAACCCGTTTGCCACCATGACCGGCGGCGACATGCTGCAGATCGTCATTGCAGCCGCGATCCTTGGCATCGCCATGGTCAATCTGCCAAGCACCCAATCGCGCCCGTTCCTTGAATTGATGGGGTCCATTCAGGCCGCCTGCATGGTGATTGTAAAATGGGCCATGCAGTTTGCCCCCATCGCCGTATTCGGACTGCTGGCGCAGGTCATTGCAGAAGTCGGCATCGGTGCGCTCATCGGCACCGGGGCCTATGTGCTGACCGTGCTCGCGGGCCTTGTGCTGCTGATGCTCGTCTATCTGGCACTCGTGGTGATGATCGGCCGCAAAAGCCCCGTGTGGTTCTTGGCACAGATCCGCGAAGCCATGCTGCTGGGCTTTTCCACATCCTCCTCCGCTGCCGTCATGCCCGTGTCGCTGCGCACTGCCGAAGAGGGACTGAAAGTCCGCGCAGCCATCGCCCGTTTTGTGGTGCCGCTGGGAGCCACCATCAACATGGGCGGCACAGCGCTCTACCAGGCCGCCGCCGCGCTGTTTCTGGCGCAGGTGTTTGGCATTGATATCGGCATTGCCGCAATCACACTTATTGTCGTCACCGCAGTGGGTGCCTCCATCGGCGCACCGGGCACTCCGGGTGTCGGCATTGTCGTGCTGGCGTCCATCCTGTCAGGCATCGGCGTTCCTGAAGCCGGCATTGTGCTCATTCTGGGTGTGGACCGTATTCTGGACATGGCACGCACATCGGTAAACGTCGCGGGCGACCTTGTGGCCTGTGTGGTGATGGATCGCTGGGTCGGCCACACGCTGCCTTCGCAAGAAGCACCATCATCGCCGGTGAAGGATGAAACCACTCAAATACCGTGAGAAGGCTGTTGCCTATCGCGGCACATCACCCTTGATCTGACAACGATGCATCACGCGCCGGGCCGACGCATCAAATGCATCCCGCCTATGATTGGCACTACGGTTGTCCCAGATCAGCAGGTCGCCGGTGCGCCACTGATGCGTCCAGGCAAAGCGCGGGCTCGCGCAATGCGCCCACAGCGCATCAAGCAAAGCCTCGCTTTGCGCCACATCCATGCCTACAACCCAGCCGTTACGGCGGCGGCCCAGATACAGCGACTGCACACCGCTTTCAGGGTGGGTACGGATCATCGGGTGCCGTGCGCCGGGTGCCTGTGTCACGTCCGTCACCGGGTCAGCGCCTTTGCGCAACTGCCCGGTGCTTGTGTAGCTTGAATCATGATTGAGCGTTTTGCCCTCAATCTGCGCCCGCAGATCAGCGGGCAATGCCTCAAGCGCTGCCACCATATTGGCAAAACTCGTGTCGCCGCCGGTGGGCGGTATCTCCAGCGAGTACAGCACGCTCGCCATCGGCGGCGCATCCACATACGACATGTCGGTGTGCCATTCGGCTTCATCCGCGCCCAGCGCCCCAATGGGTTTGCCGTCTTCCAGCACGTTGGAAATGATCCAGATGTCAGGCCGCGATTTTTCCTGGCTGCCGGATGCATCATATTCACTGGCCGGAGCACGATCGAGCGGGCCGAAGCGCTGCGCAAACGCCACCAGATCATCGTCGCTCATGGTTTGGCCACGAAACAGCAGCACCTGGTGCTTGAGCCACGCCTGCCGCAATGCCGCGAATGTCGCGTCATCAAGCGCGCGCAAATCAAGCCCGACAATTTCAGCGCCGATGGCCGCCCCCGTTGGCACCACATCAAAACCGCTTTCAGCAACCGTTGCTGGATCACCCATTGATCCGCTCTCCATTCCAAATCAGATGGCCCACACAGGCCGCGCCGCAAGCAAGCACAGCAAGGGCACTCATCGCAAGATAGGCCATGCCGCCCGCCGCTTCATACAGCACACCCGCGCCAATAGTAGCACCCGCCATGACAACGCCGCCCGCCAGCGCTGAATACGTGCTTTGAGCGGTTGAGGCCAGTTGCGGCGGCACCGCGCGCACCAGAAACTGCATGATACCCAGATGTGCCATGCCGAAGGTCAGCGCGTGCAGACACTGCAACAACGGCAGCGACCAGAACGCCGGGTCAAAACCCATGATCGTCCACCGAACCACGCCCGCCGCCCCGCCAATGCCGATCAGCATGGCAGGCGAAAACCGCTTCACCAGCGGGGCCGCCTTCCACAGCAGCACCACCTCCACCATCACCGCCCACGCCCACAACGCGCCAATGACGCCATCGCTGATGCCTTGCGCCTGCCAGTGCAGCGTGCCGAAAACATAATAAACGGCATGGGTTGCCTGCGCGAAAGCCGCCGCCAGCGCAAACGCCAGAAACACCGGCGAGCGCACAAGCCTTGCGACGCTGGCAAGGTCCACGCGCCCCACGCCACCAATCACGGTGTCGCTATCACGTGTATCAGCTAGCAAAAAATAGGCCGCCACATTGAGCACGCCCGCAAAGATGATGACGCCCACCACAAGCTGCGGCCCCAGCGCCCCAAGCGCTGCACCAACACCCAGATTGGCAACGATGAAAGCCACAGACCCCCACGCCCGCGCGCGGCCATAGACCAGTTTTCCTGCCTCGCTATGGCGCATCGCCAGCGCATCCGTAATCGGCATAATCGGCGGCCCGGCGACAGTCATCACCATCATCACCGCCAGAATGGGCCAGAAGCTGCCGGTCGCCAGATAGGCAATGTTGGCCACAAGCGTGATTGCGGTCAGTACCCGCAACATGCGCACCGGCGCACCGGCTTTGTCAGCCACATAGGCAATGACCGGCATGGTGAAAACGCGCACCACGCCCGACAGCCCGAACAGCAGGCCAATTTGATAGGCCGTAAGCCCGCGCGCTTCGAGCCACACGGGAAAATACGGAAGGAACGTCCCCATGCCCAAAAAGATGGCCGCATAGGCAAACGCATAGCGGGTTTCCAGCGACAGGCTAAAGCGTTCTGCAATGGTCATGTGCCACTCCGGGCTGCTACGCTTGGATGACAAAAACGCAAATCAGGGGCGTGTGGGTGGAAACCAGAAACATCAAGAATGTGATCGTGCTGCTGTTCGATAGCCTGAACCGGCACATGCTGGGCAGCTACGGCGGCACCGAGTTCACCACCCCCAACTTTGATGCGTTCGCCGCGCGCTCGTTGCGCTTCAACCGCCATTTCACCGGCTCCCTGCCCTGTATGCCCGCGCGACACGACATTCTGGTTGGCGCAATGGATTTTCTCTGGCGCCCGTGGGGCTCCATCGAACTGTGGGAAGACGCCATCACCTACGCCATGCGGCGCAGGGGCGTCACTACCATGCTGGTTGCCGACCACCCGCATCTGTTTGAAACGGGGGGCGAGAACTATCACACCGATTTCAAGGCGTGGGATTATTTGCGCGGCCACGAAAGCGACCCGTGGAAAACCAGGCCCGACCCAAGCTGGCAGGGAACGCCACACTTCTATCCGCGCGACATGCCCTACGACAACTCACGCGGATATTTTTCCGGCGAAGAAGATTTCCCCGGCCCCCGCACCATGCAGGCCACATCGGCCTGGCTGCGCGACCATGCCCCCCACCACGACAGTTTCTTTTTGTTCGTCGATGAGTTCGACCCGCATGAGCCGTTTGATACGCCCGACCGCTGGTCCAGAATGTATGACGAGGACTGGGAAGGTGACGCGCTGATCTGGCCACCCTATGCAGTGGGCGCCGTTGAAAAAGGCATGATAACCGCCCGCGAAGGCAGGCAGATCCGCGCGCAATACGGTGCCAAGCTCTCAATGATTGACCACTGGTTTGGTCAGGTGATGACAACGCTGGAAGAGACAGGCCGCCTCGACGATACGCTCGTCATTCTGACCACTGACCACGGCCATTACCTTGGCGAAGGCGACATCTGGGGCAAGCCCGGCACGCCAGTGCAAAAAGCGCTGGGACACATCCCGCTGATGATCGCAGGCCCCGGCATCACCCCCGGCGAGCACGACGCGCTGACAACCAGCGTCGATATCTTTGCGACGCTGGCTGATGTGTATGATCTGGAGGTGCGCCAGCGCACCCATGGCCGCTCGCTGATGCCGCTGCTGACAGGTCGCGAAACATCCGTGCGCGACTATGTGCTGACCGGCGTGTGGGGCCGCGAGGTGCAGGTCACCGATGGCACGCATCTGTTTGCCCGTGCACCCGCAGATGAAAACGCACCGCTGGCGATGTATTCCAACCGCTGGTCAACCATGCCGATTCACGTCAACGGCCCCGACGGCACGGAGATTATGACGCGGGACATTTTCCCGATGCCCGATGACCGCGCAACGCTGGCCAAAATGCCCGGTTCAACCGTGCCCGTCATCCGCCAGCCGTTCCAGCCCGGCGACATGCTGCCCTACTGGGCCGGCCGCAAGTTCACCGGCGACCACCTGTATGAGTTGTCAGCTCCTCCCGGCGAGGAGCCGGACCGCGCCGACAGCAGCGACGCCAAGACATACCGCGACCTGTTGCGCCATGCGCTCGACGATGTGGAAGCACCACGCGAGCAGTATCAGCGGCTGGGGCTGGCATAACACGGGCCCCAGTCACAACAGGTACGCGCCTCATGGATCCTCCGGTCAAGCCGGAGGATGGTCGGTTTTCTATTTTTAACGCCATCCTCTGGCTTGACCGGGGAATGGTCGGTTCTCCATTTTTTAATGCCATCCTCCGGCTTGACCGGAGGATCCATACTGAGGTGGCATCACAAAACCCGGTCGCGCTCACCCCCCCCCTAACGACGGCATGCCGCGACTTGATAGCGGCATCCAGAGCATCTAACCACAGTGTTCGCGTGCGGCTATGGGCCCTGCGATCAAGTCACGGGGTGACAAACGCGGTAGGGGAAAAACCTCAAAGCGCTGGTAGCGCAATCGCCCGCATTTTCGCGCTCTCATTCAGCGCCTTCAAAATCGCGTGCTCAACATCACGTGCCCATGCCTCAGACATCTCTTCCACATACGCGTGCAGCTCAATCAGCAATTCACGCAGCGCATCATTGCTGGCATTCAAGGCGCTGATCGTCAGCACCTCGTCCACACCCTGCCCGGCGGCACTCACGCGGTTTTGCACGTCACCCGACAGATGCCCGGTCGCGTCGCGAAAAATCGTGCGGAACATATCGTTCTCTTTCGCCCGCACTTCCGCCCCGCGTTCATATTCAATCGCGGCGCAATACATCAGCAGGCCCAGCACCGACGCACTGCCGGTTGAATACGTGGCGTTGAGATTAGGCGCGATATCAAACAGCATCGAGCCGAACCCGCCCATCAACAGGTCATTCGCTTCAGGCCGCATCAGACTGCCTCCTCAAACTCACGCAGCAACCGCGCCGCAACAATTTCGTTGTGCCGCGCCGTGCAGAACAAACCTGAAAAAGCCAGTACCGGATCTTTGTTGTCGCCGGTGGCATATTCGTGGCTGGACGAAATCCAGATACCCAATCCCTTGACGTTGGAAAACAGTTCCCACCACGCCAGTGCCTTTGGGTCAGCCTTGAGGCCGGACGTTTTTTCCCACAGCGCAATACCCTCCGCACGCGGAATAAGCGACGCCGGCGTATCAGCCCCGGACGCTGCCCACAAAGGATCAAGCGCCCAGGCAAGGTCTTCAAGCGGGTCGCCCAGATGGCACATTTCCCAATCCAGGATGGCGGTAATGTCGCCCGCATCATCACTCATGAAATTGCCGATGCGATAATCCCCGTGCACCACGCCGAGCTTTTGCGCAGGCGGCGGCGGCGAACGGCGCAGCTTGCGAATGGCCGCGCGCGCAATCGGGTGCGGCTCAAGCTGGTCCGCGTCAATCACGCCTTCCCAGTAATCAAGCTCCTTTTTCCAGCACGCATCCAGCGCTGGAACCTCCATGGTTTTCGCCAGACCGTTGGCCTTGGGGTCCGCTGCTGAAATAGTGCCCAGATGCCGCCAGAACTGTTCCCCCAGTCTTGGTGCCAGGTCGCCATATGGATTTTCCGCGAAAGGCGATGCCGCCGCACCCGTCGGGATTTCCGACATCACGAAGAACGGCCGCTCAAGCCACTTTTCGTCCATCTCCAAAAACAGCGCTTCGGGCACCGGCACACTTGTGTTCTGAAACGCGCGGTAGGCGTTGAACTCAACGTCGCGGTCCGTATCGATGAGGCTGCCCGTCGGGTCGCGGCGCAATATCAGCCCGCGATGCTCGCCGGGCTTTGTCGGGTCCATTCGCAGGTGCACTTTGACACGAAATGTTTCGCGCGACGCCCCGCCGTGAATACGCTCCATGGCTTCCACATCGGCCGTGGTCACATCCGGCATATGCGCTTCAAGGTAATCAGCAAACTTCCCAGCGAGGTCTGCAAGGGCGGGTTCCAGCGGTTGCGCTTCGCTCATTTGGCACCGTCCAGCATGTCTGCAAAGCCTGACGGGTCATGCGCACCGATAATAAGCTGCTCAAACACACCCTGCCCTTTGTGCACCATGCCGTCAGGCGTGGTGAGGGTGGCAGATGAAAATGCCTGAATGTGCAGATGCTCGAACGACAGCGCCGGTGCGTCCGCCAGCACAATCTCGTCATAGCCCACCTCAAGTTCGCCTTTGTAAGCCCCGTGTGGCCAGGTGGAGCCGACATAGCCCAACCCCTGCATGTAAAACGTGTACTGCGGGTCCAGCGTAATGGTCGTATTGCCATCCTCACCGTTGAGCGTGATCGTTGCCCCTGCTGCATGGCGCGTACCGGGCTTGAACGCGACATCCGACGAACACCGCGGATACTCGGTTGGTTCACCCCCGACGGGACACACAACACCATTGGTGTTCCACGCATGGCCCTTGCGGTCTGAGTTCAGGTGATAGAGCGAAATGTGGTCATCAAAATTGAGCGGACACCACAGCCAGTAAAACTGAGGCTCCGGCGGCGGCGCAACAGGCTGACTGTCAGCAGCGCCCACAGGCCTGATGCCCCATGAGCGGTCGCGCGTGCCGCGATAGCGCGGGCGCGTTACGTCAAAACGTTTGCCCTGAACCTCAATCCACCCTTCCCACTCGCCGTTTTGCGTCAGCCGCGTGTAGTCCATCACCGTGCGCGGACCGGACCGATAAATGAAACGCGGCTCTTCCAGAGCCTGCGTGCGGCCCGTGAACGTCAGCTCCGCTGTAATGCCATGCGCATTGTCTTCGACAACAACCCGCAACACCTGCAACGGCTCAACAATCTCAACGCGGATCGGCCCGACCTGCGTATCCAGCCGCTCCATGTGCATGACCTTGGAAGCATGCAGGTTCTTCTGCACCCCATCCACAATCACACTGAACGACGCATCCATGATGTTGTGACCGGGATAGACCCCGAACGCACATGCAAAGTGCCCATCGCCATTTACCTCCGCAGCATCCTGCGGATAGCCGTTGAAGAAATAGCGGTCATAAAAATTGCGGTCGGTCGTTGCATACGCAACCGGCACCGGCGCCTGATGGATCGGATAATCATCGGCCTTCGTAAGCATGGCCACTCCCTGTAGTCTTGTGTTTGTATTTGACGCGAATGAGAACCGCCCGCGCCCGGCGGGTCAAGCGAATGCGCAGACTCAACAAAGGATACGCCCCATGAAACTCTGGCTTACGCTTGCCGCCCTGAACGGATTCATCGCCGTTGCCGCAGGGGCCTTCGGGGCTCACGGGTTGCAGGGCCGCGTCGGTGAGCGCGCATTGGCGGCTTTTGAAACCGGCGCGCAATATCACATGTATCACGCGCTCGCGCTCATAGCCGTTGCCTGGCTTGCAAGCCTCAGCACGCACAGCGGAATCACACTCGCCGGATGGGCCTTCTTCATCGGCATCATCCTGTTTTCAGGGTCGCTGTACTTCTACGGGCTTACAGAAAGCCGCGCGCTGGTGCTGGTAACACCTCTGGGCGGCCTGGCATTTCTCATCGGCTGGGCAGCCCTTGTGTGGGCCGCAGTTACGCTGGCCCGATAGGGTCTTGCACTGCGGCATGACTCCCATCAATCCATCCTGTATGGTCCCGCGCAAAATCAGCCACACCGCACCAAAGCGGACAAAAAGTGCTGAAAACCAGTGTATTTTCAGGGAGATCCCGGCATGAGTGAAGCCGCCGCAACGCCTGCACCACAGATTCCATCGAAGCCCGTTATGAGCGTCGCCGATGCGCACGCCCTGATGACCTCGCCCGGCACCCCCTTTGAAATGGGTGAAGCCACCATTCGCGGGCGCAAGATGCGCGTCTGGAATGCCGCCAAGCCCAGCCTGCGCGAACTGTTTGCCATGGCAAAGGAGCACGGCGACAACGAGTTCGTGGTGTTTGAGGATGACCGCCTCACATATCGTGAGTTTCACAAGGCCGCGTCCGCCCTCGCCCACACCCTCAAGAACGACTATGGCGTTCAAAAAGGCGACCGCGTGGCAATTGCCATGCGCAACTTCCCTGAATGGCCCATCGCGTTTTTCGCAGGGGCCACTATCGGCGCCATCATGGTACCGCTCAACTCGTGGTGGACCGCTGAGGAACTGGAATATGGCCTGGAAGATTCAGGCACGTCGCTGGTGTTCGCTGACCATGAGCGCGCACTGGCCATTGCCCCGTTCGCAAAGCGCCTTGGCATCAAGTCCGTCATAGCCGCGCGCGCGCCCGCAAACCTGCCGGGCGGCGACACAAAGATCGAACATTTTGCAGACGTCCTGTGCCCGCACGCGGACTATGCATCCCTTCCCGACCAGGAACCGCCGGTGGTGGAACTTGAGCCCGAAGACGATGCCACTATTATGTATACGTCCGGTACTACGGGTCGCCCAAAGGGCGCGCTTGGCACACAACGCAACATATGCGGCAACGTCGTGGGTCTTGGTATTGCGCCTGTGCGCCAGTTGCTGCGCTACAACCAGCCACTGCCCGACATCGCCAACATGCCCAAAAAGTGCATGTTGATTTCGGTGCCTTTGTTTCACGCGACCGGCCTGCACGCCATCCTGTGCGGCACGCTGAACGCGGGTAACAAGCTGGTGATGATGTTCAAGTGGGATCCGACACGGGCGCTTGAACTGATCCAGCGCGAAAAGATCAACTCGTTCGGCGGCGTGCCAGCCATGGTGTGGCAGGTCGTTGAACACCCGGAGTTCAATCAGTACGACACATCAAGCATTGAATCGATTGGCTATGGCGGCGCGCCGGCGGCCCCGGAGCTGGTGGAGAAAATCAAGAAGCTGTTTCCCACATCATCTGCCGCCAATGGCTACGGCCTGACGGAAACATCCGCTGCGTCTAGCCAGAACGCTGGCCTTGAATACATGGCCAAGCCTGAAAGCTGCGGCCCCGCCATTCCCGTATGCGACGTGAAGGTGGTGGACGAACAAGGCAACACATTGCCAACCGGCGAGGTTGGCGAGTTGTGGATTTATGGTCCCAACGTTGTGAAGGAATACTGGAACAAGCCCGAAGCCACCGCTGAAACCTTCATTGACGGCTGGCTGCGCTCAGGCGACCTGGCACGCATTGATGACGAAGGTTTCATCTACATTCTGGACCGTGCCAAGGACATGCTCATTCGTGGCGGCGAAAATGTGTATTGCGTGGAAGTGGAAGACACACTCTACAGCCATGCCGATGTCATGGACGCCGCCGTCATCGGCATTCCGCACAAGGTGCTGGGCGAAGAAGTGGGTGCGGTTGTTCAGGTGATACCTGGCTCCAGCGTCACCGAGGCCGAGCTGCAGGCGTTTGCGCGTCAGCACATTGCAGCGTTCAAGGTGCCGATCAAGATCGAACTGCGCACCGAGCCACTGCCACGCAATGCCAACGGCAAAATCCTCAAGCGACAGTTGCGTGAAGAATGGGGCATCGCATAACCCGCCCAACCTGATCTGTGACTTGAACTGCGACCTGAACAACAGGCGCGAAACGAACAACAAACTAAAACCCAAACGGCGCTGCAAAAATCTGCAGCGCCGTTTTTTCATGCCGTCAAAACGAATCAATGCACACGAAAATGCAAAAAACACCCGCACCCCACAAAAATGTTTGCATGATTTTTTTCACATCCCGCGCTAGTGATGCATTGACGCAACACACCTTTGCCCCCTCCAAATACCGTAACGTCACGCGTGGGTTAGCACTGTTGTGCTTACGCCACGCGCCCGTGCATCTCTCGACGGACACCCCGCCGATAACTCAAAAAACCCAGTGTTTCCGTAGGGTTTGATGATTTAATCTGCACACGGACATTTAGCTCCGCGACATTAGTTTGCTTGACAAAACCAACGCAAAGTCTCGCGCGGTGTCATGCGCAGTAAAACATCGCGCGCAGCATCAAACCACAAACACAGCCGCAACAATGCTTGTAAGGCCTTGCGAACTGCCGAATAGGCATAACACTCTGTTAACCACAAGAACGTAACCGTCCTTGTGCGTTAGAGCTCACGCCGACTTGCGTCTTTCGTTTGGAAGTTGTCGGCCATTTGCCGGACTGATGGTCGGACCTACCGGCACGACGCCACCACTTGGAACACCACCCGGTGTGACACGACATAGATTGGGAGAGGACTAATGGCTGCTGCAAAGAAGAAAGCTGCTACCAAGAAGAAAACCGCCGCTAAGAAGAAAGCGGCACCGAAGCGGAAAGTTGCTGCCAAGCGCAAAGCTGCGCCGAAGCGCAAAGTAGCCGCCAAGAAAAAAGCAACCGCCAAAAAGCGGCCTGCTGCAAAGAAAAAGGCAACCGCCAAGAAGAAGGCTGTTGCCAAGAAGAAAGCCGCTCCTAAGCGCAAGGCTGCTGCCAAGAAGAAGGCAACCGCTAAGAAGCGGCCCGCCGCCAAGAAGAAGGCTGTTGCCAAGAAGAAAGCTGCTCCTAAGCGCAAGGCTGCTGCCAAGAAGAAAGCTGCTCCTAAGCGCAAGACAACTGCAAAGAAGCGCGGCTGAAAGGATCTCTTGGCGCCCCTAAGCGCCAAGTCCAGATAGGCTGACGAAGCACTGGACAAGCCGGCGTGGTCCTTTGGGACCGCGCCGGTTTTTCCTTTTGTGGCCCTGTCCCTGTTCCGGCCTCTGCTTGTGGCCTCTGCTTGTGGGCCCTGCGCGCAGCCCTTCACATGCGCCGGTTCTGCTTGGTCTCAGCTGGCAGCAGCGTTACATTTCACGCGAACATCATTGCCCGTCAGGACAGTATCCGCGTGACACCCTCCCCCACTCCCCAAACCATCCTCATTCTGGGTGCAGGCATTTCAGGCCTCGCCGCAGCACTGGCGTTTGCCCGCGACGGTCACCACGTCACAATCCTTGACCGCGACGCCGCGCCGCCCGCAGCCACACCAGATGAAGCCTTTGAGCACTGGGTCCGTAAGGGCGTAGGCCACGTGCGCCACAGCCACGCGTTCCTGGCAGTGCTCTATCAGATGCTCCGTGACCACTACCCGGCCCTGTTGCAGCAACTGCTGGATGCTGGCTGCCGCGAACTCACCTTCGCCGATGGCCTGCCCGCCACCCTGCGCAATGCGTATGTGCCCGACCCCGCCGACAACGACCTCACCATCCTGACGTCACGCCGCACAACGCTTGAGTTCATCATTCGCAACTACACGGCCGCCCAGCCCAACGTGACCATCGAAACACAAACCCGCATTCGCGGGCTGACCGTGGATACCACGACTACGCCACCAACTGTCACCGGTGTGATGTCTGAAACAGACACACAGCCTCTCGCACCCCGCAGCGCCGACATTGTGATTGATGCCATGGGCCGCACCTCGCAAACCCCCAAATGGCTGGCTGCAAACGGCATCCACACCGACGAGGACAAAGCCCCTTGCGGCATTCTCTATTTTACCCGCCACTACCGCCTGAAGCCCGGCTGCACAGAGCCTGATCGCGGCACGGTTCCCGGCGCGGGTGACCTTGGCTACATAAAATACGGTGTATTTCCCGCCGACAACGGCTGCTTTTCCATAACGCTTGCGGTACCTGAAATAGAAACCGGCCTGCGTATGGCACTGGTCAACCCGGATACGTTCGACAAAGCATGTCTCGCCCTGCCCGGCATTGCCGACTGGGTGTCGCCTGACCGCGCCGTGCCAGCCAGCAAGGTCTTGGGCATGGGCCAACTTGAAAGCCGCTGGCGTAACTTTACCGACGACACGGACGGCACACGCCACGCAAAAGTGCTCGGCTTCTTCGCCGTTGGTGACGCTGCAATCCGCACCAACCCGCTCTATGGCCGCGGCTGTTCGTGCGCCTTCGTGGAAGCCCACGCGCTTGCCGCAACCGTGCGCACAACCAACGATGCAACCGCCCGCCCCGGCCTCTACGCAACAGCGCTGGAAGCCGACATCCGCCCCTACTACGACAACATGGTGAAGCAGGACCTGGCCTCCATGCGGCGCGCAGAACGTGGCGTGCGCGAAACATCAAAGCGTAGCTTCAAAAGCCGCATGATGGAGAGTTTTGCCGAAGACGCAGTCACCCCCGCCGTGCGCGGCAGCCTGCCGTTGCTGCGTGAAGCAATGAAGGGTTTTCATATGCTTGAGCCGCCCATGGACTGGCTCCAACGCCCCGCCAACATCATGCGTGTACTGCTGATGTGGGTGCGGCCAAAGTTCACCAAGGCGCATCTGTATCCACCCAAAATGGGGCCGGACCGCGCCGGTATGCACACGCTTTTGAGCGCTACGCCCGCGCAGGCCTGACACTGACCATAACAAGGTAACCCCCCATGTCGTTTCCCGACCCAACACTGGTAGAAGCCAACGGCCTGAAACTGGCCGTGTATGAGCAGGGCAGTGGAATGCCCGTCGTCATGTGTCATGGCTTCCCCGAACTGGCATACTCGTGGCGTCACCAGATGCCCGCGATTGCTGGCGCAGGCTTCCGCGCCATCGCCGCCGACCAGCGCGGCTATGGCCGCACGGTGGATGCCAGTACTGGCAAAATCCCGGCCGAAATCGAAGCCTACGACATGGAACACTTGACTGGCGACATGGTCGCCATGCTCGACAGTCTTGGCATCGACAAGGCGATTTTCTGTGGCCACGACTGGGGCGGTTTTGTTGTGTGGCAAATGCCCCTGCACCACCCGTCCCGCGTGGCCGGCGTGATCGGTGTCAACACCCCGTTCATGCCGCGCAGCCCGATTGACCCCATCGAGGCCATGCGCTTGACCATGGGCGAAGACATGTACATCGTCTATTTCCAGAAACCCGGCGCGGCCGACAGGCTTTTTGGTGACGACATCGCCAAGTCACTCAGATTCTGGTACCGCAAGAGCGCCGTCACACTGGAAGATTTTGACAATGCCGCGCCGGACGCTGCAAAAAATCTCGCCCTCGCCAAACTGTTTGAGATACCTGAAAGCGAGTGGGGCGGCGGCGCACTGCTGACACCCGAAGAAGCCGCATATTATGAAGAAGCCTTCACACGCACAGGCTTCACAGGCGGCCTCAACTGGTACCGCAATTTCACCCGCAACTGGGAGCGCTCGACAGATCTGCCCCAGCGGGTGGATGTGCCCTGCCTGATGATCTCAGCCGCCAACGACGTGGTGCTGCGCCCTGAACTGGCCGACGGCATGGAAGAGTTTTGCCCTGACCTTGAAAAGCACGTGATTGCCGATTGTGGTCACTGGACCCAGGCAGAAAAACCAGACGAGTTGAATGCCCTCATCATCGACTGGCTCACCCGCCGGTTCAGTGAATGAGCGATCGTGCCTCCCTGCTGTTTGCCAACGATGCGTTTTATCGCGCGTTCGCGGACCGTGACATTCAGGCAATGGCGCAGCTTTGGGCGCACGACGACACAATATTGTGTTTGCACCCTGGCTGGGCACCCCTGCGCGGCTTTGAAGAAGTCATGTCGTCATTTCAGGGCATCTTTGAAGGCCCCGCCCCGCCGGCCATCCAGCCGGAAGCCGCCGACGCGGCCCTGCATGGCGACATCGGAATTGTGATTTGCTATGAACACATCGGGCAGGATTACCTGATTGCCACAAACATCTTCCGCCATGACGGCACGTCCTGGCGGCTGATTCACCATCAGGCCGGCCCGGCCAATGAGCCACCTGCCGGGCAGGACGATAAAAAGCCGGACGCCATAAATTAAACCGGCGCCACACAACAGGAGAGCGACACCCATGGACATGATGCAGGACATCGCCCGCGAAGGGCCACTTTTACAGTCCTGGGTTTACTGGATGATCGCCCTCAACACGGCGGCTATCCTGTTTGTCATTCATCGCGTTGAGGCCCGCTGGGTGCTGGCGGCATGGATCGCCAATCTGTTTTTGATGGGTTTCCTTTATGAAACCTACGGCTATACCCGCATTCTGGGCCTGTCGCACATCGTGCTGTGGACGCCGTTGCTGGTCTATCTGTGGCGCCGCCGCAGCCACTTTGACAGCGCAAGCTGGGGTGGGCGGTATCTGTGGCTGGTGTCTGTCACAATCCTTGTGTCGCTGGTGTTTGATTACGTTGATCTGGTGCGCTATTTCCTCGGCGATCAAGCCGCGTAAACACCCCTCCTGACTATTTTGTAAGCTCCCTTGGCGTGTGCGCTGCACACCGTTATGATCCCGCCACAACATGCTTGGGCCCGTAGCGGATTCATGTTCGCTCTCACGGTGCCATTTTTCAGGCATGTTTTCTTTTTTGTGGGGTTTCCCGCCAATTATTACACCGGCACGCACTGTGTCGGCGAGGAGTAAGGCTACATGAGCCAGGCGCTGACGCGCGCTGACATGCCGGATTTTGAGCCCCGCGAGCCTGTTGACAGTCGCGCGCGCCCCGGCATCGACCGCCCCCTTCGTATGCTGATGCCCAGCTACCGTTCCAACCCCACCACCGGGGGTCAGGGCGTCTATATGCGCCTTATCACCAAGGCGCTGGCTGACCGCGGTCACGAGATTGACGTGGTATCGGGCCAGCCCTACCCGGTGCTGGACCCGCGCTGCCGATTGGTAAAGCTGCCGTCGCTGGACCTGTATGCCGACCCCCACCCCATCAAGGCCATCGCGTCAGACAAGATTCGCGACTGGCTGGATGTGAAGGAATGGTGGTGGCACAACTCAGGCGGCTTCCCGGAGCCCTATACATTCGGCGAGCGCATGGCCACATGGGCTGAGGGTCGCGTCAACGACTACGACATTGTGCACGACAACCAGACCCTTTGCTGGGGCCTCCTCAAAATGCGTGACATGGGAATGCCGGTGCTGGGCACCATCCACCATCCCATCACCCGCGATCGTCGCATCGACATCAAACACGCGCCCAATCCATTTTACGCCTTCCTGAAATGGCGCTGGTACTCATTCCTCAGTATGCAGATCAAAGTCGCACGCCAGCTTGAAGACCTGATCGTGGTGTCAAAGTCCACCCTGCGGGATGTATCAGAGGACTTCGGCCTCGACCCCAAACGCCTGCAGCTTTGCTATCACGGCATAGACACAGAGCAATGGCGGCCGATGCCGGAAATCGAGCGGAAGTCCAATCGCCTGATCGCCTGCGCCAGCGCAGACGTGCCCCTCAAGGGCCTGATCTACCTTATTCGCGCCTACGACCAGTTGCTGCCGCAGTATCCGGACCTCGAACTCGTGGTCATCGGCTCTCTGCGCGAAGGCAACACGTCAAAAGAACTTGAGCGCCGGGGTATCAAGCACAAAGTGAAATTCGTATCCGGCGGGCTCACCGACGAAGACATTGCGCGCATGTATGCGGAAGCCACAATCGCCATTTCACCCTCCGTGTACGAAGGTTTTGGCTTTCCGTGTGGCGAGGCCATGGCCTGCGGCGCGCCGGTCATCGCCACTGATGGCGGGTCGCTGCCGGAAGTGGCCGGCGATGCTGCCGTGGTGGTGCCGAACTCCAACCCGGAAGCCCTGGCAAAAGCCATTTCCACCCTGCTGGACAACAAGGCCCTGCGCGACAAGGTGGGCGCCGACGGACGCGCGCGCATCCTCAACGAGTTTCAATGGAGCCGCACGGCGGAAAACCTGGAAAAGATTTATCTGGAGACTATCGGTCGTGCGAACGGTCAACTTCGAGAGGCTTGATCTGCGCGACGGTGATCGTGTGCTGGACCTTGGCTGCGGCGAGGGCCGCCACATGCACGCCGTTTATTTCGCGCGCGACACCATTCAGGCCGTTGGCGTGGATCTGCTGTTCGACGATGTTCAAAAGGCCCGCAAGGGCTTTTTGGATTTTCCCGACCTTGATCCCTCAAGCGCCCGCAGCTTTGGGTTTTCCGTCGGCAACGCACTGAAACTTCCGTTTGCGGACAATACCTTCGACAAGATCATCTGCTCGGAAGTGCTGGAACACATCCCTGATTATCTGGGTGCCGTTCAGGAAATAAACCGCGTGCTCAAGCCCGGCGGCACGTTTGGCGTATCCGTGCCCCGCTATTGGCCAGAACGCATTTGCTGGGCGCTATCCGAAGATTATCACAACACCCCCGGTGGTCATGTCCGCATTTTTCGTGAAAGCCAGTTGCGCGGTGCGGTTGAAGCACAGGGCCTGTCATTCCTCAAGCGCCACTGGGCTCACGGCCTGCATTCGCCTTACTGGTGGCTCAGATGCGCTGTCGGCGTGCACGACGACAAAAACGTTTTTGTCCGCACCTACCACCGCTTTTTGGCGTGGGACATTGTCAAGCGTCCATGGCTGACACGCCTGCTTGAAAAGATCGCAGACCCGCTGATGGGCAAGAGTGTCGTGATGTACTTCCGCAAGGGAACCACAGCGTGACAACGCCACGGCTCACAAAGGGTACTCCCATTCCAGACGGCCTGTTTGACGGTGCGGTTGCCCGCATCCTCGAACTGCAACGGCCTGACGGCTCTATTCCCTGGTACGACGGCGGCGTGTTTGACCCGTGGAACCACATCGAAGCTGCCATGGCACTTGATGTAATGGGACACCGCGACGAAGCCGTGCGCGCCTACCAGCACCTTGCTGATACGCAGTTGGATGAAGGCTCGTGGTGGATGGAGATGGGCTCCGCCGTGCCACTGGATGAAGACGAGCAGCGCTATACAGGCGAGCAGCAGGAGGAAAAAAAATACGAGCGCGACACCAACTCTGCCGCCTACTTCGCCACCGGTATCTGGCACCACTATGTGCTGACCGATGACATGGATTTTTTGCGCCACTTCTGGCCAACCATCAAAGCCGCCTTCGACTTTGTCACCAGTCACCAGTCTGAACATGGCGACATCCGCTGGGCCTCCCGCAATACCGATGCGCCCGACGACGCCCTCATCACCGCGTCGTCTTCCATTCACAAAAGCCTTGAGCACGCAGCCCACATAGCCGCAGCACTAGGTGAGGAAAACCTGGCACGCACCTGGATCGCATCGCGAGACGCCTTGGGCGACGCCCTGCGCAACAAGCCGCACCGCTTCGACCGCACCTGGGAACCCAAGAGTCATTTTTCCATGGACTGGTACTACCCCGTGCTTGGCGGCGCACTGACGGGAGCTGCGGCGCGCGCCAAGCTCGCCTCGCGGTGGGATGAGTTCGTGCAGGAAGGCATGGGGTGCCGCTGCGTGGTGCACGAACCTTGGGTGACGGTTGCTGAGTCAGCCGAGTTGTGCCTCGCGCTGTTAGGTGCCGGCGAGCGAGAGCGGGCAGAACAAATGCTGGCCTGGCAGCACAACCACCGCGACGAGGACGGCGCATACTGGATGGGTATCCAGACCGATGTCGGCAAGCCATGGCCCGCCGAGCGTCCGGCGTGGACTGCGGGGGCCGTCATTCTGGCCGCAGACGCTGTAACGCAAACAACCAAAGCTGCAAACGTCCTCATCGAGCACACGCTTCCTGATGTATCAGACGTCGAGGCGCCGCAGCAGCGCCAGCGTGTCCACAAGCGCTAGCCCGCGAAACAGCCCCGACGCGAGCGCAAGTTCATAAACCTCGTAAGGCGGCCGCCCGCCCGTTTCAGGGTCCGGATGCACATCATGAATTGCCAGAATGCCACCCGGTGCGACCTTCGGTGCATAAGCGCGATAGTCCACCAGCGCGGCTTCAAGTGTGTGCCCGCCATCAATGAACACCATCCCCAACGGCTGAGCCCATACGCGCGCAAACACCCGCGCTGACGCCGCCACCGGAATGACAACATCCTCCAGCCCCGCGTCCCGCATCGTCTTGCGAAAATGCGGAAGCGTATCTATCCCGCCATGGCCATCCGCCAGATCCGGGTCATGGAACATCGCGCCAGGCTGGTTCTCCTCAGAACCGCGGTGATGGTCCACCGCCAGCACCTGACCACCCCCGGCACGCGCGCCTAGCCCCAGATAAACCGTTGATTTTCCGCAGTAACTGCCAATTTCAAGCGCAGGTCCAAGCGCCGCTGTATCCCGCGCCGCATCATGCAGGGCACGGCCTTCTTCGGGTGCCAGAAAGCCTTTTACAGCCTCAATATTGATCGGCAGGTCCATTGCTTTGTTCTCAACTATTCAGAAACTAAAATAGCCAATGATACACGCCATAAGTGTATCAACGACCGGGGCAAGCATATGCCAGACACACGCCCGATGCCGCAGCAAAGCAACGCGGCAGAAGCCGAATTGCAGAAGATTCGTGGCCAGCTTGAAGCCATGAACTCTAGCATCGCCGCGACCCGCGCGGAAATCGCGGCTCTGCGTGACCCGCATTCAACGGGTGCCCGCGTAGATGAAGCCACCGGCGAACTGGATGCCATTGTGGAGGCGACCGAAAACGCCACGTCCGCCATTCTGGAAGCCGCCGAACACATGGATACGGTGGCCGCCGACGTTGCAGCACTGGATAACGGCAGCCCAAAAGCCATGGCGCAAAGCGAAAAGATCGGCGAACTGACTGCCGAGATTTTTACCGCGTGCTCGTTTCAGGACATCACCGGTCAGCGCATAAGCAAGGTTGTGGCCGTGCTCAAGGAACTCGAACAACGCACGGCTGACCTGCTGGACAGCAGCGTAATCCAGAGCACCAAAAAGAACAGCGACCCCGATGCGCATCTGCTTAACGGCCCTGCCGCCGCCGGTGAAGGCGTGGATCAGGAAGCAGTGGACGCCATGTTTGCGTAAGGCTGCCGGCTAGATTTTTTCCTCAAGCACATCAGCAAACAGCGCTGAATCCACATTGCCGCCGCTCAAAATCGCAACCGTGGTTTTGCCTGCGCTATCAAGCGCCCCGTTCAGCAATGCCGCAAGGGCGATTGCCCCACCGGGTTCCACCACAAGCTTAAGCCTGTGAAAGGCAAACCGCATGGCCTTCGCGACATCTGCATCGCTCACTGTAAAGCCCTGCGTCACCAGCCTTGAATTGATCTCAAAGGTAAGCTCGCCGGGCATTGGCGCCAGCAATGCATCACATATGGTGTGCCCAAGGCCGTCCAGCCGGACGCGCTCGCCAGACTCAAGGGAGCGACGGGTGTCGTCATAGCCGTCGGGTTCCGCGACAAATATATCGGCCTGCGGCAGTGACTGCTTGATGGCCGTTGCAATGCCCGCCGTAAGCCCGCCACCGCCACACGGTATGATGATTTGCTCCGGTGTTTCACCCACGGTGCGAAGCTGCGCCAGCACTTCAAGTCCGACGGTGCCCTGCCCCGAAATCACATCCGCATGGTCATAAGGTGGCACAGACATGCGTCCGGTTTCATCAGCGATGGTCCGGGCAATCGCCTGCCGGTCCTGCGTCGCGCGGTCATAGCCCACAATCTGCGCGCCCAAAGCAAGTGTCGCATCGCGCTTTGTCGCAGGCGCATCATGCGGCATCACAATGGTTGCAGGTACACCAAAATGCTGCGCCGCAGCCGCAACCCCCTGCGCATGATTGCCGCTCGACCACGCCACGACACCGCGCGCACGCACATCGTCCGTTAAGCGCGACAAACACGTATGGGCCCCGCGAAACTTGAACGCGCCGATCCGCTGAAGGTTCTCAGCCTTGAGAAATATCCGTCCGCCAGTCAGTGCATCCAACGCCGGGCTGTGGAGAAGCGGCGTTTCAACCGCATGGCCTTCCAGGCGGTGCGCCGCATCCTCAATAAGAGAAGGGGGTACAGCGCTCACGCGTCTTTCTCAGCCGGTAAAGTCGTAGGACAGGTTGGGCTGCAACCAGCGCTCGATCTGCCGAAGCTCCATACCCTTGCGTTTGGCATAGTCTTCCACCTGATCCTTGTGGATGCGGCCAACACCAAAATACTCCGCCTGCGGATGAGAAAAGTAATAGCCTGACACGGCGGCTGCCGGGAACATGGCAAAACTCTCCGTCAGCTCCAGACCTGTATTTTTTTCAGCCTCAAGCATATCGAACAGCGTGCGCTTCTCGGTGTGGTCAGGGCACGCGGGATAACCCGGTGCCGGGCGGATGCCGCGATAGGCTTCCGAAACCAGTGCTTCGTTGCTCAGCTCTTCGTCCGGGTCATAGCCCCAGAACTCCTTGCGCACACGCTCATGCATCCGCTCCGCGAAGGCTTCCGCAAGTCGGTCGCCGAGAGCCTTCACCATGATGGATGAATAGTCATCCTGATCTGCCTCAAAGGCTTTCGCCCGCTGCTCCACTTCGTCACCCGTAGTCACCGCAAAGCCACCGAGATAATCTGCCAGCCCCGTGTCCTTGGGTGCAATGAAATCAGCCAGCGCGTAGTTGGGCCGGTCCGCCCCCTTACCCTTGCGCTCCATCTGCTGGCGCAGCGTATGCACAACGGCTTTGGGGCCATCGCGCCCCTCGGCGTCATAAAGCTCAATGTCGTCGCCCACCGCATTGGCAGGCCAGAAGCCGATAACGCCACGCGGCTTGAACCACTTTTCACCGACAATCTGCTGCAGCATCGCCTGCGCATCCGCAAACAGACTCGTCGCGGCTTCGCCCACTACCTTGTCGTCGAGGATCTGCGGATACGCGCCCGCCAGATCCCAGGTGCGGAAGAACGGCGTCCAGTCGATGCGGCTCACAAGCTCGCCCAGATCATAATCATCAAAAGTCCTGAGCCCCAGGAACGATGGCTTGGGTGGCTCATAGCCCTCCCACGCAATCGGAACCTTGTTGGCACGCGCCTTGGCAATCGGCAATTTCACCGCTGTGTCACGCTTGGCTGCATGTGTTTCAGCCATCTGCCTGTAGTCCGCAGCAATCTCGGCGGTATAGGCATCACGCGCTGTGTCTGACAGCAGGTTGGATGCAACACCTACAGCCCGGCTGGCGTCAGTCACATAAATCACCGGGTTGTCATAGTTGGGCGCAATCTTGACGGCGGTGTGCACCTTTGAGGTTGTTGCCCCGCCAATAAGCAGCGGAATTGTAAAACCCTGGCGCTTCATTTCAGCGGCGACGTAACACATCTCGTCCAGCGAGGGCGTGATGAGCCCGGAAAGTCCGATAATGTCCACCTTCTCCTTGATGGCTTCTTCCAGAATCTTTTCAGCAGGTACCATCACACCCAGATCAACCACATCGTAGTTGTTGCACTGAAGAACAACGCCAACGATGTTTTTGCCGATGTCATGCACATCACCCTTCACCGTTGCCATCAGGATTTTGCCCTTGGCCTGCGCCGCCTCTTCCACTGTCTTTTCCGCTTCGATAAACGGAATGAGATGGGCAACGGCTTTTTTCATAACGCGCGCAGACTTCACAACCTGCGGCAGAAACATCTTGCCGGCACCGAAAAGATCGCCCACCACATTCATGCCGTCCATCAACGGCCCTTCAATGACATGCAGCGGCCGCTCGGCCTCAAGCCGTGCTTCTTCCGTGTCCTCGACCACATAATCAGCTATGCCGTTCACCAGCGCATGGCTCAGGCGTGCCGCAACAGGCTGCTCGCGCCAGCTCAGATCCTTGACCTTTGCCGTTGCGCCTCCACCTTTGTATTTGTCAGCAATCTCAAGCAGCCGGTCAGTTGCATCCTCGCGGCGATTGAGGATCACATCCTCCACATGCTCGCGCAGTTCTTCGGGGATTTCGTCATACACCGTCAGTGATGCCGGGTTGACGATGCCCATGTCCATGCCCGCCGGAATGGCGTGATACAAAAACACCGCGTGCATGGCTTCACGCACCGCATTGTTACCGCGAAACGAAAACGACACGTTCGAAAGCCCGCCCGACACATGGCAGTAGGGCAACTCCGCCCGAATGCGCTTCGTCGCCTCAAAAAACTCAACCGCATAGTTGTTGTGTTCTTCAATGCCGGTCGCGACCGCAAAGATATTGGGGTCAAAAATGATGTCTTCCGGCGGGAAGCCAACTTCATTGACCAGCACATCATAAGAGCGCTTGCAGATTTCAAACTTGCGGTCGGCAACGTCCGCCTGACCATCCTCATCAAACGCCATCACCACGGCGGCAGCGCCGTAGCGGCGGATCTTTTTGGCGTGCTCAATGAAAGCCTCAGGCCCTTCCTTGAGCGAGATCGAATTGACGATCGCCTTGCCCTGCGTGCATTTGAGACCAGCCTCGATGATGTCCCATTTGGACGAGTCAATCATCACCGGAACCCGTGCAATGTCGGGCTCAGACGCCACCAGATTCAAAAACCGCACCATCGCGGCCTTGGAGTCCAGCATGGCCTCGTCCATGTTGATGTCGATGACCTGCGCCCCGCCCTCAACCTGGTCACGCGCCACATCAAGCGCTGCATCAAAATCGCCGTCGATAATCAGCTTCTTGAACTTGATTGATCCGGTAACGTTGGTGCGCTCGCCAATATTAATGAACGCGCCGCCTGACGCCTGCGTATTGTCAGTCATTCAGCAGCATCCAGTGCAATGGCAGGTGCCGTGAAGGGTTCAAGACCCGACAGGCGAATGCGTTTTTCAATGGTCGGAATCGTACGCGGCGCTTTGCCATCAACTGCTTGCGCTATCGCACGAATATGATCCGGCGTTGTGCCACAGCATCCGCCTACGATGTTGAACAGGCCATCGTCCGCCCACCGACCAAGCGCCTCGGCCATCTGTTCGGGTGTCTCATCATATTCGCCAAACTCGTTGGGCAGGCCCGCATTGGGATATACGCTGACAGGCACATCGGCAACGCGCGACAGTTCAGCCACATAGGGCCGCATCAAATCAGCCCCCAGAGCGCAGTTGAGCCCAATCGACATCGGCCGGGAATGACGCACTGAATACCAGAACGCTTCCGACGTCTGGCCGGACAATGTACGGCCCGACCTGTCCGTAATCGTGCCTGAAATCATCACGGGCAGTTTGAAACCAAGCTCTTCAAACACTTCGTCGATTGCAAACAGCGCCGCCTTGGCGTTGAGCGTGTCAAAGATGGTTTCCACCAGAAGCACATCCGTACCGCCGTCGATCAACCCCTTGGTCGCTTCCTTGTAGGCAACCCGCAGCTCGTCATACGTCACATTGCGCGCGCCGGGGTCATTCACATCCGGTGACAGTGAGGCCGTGCGGTTGGTTGGCCCAAGCGCCCCCGCCACAAAGCACGGACGCTCCGGCGTTGCCAGCGCATCACACGCTTCGCGCGCCAGCGCGGCGGCAGCCACATTCATTTCATACGCCAGATCCTCCATCCCGTAATCCGCCTGCGCGATGGTGGTGGAAGAAAATGTGTTGGTCTCGGCGAAATCAGCCCCGGCTTCAAGATAGGCGGTGTGAATGTCGCGAATGGCGTCGGGCTGGGTCAGCACCAGCAGGTCGTTGTTGCCCTGCAGCGGCTTGGCCCAATCGGCAAAACGCGTACCGCGATAATCCTCTTCAGAGAACTTGTGCCGCTGAATCATGGTGCCCATAGCCCCGTCGAGCACCAAAATACGCTTGGTCAGCGCGTCATGGAGGGCGGTCAGGCGATCATCGCGAGTCATGAAACCAGGGTCCTTCAGGCCAAAAATGCCGGAAAACTGCGAGTTGGCAGCTTCACCGACATAACGACATAAAGGTTTCTTTATATGATTTCAACCCGCCTGTCGGCTGCCGCCAGGCACCCATAAGACATCTGCCTTACCGCCGTCATTGGCGGCGCGCCCCATCACAAACAACAGATCACTCAGCCGGTTGAGATAGGTGCCGATCAGCGCGTTGATCGCTGTTGCATCCGCCAGCGCCCACACATCCCGCTCGGCCCGCCGGGCAATGGTGCGCGCAACATGCAAATGCGCCGATGAAGGCGTGCCGCCGGGCAACACGAAAGAACTCAAGGGCTCCAACGTTTGGTTCACCTGCTCAATATCCGCTTCCAGCAGATCAATCATTTTCTGTGTCACCCGCAAGGAAGTGTCCGCCTTGGCAGTTTCAGGAATGGTGATGTCGGCACCCAGATCGAACAGGTCGTTTTGAATACGGGTCAGAACATTTTTTTCCTCACCGGCCAGATGGAGCAATGCAACACCAACACTGGCATTGAGTTCGTCCACACTGCCCTGAGCGACAATGCGCGGGTCAAACTTTGCAACGCGGGTGCCGTCCGCCAGGCTGGTTTGGCCGCCGTCGCCGCCCTTGGTTGTGATTGAGGTAAGCCTGACCATGAGTCTATTCCTGCTAAATCGAGTGGTGGGCTGGCGAGCCATCAAACATAACCGCCAGATGCCCGTCACTGCGAGCCACGGTGCATGGCGCACCAAAAGTGCGTGTTAAAACACCCGCATCAAGAATAGACCGTGGCGCACCCTGAGCAAACACATGCCCGCCACTCAGCACAATCACCCGGTCGCAAAACCTGTCGGCCAACGACAGATCATGCAGCGCGACCACAACCCCCGCACCACGCGCTGCCTCGCCCGCCAGAATACGCATCACATCCACCCGGTGTGGCGGGTCAAGATCAGCGATCGGTTCGTCGGCAATCAACACGTCATGCTGTCCGGCAAGCAGCCGCGCCAACATGGCACGCGCGAACTCACCACCCGACAGCGTATCCACCCGCCTGTCTGACATATCTTCAAGGTCGCAGGCCGCAAGTGCCTGGCGCACCGGCGCATCTCCCATCCCCGCTTCAGCCCCTTGCCACCACGGCAGATGCGGCAACCGTCCAAGAGCGGCAACCTCTGCAACGCTCAATGGCCAGTCAACCAAAGGACGCTGGGGCAGATACCCCACATGCCCCGCGCGCGCCTGCGCGTCCATCCCAGTCAGCAGGTTGCGCCCGATCGCCACGCGCCCCGCATCAGCTACCTGCACCCCCGCAAGCACCCGCAACACCGTTGACTTGCCCGCACCGTTGGCCCCTATGACGCCAACAACCTCTCCCGATGAAACAGCAAGCGACGCCTTTTTGAGAACAACCCTTTTTCCAAAGGCCACAGAAATGTCGAGCGCCCGCAACATCATGCCCGCCCTCCAAACCGTGATCGCATGACGAGCCACAGGAACACCGGCGCACCCAACAAGGACGTCAGCACTCCAAGCTGCAACCGCACATCGCTGAAGCCTGTGCGCAGAACAACGTCAGCAGCCAGCGTCAACACAGCTCCCCCGATTATGGACGGCAACAGCAACGCGCCGGGCCGCGCACCCGCGAGAGGTCGTAACGCGTGGGGAACCACAAGCCCCACAAACGCAAGCGCGCCCACCATGGCACCAACAGCCCCGGTGCCAAGCGCCACTCCCGCCACCGCCATCAGCCTGATGCGGGATGGCATAACCCCAAGTGATGCCGCCGCATCCTCCCCCAGCGCGAGCGCGTCAAGCCCCTTGGCCAGAGGCAACAGCAGCACCGCACACAGCGCTGCGAAGGGCGCAATCATTGCAGCGTCCTGCATTGACGCTGCATCGAGCGTACCCATGATCCAGGTCAGGGCTTCAGCCGCTGCAAACGGGCTTGGAGCCAACGCCAGTGCCAGCCAGGTGAGCGCCCCCACCAACGCGTTGATGGCAAGCCCGGCCAAAATCAGCGTTGCGGGTGGCGGCTGTCGACCTGCGAGCAGCAACAATGCAGCCATTGCAAATGCGGCTGCACCAAGCCCCGCCAGCGGCATGGCGACAATGCTCAACGAAGCAATGCCGAAGTAAAGCGCGCCAACACCTCCCAGCGCCCCTGCGCCCGATATGCCCAGCAGCGCAGGGTCAGCCAGCGGGTTGCGCAATAGTCCCTGCAATGCCGCGCCGCAAAGCCCCAACACAGCTCCGGCCAGAATGGCCACAAGCGTGCGCGGCATCCGCAAGTCCCAGAACACAATACCATCCGTACCCTGATGGCCTGCATTCTCCCACCACGAACTCAGTGGCCATACGACACCGGCAGGCCCTACCGCCAGCGACAAAACGCTGAACACAGCCAGAAGTGTGAGCAACACCAAAAACAGCAGGGGACGGGTCATTGTGCCGACACCTCCTGCGCCAGTTGCGCTGCCAGCCGCACTGTTTCAATCGACCCGCACAAAAGCGCTGACGGCGGCACGCGCTCAACATCCACAGCCCCCGATAGCGCTGGATGCGCAAACAGACGGCCTGACCGCGACGGTGCGGCATCCACCTGCTCGGCGATAAACAGTCTGGCAGGTGGAGCGGTCACCAACTGCTCAAGTGTCACGTACGTAGTATCGCCATAAGCCCCCTGCATATTGACGTAACCGGCATGGGCCAGAACCGCACCACCCAGCATCTGCGGCCCGTGCACCAACATGCCGGGCGACACCAGCAGCGCACTCATGGTGCGAGGCGCTGACGGTTTGGCAAGAAGCGCCTCAAGCCGCGCCGCAATGTTTTTGGCAGTCTCCGCTGCCCCCGCATAGGCTGCAACCTCGGTATATGTCTGCGCAATGTCCGCAAGCCGTGCCGCGTCGGCAATGCGTACGACGCGGATACCCAGTTTCTCAAGCTGTGCCGTAAGCCGGGCGTGCCCGAACGCACCGGCAAAAACCATATCCGGCGAGAGAGAAACAACACTTTCCAGCGCTGCGGGCGTTGTCGGCACTATCTGTGCTGCCTGCCACATGGACGAGATGTCTTGATCGTCCGCAAGATCAGACACGGCCACCAGCCGGGCACCCAGACCAAGAGACAACAATATCTGATCCGTACACAGATTGATGGAAACAATACGCTGCGGAACAGCGTCCTCAGCAGCAAAAGCCGGGGCGGCAAATGCCGCCCCGGCCAGAAACATTACTGCACCAGCCAGCCGGCTCGTGCGTCGTCCGATAGCGCTAGAACGCAACCGATGCCTCCACATAAAAGGCCCGCCCTGGCAGCGGAAATGCCGAATACCGGGTGGGGTTGGTGTCCGACGCCACCGCAACCGCATAGTACTCCTGGTCAAATGCGTTACGCAGTTCGCCCTTGAGCGTTACCGGCCCCAGCGTCCCACCGGCGGAAACATCCACCAGCGAATAGGATGGGATTTTCGGAAACGTCGCGCCTTGATCATTCAGCATTCGCTGCTCGCTCACATAGCGCCAATTGACCCCGACCCATACGGCATCGGCGGTCCAGTCAAGACCGACACCGCCTGTCAGGTTTGGCACAGCGGGTACATCGTTTCCGTCAAACTGCCCCTTGGTGAACACAGCTTCTGTCCAGTTGACCTGTGGCTTGATACGAAAACCTGCACCCAGATCAGCGGCAGCTTCAAACTCAATACCGCGACGACGTGTCTTGTCGAGGTTGGTGTTGAAGCCAAACACGGCAATTGTATCCGGCGTAAACGCAATCTGGTCATTTACTGTCATCTGAAAGACCGAGAGCCTTGCATCCACCGGCCCAATAGCCACCGTGGTGCCCACTTCAGCATCCCACGACGTTTGAGTATCCAGTGCAAAGGTCACCGGCAGGAACGTCAGCGGGTCAACGCGGGTGCCGACCCGTTCGTCAATCGTGGGAACCCGCACAGCCCGCCCGCCACGTGCGAAAACGGTCACGGCTTCGCTCACATCATAGGCAAGACCCAGGTTTGCCGATATGTCGAAATCGCTTTCGTTGCTGCGGGCAGCAGCATTTTGCGGCGATTCCAGCCTGGCCGTTGTGCGTACCAGCCGCACACCTGCGTCCAGTACCAATGCCTCCGTCAGCCCCACATCGCCCTGCGCGTACACCGCAACGGATGTCTGCCGGCCATCAAAATCAGCCCCGCCTGCAAATCCGATAAAGCGTCGCTCCACATCCGCCGTTGTATGCGTCACGTCAACGCCCGCAATAAGATTGACCGCATGACCGCCTGCAGCGCCTGAATAGGTTATGCGCGGTGTGAACGTGGCCGTCCCAAGGGCACGGTCATCGCGGGTGAACTGGCTGAAAAAATCACTCGACGTGACACTGCGCCGATACGCGGTATCGACAATCAGCGTGATGCCGTCCGCAAGCTGCGTTTGTCCACCCGCCTCAAAACGCACCCCGCGCTCTTCGGCAACGTCATTCGGGTTCGCGGTTCCCTTGGGATCATTGTTCACACGGTCAAGGCCGATGCTGGAGTCCACAAGACGTCCGCCGGGCAACCCAACTCGTTCGGTGTTGTAGGAGGCCCCGGCCCGCCAGCTTGTGCAGCCGGTATCGATGGTCACGTTGGCAGCATAGACATGCCGCATCAGCTTGTTGTTGCGCCGATAGCCATCGCTTTGCGTCACGTCGGCTGACAGCGCCACATGTGCGGGCGTACCTCCGAACGCGAACATGCCCTGCGCCCGTCGATAGCCAAAGCTGCCCGCCCCAACCGACGCCTGCACACCCGCCTCAGGTACACCGCCGCGGGTGACGATATTGATGGCACCACCAACAGCACCTTCGCCGTACAGCACGGCAGCAGCAGCCCCGCGAAGAACTTCAATGCGCGCAATGGCATTGCGCGGCACCAGCGTGAACTGAACACCTGAAAGATCAAGATCGTTGATCCGCCGACCGTCCACCAAAACCAGCGTGTTCTGCGTGGCCTGTTCGCCAAACCCACGAATATCAACGGTGCTGAAAGACGACGTGCCGTTGCCGAAAAAGTCGCGCGTGTGTAGCCCCGCCTCCGTCTCCAGAATCTCCGGCAGCGTCTTGCCGGGGTGGCGCGCAATCGCGTCACTGTCCACCACCGTCACTGAGGAGGACGACAACCCTGCTGCGAGGCGGCTGGCGCTGCTGACAACAGGTGGCAGCTCAAACGCGCCTGCCACCTGGACGTCCTCTTGTGCCGGTGCCGCGTGCGGCACAATCACAACCAGACATGCAAATGCAGCAGGCACCAGACCGGCTCTCAAGAAATCGCCTGCCCTTAATAGATCAAAGAGTCGCATGACCCGTATCCCTTCAAAATCCGCGCGGCGGCGTGCGCCCACGCGCGGCGGCTCTTGGAGAGAGGTATTTGGAAAATCCATGCCATCCCGCCCCGGCGCCACGTTTACAAAAACGCAGTCGCCAAAGCGGGGATTCCCGCAAGGATCGCGCCCATCGCACGACGCCTTAAGGCGATGCTCGCACCGGCAGGTCTCCTGGCTTGCGGGTCGTCACGCTTACGGCCGCCTTCCCGGTGCCTTGCAGCACCAGTGACATAATGGCCGGAGCATTCACCGCTCACAGTTGCGAGGGCAGCTACGGATTAGGACTCGATTGCGAGCCCGCACCGCATTCCCTTTTCATCGCTGTTTCCAGCGAACCGATGGTCGTCTTCTTTCTACGCCGCCGCTTCGCCACAGCGCAAGGCAGGTCAGTTATGCACGCAACACCAGCGTGACGTTGCGGCAATCACAAGGATTAGATCCAAACACGAAAAACAGCCGCAAAATCAACGTGCAAATGGTTGAAGTCACACCCCGCGCCCGCCATCATCCGCCGACAAAAGAAAACCCACCGCGAGGAGACGTCCCCAATGATCGACCCCAATATTTCCGAAGAGACCGCGATTGCCATCGTGGACCCCTATGCTTATGCGGATGGCGACCGGGTGGATCAGGCTTTCGCAAAACTGCGCGCTGAGATGCCGCTGGGCGTCGCGCAGCCTCCCGGCTTTGAGCCCTTCTGGGTCGTCACCAAGCACAAGGACATCATGCAGGTCGAACGCCAGAACGACATTTTCCACAATGGCGACAAGGCCACCACACTGGTGGATATCAACACCGACACCGCCGTGCGTGAAATGATGGGTGGCTCACCGCATCTGGTCCGCTCGCTGGTGCAGATGGACAACCCGGACCACAAGAATTACCGCCGCATCACCGCCGACAACTTCATGCCGCAGGAACTGAAAGCGCTGGAAGTGCAGGTCCGCAAGATCGCCAAAAGTTTTGTGGATCACATGGAAGAAGTCGGCCGCGCCAATGATGGCGTATGCGACTTCGCCAAGGATGTAGCGTTCCTCTATCCGCTGCACGTCATCATGGAACTTCTGGGTGTTCCCTCATCAGACGAACCCAAGATGCTGAAACTGACACAGGAGCTGTTTGGTGCGGCTGACCCGGAGCTTAACCGCACCGGCAAGGAACGAGGCGACCCCAAGGAGGCACTGGCAGCGCTGTCCGGTACGGTTGCCGAGTTCATCGAATACTTTTCCGCTGTCACCGAGGACCGCCGCAAGAACCCTCGCGCTGACATTGCCAGCGTTATCGCCAACGGCAAGATTGATGGTGAACCCCTGGGCGTGCTGGAAGCCATGAGCTACTACATCATTGTCGCTACCGCCGGTCATGACACCACATCTTCGACAACAGCAGGTGCCATGTGGGCGCTTGCCGAACGCCCCGAAGAACTGCGCAAAGTAAAGGAAGACCCGAAGCTCATTCCCATGATGGTGGAAGAATCCATCCGCTGGGTCACTCCCGTGAAGCACTTCATGCGATCCGCCACACAGGACACCGAACTGTCGGGCCAAAAGATCTCCAAGGGCGACTGGATGATGCTGTGCTACCCGTCCGGCAACCGCGACGAGGACATGTTCGATGACCCGTTCGAGTTCAAGGTCAACCGGCAGCCCAACCGCCACATCGCCTTTGGTCATGGGGCACATATCTGTCTTGGCCAACATCTGGCCCGCATGGAAATGCGGGCCCTGTGGGAAGAACTCCTGCCGCGCCTCGATCACGTGGAGATTGCCGGCACGCCTACGCGTATGCTCGCCAATTTTGTCTGCGGCCCAAAATCAGTGCCTATCCGCTTCAAGATGAGCTAGGGCGCGATCTGGCCGGTTTGGGCTGACATGTCCTTGAGCATCACACCCGTGCCGGATATCGCGCGGGCGCGCGAAAGCAGATAGGCTATCTTGTGCCCGGCGGTCGCAGGCGACATACCGCCTGCGCGAATGTTGGATATGCAGTTGCGGTCAGCGTTCTGACGACCCGTGCGCGGCGCATAGGTAAGATAGGCACCCAGGCTGTCCGCCGCGGAAAGCCCCGGCCTTTCGCCAATCAGGATGACGCTGAGCAGCGCGTTTACACGTTCACCGATCGGGTCTGCGAGCGCCACCCGCCCCTGCCGCGCCAGCACAACCGGCCCGACACGCCACCCCTCAAGCGCTATCAGCGTCGCAGCAAGCGTGGGCACGGCATTTTCGTGCAGCGCCCTTGCCGATAGCCCGTCCGCCAGCACAAAAACCACGTCACACATTTCCCGTGTGGCCAATTTGGCCTCGTCGGTGAGAAGGCGACCAAGATCAGGCCGCTGCAAGAATGTCGTCCGGTCCGGTGCCTGTGATGACACCTCGATAACCGGCAGCGAAACACCCGCCGCTGAAATCTGTCCGCGCAACAGCTTTGCATCAAGCGGCGTATAAACCGCATCACGCGCCTGCGCATGTGCCATACGAAACGCCAGCACTTCACGCGTAGGCAGCCCGTTGCCCGAACGACCAAGCGCGATGCGGGCATCCGTATGGGCCTGCAGAAAGCCCCACGGATCGCGGGCCGTCATGATGGTGCTCCGTCATACCCGATAAGCCGGCCCGCACCCGTTCCGCCCGATACCTGCGGGCGAACGCGCCCTTCACCATCCATTATGCGCATCTGCTGCAACCATGCCTCGAATTCAGGAGCGGGCCTGAGACCAAGCACATCACGCACATACAGCGCGTCATGAAATGACGTTGATTGATAACTCAGCATGATATCGTCCGCACCCGGAACACCCATGACGAACGTACAACCAGCAACACCAAGCATTGTCAGGAGCGCGTCCATATCATCCTGATCCGCTTCGGCGTGGTTGGTGTAACAAACATCCACCCCCATCGGCACGCCCAGCAGCTTGCCGCAAAAGTGATCCTCCAGCCCGGCGCGCAGGATCTGCTTGCCGTCATACAGATATTCCGGACCGATAAAGCCCACCACCGTATTAACCAGAAACGGATCAAAATGCCGGGCCACCGCATAGGCCCGTGCCTCAACGGTTTGCTGGTCCACACCATGATGCGCGTCGGCTGACAGCGCCGCCCCCTGCCCTGTCTCAAAATACATGACATTGCTGCCCATGGTGGCGCGACCCAGTGCCAGTGCCATTTCGCGGGCCTCTGCCAGCAGTGCCAGCGTAATGCCGAAACTCTCATTGGCCTTCTGCGTACCGGCGACAGACTGGAACACCAGATCCACAGGCGCACCGGCCCGCATAGCCTCGATCGCATTCGTTACGTGCGCCAGCACGCATGACTGGGTGGGAATTGAAAAACGCACGCGTATGTCATCGATCAGGTGCAATAGCTGCACCATCGCATCGACGCTGTCCGTCGCAGGGTTGATGCCGATCAGCGCGTCGCCGCAGCCATACATCAGCCCATCCAGAATCGAGGCGGCAATCCCCCTGGGGTCATCGGTCGGGTGGTTGGGCTGGAGCCGCACGCCGAGCCGCCCCTCAAGCCCAAGCGTAGAGCGAAAGGCAGTCACCACGCGGCACTTGCGCGCCACGGCCACCAGATCCTGATTGCGCATCAGCTTGCAGACAGCCGCCGCCATTTCCGGCGTAAGCCCGGGTGCGAGACCGGCCAGCGTCTTTGCAGTTGCCTCATCGCTCAGCAGCCAGTCGCGCAGCCCGCCAACTGTCAGCCCGCTGATAGCTGCAAACGCAGCCGCGTCATGTGTGTCCATAATCAGGCGTGTGACATCATCCGTCTCATAGGGAACGACGGCTTGCGTCAAGAACTGCCGCAGCGGCACATCGGCCAGCGCATAACATGCTGCCGCCCGCTCCTCGCCGCTGGCAGCCGAAAGCCCCGCCAGCACGTCCCCGGACCTCAACGGGCTTGCTTTTGCCAGCAACATGCACAGGTCATCGAACCTGTATGTTGTTGAATTGAGTGTATGCCGGTAGGCCAAGCCCATGCGCCCCGTGAACAGAGGAGCCACAACTATACAATTGGCCGCAGCCGGATTGAAATAGCCGGTCAGTCCTCGAAGTGCAGCGGCGTATGAAAATCCGGTGGCTTTACAGCAAGCACTGACCCGTCGATCGCCGTCAGAATATCTTCGGCTGTATTGCCTATAATGACGCCGTAAATGCCGGAGCGCCCTACAGTGCCCATCACCAGCGCCAATGGCCCAGCTTCATTAACATGCGCGGGAATGATCTCGTCAGGATCACCCCGCAGCAATATGCCGGACACGGGTACACCTGCCGCAGCGCCTGCGCTGCGGACCTGGCCTGCCAGCACGTCCAGCGCTGCGCGATGCCGCCGCTCCACACTGTGCACATATGCGGTCACTTCATCTGTTGATATGCCGGGTGCAGCGCGTTGCAGCAGACCCTCTGCAGGAGCCTCCCAGGCATGGATCAATGTAAGGCCCGCCCCGTGCACTCTCGCAATCTCAAGGGCTGCACCAACAATGTGTTGATTCAGTGCTTCCTCAGATGACACGGCAGACGCATCATCATCAGCATCAAGGTCAAAATCCACCGCAGCAATCACCAGTGGTTTTTCCGGCATGGCTTGCGGTATCGGCCCCGCATCACTGACATGAGCATCGCGTACAATCCAGACAGGCACCGGGCATTTACGCAGCAGGTGCAGGTCTTCGCTGCCAAAAATCTGCTGATGCAGTGCGCCAAAGTGAACGGCAGCCTTCACCACAAGATCACACTCTGACGCCATGACGTGACGCACAATCTCCAAAAACGGTTTGCCTGTTACAACCGTTATGGAGGTATCCGCTGACAGCCCGGTCTCTTGCAGATGTTCTGTGATTGCCGTGCTGCGATCTTCCCGACGCAGAGCGTCGAGGCGGTCCTGCGAGGCCCCACCCAGCGTGCTGACAAAATCAGCTCCCGGTTGGGGTCCAACCACAGAAAAGATTTCAACTTCTGCACCGCCCTCATCCGCCAAAACAGCGGCCCGGCGCAGCGCCTTGCGATCATCCACAGAGCCACTGCAGACAACGAGAAGCTTTTTAAAGCCCACCTGATGGTTCATCGGCTGCGTCTCAATCATTGCGTATCGCCTCCACCGAATGCCTGGCCACGGGCATATTTTCCTGCTCCAGAGGGTCCATCACATCAATCCGCTCCACCGAAGCCTCTCCCAAAATCAGTTCGACGGCGCGGTCAGCCGCATCCTGAAACGGCTCCAGCAACAGTGTAGCACCAGCAGCCTCAAGCTCTGCACGGTCGGCCGCGTGATGGCACACCGCCGCAATCTGTCCGGCAAAGCCTGCCGCACGCAGCCCCCCCGCCAGCAAGGCGCGCGGATCGCCCGTTGCAAATGAGGCGGTATGCTCCGGCATGGAGGCCACTGCGTGAGTTGCATGTTTAAGCGGCAGGTGTGCCAGAAACTCCGGGTCCGTAGCATCGCCATACACCACATCAAGACCCTGCTCGCGCCACAGCTTCACGGCCACCGGGTTGAAATCCACCCCTAACACCCGCTGGCCACTGTTCTGCAGGCGCTGGGCAATGGCGCCCCCATAGCGGCCCAACCCAAACACCAGAACCTGTGGCCCGGCAACGCTGTTGTCAGTGGCCGCTTCGGTTTCCCGTGGCGTACCTTTGCGTTCAAAAACACCCAAAAAGGGTGCCACCCTCTCATACAGCCAGTGAGAATAGGTGATCATGTAGGTGGACGCCGCAATCGTGATGAGACCGACCAGCGTGACCAGCCCCAGCCCGCCCTGTGTGACATGGCCGAGCGACAACCCCATTGCCATGAAGATGAGCGAGAACTCTGAAATCTGCGCCACCGTCAGCCCGGCAAGAAAGCCCGTGCGTGCGCGGTAGCCCATGGCCCCCATGATGGCCAGCACGATAAGCGGGTTGCCGATCAGCACAAACAACGAGAACACGATCGCCGCCCAGGCATTTTCGCCCAGAATGGACAGGTCGAGCGCAGCACCCAGCGAGATAAAAAAGAACAGCAGCAAAAAATCACGCAACGCAGCCAGCCGCGCGGCAATGGCCTCACGAAACGGCGTCGAGGCAAGCGACACGCCGGCCAGCAGTCCGCCCAGTTCCTTACCAAAGCCCAGATAGTGCCCTACGGCTGCCAGCAGCGCCGCCCAGCCGATTGCAAAAGCAATCAGCAATTCAGGCGAGCGCGCCATGCGACCAATCAGCGGTGTCGCAATATAGCGGATAAACACCAGCACCGCCCCCACCAGCGCCACGCCATAGACAAACACCATGGCAACCGCCTGCGCACCGGACCCCGCCGTTGTGCCGCTTGCCCCGCCCGCAGCCTGTCCCTGCGCAACCGCTGACAAAACAATCATCGCCATCACGACAACCAGGTCCTGCACAATCAGGAAGCCGAGCGCGATGCGCCCGTGCAGCGCGTCAATCTCTTTTTTGTCCGACAGGAGTTTGACGATGATGATGGTGGACGAGAACGTGAGCGCGACGCCGATATAAACCGCAGTCACCCAGTCAAACCCAAGTGCCAGCGCAATCAGGAATCCGAATGCCGACGTAAACACCACCTGGCCCAACCCGGTGGTAAGCGCCACGGCACCAAGCGTGCGGACAAGTTTCAGATCAAGCTTGAGCCCGACCAGAAACAACAAAATGGCAATGCCAAGCTCTGCCAGCAGGTCGATATATTCGTCAGACTGCGCCACATCGAGCACTGACGGCCCCGCCAGCACACCGACCGCAATGAAACTCACAATCAACGGCTGCCTTAGCAGCAGACCGACAAAGCCAATGGCGGCAGCAAGCACAAGCAGCGCAGCTATCTCGTAGAAGACGTAGCCCGAAACAATATCAACCATCAAAGCCCGCAGAACGCAGCGCGGTCAACGCACGCTCTCCTTCCGGATATGGACGGCATTCCACTCCCCCGAGCCGTGGCATGACTTTCTCACACCACCAGCCTGCCCTGCGTCCGGATAAACACGCCACGAACATATCATTCCCCCACAGCCAACGCACTAAACAGTCTTGCCGACGGCGATCATTCCCATATCGTCGGCAGTTTGTGGCACGGGAAAATCTTGGTGGAGCTAGACGACCAAACATCGAACCAGCTTTTTTAATACCTTAGCAGACTGGAACGCTCAGCTAGAGGCGCATGATCTGGGTCATGACACGTTTTTTGACCCACCTGACCCGTCGCCTTGAGCGTGTGTAGCGCTCCCCTTTCCCCCAACTCCAACCTAGAGATGCCGCAATCTGGTGCGTAACCCGCCGCACCGGATGTGTCGCTGCTTGTGCTTGCCCGATTGGCCATGACTTCAAAACCCCGCTCCCCTTCTTACGTGCTGTCCGTGCGCATGACGCCAGACGAACATGCAGCACTGAAAGTAGCGGCGGGGAGTCTAACGGTCAGCGCGTATGCACGGCACAAGCTGCCAAGGGGTAGCGCGGTTGCCAAGTCCCGCATGAGCCGTAGCCCGAAAATGGATCAGGCTGTTGCGGCCAAGATGTTGGCAGCCCTTGGTCGCTCGGAGTTGGCGGGTACGCTTGCCCTTCTGGCCAAGGCTGCGCTGATGCGTGCACTTGGGATCAAGGAGGATTGACCCATGATCCTCAAAGGCTCTCAACACGGCGGTGCAAAAGCCGCGTCACTCAAAACTTAATGGGATCGTGCCGCGCGTCCCCAGACTCATGCGGATCACCTTGCCCGACTGCGAAACAAATGCCGCGCCACGCCGAACCGGAATCATTTCCAGTAATATCACCGCTAAGGGCTTAGACCGGGTCGGTATCCCAGTCCTCGCGGGCGTGACGAACCCGCAGGATCAGCACGTCACCTGATTCCTCAATGAGATAGATAATGATATGCGCGCCGTGGGGATGGCACCGCACTGGCGGATTGATCTCGGTGCGCTCACGGGCTGCTCTTGGGTTGTCAGAGAGGAACCTAAAAACCTGCTCCAGCGCAGCGTGATAGGTATCGGCCTGCGCCTCGCCAAACAGCGCATACCCCTCCAGATAAACGGCAATAATATCGTCTTCGGCTTTTTGGGTGAGCTTGTAGGCCATCGCCTACCGCTATGAGCGCTTGGCACGTTTGCGTGCCTCGCTCAAAATACCGCTCATGGATTTCTTGCTGGTGCCGCTTTCAAGCGCCTGTGTCACAAGAACCTGCATATGGGCGATTTTACCCTGCTGCTCCTGATCCTTGCGGATCAGGTCGCGGACATAATCGCTCGCATTGCTGTATCGGCCTTCTCCGGCCTGCGCTTCGACCCATTCCTTCATGGGATCGGGAAGCGATACATTCATCGTCGCCATAACGAACCTCCTCATCTCATTCCACGATGACACAAATTGACAAAGATTGTCAATTTTTCAAAGCTTGCGAATGGGTATTTGCGGGTATGTTTTTGGATATACGCGTCAGTAGTTCCAGAACGCATGAACTTGCTCACAGCCTGTCTCGATACTCACCCGGACGCCCTCAACCCGGTTCATCCTGTGGAATCACTGGCGGCACGAAAGCACCATCCCGCCTACGAGCGTTGCCGGACTGACGGCCAAAAAATTCCATACTGCTTGTTTCAAATGTTTAGTATATACTAAACATACAGAATGTATTAAATGTATCGTCTTCAGATGAAGGGAGAAGCGAGTGGCGATTGAATTGACCGACCCAGAAATCGATCTGATTGAGCGCATGGGCTTCATGGCTCAAGCCGACGGTATTCCTCGTATCGCGGGACGTTTGTGGGGTCTGTTTGTGATCGTTGGCGACGTTTTGAGTTTTTCGGAGATTGCGGAGACGTTGAAGATCAGCCGGGGCAGCGTCAGCACCAATGCGCGCATCCTTGAAAACCTCGACATTCTGGAGCGCAGAACTGTGCCAGGTGAGCGGCAGGATTATTTTGCTATGCGGCAGGAACCGTACTTCTCCCTGCTCAAATCGAGCGTCAAACGCCAGCGCGAGAAGATGGACATCGTGCGCGGGGCACAGGCAGCGATTGATCGGCCGGAAGCCAAACACCAGCTTCATGAGCTGGCGCTTTTCTATGAAGCGCTGGTGGGCGGCTTCGAGACGAGCATCAAAGACCTTGAGGCAACCAGCAAAAAGAAGAGCGCCGCAAAAAACAGGCCACGCAAACGGATGGGCGGTTAGCGCATGAGGTTCACACATCAGATGCTCGACACAAAAGTCTTGCGCGTAAGTTTTCCCCGTCTTCTGGGAACACTTTGTGTTGTGGCACTGTTAACCGCCTGCGCCGGAACGCCTCAGGAGCCGACAGAGTTTGCGCAAAGCGTTTCCGACACCTGGGCTGCAGAGAATGCAAGCGGGCAGCCGATTGTCGATGCATGGTGGCAGCGTTTTGACGATCCGGTTTTGAACGCGCTTATAACGAAAGCCGATGCGCTCAACCCAACTGTCACTCAGGCGGCGGCGCGAATGGATGCAGCACTTGCACAAGCGCGTATTGCGGGGGCTAATCTTTACCCGCAAATCAACGCTGATTTTTCCGGATCAAGACAAAAGGCAAGCCCGACGGGGCCAACAAACAAGACATATGGCCTCTCCCTTAACACCAGTTGGGAAATTGATATCTGGGGCAGGCTAAGCGCTCAGCAGGAAGCCGCACGATCAGATTTTGTCGCCAGTGAAAATGATCTACGCGCCGCCCGTCAATCAATTGCAGCACAAATTACCAAGGCCTATTTCACGGTCATTGAGGCGCGCGAACAAATTGACCTGTCGAGCCGCACGGTTGTTGCGTTTGAGGAAACCGCGCGCCAGACCGCAGACCGGTCGGATGCGGGCATTGGCGCGCCCAACGATAAATTGCTGTCATTTGCGAACCTGCAATCGGCGACTGCCGGTCTGGCTCAGCGAAGAGAAACTGGCGAGCGTGTCACACGGCAACTCGACATTTTGGTAAGAGACTATCCGGACGGTATTGTATCCACTGCTGAAAGCCTGCCAGCTGCGCCACCTGCCCCACCTGCGGGTTTGCCCGCCACATTGCTGGAACGCCGTCCGGACATTCAGGCCGCTATGGCACGACTGCAAGGCGCCGACTATCGCACGGTAGCAGCGCGCCGCGCCCTGTTGCCAAATATCAGCCTGACAGGCTCCTACGGCACAACATCCTCAGACCTTGGAGACCTTCTGAGCGGTAATTTCTCAGTCTGGTCAATCGCCGGTCAGCTGGTGCAGCCGATCTTTCAGGGCGGGCGTTTGCGGGCGCAGGTAAAGCTGAGTGAGGCTCAGGCGCGTGAGGCATATGAAGCCTACGCAGAAACCGTGTTGCGCGCCCTGTCAGAAGTTGAAGCTGCCCTGGCGGCGGATGCTCAAATTGCGGCGCGTGAAGAGGCGCTGCGTCTTGCAGCGCAAGCAGCAGAAGAATCCACCCGCATCGCGCTTGATAGATACAGCGAAGGTACCGACCCGTTTCTTGTGGTGCTGGAAAGCCAGCAGCGTGCCCTTGATGCGCGCTCGGCCTGGATCGCTGCGCGCCGCGCACGGCTTGATAACCGGATTGACCTTCATCTCGCGCTTGGCGGCGGGTTTAGCGAGCCGCGTCCTGTCACCCTTACAGAAAGCAATCGATCATAAAGACCATCATCACGAATATCTGCGCCGCAGGGGTGATGCTTTTCATGCTCTCGGCGTGTGGAAACGAAGAACCGGCTGCAAGCCAAAACACAGCACCGGCCAAAGCAAGTGTCCGCATCGCCGAAATTCAGCTTGGCGATATTCGGCCATGGATATTCGGAGAAGGCACGGCGCGCGCTGTCGACCGGGAATTTTTGAGTTTTGAAAGTGCGGGGCGCATCGCCTATGTCGATCCCAATCTTAAGGAAGGGGATGTTGTCAACAAGGGGCAACTGATTGCCTATCAGGAAAAAAACCTGCGCGGCAAAGACACTACAGCCACACCAGACAACATTAGCCATGCGGCGGTGCGAGAGGCAAAAGCTGCCCTTGATCTCGCCCAGAAGACCTTCGACCGCTTCAAAATTCTCTTGCAGAAGCGTTCTGCATCGCAGCAGGAATTCGATGAAGCCAAGGCCGAACTTGAACAAGCGCAAGTTCAATATCAGAACGCCGTTATCGTTGCCGACGAATCTCGGATCGTCTCGCCGATTGACGGCGTAGTCGCCCGCCTGAATATCGAGCAGGGGTTTTACTTTTCGCCGCAACAGGTCAACTCGACCTCTGAAGGCGCGGCGCTGAACACCGTTCCGGTTGTCATCATCAATCCGGGAACCTTCGAGGTTCGCATTAGCCTGCCGTCCTACACCTTTGAGCAGGTCAGGGTTGGGGCTGCCACCATTGTTGAGCAAAGCGGCTATGGCGGCAGGCCAGATGATACCGAACGCTCAGCCCCTCTCAACGAGCGGCAGGCCGCTGGAACAGTTTATGCGGTCAGCCCGTCGATCGATCCGGAAACCCGCACTTATGCCGCGCGTGTGCGAACCGAGCAAGGCGCTGAGATCATGCAGGACGGCGAGTTCGTAACGGTATGGATTGCCGGTGTGCCGGCTGAAAATGTGGTCGCGGTACCCATAGATGCGCTGCGCTACAAAGACGGTCAGCCATTTGTATTTATCTGGGACGACAAGACGTCAACGGTTGCAAAACGCCTGATCCGCACGGGCTTGTCCGGCGGCGAGTTTGTCCAGGTTCTCGCAGGTTTGAGTGTGGGCGACCGGGTTGTAACCGAAGGCCGCTCCGTTCTAGCCGATGGTGATCGCGTCGAGGTGATTGGTTCACCGGTGACAAATGCGGGAAAATTGTAATGAGTGCTCGCACAGACGCAGCATCCCAGGCTGGCAGCAGGCCGGTGGAAGAAACGCCTGAGGTCAGAAATGCGCACCCTCTCGCGCGGTTCTTTTTCCTGAAAACCACGTTTGCGACCTTGCTGGTGACCCTGCTCGTTGCAGGCGGTTACATGGCCTATCTCTCAATGGTCAAGGAAGCCTATCCGGACCTTGATATTCCGCGCGCGACAATCACCACGTCGTGGCCGGGTGCGGACCCTCAGACCATTGAGGAGCAAGTCACACAGGAGATTGAGGACGAACTGACAAGCCTGAAGGGTCTCAAGTCCCTTACCAGCGCATCTTTTGATTCATTCTCGATCATCGCAGTTGAGTTCGAGGCGAATGCCGACCCGCAGGAATCGATGACCTTGCTGCGCTCCAAAGTATCGGATGCAGACTCGCAGCTGCCGTCAGATGTTGAAACGCCGACGATTTCGCAAGTGTCTGTCGATGACCGCCCCATCATGACCGTGGCGCTGTACGGTGAGGCGAGCGCGGGCACGCTTTCCGAGCTTGGGGAGGAATTGCAAAAGCGCCTTGAGACCATAAACGGCGTCAGCGAAGTGACATTGAGCGGTGCCCGCGATGAGGTCATTCAGATACTTCTTGATCCCGCGCGCTTGTTGGGGCTGGGCGTGTCGCCCGTGCAGGTGCGCGATGCCATTTCGCGCGCCAATCTCGAGCAGCCTTTCGGTGAAATCGAAAACGAGGATTTTGGCGCGGTTGTGCGTCTCGAAGGGCAATTTCGCAGCGTTGCCGATCTGATGGAATTGCCAGTCACACGGCTTGGCGAAGGTGTGCAGGAAAGACCCGTACGCCTGAGTGAGATTGCCACCGTGAAGCGCGCACTGGAGCCCGAAACAAGCCGTGCCTTCTATAGCAAGGTGGGCTCGCCATTCGGGGCATCCATTGATCTGGGCATCAAGAAATCACCCGGCACTGACACCGTGAAGCTGCTCGACCGTATCAAAATTGAGCTCAATGAGATCAAGCAATCCACGATTTGGCCGCAAGAGGTGCACTACGAAATCACGCAGGATGAATCAGAACAGATATGGGACTCCCTGTCGGGCGTGTTCATAAATGCGCTACAGGCGATGATCGCCGTTTTCCTCATCTTGTTCCTCATCCTGACCTGGCGCGAAGGGCTGATCGCTGGGATATCAATCCCGGTCTCATTCGCTGGCGCGATGATCGTAATCTGGATGCTTGGTTACTCGCTCAATGAAATCGTGATTATCGGCATGGTGCTGGCGCTTGGCCTCGTGGTCGATGTATTCATTTTGATGATGGAGGGACTGCACGAAGAGATTTACACCAACAACAAGACATTTGGACAAGCCGCGCTGGCCACGGTTGGACGCTACGGGGTGCCCGCGTTTGCAGGGCAGTTGACAACGGTTCTGGCGCTTGCGCCGCTCATGGCGATTGGGGGTGTGTCGGGCAAGTTCATCCGTGTACTGCCGGTAACGACAATTGCCTGTTTATCCGTTGCCTTTATCGTTGCACTCATCGCCAGCGTTCCACTATCGCGCTATCTCATGGCGCGGGTGGCCAACAGCAGCAGTAAAAACAAGGAAACAACCTCGGACCGGTTGATGGCGTCGGCATCGGCTTGGCTAAACGCATGGAGTTTGAGGGGACCGCTGGCCAGCAAGAAAAGCGCGGGCGGTTACGTCGGCGGTGCCTTTGCACTGTTCGTACTGTCGATCATGGCTTTGGGGCAGGTTTCGGTTGTGATGTATCCGGAAACCGATGGCGTCAATCTCGGCATCAATGTCGAGCTTCCGCCCGCAACCAGTATTGAATCCTCTCAGGAAGTGGCCAATGCCGTTGGCGAGTTGTTGCGGCAAAAACCTTATTTCGAAAGCATCGTGAAGTTGGTCGGGCGCAACAGCCCGCTCGCCGGTGGTTCGATTGAAGCATCCCTGCAGCCCTCCGAGGCCGACAACTTCATCGGGTTCTCCGCCATTTTTGTTGACGTGGAAGATCGCTCAAAAAAGAGCTTTGAACTGGCCTCAGAGTTGCGCCAGGAAATATCCGGCTATCTTGATGCCAACGTACCCGGTGCCAAGTTGCTGGTGGTTTCAGAATCCTCCGGCCCAGGTTCGGGTGATCCCATGTCAATTTCCCTATCGGGTCCGGATATGGATCAGTTGCAGGCGCTGTCAGCGCAGGTGCAGGCCCTCTTGAAAGCCACAGCGGGTACGGCGGATGTGCGCGACAATCTTGGTAGCGTCAAAGCGGAAATTGCCTTGACGCCCAACCGGGAAGCGTTGAGTTTTTACGGCATCTCGCATAGCGACCTTGCTGCGCAAATCCGCTTCGGGCTCAGCAATGACAAGATCGGCAGCTTCGCAACGCTTGGTCCAACAGATGATCTGGATATCTTGATGGGCATGGATTGGCAGAGCCGTGGCGGCGAAGGCGGCGGTCCGCGCCGTCTTCAGGAGCTCTCAATGATCCGCGCCTTTACATCGTCCGGAGAGACCGTCTCACTTGCATCGCTGCTGACGCCGGTATCCTCCGAGGCACCGGTTTCCGTTGTGCATAAAGACGGCCAGCGTGCCTTGTCCGTTTTGTCCAAGACCGATGGCCGCCCGGTAACGGAAATTGTCGCGGAGATCACGCCCAAACTGGAAGCCATGCAGAACGATTGGCCTGCTGGTTATAAGTTTACGTTTGGCGGTGAGTCTGAAGAGACCGCTGAGACATTTGCGTCGGCAGGCGTCATGCTGGTGGTTGCGATCATCATGGTGTTTGGCGTTCTGGTGATCGTGTTCGGTTCTTTCCCACAAGCCTTCATCCTGCTGACCACAATGCCGTTGGCACTGATCGGAACGTTTCTGGGTTTTTTCGTATTCGACATTCCGTTTTCGTTCTTTGCCATGGTCGGCGTGATCTCGCTGATCGGCATTGTCGCGAATAACGGCATCATCATGATCGATACGATGAACCGCAGACTGCGGGAGGGTTTTTCAGTTGCTGAATCAGCCGCCAGAGGCGCTGCTGAACGCATGCGTCCCATCCTGACAACGTCCATCACCACTGTCGTCGGCCTCATTCCCCTGGCGATCGGCAGCCCGATGTACCGCCCCTTGTGCCTGGCCATCATTTTCGGCCTTGTTGCATCAACGATCCTGGCAATGGTCATCGTGCCCGCATTGTACCTGCTTTTGACAGGCAAGGACTCAGCAGCGGTAGTCTCATTGGACTGATTGTATCCGGGCGAGGTTCAGCAAGCTGGCGCGCATCCAATCGGCGCATGGTTGGTCTCAATGAAATTGTCGTGGGTGTCTCGACGCGAGTGTCCTGACCGGAGGGTGTCGGGTCAGCCGCATTTTCCGAACCATCTCGCTGATTTGTTGTCTTCCGACCCATGCCATTTTTGCGTCGTGAGCACCCTCAAACAGTCGCTTTAAATGGGCACTCGGCTCAATGTCAGTGTCTAGCCTGCGACCAACAAGAAATTGATAGGTTTCGTGTGCAACCAAATCGGCCGCTTGAAACCCCGTATTAACGGCAACCGGCGAATAACCGTAACTCGCTTTGTCCTTTGCAATGACCGCAGTTTCCACGGCTGGCCAAATTATATTCTCCAGGTTCGATAGATACCTCCCGGAACCAAACTAAAAAGACACAGGTTGTTCTTCAGCGATAACTGCGGCACATCCGGCGACGACAGCCTGTCCAAAAATCAAGCGTTCGCCGCTGCCAAGCAACGGCAGAACATCAATCAGGATTTTCCACTTCGCGGCTTTGTGAACTGCGCTGCATGCGACCGCCCGATGACGGCTGGCTGGTCGAAGGGTCGCACCGCCAGGTACCCCTATTACATTTGTCAGACCAAAGGTTGCTCCGAGCATCGAAAATCTGTGCGCAAAGAAGCCATGGAAGGTGACTTCCGCGCCTTGCTGGTGGAGTTGACGCCCGTGCCGGAGCTTTTGGGGATGGCGCGCAAGATGCTCTCGCGCCTCTGGGATGCACAGCATAAGCGCCATGCGTCCAGCGCCCTTGATGCCAAAAGCAAAGCGCAAGCCCTTGCTCAAAAGAGCGAGGCCGTCATGCAGCGGCTTATGGATGCCGATGATCCCAAGCTTGTGAATGTCTATGAAAAGCAGATTGTAAAGCTGAAAGGTGAGCGGCGATTGCTGCTTGAAAAAGCCAAAAATCCGGTGCCCCAGCAGGCAGGGTTTGAGCAGCTTTATCGAACAGCCTGCCCGTTCCTCTCAAACCCTTGTAAATATGGCATTCAGGAGTTTTGGAGCACCAAAAACTGCTCCTGAGACTGATGTTTCCTGCAAGGGTCAGCTACGCGAAAAATGAAGGGTATCGAACCGCCGCAATCGCAAGCCCCTTCAGGCTTTTGCGGTCACTTGCAGGGTCTAAAGGTGAAGTGGTGGGCGCACAAGGATTCGAACCTTGGACCCGCTGATTAAGAGTGCGCCTGATTTGTTGAAAACCGAGGCCTATTCCGAATGAAACGGGCACAGAGGCTATAGAGATATCAAAGAGATAGCTGCTCGTTCGGAATGCAATGCGGGTGTGTTTCAAAAAAAATAGAGATCCGAACTGCGCTGACAACACCCCATTCGAATAGGCCGGGATTTCGTGCACCATAACTACGTTCAGTGCGAACAGGTCAATCAGCCGACCTAAGGAACTTATGCCAGAACCATTATATCCGTCCTGATTTCGTCAGCCTTGATTGCATCGCCCACATGAGGGGCGTTGGAATGAGTTCCAAGAGGATCACGGCGACGATAGCCAGATCAGGGGAATAGTGAACCAGCGCCCCCGCCCGGACCACACCTCCAATGAATAGCGCTGACAGCAGAAACCGGAACAAGGCGGTTTCGGACGGCCGCCACGCTACGTAGAAAAATCCCAGCGCTGTTGAAGCCCAGATCGCAGCAATAAATCTGTGAGAATTGTCCTCGAACGGATCCGTAATGCCATCATAAGGTTCCAAAAAAGCGCTGACGCCCGTTGCACCTGCGATGAGGCCGTACAGAACGAGAAGCACCCGTATAAACAATAGCATCTGCCCTTCGGACAACCATGTTCTCTTCACCTTGTCAGTCCTTCTGCTAGGGCCAGATTCTAATCACAGTTGGGGAAAAAAGGGGGTCATTTCACCGCGTCAGGCTATTTGGCCCAGGGCTAGTCTAAGAATATCTCGTGACAGGACGCGATCATCGCCTCTTGCATCCCTCATCATTGTCAAATTCATCTGTGCGTCGATATAGGCTGCCAACAGTTGAACGTTGGTATCGCTGGTTAGAGAGCCATTTTCTTTGCAGCGATCTAGCCAACTGACATATGCATTCAACTTCCAAGCATGAACCCTCTCGATCACCTTCGCAGTGTCTTGACCGATGTGGTCAACCGCGCTCCGAATTTTCACGAGCAGACAGCCTTCGGGAATACCCCTCTCTACCCGTTCATTGGTCATCTTCGATGCAAAGTCTTCCAATGTCTTTTGGAAGGGGTCGTTGCTTTCAAGGACTTTGAAAATCGGTACGAAAGCGGTCTCGAAGTACTTCTGCAAGCTCGCCGCTAGCAGCCCGTCTTCACCACCAAATTCACGATAAAGGCTCGGCCTGGAAACCTCAGCGCGCTTGCATACGTCGTTCAACGAAACAGCTGCCGGACCGTCCTGCCAAAACGCCATCATTGAAACGTTCAGCACATGCTCACGATCAAAGGTCTTGGGACGGCCTCTTTTTTTTGCCGCAGTTTGAATCGTCATAATAAAATACACGTCTGTCCGTTATTGTGTTTCCGATTTTTATAACATACTGTCCGAAATTAAACCACGACAGAAAACAGACGGGAATATGGGATGTCAAAAGAGCGAATTGCCATCATCGGGGCGACGGGATTGGTGGGCCGAACGCTCTACGATATCGTAGACAAAAGCCTGTATGAGATCGCCGTTATTGGGCGCTCGGTGAAGAAATTGCGTGCCATCTTTCCAGATGCGATCGACCATATGAACTGGGATGGCTTTAAGGAAAGCGAAGCCAAAAACTACTCCGCCATAGTCAACCTTGCCGGGTCGGGCGTGTCGGAACAGAAATGGACCAACGCTTATAAACAAGAGATGTGTGACAGTCGGATTGGAGCCACAGAAATCTGCGTCGATCTGTGCGCCAGGAACTCTGACATTCATCTGATCAATGCGTCTGCGGTCAGCGCCTACGGGTTTTATACTGAACCCTTCATCCGATTTACGGAAGATAACACCGACGCCCGCAAAGGTATCGCTTTCTTGCAGTCCCTGATTGATGTTTGGGAGGAAACAGCGTTGCTGGCCGAGAACACGGGCAATTCTGTTGCACTTCTGAGGACTGGCGTCGTCTTTGATGCATCGGAAGGTCCGCTTCCGCAGATCATGAAGCCATTCAAGATGTTCGTTGGCGGCAAGATCGGTTCAGGGCGTCAGATGATGTCTTGGATAAGCCTCGAAGATGAAGCGCGAGCGATCAACTTCTTATTGGCGAACAGACATATCACAGGGCCAATCAATTGCACCTCACCCGGCGCGTGCACCAATGCCGAGTTTGCAAAAGCACTTGGCAAAGCCCTCAGGAAGCCAAGCTTCTTTCCAACCCCCGCACTTATCATCCGCGCCACAATGGGACAAATGGGCGACGAGTTGATCGTTAAGGGTCAGCACGTATTTCCGAAAAAGCTATTGGATTCAGGGTTTCAGTTTAAACATGAAACGATCAATGCCTACCTGAGTGACGCGGTCGCAAGATGACCAATTTGCGGAGTTGTGAATAACAACTTGAAGCATACTCACCACCTAGCAGGCATTTGACGAGCCCCTGATGACGCCAGGAAAATAAGAACGTTTGACACCTAGTCTGACAGGCAGTTTGACACGTACCCGCTACGTTCCACGAAGGAAACTGCTAAGATGTTGTTTGTGTTGCGGTTTTCTTGGTGGGCGCACAAGGACTCGAACCTTGGACCCGCTGATTAAGAGTCAGCTGCTCTACCAACTGAGCTATGCGCCCATTCAGTCAGACGCGTTTATTGTGCGTCGGTACCTAAGCCAAATACCGATAATGCACACCATCGGCTGCATGAATGAGGCCGGGTAATAGCAAACACCGTATGCGGGGGCAACCGGCAATAGCATCACCTCAAGACCCCACCCTGCGGGTTTTTTGGTGCCAGCGGTACACTCAAACAGTCCTGTGAGGTATCCTTGCTTCAGGAAAAGGAGGGAACCGGACGAGGAGAAAACCATTGGCAGGCCAAAACATTAACAATACCGACGGACCAGGCCCGTCAGTAAAAGACAAAAAAACGTATGAAAGCTTGCGCGATGACGGTGCCAGCAAGGAAAAGGCTGCCCGCATTGCCAATGCGAAGGCAAGTGCCAGAAAAAGCAATCGCCAGGATCCCTCACGTAAAGGTGGCTTACAGCCGCCCTACGACCAATGGACGAAAAGTGATCTGTATGACCGGGCCAAAGAGCTTGGCATTGAAGGTCGTTCATCCATGACCAAGAAGGAGTTGATAAACGCACTGCGCGCCCGCTGAGGTGTCGCCGGGCTGTGAGCCCGGCACCGGCGTAGGCAAAAGGGGCTTACATCACATGACACAATATCTTCCCGTTTATTTTATCACCGCCGTTGTCTTCTTGGTGCTGGATTATGTCTGGCTTGGCCATGTAGCGCGCGACTATTACGCACGCGAGTTGGGCGACCTTATGCGCGATACGCCCAATTTTGTGGTAGCGGGCCTGTTTTACGCGATATACGCCGCCGGCATTGTTCTGTTCGCGGTGCTGCCTGCGCAAAACGCGGGAAGCTGGCAAGTGGCCGCCGCTTTGGGCGCGTGCCTTGGCTTCCTGGCCTATGGCACCTATGACGCGACCAATTTGGCCACCATTAAGGGCTGGCCTGTTGCAATGTCATTCGTAGATGTCACCTGGGGCACTGTATTGACCGCAACAAGCGCAAGCATTGCGTATCTCATCACAGCAGCGATCCGGTCTTAGCACCGCCCCCGGCCTGGCGCAGCACATACCGCAGCACTTACTTTGACACAGCTTTAAAGGAGAGCATCATGGTAAACACGCCCACCGTATCAATGATTTTTGACGACCTCAGCGCTCTCGGCGAGGACGTGACGAGCCTCTACTTGCCCCGCCCGCCTATCGCTCAGGGTTTGGAGAAGTGGCGTATTTTGAAAAAAAATGCAGTGGCAACTCTGGAAGAAAGTGCGCCGGACGCCCCTAAACTGATCGAAGAACTTTCACGCCTTGAACTATCGGATTTTCACGGCCTTGGCCTCGCCCTGTTTGCAGCAGCGGATGAAGTCAAGATCATGCACTTGACCCATCGTCCGTTACCGATACTCAAAACCCGCGGTAGCGCATTGATGCTGCCCGCCCTTGCTGACAACAGCAGCACGCGGGCACGCTGGGTTGCCATTATTGATCGCGACACACCACGGCTCGTGGTGGTCAACGGTAGCGAGGTGGACGATCACACTTCGAGCCTTGACCACATGACATACGAACGGGTGGCCAAAATCCGCGACGAGCAATCAAACGTGATGTTCCATTCAATCGCACGCGGCGGCATTTCTGCCGGAGATACAGGCACCGCCTTTCACGCGCTTGGCACCGGCAGTGATGAGGAAGAAGAAAAGGCAGAAGACGACTTTTATCGAAGCTTCGCAAAGGCCGTAGAAGCCGCTGTTCCACCGAATACGGATCATGTTGTTCTTGCGGGCGATCCCAGGCGCACGGGCCGTTGCGCACAGCATTTCAAGCGACTTCAAACGCAGCAGATGCATGGTGCGGGCGAGGCGCTGGAAGACAAGAACCTCGCACATTCCGTTCAGGAACTGCCACATGTTGAGGAACACCCCCCCGAGGGCCGGTCAAACCGGGGCGGAAAAGATCTCGAAACGCCATCTGGGCTCAGTGCGGCAGCTAAACAGGGCCGCGTTGCAACACTATCCATCGATCTTCATGCCTGCGGACTGGATTTAGACAACGCCGATGAGCACACCAAAATACGCATGTGGCACGACGTGCCAAACGTGTCCGCGCTGGACGAGGTAGCCCGCTCGGCACTGACAACGGGCGCAACCCTGGATTTTCAGGTTAACGGTAGCGGCCAGCAGGTATCAGGTACCGCGCGCTGGGCAGTATAGCCCGGACGTGTCGGTACCGGAGGAGTGCTGCTAAAGAATGCCCCCGCCGCGCGGCAGCTCCTGATTGCGATGCACGTAGATGCTCATCAGCAGGCCAAAGCCCGCGAGGATCACGAGCATGGCCGAGCCACCATATGAAACCAGCGGCAAGGGCACACCCACCACAGGGATAAGCCCCATCACCATGGCCACGTTGATGAACACATAGAGGAAAAAGTTGACGCCGAGCGCTGCCACCAGCAACCGGCCGAACTGGTTTCGCGCACCCATGGCCACCATCATGATGAAGCCCAGCAGCGCTGCATAAAGCGCCATCAGCGTCATTCCGCCCATCAGGCCGAGTTCTTCTGACAGCATCACAAAAATAAAATCGGTCTGCTTTTCGGGCAGAAAGTTCAGGTGGCTCTGGGTGCCTTCCATAAAGCCCTTGCCCCACACCCCGCCGGAGCCAAGGGCAATCTTGGCCTGCGTTGTATGATACCCCGCACCTAAAGGGTCACGCGACGGATCCAGGAACGTAAACACCCGCTCGCGCTGATACGGCAGCAGAAAGTATTGCCAGCCGATGGGTATGGCGACCATGACCGCAGCGCCCGCCGCTACAATATAGCGCCACGACAGGCCCGCCATAAATATGACCGAAACGCCAACAACGGACAGCAGCAGCGCTGTACCAAGATCAGGCTGACGTAAAACCAGCGCCACCGGCAAGGCGATGAATGCAAGCGCAGGCAGCATATAAAGCGGATGCGATACCCTGTCCTGCTCAAGCATGTGGTAGTAGCGCGCAAGGGCCAGCGCGAGCGTGATTTTCATAAGTTCCGACGGCTGAAGCTGAATGAAGCCCAGGTTGATCCAGCGTGTTGCGCCCATGCCCGTGGTGCCCGCAACCTCAACAGCAATCAGCAGCACAAGTGCAAAGCCATATGCGGGATAGGCAAGCTGCAGCCACAGCCTCGGATCCACCAGGGCGAACACCAGTAAAATGCCCATGCCAAGGCCAAACCGCACCATCTGCCGTGACGCCCATGGATCAAAGCTACCGTCTGCAGCCGAGTACAACATGGCAAAACCAAATGATGCGATGGCGGTAACCAGCAGCAAAAAGCCCCAGTTTATTTCATACAGCTTATCAATCAGGCTCAGCCGGCCTGAACGCGATATGGCTTCGAGAACCATCAGCCCCGCCCCTTCGCCACGCCATCGCCCAAATCAGTCACATCTCGTCCGTGTACGGATTGCTCATAGGCGGCAAGCGCCATCGGGTCACGGGTCAGGACGCGGGTCATGACGTCCTTGGCTACAGGCGCTGCCGCCGCGCTGCCACCGCCCCCATGATCGACGATCACGCTGATGGCGTAGCGCGGGTTGGCAACAGGGCCGTACCCCACAAACAGCGCATGGTCGCGAAACCGCCAGGGAAGATCCTCGTTCTGCGTTACACCGCGTGCGCGCTCCTCACGCGAGATACGGCGCACCAGAGCGGTGCCGGTTTTACCCGCCATGGCAAGGCCCTCCAGCGGCAGACGCGAGCGAAACGCAGTGCCGCCGGGAATGTTCACCACAGCATCCATGCCCCGTTGAATGACCTCCATGTTTTCAGGTGCAATGCCCATTGGCACCGCCTGCGGAGCCGGGCGCGCGCGACCGCCGACCGACCGCACAAGCCACGGGCGCACAGCCTTGCCCCCATTGGCAAACCGCGCTGACATGGTGGCAAGCTGCACCGGCGTGGTCAGCAGATAGCCCTGGCCGATGGCGGCGTTCAGCGTTTCGCCCTGCTGCCAGGGAATGCCGGTGGTGGCGCGCTTCCAGCCGCGTGACGGCACGAGGCCGGGTTTTTCACCCGCCATATCCATTGCCACCTGATCGCCAAGGCCGAAGCGTCGTGACATCTCCTCAATTTTGTCTATCCCGACACGCTTGCTCAGTTCATAAAAATACACGTTGCAGGATTGTTGAATGGCCTGGACCATATTCACCGGGCCATGCCCGCCACGCTTCCAGCAATGAAAATCATGGCTGCCCAGCGTCACCTTGCCGCCGCAGTTAACGAGCCGCTGCGGGGTCATGGCACCCGCTTCAAGAGCGGCCAGTGCTACAATCATTTTGTAAGTCGAACCCGGCGGGTACTGACCCGCCAGCGTCTTGTTGACCAGTGGGTTCAGTTCGTTGTTGGTCAGCCCATCCCACTCCGCCTGGCTCAGCCCCACATTGAACAGGTTGGGATCAAACCCCGGCGCAGACACGATGGCGACAAGCTCGCCGGAATGCACATCCATGACCACCACAGACGCGCTCTCGCCGCGCACACGCTCGGTGGCAAAACGCTGAATATCCATGTCGAGGGTCAGCACCACTTCGTCGCCGGGCGTACCGGGCACTTTAGCCAACTCGCGAATGACACGGCCAAACGCATTTACTTCGACGCGGCTGTTGCCCGCGCGCCCGCGAAGTTCGGATTCAAGCAGTCGCTCAACACCTGACCGCCCGACGCGAAAACCCGGCAATTGCAGCAACGGGTCGTTCGCTCCTTCAAGGTCGCTATCAGACACAGCCGCCACATAGCCCACCACATGCGCCAGATCCTCTCCATACGGATAATGCCGTGTGTCACCCACTTCAGGCTGTAGACCAGGCAGGTCCGGCGTATGGATATTGATCTCGGCGAAGTCTTCCCACTCCAGGTTTTCCGCAACCGTCAGCGGAACAAAACCACGTTTCTGGCTTACATCCTTCAGGATGCGTTTGCGCGTTCGCTCCGTGATCGGAATAATGTCGGACAGCTTGTCGAGAGTTGCCTCCACATCGTCGGTTTGCTCCGGAATAAGCACGACACGGAAGTTTTGCCGGTTGGTGGCCAGTTTCTTGCCAAACCTGTCCACCACCTCGCCACGCAACGGCGGCAGCAGCCGGACATTGACGCGGTTCTCCTCAGCCAAAATCTCATACTGCTGGCTCTCGATCACCTGCAGGTAATACATCCGGCCCGCCAGCACGGCGAACAACGCAAGTTGCCCACCGCCCAGAATGGCCGCCCGGCGGCTGAACAGTTTTTGCTTGTCGGCATCACGATCATCAAGCGCCATCAGGTATCCCTCATGCCGCCGGGGCCAGCGCCGTCAGTTGACGGTTGACCCTGGTGAGAACAAAAGACACCGGCGGATAAACAAGAGCGGTGATCGCCGCCTGCATTGCCAGTGGCAGCGGATTGACTGCAAACCCGTAATGCACGGACGCGCCAAACCAGAGCACCACAGCCGAAATGGCGCAGATAACAGCAAAGCCAAGCCACAGGGTAGAAAACCCCCGGCCAACAAGCATCAGCCGTTGCGTGTGCGTAAGCCCGTAAGCTGCAAGCAACATAACCGTGTACAGACCAATAGGACCGCCTGACACAATGTCCTGCAACAAGCCGACAAAGAACACCGCCCATGGTGGGAAGAATTCAGGCCGGTGGACAGCAAAGAAATAGGCCACCACCAGCGTAAACACAGGCGCAATCGTTCCGCCCGTGCCTATACCGACCGGCACAAGCGACAAGAATATACCGATAAGCGACAGCCCTACCGGCACCGCAATCCAGAATACCTGCGATACATCCCGCATGGCTATTCCCCTTGCGGAGCTGAATCGACGGCAGCATTCCCGATAGCAGGCGGCCCGGCGCGCGCCGCATCGGTGCCTGCAGCCGCCCCCGGCTCGCCTGCCCGCTCAACCAGCTGATCGGCAGCCGCTGGTTCGTCACCGGGCAGTTTCGGTGCCACGTCCTCTCCAATTGTTTCTCTGGCAGCGTCTTCGGCGGCCGCCTCTTCATCCGTGTCCGCTACAACACGCGTCGGGAATTCATATTTGAGAACCCTTACGGCGCTGGTGCGGTCAAACTCCGAGTTGGTTTGCAGGCGCGGGCTGCCATCGCTTGCCAGCACCACAATGCCAACCGGCAGGCCCGGCGGCATCAACCCGCCATGCCCGGACGTCACAATCCGGTCGCCCGGCGACAACGCTGCTTCAGGCGGCAAAAAATCAATGCGCGGAAACCGGCTATTATCACCCACCGCAATGGCCCGGTAGCCGGAAGGCTCAACACGCACCGGCACGCGGCTGTTAAGGTCGGTCAGCAGCAGCACCCGCGAGGCTGTGGCCCCGGTGCTGACAACACGGCCTATCAGTCCCTCGTCGTCAACCACCGCCTGCCCCGGCTCCACACCGTCCGCAGCCGGAACATTGACAATAAAGGCATGTACAAACGGCCCGCCGCTGTCGCCAATGATGTTGCCGGTGGCATATTCAATGCTTGGCTCAACCGCGACATCCAGCAACGCTTCAAAGCGCGCCACGCGGCGTTCCAGAGCCCGCGCCTGCTCGCGCCAGACTTTCAGTTCTTCGTTCTCAGCGCGCAGGCGGGCGTTTTCTTCAAACACATAGGCGTATTCATCTGTTGAGGCGATGAAGTTACGTACAGCCGCCACCGGGCGCGAAGTCACCTCAAGCAGCGGCGCAGACAGGTCGGTTATCACCTGGCGGGTCTGGTCCACGAGGTAGCTCTCAGCCCGCCCGACCAATAATACCGAAGCAAAGGTAAGCGCGAGCACCAGCGACAACCGGTGCGACGACACCCGAAACGGTAACTTGACCCTGTTGGTCGGTTCCCTCACTGCACCTGCCTCTTGGGCGGCGGGCTTATGCGCCCGCGCAGCCCATCGCCAATTTCCCCGTTAAAGCGCCCCCACGCTTAATTCAGCAGTTAAGCTAATGCCTTGGGATAACAGCATTATTAACGCCAACCGGCAATATGCAGGTCTGGCGGCCTAACTTTAATAAACAGACGACAGCACATGCCGCATGGTACGGATATGCTCCAGCGCCAGACCGGTGCCCATGGCCACGCAGGACAAAGGCTCATCAGCGATGGAAACCGGCAGACCTGTTTCCTCGCGCAACACCTGATCCAGATTTGCCAGCAGTGCGCCGCCACCGGTCAGCACAATGCCCTTGTCCACAATGTCGGCAGCCAATTCTGGCGGCGTGGCTTCAAGCGCCACCTTGACGGCTTCCACAATGGCACCCACAGGCTCCGCCAGACTTTCAGCAATCTGCCGTTGAGAAATAGTGATTTCCTTGGGCACACCGTTCATCAGGTCGCGACCCTTGATTTCAATGGTCATGCCCGCGCCGTCATCGGGAATTGCCGCAGAGCCAACTTCCTTCTTGATGCGCTCCGCCGAGCTTTCGCCAACCAGCAGATTATGATGCCTGCGGATATAGCCGATGATGGCTTCATCCATCTTGTCGCCACCCACACGCACCGAGCGCGAATAGACGATGCCGCCCAGTGAGAGCACGGCCACTTCCGTGGTGCCGCCACCAATGTCCACCACCATGGAGCCTGTAGGTTCCGTCACCGGCAGCCCGGCACCAATGGCAGCCGCCATCGGCTCCTCGATGAGGTACACCCGGCGCGCACCGGCTGACAGCGCGGATTCCTGAATGGCGCGCCGCTCAACGGCTGTGGAGCCCGAAGGCACACACACAATGATCTGCGGATTGGCGAACGACCGGCGGTTATGCACCTTGCGAATGAAGTGCTTGATCATTTCCTCAGCGATTTCAAAGTCGGCAATCACCCCATCGCGCATCGGCCGGATGGCTTCAATGTTGCCGGGCGTGCGGCCCAGCATCATCTTGGCTTCTTCACCAACGGCCAGAACCTGTTTCTTGCCGCCTTTGTTGATGATGGCGACCACAGAAGGTTCGTTGAGCACAATGCCGCGCCCCTTCACATAGACCAGCGTATTCGCGGTCCCCAGGTCGATGGCCATATCGGCCGAGAGCATTCCCAACAAGCCTCCAAGCATTCTTTTTCGCAGTCCTTTGTTCTTTGGGGGCGTGCCGGAAATGGCGCACCTGATGGAATCAAGAGCGGCGGTGCATATGGCACCGCCGCCTGTGTATCTGCCCGCGCTTTATGGCGCGACCATGGCCTCCGGCGCTGTTTTCAGGCGCTTTGTCTGCAGCCGGTTGAGCGCACTCACATAAGCCCGCGCACTTGCGACCAGCGTATCCGTATCCGCCCCGCGACCCGTAACGGACTTGCCGTCTTCCTCAAGCCGGACCGACACCTCCGCCTGCGCATCGGTGCCCCCGGTAACGGCATGTACCTGATAAAGCAGCAAATGCGCGTCATACGGAACCAGCATCTTGATGGCATTGAAGATTGCATCCACCGGACCATCGCCGGTCGCTTTGGTGGAGCGCGTTTCGCCATCCACTTCCAGCGTCAGCGTTGCTTCTTGCGGGCCTTCCGTACCCGCCACAACGGCGAGCTTCAGCACCTTGATGTTTTCGTTGCCGGCAGCAACCTCATCATCAACGAGCGCCACAATGTCCTCATCAAACACGTGCTTTTTCTTGTCGGCCAGATCCTTGAAGCGCTTGAACGCATCCTGCAACTGGTTGTCACCCAGCTGATAGCCCAGCGTCTGCAGCTTGTCCTTGAAGGCATGACGACCTGACAGCTTGCCCAACACCAGCGACGACTTGGAGATGCCCACACTCTCAGGCGTCATGATCTCGTAGGTCTCGGTGTTTTTCAGCATCCCGTCCTGATGGATGCCGCTCTCATGCGCAAACGCATTCTGGCCGACAATCGCCTTGTTGTACTGCACCGGAAACGACGTGACGCTGGACACAACCTTGGACGCCCGCGCAATCATTTCTGATTTGATGCCGGTATCATAAGGCATGGCATCGCCACGGGTGCGCAAAGCCATAACAATTTCTTCGAGCGCCGCATTGCCTGCCCGCTCACCCAACCCGTTGATGGTACATTCAACCTGCCGCGCACCAGCACCAACACCCGCCAGTGAATTGGCAACAGCCAGCCCCAGGTCGTTATGGCAATGAGTGGAGAACACGGCTTTGTCGGCATTGGGCACACGCTCACGCAGCATCGTGAAAATGCCCGCATACTCCGTCGGCACCGTGTAGCCCACCGTATCAGGAATGTTGATGGTGGTAGCACCCGCCTTGATGGCTGCTTCCACGCATTTGCACAAAAAATCATGCTCCGTGCGCGTCGCATCCTCTGCGGACCACTCCACATTGTCCACCAGATTGCGCGCCAGTGACACGCTGGCCACAACCGCATCCAGCACCTGCTCCGGTGTCATTTGCAGCTTGTGCTTCATATGCACGGGGCTGGTGGAAATAAACGTATGAATGCGCCCGCGCTGGGCGTTGCGCAGCGCTTCACCCGCCCGCTCAATGTCTTTCGCACCGGCGCGCGACAGACCGCAGATCACGCTGTCCTTGATGCGACGGGCAATTTCCGACACCGCTTCAAAGTCGCCGTTGGAGGCAATCGGGAAGCCGGCTTCGATAATGTCGACGCCCATTGCTTCGAGTGTTTCTGCTACCTGGATTTTTTCATCCAGGTTCATGCTGGCCCCCGGCGACTGTTCGCCGTCACGCAACGTGGTATCAAAAATGAGAACACGGTCGGCGCTTGGGGCTGCCTGTACACCGCGTTTTGATTTGCTATCGGGTATCATCTTGTTTCGTCCTTCTCAGGTTCCAATGCATGGCTGGTCGGTATTGCCATGCGGTTCGAAGATCTCGCTTCGTCCCCTGAATGCCCGTCCTTGCCTGCGTTGAAATATGCAAAGGACCGCCAGCGCTCAGGGGCTGGTAAGGAGAAGGCGTGTGCCGAGCCGGTTTGTGGTAGGAAAGTGCAGACGTGCAAAACCGCCGCCGGAAGCCGCAGCTTCTGCCGTCAGTTTGGTGCCAACGATGTCAGCGCGAGCAATGCTCATCTGCGCGTCTTTCCGTCTTTTGTCCGCCGGGTTTCGCGACACTCATTTCCCGACCGCCACAAAACTGCGCCCGAAAAATCCACGAAAGCCAAAACCACTATACAAAGCTAGGACTTGGTGGGTTAACGAAAGGTAACCAACCGTTACGTCCCGCTCGGTTCGCTATTGGTTTTTAGGCCATTCGCAGCGCGGGGCGCAAGCGCCAGCAAGACTTAATCTCTGCGTTTTTATGGCCTTTTCAAGCCTCGACAGACGTTTGAGGCTCACGGCGCTGTCCGGCGCTGTCCCTGGAGGCCGCGTCACCCTCCCCGTCATCCCCTGATCCAAGCAGCGACAGCTTGGCAGCTTTGGCGCATGACACGACGAAATCCATTGCGTCGCGCACCCGGCCCACATGTGCAGTATCGTTGTGAGTCACCAGCCAAAGCTCCAGTGCACCCACCTCGTCAGCCGCGCCAATGCGCATCAATAACGGGTCCGCATCGCCCGCGATGCACGGCAGGGCCGTCAGTCCAAGCCCCTGGCGCGCCGCTTCAGCCCGCACGCTCACCGCATTGGACCGCACGACGACGCTGGCCCCCTGCTCAGCCCGGCTCATCCACCACACAGGCCCCAAAGGGCTTTCAGACAATCCAAAGCCGATCACCCGATGGCCCGCAAGCCGCCCTGGCTCTTTGGGGGCACCGCGCACTGCGGTGTAGGCCCGACTTGCGTACAGTCCGTAAGCCATGTCGCCGATTTTGCGCACAATCACATTTCCTTGCGTAGGCCGCGCAAAACGTACCGCCACATCCACGTCCTTCATGGACCCCGCAGGCGCGCCTGCGGAAGGTGCCGGTCCGGTCAGACTGGGGTCTGCAATGATCTCAAGTCGCAACTCAGGATGCGCATCGCGGAATGTAGGCAACTGCGGACCAAGCACAGCGGAAGCAAACACATCGCCCGCAGCAACCCTTACAACCCCGTCCGCCTCGCTGTCATCCGCCACAAAATCGCGTTCCAGTGCCGACAGGCGTTGATCTACCGGCGCAAGCTGGGTCAGCAACCTTTCACCGCGCGGTGTCAGCCGGTACCCCGACCGCGACCGGTCGAACAACCGTGCACCCAGTGCCTCCTCAAGCGAGGCCACACGACGCAGCACGGTGGTGGTATTGACCTTGAGCAGAGACGACGCGGCAGAAAGACTGCCCGCCTCCGCAACAGCGAGGAAAAATCTCAGATCATCCCAGTTCAAGCCGGCAGACATAGCGCCCTCCTGCAAAAGCATATGCTAGCCTACGCAAATACCGCTTATGACGCATCGCATTTTTGCGGTTATTAAATTGCGATTATGCAATACCGCAACACTAGGCCTGCCTGGGTTTTACCCGTGACGCCGCTTCCAGCGCTCTATCGCGGGCGGTTTGGGTGTCTTTGGCAGACGCGACAGCAACGCCCATGCGCCGCCGAACGAAGGCCTCAGGCTTGCCGAACAGCCGTATCTGGCTTTCCGGCACGCGCAAAGCATGGTCCAGACCATCAAACACAATGCCCTTTGCCGCCATGCCACCGTAAATCACCGCACTTGCGGCAGGTTGGGTAAGCCCGGTGGATACCGGCAGCCCCAAAATGGCCCGCGCGTGCAACGCAAACTCGCTTTGTCGCTGCGAGCCAAGCGTAACCAGCCCGGTGTCGTGCGGGCGCGGGCTCACTTCGGAAAACCACACGTCGTCGCCCTTCACAAAGAGTTCGACGCCGAAAACCCCTCGCCCGCCAAGCCGTGACGCGACTTTCGCTGCAATCTGCTGTGCTGAGGCCAGCGCCTTTTCCGGCATTGGCTGCGGCTGCCAGCTTTCCACATAATCACCGTGCTCCTGACGATGACCGATCGGCGCGCAAAATGACGTCTCGATTTCGCCGCGCTCATTCAGCGCCCTCACCGTCAGCAACGTAATTTCATAGTCAAAGTCGATACGCCCCTCAACAATCACCCGCGCCTCTTCCACCCGCCCGGCTTGCAACGCATAGGCCCAGGCAGGCGTAACTTCCTCCGCAGACTGAACAAAACTCTGTCCCTTGCCGGACGACGACATGACAGGCTTGACGAATACGGGAAAGCCGATCTCGGCTGCTGCCCTGGCTAGCTCACGCTCGGTTGTGGCAAATGCGTAGGGCGACGTGGGGAGGCTCAGTTCTTCGGCTGCCAGGCGCCTTATGCCTTCACGATTCATGGTGAGTTGAACAGCTTCGGGCGTGGGAATGACATCCGCCACCCCCTGCCGCGCAATCACCGCCAGTTCGTCGGTCGCGATTGCCTCAATTTCCGGCACAATCAAATGCGGCCGCTCAGCCATGACAACCCGGCGGATTTCCTCCGCCTTCGTCATATCCACAACGTGGCTGCGATGCGCCACCTGCATGGCGGGTGCGTTGGCATAGCGGTCCACCGCAATCACCTCAGCCCCGAAGCGCTGAAGCTCAATCACCACTTCCTTGCCAAGCTCGCCCGCCCCCAGCAGCATCACGCGTGTGGCAGACGGGGTAAGCGGTGTGCCGATACGCATGGGGGCCTCTTTGGCGGGCGGATGAAAACTGTCAGGCGAAGCGTTCTCCTACCATTTCTTCCGATTTAATCCAAAGCGCCGCCGCCGTTTTTGGGTTCTGCGCGTGCGGCAGCACGCCGCCGCGGATTTCAGCCATCCGCTCAGGCGTCACCTGCTCCGACTTGTGACAATCCTCACAGTAATAACCGCCCTCGCCGTCAAGCTCGGGGGCAGTGGCACACCAGGTGGCGGTGGCAGCGCCCTGCTCGACGTTCTTGAAACCAGGGTGAACCTTGCCTTCTTCATTGACCCAGCCCAGCACCTTGAACTCTTCGGGGTCCATATCGCGCTGAAGCCCTGTCATGATACCGCCGGGATGAACAGAAAACGCGCGAATGCCCTTCGCCTTCACCCGCGCATCGAGCTCCAGCGCAAACAGCGCATTGGCCGTCTTGGCGCGGCCATAGGCGGTCCATTTTTCATAGTCAGTCTTTTCAAAATTGGGATCGTCGAGATCAACATCACATATGCGGTGCCCGGTCGATGAAAGCGCCACCACCCGCGCGCCGCCGTCCGCCGCTCCCTTTTCCAGCGCCGGCAACAACCGACCGGTCAGCACGAAATGCCCCAGATGGTTGGTGCCAAACTGGCTTTCAAAGCCCTGCGCCGTTGTGCGATGTGGCGTCGCCATGATGCCCGCATTGTTGATGAGAATGTGCAGCGGCTTGCCGGTGGCCACAAACCCGTCCGCAAAGGCACGCACACTGTCCAGATCGCCCAGATCAAGCGTGCCGGTTTCCACATGCGTGTTGCCAGTGGTTTTCTGGATGTCCGCCACGGCGGCTTGCAGCTTGTCGGGACTGCGGCCGGGAATGATCACATGTGCCCCGGCACCCGCCAGTGCCCGCGCGGTCTCAACGCCCAAACCCGATGATGCCCCCGTCACGATCGCCACCCTGCCTGACAGATCGATCCCCGCCACCACGTCCGCGGCGGTTGACCGCATACCAAATTCTCGCGCCATTGGTCTGCACTCCCTGCTATGATTGATGGAGTCGATGGTGGGACGACATCCCACATGACCCTCGGTCATTTTTGTTATGTTAGTCTGGATCGGCTGCCGATGGCCACCACAGAAATCATAAAACGGACGCATCCCGTGCAACGTATTCCGGCCCTGCCCAAAACCATGCGGCTTCGCGACGTTCTCGGCGAAGGCCGGGCTATCCTTGAGCTTGGCGCGCTGCCCGCATCGCTTCCCGCCCTCATGAGCCTCAGCCCGCGCGGCGACGGCCAGCCCGTGCTGACCCTGCCGGGGCTGATGGCGTCTGATAGTTCGATGGCGATCATGCGCCGCTTCCTGCGCGAGCTTGGCTACTCGGTTCATCCATGGCGGCTGGGCCGCAACCTTGGCCCCAACGCTGAACTGCGTGCCGGCATGATGGCCAGGCTTGAGGAAATTGAAGGCCGTGTCGGGCGGCGTGTCTCCATCATCGGCTGGTCGCTGGGCGGCATTTATGCGCGCGAGCTTGCCCGCCGCTCTCCGCGCCTTGTTCGCCAGGTCATTACGCTGGCAAGCCCTTTTGCCGCCGGTATGCGTATGGACAACACCTACGTGGACGAAGCACTGGCCGAGCGCCTGCGCACCCCGCCGCCGGTGCCCTGCACGGCCATCTACACCCGCCACGACGGCGTGGTGCCCTGGCAGACCTGCCGCGAGGACGCGCATCCGCATACTGAAAATATCGAAGTGCCCGCCACCCATATCGGCATCGGCGTCAACGCGCTGGCGCTCTATGCCATAGCCGATCGCCTGGCCCAGCCCGAAGGCAAATGGCAACCGTTCCGGAAGAACGGCGTCAAATCCATTCTCTACCGTGAGCGTGGCTAAGCGGAAAAAGTGAAGCCCGGCGCGCGGACACACGGGCTTCTGTCCCGGCCATCATTGGTGGCGTGGCTCGCGCGCTAGGGCCGGTAACACATCAACAATACACTACCTGTAACCGGCATCAATCGCCTGTGGGCATGGCAGCCATGCCACGCAACTCAGCTCGGGCCTGCTTAAAAATCGATACCGCTGAACTGGTAAACAGCGCTGCCATCAGCGCAGCCACCGCCAGATCAGGCCAGGGCGTTTGCGTCACCGCAACGGCCCCCGCTGCGCCAATCACCGCAACGTTGCCAATCGCGTCGTTTCGGCTGCACAGCCACACAGAGCGCACATTGGCATCACCGTCGCGAAATTTCATGAGGATGAAGGCGCTCATCACGTTGGCAGCCAGGGCCACCATCGCAACACTGCCCATGATCGGCGCGCTGGGGTCGTTCAAAAATACTGCGCTGTAGGCCGTGTACCCCATAACGCCCAGACCCATGGCCAGCAGCGATGCCGCCTTCACCATGGCAGCACGCGCACGCCAGTGAATGGCCATGCCGATCACCAGCAACGACAGTGCATAGGTCGCCGTATCGCCTGCGAAGTCCAGCGCATCTGCCTTGAGCGCCATAGACTGCCCGGCAAAGCCAGCAGTGGCTTCCACAAAGAACATCACCCCGTTGATGGCAATCACCATCCACAATGCGCGGCGGTATTGCGGCGTTGCGCCATCAAAATCTTGGGTCTCGTTGCATCCAGCGCTCATGATCTGTGTCCTTGATTCCTTACCAATGACACGCAACATAGGAGCTACAGCGACTAGAGCTTCAAGGGCAAAATGCAGTGGGGCGCAAAAAGGGGACGCAAAAAATGTTCACCATCGGCAAGCTGGCCGTACAAACCGGCGTCAAAGTGCAGACCGTTCGCTACTACGAAGATATCGGACTGATGCCAAAAGCCGAGCGCTCTGCGGGCAACCAGCGGCTTTATACGCAAACCCACGCAGACCGCCTTGGCTTCATCCGCCACGCCCGCGAACTGGGTTTTCCCCTCGACGCCATACGCACACTGCTGGCTTTGTCAGACGACCCCGATGCATCGTGCGCCGACGCCGACAAGATCGCCCGCACACGCCTCGCCGAAGTCGAAAGCCGCATCGCCCGTCTTGAAACACTGAAAACAGAACTCATCCGCATGATCGCCCAATGCGCCCACGGCACCACCGCGGACTGCCGTATCATCGAGGTACTCGCCGCCGCCGATCACGCCTTCTGCGCCACCTCCGACCACCAACCAGCCGCTGCCCCTAAACTCGTTCCTTGATCGCGTCCAGCACGGCAGCAAGGCCGCTTGCCGGGCTGGTGAGCACGGGGACTGACACATCGGTGTTGGTAAGCGCATCCACCATGGAGGCCTGCGCCAGAACGATCACGTTGGCACCGGCCTGCCCGGCAAGCGTGATGTGATCGCTGATAAGGCTGTTGGCTCGGGTGGCATCGCCCGCCTCGAAGGCATCCCACGCCCCTTCCACAAGGACCGGTGCAATGTCAGCGCGCGCCGAGATGCGGGCCACTTCATCCGCAATCAGATTAACAGTCGGCGCCAGCGTGCATTTGAGGGTGGCCAAAACCGCGATGGATCGCCCGGTCTGGGCGGCTTGTGCAGCCATCGGCCGGTCAACGCGCAACAGTGGTTTGGCGGCTTTGGTTGCCGCTTCATCTGCCGCCGGACCAAGCGTTGAGCAGGTACACAGCACAGCGTCAGAACCCGCAGTGGCTTCATAAAGAATGCGCACGGCGCGGGCATGGGTGTCTTCCGGCAGCACGCCCGCTGAAATGGCCCGCTGCAACAGGTCTTCGCGCACCACATGCGACAGCCGGATTTCCGGCAGGTCGCTATAAACGTCCTGCGTCCTCAGGCGAGCAAACAGGCGTTCAAAAACCTCCACGTGCCGGGGCGACGTATGCAGCAGCGTCAGAACAAGAGCACGGCGCATCACGACACTCCGGCACGGGGTGGCTCATCCAATCCTATAGGGGGATTTTGCCCTAGTTCTTGGCCTTGTCCACCAGAGCTTTTTCGGTGATCCACGGCATCATGCCACGCAGGCGCGCGCCCACTTCCTCGATCGGGTGAGCGGCATTGCGGGCGCGGGTTGCCTTGAACGAGGTCTGGCCGACCTTGTTTTCCAGCATCCAGTCGCGGGTGAACTTGCCTGACTGAATGTCATCCAGCACACGCTTCATCTCCGCCTTGGTTTCCGGCGTTACGATGCGTGGCCCGGTAACATATTCGCCGTACTCGGCGGTATTGGAGATCGAGTAGTTCATGTTGGCGATGCCGCCTTCATAAATCAGGTCCACGATCAGCTTCACTTCGTGCAGACATTCGAAATACGCCATCTCCGGCGCGTAGCCGCCTTCCACCAGCGTTTCAAAGCCGGCGCGGATCAGTTCCACAAGGCCGCCGCACAGCACAACCTGCTCACCGAAAAGATCGGTTTCGCATTCTTCCTGGAACGTGGTCTCGATGATGCCCGCCTTGCCGCCGCCAATGGCGGACGCATAAGAGAGGCCAAGGTCATGCGCGTTGCCCGACGCATCCTGATGGATAGCAATCAGGCACGGCACACCGCCGCCACGCAGATATTCACCGCGCACCGTGTGGCCAGGGCCTTTGGGCGCCACCATCAAGACGTCAATGTCCGCACGCGGCTCGATCAGGTTGAAGTGGATGTTGAGGCCGTGGGCAAACAGCAGCGCTGCGCCGGGTTTCATGTTGTTGGCCAGATCATCCTTGTAGATGTCGCCCTGAAGCTCGTCCGGCGTCAGCATCATCAGCACGTCGGCCCACTTGGCCGCGTCCGCAACGGTCATCACCTTGAGGCCCTCGCCTTCCACCTTTTTGGCGGTGGCAGACCCGGCGCGCAGCGCAACCGCCACCTCGCCAACACCCGACTCTTTCAGGTTCAGCGTATGGGCATGACCCTGTGAGCCATAGCCGATGATGGCAACTTTCTTGCCCTTGATGAGATTAACGTCTGCATCGCGGTCGTAATAAACGCGCATCTTTCTGTATTCCTTATATGCGATCGGGTGTGCGTGGCTGCCGTGAATGCGGCATGTGAATTACATCTGTTCCGCACCGCGGGCGATGGCGACGACGCCGGTGCGGCTGACATCGACAAGGCCCAGCGGGCGCATGAGATTGACGAAGGCGTTGATTTTTTCCGGTGAGCCGGTGATCTCGAAAACGAATGATGAATGCGTGGTGTCGATGACACTGGCGCGAAATGCATCTGACAGGCGCAGCGCCTCGACGCGCTTCTCGCCGGTGCCGGAGACTTTTACCAAAGCCATTTCGCGCTCGATGGAGACCGTATCAACGGTGAGATCCACCACCTTGTGAACCGGCACCAGCCGGTCAAGCTGCGCCTTGATCTGCTCCACCACCATGGGCGTGCCATTGGTGACGATGGTAATGCGCGAGGTGTGGGCGTTCTCGTCCACCTCGGCAACCGTCAGGCTTTCAATGTTGTAGCCGCGTCCTGAAAACAGGCCGATGACGCGCGCCAGAACGCCCGCCTCGTTATCCACGAGCACAGCAATGGTATGGCGTTCAACGGCAGCTTTAGGCGGCATGGCGGATATCAGTTTCTCAAGAAAAAGGCGGGTTCGGGCACAAAAAGCAGCCAACCGGGGTGTGACCCCGACTGGCCAGCTTTCAACGCGCGGGCGGGTTATACGAGTATTTTGCCCTCTTCGGAAATAGCGTCCGTGGGGTCTTTTTCCTCATCCGCCAAAATCATGTCGTTATGGGCCGCGCCCGACGGGATCATCGGGAAGCAGTTTTCGGTCTTGTCCACAACGCAATCAAACAGAACCGGCCGCTTGACCGTGATCATCTCGCGGATCTTGTCGTCAAGCTCAGCAGGATCTTCCGCCCGAATGCCAACGCCGCCATAGGCTTCCGCCAGCTTCACAAAATCAGGCAGGGCTTCTGAATAGGAGTGCGAATAGCGCGCCCCGTGCAGCAACTGCTGCCACTGGCGCACCATGCCCATATATTCGTTGTTGAGGATGAATATCTTGACCGGCAGATCATACTGAATGGCCGTGGACATTTCCTGCATACACATCTGGATGGAGGCTTCACCGGCAATATCAATCACCAGCGCATCAGGGTGCGCCATCTGCACGCCGATGGCAGCGGGCAGACCATAGCCCATGGTGCCAAGCCCACCGGATGTCATCCAGCGGTTGGGCTCATCAAAATGGAAGTGCTGCGCGGCCCACATCTGGTGCTGACCTACCTCGGTGGTGATGTAGGTGTTCGGTCCCTTGGTGAGTTCCCACAGGCGTTGCACCGCATGTTGCGGCTTGATGATGGTATCGGAGTTGACGAACGACAGCGACTTGCGGTCGCGCCAGGTGTCAATCTGCTTCCACCAGGCATCAAGCGCCTTCTTATCCTGCTTTGCTGACTTGGCTTTCCACAGGCGCAGCATGTCTTCGAGCACATGGGCCACGTCACCAATAATGGGAACGTCAACACGCACATTCTTGTTGATGGATGAGGGGTCAATATCAACGTGGATTTTTTTGGAACCCGGCGCAAACTTGTCGAGCACGCCCGTCACGCGGTCATCAAACCGTGCGCCGAGATTTATCATCACGTCGCAATCATGCATCGCCCAGTTGGCTTCATACGTGCCGTGCATTCCCAGCATTCCCAGCCACTGCTTGTCACTGGCGGGATAGGCCCCCAGCCCCATCAGGGTCGAGGTAATGGGAAAACCCGTGATGCGCACGAACTCGCGTAGAAGCTGGCTGGCTTCCGGCCCTGAATTGATGACGCCGCCGCCGGTATAAAACAGCGGTTTCTTCGCGGACGCGATCAGATCAATCGCTTCCTTGATGCGATCCATATTGCCCTTGAGCTGCGGCCGATAGGTACGATGGCTCTGGGTGCTGGGACCCGTGTACATGCCCAACTGAAACTGAATGTCCTTGGGAATATCGACGACAACCGGGCCGGGCCTGCCGCTGGTGGCAACGTAAAACGCCTCATGCAGAATGCGCGGCAGATCATCAACCGACTGAACCAGCCAGTTGTGCTTGGTGCACGGCCGTGTGATGCCAACCGTATCGGCTTCCTGAAATGCGTCATTGCCGATCAGATGCGTCGGCACCTGCCCGGTGATGCAGACCAGCGGAATGGAATCCATCAGCGCATCCGTCAGGCCGGTCACAGCATTCGTAGCTCCGGGACCAGACGTCACCAGCACAACGCCGGGCTTGCCGGATGAGCGGGCGTAGCCCTCCGCCGCATGAACAGCCCCCTGCTCATGGCGCACCAGAACATGCTTGATGCTTTCACGGTCAAACAGCGCGTCATAGATGGGAAGCACAGCGCCGCCGGGATACCCAAACAGCGTGTCCACGCCGTGGTCCTCCATGGCTTTGACAACCATTTCCGCACCGCTCATCTCGCGCGAGGCCATGACACTGTTTCCTTCACTCGGCTCCCAAACCCGCATGGCGGGAGCAAATCCAACAAAAAGGCTCCGAAACAGGGCAAACCCCACCTCGAAGCGCGGCGGACACTAGGACTGATTGTGCGCTGCGTCAACCGTTGGAAGCAAGTAAAGGTATTATTTCTTGATATTGTCTTTCCATTTCTTGCGCGACAACATCTTTCCACGCAATTTCATGGGCCATCATCTGGGTTCTGGCCCAGGTGAGCTGCCGTTTGATGTAGCGTCGGGTCTGCCCCTTGGCCTGCTCCACGGCGGCGTCACGCGACAACTCTCCGCGTAAATGCGCGATCAGCGGGGGAACCCCCACGGCTTTCATGGCCGGAAGGTCAGCATCCAGATCCCGCTGCATCAGCCGCTCAACTTCTCCCAGGGCACCGTGCTGCATCATCAGGTCAAACCGCCGGTTTGCCCGCTCCTTGAGCCAGGCCCGGTCAGGCGTCAACACCACCTTCACAAAGTCGGCGTCCAACACCGGCGTCGTTGCGATGTCCTGCCAGTCCGCCAGTCCGCGCCCGGTGGCCGCCAGCACTTCAAGCGCGCGCGCAATACGCTGCGGGTCCGTGGGTCTGAGACCGGCAGCCGTTTTGGGGTCACGCTCCGCCAAATATGCATGCGCCTGCTGCGGCCCCAACTCCTCTACAAATACCCTCGCCGCCTCGCGGTTGATGCCTGGAATATCGGGGATGGCCGAAAGCCCATCCGTCAGCGCCCGAAAATAAAGCCCGGTGCCGCCAACAAGAATCGGCAGACGGCCCCGCGCCCATACGCCCTGCACTGCATCAACCGCCAGCAGCGCCCAATGCGCTGCCGAACACGCCTGTGCCGCATCCATCACTCCATACAGATGATGCGGCACGGCAGTGGTGTCCTCAGCACCGGGCCTCGCCGTCAGCACATGCAAATCCGAATAGACCTGCATCGAGTCGGCATTGATGATTTCACCGCCATGCGACTTTGCGATTTCCATCGCCAGCGCCGACTTGCCGCTTGCCGTTGGCCCTGCAATAAGCAGCACGCGATTTTTGGTATCAGTCATTCCACGTCCAAAACAGCCGGAAGAGATTTTGTCATGCGGTCCGTCCTGACCCTTATTGCAAATCCACAGACACGCAACCTGTCTGACGCTGATCTGGACGCGGTACGCCGCGCCGTGCCCGAAGCCGGCGCGCCGGACTGGCTTGCCCGGAACATCGCCTGCGACCTGCTGGTGGACATAGACCCTGCGGAGTTGCACGCCATTGAAGCGGCTGCGCGCGCAGCACTTGACGGCCTTCCGCTGGATGTCATTGCGCAGGGCACCGCCCACCGCCGCAAAGCCTTGTTGCTGGCCGACATGGACTCAACCGTCATCCAACAGGAATGCATCGACGAACTGGCCGAAGAAGCAGGCATCGGCCCCCATGTGGCTGACATTACCGAACGTGCCATGCGCGGCGAACTGGCCTTTGAACCTGCCCTGCGCGAGCGCGTAAAGCTCCTGGCAGGTTTGCCGGAAGGCAAAATGGAGCAGGTGTTCAATACGCGCATCACGCTGTCTCCCGGCATCAAGACCGTGACCGCCACCATGCGGCTGTCCGGTGCCTATTGTGCGTTGGTCTCAGGCGGGTTCACGTTCTTTACCTCCCGCGTGGCGGTTGCGGCGGGCTTTGATACCAACCGCGCCAACATTTTGCAGGTTAAAGATGGCCATCTTACGGGCGAAGTGAGCGACCCCATTCTGGGCCGTGCCGCCAAACTTGAGACCCTCAAGGCGCTGGCGGCAGACCACAGCCTCACCCTCGACAGCACCATGGCGGTGGGCGACGGTGCCAACGATCTGGCGATGATTGAAGCTGCAGGTCTTGGCGTTGCCTATCATGCAAAGCCGGTGGTGGCGCAGGCCGCCCCGGCAAGGCTCGACCACACCGACCTCACATCACTGCTCTACATCCAGGGCTTTGCACGCGATGAGTTTGCCAAGGCGGACTGACACAAAAAAGCCCCGCACCAAAATGATGCGGGGCTTTGTTTGTTGATCGCGAAAAGGCCTAGCTGCCTTCAACCCGCAGTGCAACGAAGCTGGTGTCACCGCCGCGGCTGATCTGCAGCAGCACCGACTTGAGCCCTTCAGACTTTGCCCGCGCCACCTGCTGCTCCACGTCGTTCGGGTCAGTCACATTCTCCTGTGCTACCTTGACGATTACGTCACCGGCACGCACCCGCTTTTCAGCGGCCTGACTGCCCGGCACAACAGCAACAACCAGAACGCCATCCACACCCTCAGCAATGTCGTACTGCGAGCGCAGCATATCGTTGAGGGAGGAAAGCGACAGCCCAAGCGTCTCGTTCTCGTCCGGTATGCGGGTTTCAGCCGGCGCTTCCGCAACGCCCTCGGCTTCTTCAAGACGTCCAAGGGTCACCTGGTAGGTTTCCTGCTTGCCATCGCGCAGCACCACCACATCAACCGCTTTACCAACTTCGGTATCAGCCACAATGCGCGGAAGATCACGCATCTTGTCTACGGGCTGGCCATCAAAGCTGATAATGACGTCACCTGCCTCAATGCCGCTGCCAACTGCCGGGCCGCCGTCCTGAATGCCGGCCACAAGCGCACCCTTGGTGTCGTCAAGGCCAAGACCTTCAGCCAGATCCTCTGTCACCGTCTGGATGCGGACACCCAGCCAGCCGCGCCGCGTTTCACCAAACTCCTTGAGCTGGTCAATGACGCTGGTAGCCGTTGTTGCGGGAATGGAAAAACCAATACCAATTGAGCCACCCGTCGGCGAGATAATGGCCGTGTTCACACCCATCACTTCACCGGCCATGTTGAACAGCGGACCACCGGAGTTGCCTCGGTTGATCGAGGCATCTGTCTGAATGAAGGCATCATACGGGCCTGCGTTGATGTCGCGGTCGCGCGCAGACACGATGCCTGCCGTTACCGTACCGCCAAGACCAAACGGGTTGCCGATAGCCATCACCCAATCACCAACGCGTAGTGCGTCTGAATCGCCAAAGCGCACGAAAGGAAGCTGACGGTCAGCTTTCACCTGAAGCAGCGCCAGATCGGTTTTGGGGTCACGGCCCAAAATCTCGGCATCCAGAGTTTCACCGTCAGAGAATGTGACCGTCACTTCGTCAGCGTCCTCCACAACGTGATTGTTGGTGACGACCAGGCCGTTGGGGTCGATCACAAAGCCGGAGCCAAGCGACTGCACACGGCGCGACTGCTGCTCGCCGCCATGGCGCTCAAGAAACTCTTCAAAATACTCCTCGAAAGGCGACCCGGGAGGAAACTCCGGGAGCGGAACACCGCTGCCACCGGACACTGTCTGCGCGGTTGAAATGTTGACCACCGCAGGTGTCAGTTTCTCCGCAAGGTCTGCAAAACTTTCCGGCGCCCCGCGTGCATCCGCCGGGGTCCATGACAGGGCCACGGCCCCGAGTGCAATTGCGCCAACCGCCAGTGAAGCAGAGCGAAGCGCTGAAAATGTGGTGTGAATGGTCACGGGAGTATCGTCTCCTTGGTGTTTACGTGGTCTCCACCTAAACCACCTCGCGTTTCATTGGCGTTAACCACGAACGGCAGTCGGCAAGAGCGCATGCAGCCCCGTGTAGGAGCTGCGATAAAACGCTTATCCGGTTCAAATGTGGGCAAAACGAGGCGCAAAGCGCGTCGGCAGATTACGGTTTCGTGAGGTTAGCTGCGGACCAGCCACACGATTACCAGCCCGGTGACCGCCGCCACCAATCCGCCCATGCGCAAAGAGGCGTCAGGCGTTTGCTCAACCATCGCCAGCATACGCCGAATGGCATTGGGAAAAGCAGCATAGGCCAGGCCCTCTATGACGAGGACCAGGCCTATGGCTACCAGCAGATCAGTCACTAAATCTGCACTCGGTTTTCAAGCAGCACTATTCAGCAGGTGCCGTTTCAACGCCGCCTGCCTCAGCAGGGTCAGGCAGCTCCAACACCGGCATCGGGTCCAAAGCAAGATCAGGGTCAATTGCCGGAACACTTGGCCCACCCGTCTCGGATGCTTCGAGCAGCTCAAGCTCTGCACACAGAATACCGCGCAAAGTTGCATCGCCTACCAGCTGACCCATCAGATCAGCCGCCTGTGCAGCGGAGCGCCCAACAGGCGCACTCGCATTTGGGATAGCGTTGGGATTGGTGAAATACCGGAAGAACTCACTGTCAGGCGAGAGCACAGCCGTTGTTTCACCCGCAGCCATCGCCTGCTCGTAAGACTGCATGGAGCGGTAGAACGCAAAGAAGTTAGGATCAATGCCGAACGCCGACGCAAAGATACGGTTACGGCAGGCATCGCCCTCACCGCGGATGATCTCAGCGTTACGGGTTGATTCCGCAACCGTTACCGTCACCTCACGGTCGGCATTGGCGCGAATACGCTGCGCCACTTCCTGACCCTGGGCGCGGAACTCAGCCGCTTCACGCTCACGTTCGGTCTGCATCCGGCGGAAAATTGCCTGACTGTTGGCCTCAGGAAGATCAGCACGGCGGATGCGCACATCCACCACGTCAATGCCGAACTGCGAAGCTTCACCGTTCATTGAATCCTTGATGCGGGTCATCAGTTCAGAGCGGTCATCACGCACAACCGCTTCAAAGCTTTCCTCACCCAGTACACGCCGCAGGCTTGACTGCAAAATGGTGCCCAGCCGCGACCGTGCCACAGCCTCGTTGCCAACGGTTTGGAAAAACACCAGCGGATCCGTGATGCGGAAACGCGCAAACGCATCCACCACCAACCGCTTTTGGTCAGAGGCAATCACTTCTTCTGGCTGAATATCCAGATCAAGAATGCGCTTGTCGATGGTGATGACGTTCTGCACGAACGGAACCTTGAAATGCAGCCCTGCATCCTGAACCACCTGACGCGGCTCACCAAACTGAAGCACAAGTGCCTGCTGGGTCTGGTGCACCGTGAACAGCGCATTGAACAGAACGATACCGGCAACAACAAGCGCGACCGCCAGGCCAATAAGAGTAGTGCGGCCCATTAGTTTGTCTCCTGCGTAGCATTGTTGCGGCGGCGCTCAACTTCAGGCAACGGCAGATAAGGCACAACGCCTGACCCCCCGTCGCTATCAATCAGAACCTTGTTCATGTTGTTGAGCACACGCTCCATGGTTTCCAGATACATACGCTGACGCGTCACCTCAGGTGCCTGGGCATACTCACCGTAAATCGACAGGAAACGCCGTGCCTGACCTTCGGCTTCTTCAACCGTCTGGTCGCGGTAGGCGGCTGCTTCCTGCTCAATGCGTTCGGCTGCACCACGCGCTTCGGGCAGCACGCGGTTGGAGTAGGATTCAGCTTCGTTGCGTGACCGCTCAGCATCGGCACGCGCTGCCTGTACATCGCGGAATGCGTCAATCACGGCGCTGGGCGGGTTTGACCCCTGAATCTGAACCTGCGTGATGCGGATACCGGCACCATACTCGTCCAGCAGGTTCTGCATCAGGTCCGTCACCTTCGTTTCGGCAGCCTGACGGCCTTCGGTGAGCAAAGGTTGGATGTTTGATTCGCCAACAACTTCACGCATCGAGCTTTCGGCAACAGCCTTTACCGTTCCGACCGGGTTTTGGATGTTGAACAGATAATCGCCCGCATCCTTGATGACCCAGAACACCGAAAAATCGATGTCGATGATGTTTTCATCACCCGTCAGCATCAGACTTTCTTCGGGCACATCGCGCACCGCGCCCTGACGGACGGAGCGCGTATCTTCGCCGGTACGCATTCCCACATCAACGCGATTCACGCGCGTGACCTTGGGCGTATAGGCTGCCTCAATCGGGTAAGGCATCCGATAGTTCAGGCCGGGCTGCGTCGTTTTGATGTATTCACCAAACCGCAGCACCACGCCCTGTTCGTCAGGCTGCACGCGGTAAAAACCAGATGCGAGCCAGACCAGCACCAAAATGGCAAGACCCACCAGAAGGCCGCGCGCGCCCAGACCACCGCCTGAGCCGCCGGGGAACGACTGCCGGAATCTCTCCTGACCGCGCCGCAGGATTTCTTCCAGGTCAGGCCCCTGCCCGCCCTGGCCGCCGGGACCACCAGCACCATTTCCGCGTCCGCCGCCAGACGGCCCCTGCCCCCAGGGTCCGCCACCGCCGCTTTTGTCATCCCAGGGCATACATTTTCCTCATCAAGTGAACATCGGCACGCGGTTTGCCCGCATACCTGCGCGGTGTTGACACCAGGTTGACTAAAAACCAGGTGAAGCCGCAACAAAACATCTGTACCGGCTTATATGATAGGCAAACCGCTCGCTGCAACGCGAACCGAAATAAATCGACGATACAAGGCCGCAAAAGCCCCAGTGTGAATGGGGTGAAGCCGCGATCAGGGCATCCGCATGATCGCTGTTTCTGAGACACTCCCAAGTTCCAAGACACACCCAATAAGGACACGCCCACCCGATGAGCCCTTCCTCAGACCTGACCAAGAACCAGATTCTCGCTGCTTTGGCGTCCGTTCAGACCCCTGACGGCAAGAGCATTGTTGATGCCGGGCGTATTCAGGGCCTGGTAATCCGGGACGGCAATGTGGGGTTTGCGCTGGAAATTGACCCGGCACAAAGCACGCAGATGGAGCCGGTGCGCGAAGCTGCGGCAAATGCCGTGAAACAGATCCCCGGCGTGCTGTCCGTCACAGCCGTGCTGACTGCCCATAACGAAGCACCCCAGCAAGCCGCACCACAAAAACGTGAGCCCGCAACACCCCAACAGCGCGGAACCAAAACCGGACCGCTGGATATTCCAGGCGTCGGTGCCATCATTGCAGTCGCCAGCGGCAAGGGCGGCGTCGGTAAATCAACCCTCGCGGTCAATCTGGCGCTTGGTCTTCATGCGCTTGGCCTGCGGGTTGGCCTGCTCGACGCAGATGTCTATGGCCCGTCGATCCCGCGCATGATGGGCCTCAACCGCAAGCCCGAAGCCAATGCAGCCAAAAAACTGATCCCGCTGGAGGCTTACGGCATCAAGGCCATGTCCATCGGTCTGATTGTGGACGAGGACACGCCAATGATCTGGCGCGGCCCCATGGTGCAATCTGCCCTGTCGCAAATGCTGGTGGAGGTGGAATGGGCACCCATCGATGTGCTGATCGTGGATATGCCGCCGGGCACCGGCGACGCGCAGCTAACAATGGCGCAGCGTGTACCGCTCACCGGCGCGGTCATTGTTTCAACGCCACAGGAAATCGCGCTGATTGACGCGCGCAAGGCGGTCGGCATGTTTGAAAAAACCCGCGTGCCGATTTTGGGTGTGGTTGAAAATATGGCCTGGCTGGAAATGCCCGACGGTTCCCGCAATCATATTTTCGGTGAGGGCGGCGCACGACGCACCGCTGAAAAACTCGGCGTACCGTTCTTGGGCGAGGTGCCGCTCATCCCCTCCATCCGTGAAGGTGGTGATGACGGACGCCCTGCAGCGGGCACAGACCCGGAGGGTGCCACTGCAAACATCTTCAAGCAGATTGCCGCCGGGCTGATTGCATCCCTGGAAAACACAGGGCAAAAGCCCGCCCCACGCATTGTTGTGATGGACTAACGCACAACAAAAAGGCGACCATGGAAAAACCCATGGCCGCCTTTGCTCAGTGAGTGTCAGTCCGTGCCTTAGCGGCCTTCGGCCAGCGATGCTGTTTCGGTTGAACCGTCGGGAGCCGTCATTTCCCAGTTGTCACCGACGGCGCGCTCAACGGCTTCAACGCAGTAAGGCCCGGTTTCAGCCGTTGCCTCGGACGCAAAACACGCCTGTCCGTCGTCGCTCATTTCCCAGGTGCCATCCATGCTCTCGTCGCCGGCCACCTGTGTGTAGGTGCCGTCCGCATTGATAAGCACAGAGCGTTCCGAGCCATCAGCTCCGGTTACATTGACAGTATTTTCATAGAAGGATGCCATCGGGTCCGCCAGCGCGGCTCCGGTCATCATGGCAATGGCCGCAAATGTTGCAAATATAAGTCTCATGAAAATGTCCTCCCTAAAGGAACAATCGTCGGTTTTTATTGGCACCCAGCTTACATGCATGGTTAACGCAGCAGGATAATTGCCACATATCCCGGTCGGCGCAAGGGGTTCCCTACAAAAGCTCTTGCAGAGCAGCCTACGTGTTGAGGAAGTTGAGCGGCAGACCCGCCACCGGCCAGTCCATTTTTACCAGCTTTCCCGTGCCCGACAGCGTGATGAACGCGGTTTTGAGATCACGCCCACCAAAACAGATATTGGTCACCAGCAGATCAGGCAGCGGTGTGTGGGCCACGGTCTGCCCGTCCGGTGAGACACTGGTAATGCCGCCATTGAAGATCGTCGCAACGCAGACATTGCCGTCCGCATCCAGCGCCAGACTGTCATAGTATTGCAGGCCCGGCGCGGTGTAGAGCGGATTGGCCGCAATAGGCCCGTCGGGTGCCTTGGCAACGCCAGGGCTTTCAATCTCCAGAAACCAAAGCCGACCCGAAACCGTGTCGGCGAAATACACTGTCTTCTCGTCAGCAGACAGACCCACGCCATTGGGTGTATTGAGCGGAAACGCCTGCTGCGTGATGGAAGAGCCGTCGGGCTTGGCATAATAAAGCGCGCCACGATCCATCACCCGGCCATAGTTCTTGCCAAGGTCGGTAAACCAGAAGCCGCCTTGCTTATCGAACACAATATCGTTTGGTCCGTTGAGCGGAATGCCGTTACATTCCGTGTACAGAACATCGACTTTTCCGGTTGAAAGGTCCACACGCTCAATGCGCCCGCCTGAATAGTCGTCCGGCTTGTCTCCGGGGATCAGCATCCCATCCTGCTCGTGCCAGGCAAAGCCGCCATTGTTGCAGACATAAACTGCACCATCAGGACCAATGGCAGCACCGTTCGGCCCGCCGCCGAGTTCGGCAATGACCGATACGGTGCCATCAGCGGCCACGCGGGTAAGCGTGCCGCGCGCGATTTCCACCAGAATGATTGAGCCGTCATCCATGGCAATCGGCCCTTCGGGAAAGCGCAGGCCGGAAGCAACTTCCGTAAAATCAGTCATGGGTGTTTCTCCTGTTTGGATGGCTTTTTGGTTTATGGCGTTTGGGAACGCGGCTCGGTTTTCCGGTCCAGTTGCATAAGGGTGTAGGCCGCCGTGTCTTCGGCACTGGCCTCAACACGCCGCGCAGACACTTCGTGCCACTCGTTGATATCAAAATCCGGAAACAGCGTGTCGCCGCGCGCATGCATGTGCACGCGGGTAAAATGCAGGGTGTGCGCAAAGGGCAGCGCCTGCGTGTAAATATCGGCACCGCCAATGACACAGGCTTCGTCTGTGCCGGTGGTGCGCGCCGCGTCAAACGCTTCGGCAAGCGACTGCACCAGCACAACCCCGTCTGGTACTGAACCGCCGCTGCGCGTAAGCACAATGTTGGTGCGTCCCGGCAACGGCTTGCCGATTGATTCAAAAGTCTTGCGACCCATGATCACCGGCTTGCCCATGGTGGTGGCCTTGAAATGGCGCATCTCGCCTTTGAGCCGCCACGGCAAACCGTTATCAGCGCCAATCACACCATTCTCAGCAACAGCCACAACAAGCGAGATACGCACTCACAGTCTCCGTTGATGATCTGTGGTCAGTCCGTCATACAGCGACGGGTGCCTTGATATGCGGGTGAGCCTGATAGCCCTCAAGGGTGAAGTCGTCATAGGTGAAGTCAAACAGTGACTGCACGTCCGGATTGAGCACCATTCTGGGCAGCGCAAACGCCGCGCGCGACAGTTGCTCACGCGCCTGCTCCAGATGGTTGGAATACAAATGCGCGTCGCCAAATGTGTGCACAAAATCGCCCGGCTCAAGCCCCGTGACCTGCGCGATCATCAGCGTCAGCAACGCATAGGACGCAATGTTGAACGGCACGCCCAAAAAAATATCGGCCGAGCGCTGATAGAGCTGACACGAGAGTTTGCCGTCGGCCACATAGAACTGAAACAAACAGTGGCACGGGGCCAAAGCCATCTTGTCGAGGTCAGCAGGGTTCCAGGCCGACACGATCAGACGGCGCGAATTAGGGTTGGTGCGGATTTCATCAACCAGCCATTTAAGCTGGTCCACCGTGCCGCCTTCGGGCATATCCCATGAACGCCACTGCTTGCCGTACACGGGGCCAAGTTCACCCGCCTCGTCCGCCCACTCGTCCCAGATACTGACGCCATTGGCCTTCAAATAGCGCGTATTGGTATCACCCGCGATGAACCACAACAGCTCATGCACAATGGATTTGAGGTGCAGTTTCTTGGTGGTAACAAGGGGAAACCCCTCCGCCAGATCAAACCGCATCTGGTGCCCGAACACGGAAAGCGTGCCCGTGCCCGTTCGGTCACCCTTCCGGGTGCCTTCCGCCAGAACCCGTTCCATAAGCTCGTGATATTGCTGCATGGTGGGAACACTATCGTGAGTCTTTGTCAGGCGGAACAGGTTTCTGCCCGGCTTGACTCCGGGAACCCATTTGCAGATTGCCCCGATGCACGCGACTATATCCAAGCCGCAGGCGTCATACGGCGGGCGCCAATGGACGGAATAACGGGGGGAAAATGCTAAGATGGATCATCGGCACGCTCGGTGTCGTTATCGCACTGTATTACGCCATTGCCTGGTACGTCGTGCCCGGCGCCCTTGAGCGTCCGATCAACCGCGTTGCAGCGATGGGGCCATTTCAGGTCAGCGAACCTGCGGCCCGTCTGCACGAACGTCTGATTGTCGCTGACCTGCACGCCGACACGCTGCTGTGGAGCCGAAACATTCTGGACCGTGCCGACCGCGGCCATGTGGATGTGCCCCGGCTGGCCGACGGCAATGTGGCGCTTCAGGTTTTTGCAGTTGTCACCAAAGTACCTGACGGCCAGAACTACGATGCCAACACCGCCGACAGCGACCAGATAACCCTGGCCGCCATGGCTCAGGCCTGGCCGTTTGCCACCTGGAGCAGCCTTCTGGAGCGCGCGCTCTATCAGGCGGGAAAATTGCACATCGCCGCAAACCGTTCCCCCGACATGATAAAAATCATCCGTACCCGGTCAGACATTGACGCATTGCTGGCCTCGCGTTCTGCGGCACAAAAGACCGTTGGCGGATTGCTTGCCACCGAAGGTGGCCATCCGCTGGAAGGCCGTATCGCCAACATAGATGCGCTGTATGAAGCGGGCTACCGCATGATTGGCCTGCATCATTTCTTCGACAACGAACTTGGCGGCTCGCTGCACGGTGTCACTGGCGAAGGCCTGACTACGTTTGGCCGTGAGGTGGTGGCGGCAGCACAAGCGCGCAATATCATCGTTGATGTTGCCCACTCCTCCCCCAACGCTGTGGCTGACGTGCTGGATATGGCAACACGCCCCATAGTGGTGTCGCACACCGGCGTGCGCGGCGCGTGCGACAGCGTGCGCAACCTGTCAGACCCCCTGATGCAACGCATCGCCGCGCAAGGCGGCCTTATCGGAATTGGCTACTGGGAAGGAGCGATCTGCGACATCAGCCCGGCGGGCATTGCCGCCAGCATCGTCTATGCCGTCAATCTGCTGGGGGCAGACCATGTGGCCCTTGGCTCGGACTATGACGGGGCCACGCAGGTGGCATTCGATACATCAAAGCTGGTGGTCATCACCGATGCGTTGCTTGACGCGGGGCTGGACGAACCCACAATCGCCAAAGTCATGGGCGGCAATCTGATCCGGTTTTTGCGCGCCAATCTGCCACCCGGCGACGCCTGAGACTGACTGGGCAATGCCTGAGGCCTAAATACCAGGCATCATCCACCTTTAATAAACCCTCCTATGTGCCTATATTGGGGGTGTGCCAAGTCGCACTTGGCTATGGCGATAAATGGTCTGCGAAATAAACCTATCGGACCCGGGGGCAGTACCCGGCGCCTCCACCACAAACCCGCCGTGATTTGCACCCTATGCAAACGGCGGGCTTCTGTGGGGGCGAACTAGGATCGACGAGGGCGTAAAGGCAGTGCTTTTGCTCGGCATGGTTCCGCCGTTATCGGGCCATCTTAGTAGTTGCAAACGACAACTATGCGGAAGCTCGTCTCGCTGCTTAACGCAGTGCGACCGCTTCAAATTAAGTCTTAACGGTTCGCGCCGTTGAGCGGGGTCCGAGGGCACCTGGCAACAGAAGCCCTCACTTTATCCATTCCGCCCTCCCCTACATGTCCTCCCGCACTCAAATACACGTCATGCCTGACTTGATCGGGATGAGAATGAACGGGTGACTGAACCCCGACCACACTTTGACCCCGACCACACTTTGACGGAGCCACCCGTATTGGCGATAAAGACGTTCATTGCATCCAGCAACCCTGCAGGAGCCCGCCCCCGTGCCAAGCGACACAATTCCCTATGACGTTCTCGCCCGCGAAGCGCTGCGGCGCGTTGTACATGATGTGCTGGTGATTGCGCGTGACGAAGGCCTGCCTGGCGACCACCACTTTTTCATCACCTTCCGGACCAACACGCCGGGCGTTTCCATGAGCGACCAGCTCAAGGCAGAGTTTCCCGAAGAGATGACCATCGTACTGCAACACCAGTACTGGGATCTGGAAATCACGCCGGAGCAGTTCAGCGTCAAACTTGCCTTTGGTGGCGTGCCGCGTGAACTCGTCGTACCGTTCAAGGCGGTGTCGGCCTTCTTCGACCCCAGCGTTCAGTTCGGCCTGCAGTTTTCAGCCCTCGCAAGCGACCCGGCCGGCTCTGACACCGCAACGGCCCAAGCGGACACTGCCGCCCCTGAGGCTGACGAGGCTGATGCTATTGAAAAACCTGACGACACGCCGGGTGAAGTCGTCAGCCTGGATGCATTCCGCAAAAAGTAGCATCTGCGTTGGTATCAGGCCCTGCCCCGTGCTAAACCGCTGGCCGTTTCTCAACATCAGCCACGCGAGCACAGGCCCATGACAAAGACGCGCACCGAGACCGACAGCTTCGGCCCCCTCGAAGTCCCTGCCGACAAATACTGGGGCGCGCAGACCCAACGCTCTCTGGGCAACTTCAAGATCGGCACCGAGACAATGCCAAAGCCGCTGGTCCGCGCTTTGGGTATCGTCAAACGCTCCGCAGCTCTCGCCAACATTGCGCTGGATAACATCGACGCAAAAACCGGCAACGCAATTGCTGCGGCCGGGCTGGAAGTGGCAGAAGGAAAACTCGACGACAATTTCCCGCTGGTCGTCTGGCAGACCGGCTCCGGCACACAGTCCAACATGAATGCCAACGAGGTGATCGCCAACCGCGCCATTGAAATGCTTGGTGGCGAAATCGGCTCAAAAGAGCCCGTGCACCCCAACGATCACGTCAACAGGTCCCAGTCGTCCAATGACACATTTCCCACTGCCATGCACATTGCAGCAGGCGAGGAAGCCCATCACACGCTTATTCCCGCCCTGCAAAAACTGCGCAATGCACTCAACGAAAAGGCAAAGGAATGGGCCGACATCATCAAGATCGGTCGCACCCATACCCAGGATGCGACACCGCTGACGCTGGGTCAGGAGTTTTCGGGTTACGTCGCTGCCATCGATAACAGCATTCGCCGCGTCGCACAGTCATTGCCCGCCATCATGCAACTCGCCCAGGGCGGTACGGCAGTTGGCACCGGCCTTAACGCCAAGGTGGGCTTTGCAGAAAAGTTTGCAGAAGAAGTGGCGACACTCACCAAACTGCCTTTTGAAACTGCTCCCAACAAGTTTGAGGCGCTGGGCACCCACGATGCCATGGTTGAACTGTCCGGTGCGCTCAACACTGTGTCCGTGAGCCTGTTCAAGATCGCCAACGACATTCGCTTCCTGGGTTCAGGCCCGCGCTCCGGCCTTGGCGAACTGTCACTGCCGGAAAACGAACCCGGTTCGTCCATCATGCCCGGCAAAGTGAACCCCACTCAGTGTGAAGCGCTGACCATGGTGTGCACGCAGGTGATGGGCAACCACACCACCACCACCATTGCCGGCAGTCAGGGCCACTTCGAGCTGAACGTCTATAAGCCCGTTATCGCCTATTCGGTGTTGCAGTCCATCCGACTGTTGGCAGATGCCTCCGTCAGCTTCACGGATAACTGCGTGGTCGGTATCGAGCCGCGCCGCGACAACATCACCGACCTTATGAACAGGTCACTTATGCTGGTAACGGCACTCGCTCCCAAGATCGGCTATGACAATGCCACCAAGGTCGCCAAGACCGCCCACAAGAATGGAACGACGCTGCGCGAGGAGGCCGTGGGCCTTGGCTTTGTCACCGAAGCCGAGTTTGATGAAGTGGTGCGGCCGGAAAACATGATCGGACCGTCTGCCTAGACGACCGTAACGCGGAAGCAAACCATGCCCGGCGACATCAAACGGTCTGTGACCATTGCAGGCCACCGTACATCCATCACACTTGAGCCGGAGTTCTGGTCAGCGCTCAAGGAAATGGCGTGTACACGGAAGATTTCTGTGAATGAGTTGGTGCGCAAAATTGACGAAACCCGCAACCGCGCAGATCCGCGAGGGCTTTCCAGCGAAGTGCGTGTGCATATTCTGCGGCACTTCAAGGATGCCACAGCATGTGACACGACCGACCGATAGCCTCACGGAGTTGCCGTTGGCTCGTCCGCTGCATTTGGCAGATCAAGAATAACGCGCAATTCTTCCGCGCTATCGCCGCCCAAAGCATCAATGTCCCGCGCGATCAACATGCGCCCGACATACGCCTCAAGATCGGCGGATTTTACAGTGCGATCCATTGCAGACATATCGCCGGAAAACACAATCTGCACCGGCGGCGCGGCTTCAGGCTCCAAAAGGTCAAACGACGTCTCAACGTCCAGCGCATACCGCCCCACATCTGCGAACGCCGCTGTTGTGCCTTTTGCATGGGTGGTTTCCACCTGAATATCAGGTGCCCGCAAAACACCTGCCGTCATGGCAAGACGGCCTTGCAGCGACGTGAACGGCGTTGTCCCGCGGTTAAGCGTGGCGTCGGCCAGATCGGCAAAGTCTTCTACGCGCTCAAGCAGTTCAATACCTTGCGACAGGGCAGCCAGATCAATCCCGGCAAATGCACCATCGCGCGCTTCAAAACCGCCCTCGCCCTTCAACGAAGAGACCAACGCCAGCGCACTTAGCCCCTTGCCAGATAACGACAGATCGAACCCGCCGGTACCGGACGCAAAGCCGGCATAGCCCAGCACGCCACTTACCTCGCCCAGATCAAAGCCGTTTGCCGCGATGCTTGTTTCCAGCGTCAGACCATCTTGTGCCGCAAGTGTGCCAGAGGCACGCACCTGACCACCGAACGCCCGCCCTGTTGCATCGCTGACTGTCAGCGTGCCTGCTTCAAGTCGGCCTTTGGCATCAACCTGATCAAACAAGATATCACCAACAACGACCCCGCCGCCGGAGAAGGTAAGGTCAAGAGCCGCACCGGTAAGCCAATCAGTTTTGAGAAGCTGCGTACTCCAACTGTCTGTAATGCCATCAGCCGGGACATCGTCTGCGACGGGCGGTGCTGAGCTTGTAAAGTCGCCGCGTACAATGCCAGCCACAAGCCCCGCATCCAGCGCGCGGGACACCACGGAGATCGCACCCTGAGGCACGAGACCACCTGTAAACAGGGTGCCTGACACGTCAGCATCTATGCTGCTGCTACCAGCTCTCATCATGAGCGAGGCCGACTGCACCGCATAATTTTCTGCTTCAAAGGCAATGTCCCCACGCACCTGTGCATGATCGATGCCTGCAAGCGTGTAGCCCGCCACCTGTGCCACCGCGACCGGGTCGCTGGCGTCGGCCGTGATATCAAATTCATAGGCCAATGCATTGCCGGTAAGGTCGAGCGTACCCGCAACACTGGCGGTCAGCACAGTCAGCGCGGCTTCTGCGGCAACCGCCACCGGTGCACCCATCTGTCCCTGCACGGCAAGTGTCAGCGACGGCACGTCACCCTGCGCTACATCAAACGCCGCATCATTCGCAGGTGTCTCGCCGCGAACGCCTGCCAGCGCCGCCAACGCCTGCACAATACCCTGCCAGGCATCTGCCTCCAGCAGAGCCGTGCCATTGTAGGCGGCGTCCGACATGCCATCTGCACCAGGCGTCAGCAACGCCTCGCTTTCAAACCGTACCGTATCAATACGGCCGATCATGGAAACGGCAACCGTCTGGGCGCGTGATGCCTCCTCGCCCGATGAAGAAGGCCAGGCCGCATTGGCACTCAGGGAAAGGGGTGCCAGTCCCTCCAGCGAATGTTGGGGCAGCGGCAACAGACCTTCCAGTGACCCGACATCGGGAGCTGTCAGCGTTGCCTGATACTCACCTTCCGCAGAGGTCGAGGCACCCTTGAGCGTAGCACTTGCCCCGCGCGCGCTCCTGAACAACAACTCGCGCACCGTCAGCGCGTCATCCAGGGCTGTGAGATCAAGCCGAAAGTCTTCAACATGCAGCGCTCCCAAATCGAGCGATGCAATGTTCAAAACGACGTCTCCGTCAAACCCCAGATCAGTGGAGCGTCCCGGCACGAATGTATCCAGAAATGGAATCGCGCCTTCAGCCAGCGCGATACGCTCCATGTCCAAAGACACTTTGACCTTAGGCCGGTCGTCAAAGGTTGTTGAAACCTGCCCGGCCGCACGACCGCCATCAATCATCAGCACCAGCCGGTCGAGTCCAAGACGCTCAGGTGTCAAAAACACACCGCCACGACCGTCAAGCGTTTCAAGCGGCATCGCACCAAGCACCGGGGGGACACTGCCGCTGCCAAGCCATGCAGCAAACTCCTTGGGATCTTTGCTGGTGAGCGCAACATCTCCCGAAAAATAGGGCCCTTCATTGCCCAAAGCCAACGCGCCGGTTATCTGGGTGTGTGTGTCCCCGGCAAGCGTTGCATCCAGCGCGGTAACCGAGACGGCACCGTCTGCCACAGTGGTAATCAGATTGACATCCGTAAGCACCGCAAACCCGCCCCCCGTCGGCAAGCCCGTCGCAGGAAGCCGCACCTGCTCGGCCACAAGGTCGTAGCTACCATTTGGCGCACCGGCGATCAGGCTGCTGACCGCCTGCACCACCGCTTCACGATCCAGCGCAATTCCGGCTGTCTCAAAGCCAGTAAGGTCGATACGATTTACAGCCAGCGCCGCCGTGACAATAAATTGAGAACCGGAGGTTGCTGCAACATTGCCGGACATCTTCACAGCCCCGGCTTCCGCTTCAATGTCTCGCAGCGTAAGGCCATCCGGCGCTGCAACAAGGCCGGCGGTCAACGACACCGGTTGCCCGGCGGTCAACGCGCCAAGCTCAGGGGTGAGATCGGCAGCGGCCGCAGCACTGATGGCTCCATCAAAACGAACATCCCCGCCGCGTCCTGTTACGATACCGCGAAAGGCCAGCTCAGCATTTTCAAATGTGAAAGCGACATTCGCCGGATAGGCTTTCTCGGACGAAACTTCCCCGAGCGTTGCCGTGAAGGATGCCGCGTGTCCGCCGATGCTCGCGCTGCCCTTTGAGCGGTAAGGTCCCGCAAGCCCGTCAGCACCCAAAAGCGCATTGATCGCATCTATGGTGTAATGAGTTCCCAAACCCAGATTGCTAAATCCGATCCACCCTTTGGTGATTTCAATTTCACCGATAGTGACCGGCGGCATTCCCTGCAATGGATCAGCGACTGTATCGCCCTGGGAGTTTTCCTGACCGGTGCTGCCATTGCGAAACTGCCAGTTGCTGCGGCCTTCAGCGGTTTCCTCAAGCCGCAACCGCGGCGCGTCAACCGTCAGACGACTAACCTCAAGGTCACCGCGAAACAGCGACCCCAAAGAAAGCTCAGCCGTCATGCTGGCAATCTCCAGCATGTGCGGTGTACTGGCGCCTTCCACATTTGCAAGCGTCAGTTTGCCAAGCGTCAGCTTTGGCGTGGGCAGAAGTGAAATGCGAACATCGCCGGCGATGTTCACGTCGCGCCCGGTCACAGCTTCCGCCTGCGCTTCAATCAACCCTGCATACCGGCTCCAGTCCAAAAAGCCGGGCACGATGAGGGCCGCCGCAACCAGTAGGGCAAGCGCCAGGCCTGCGTAGGACCAGATTGACCGCAAAGTAATGCTCCCTGCCCGCGGGCGTAATAGTGACGTATGGTGGCTGAGAGCGCTGAATCGTCAACTTTTGCGCGCTGTTCGGCTATGTTCAGACATTACGGCACATTGCACAATGATCCAAAAGCCATGACCCAAAAAGATGACGAAACGTCAAAAGTGGTCCCTTTCGCACGCCGTCCATCACGAACCGGCGCCCCCGCGAAACCGCGCCACCTGCGCAAACAACAGGCTCGCGCCGAAAAAGCGGCACACGCTGCTGCCAACCGCGCAAGATACGGTCGTACCAAATCAGAAAAGCAGGCTGACCGTGCCGATACGCAGCGGATTGTGAAACTGGTTGATGGTGCGAAGCGCAACACCACCGCGGGTGACGCCGACAAACCTGAAACCTAGACGTCCGGCAGCATCTTGCCAGGGTTCATGATGCCATCCGGATCAAGCGCCTTCTTGATTGCCCGCATCATGTCCACGGCATCGCCGTGCTCAAGAGCCAAAAAATGTTTCTTGCCAATGCCAATGCCGTGTTCGCCCGTGCAGGTGCCGCCCGCCGCCAACGCCCGCATCACCAGCCGCGCATGCAAAGCCTGCGCTGTGTCAACCTCTGCACCGTCATCAGGATCAACCAGCAAAATGAGGTGAAAGTTGCCATCACCCACATGCCCCACCAGCGGTGCAATCAGGTGTGCCTCCTCCACATCGGCTCTTGTCTGGCTAATAACACCGGCAAGCTGCGACACAGGCACACACACGTCGGTGGTAAAGCCTTTTCTGCCAGGTGAAAGTGCAAGTGCCGCGTAATACGCGCTGTGCCGTGCCTCCCATAGACGCGTGCGGTCTTCTGCCCGCGTCGCCCATTCAAAATCACCGCCACCATTGGCCTGTGCCAGGTCAGCCACGCGCTGCGCCTGTTCGCGCACACCCGCCGCTGAACCGTGAAACTCCAAAAACAGCATCGGCTGCTCTGGCAGACCAAGCTGCGAATAGGCGTTACATGCGCGCACCATTACATCGTCCAGCAACTCAATACGCGCCACGGGAATGCCTGACTGGATGGTCTGAATGACGGTTGCAACGGCATCATCAACGGATGCAAAGCTGCATGTCGCAGCACCCGTTTCTTCCGGTATGCCATGCAGACGCAGAGTGATTTCGGTGATGACACCAAGCGTGCCTTCGGCCCCGGTAAGCAGATGCGTCAGATCATAACCTGACGCAGACTTTCGCGCCCGCCCGCCGGTACGCACCACCGAGCCATCGGCCAACACAACAGTGAGCCCAAGCACATTTTCGCGGACTGTACCGTAGCGCACCGCATTGGTGCCGCTGGCGCGCGTCGACACCATACCGCCAACGGTTGCGTCCGCACCCGGATCAACCGGCATAAAAAGGCCCGTATCGCGCAAATGAGCATTGAGGGTTTTGCGCGTGATTCCCGCCTGAACCGTGCAATCCAGATCTTCCGCACTGACCCGCACAACATCTGCCATCTGCGACATATCAATCGTCACACCACCGCGCACCGCCGCGACATGCCCCTCAAGCGAGGTGCCTGCACCAAAGGGAATGACGGCCACTTTATGGCGCGCGCACTCAGAAACAATCAGCGACACTTCATCGGTGGAGTGCGGGAAAACCACGGCATCAGGCGCGGCCCCCGCGTGCCAGCTTTCATCATGGCCGTGCTGCTCGCGCATTGCCCACGAGGTCACCAGCCGGTCGCCAAAATGGGGTGAAAGCGCATCAATCACGTGTGACATCACAGCGTTGGTATCTGTATCCTGTCGTTGCATCACGCTGCATCTTCCCTGCACATCTGAAAAAATATTACCCCGGAAACGGCACCCGCACCATTCACTTGACGTTCACAGCGCACCGCACATTTTCAGGATGAGCCTCCCCTCACCCGAAAAGTTTGGGATCGGCCGCAACATGCTTATGATCCTCACCGACAGCACTTGAGTGATACCAATCAAGGCGAATAGCCCATGGCGCAGACCAGGAAGACATATGCAGCCCCCCTCATCGCACCTCCAATGAAGGTGGTGGAGGACTGGATCGACTACAACGGCCACATGAACATGGCGTTTTACAACCTGGTGTTCGACAAGGCCGTGGACGCGATGTTTTTGGACGTGGGCATCAGCGAAGACTATGTGGTGCGCGAGAAGGCATCGGTCTTCACCGCCGAGATTCATGTTACCTACGCGCAGGAACTCGCCCTGCATGACCCCATTCGCGTGACATGCCAACTGCTTGATTTCGATGCCAAGCGCATTCACCTGTTCATGGAAATGTATCACGCTGAAAAAAATTATCTGGCCGCCACCATGGAGCAGATCGGCATTCATGTAAGCATGGAGACCCGCCGCTCTGCCCCCATGCCCGATTGGGCCCTCAGTGAACTGGCTGCGATGAAACACGCCCACGATGCGCTGCCCGTCGCACCACAGGTAGGCCGTGTGATCGGCATCCCCCGCAAATAGTCAACGCCTCAGGCAGGAGCCTCGCCCGCGTGATTCACCTTGTATTCAGTATCGCCGCAGCTTTGGTTGTTTTCGCAACCACACCCACTCCGGCAACCGCCCAGCAGATTGGTGCAGACTGTCAAAGCCCGGCACTGCCCGGCGTCAACTGGCACCGTTGCTACCTTGAAGACAAGCCGCTGGCGCGTGTGGACCTGACCGGCGCTAAACTGCGCGAGGCACGGCTCATCCGTGCCACACTGGTTGCAGCAACCCTTGATGAGGTTGATGCCCGCCGCGCCAAGTTCATGCGCGCACAGGCCCAGCAGGCAAGCTTCGTTGGCGCCGACCTGCGCGAAGCCGATTTCACACGCGCCAACCTTGCAGGTGCAAACTTCACCGACGCAGACCTGCGCCGCACCCGTTTTTTCAAAGCCAATCTGCGCGGCGCAGACCTGACCGGAGCACGCCTCGGCAACACCGACATTCTGGACGCTGATCTCACAGGAGCCACCTGGACCAACGGCAGCTATGTGTGCGGACCAAACTCCATCGGCCAATGTAAATAGCCAGGTTCATCACCGCCCCTTTCCCGCGCGCCTCAACCAGTCTATCCCTAGGGAACAGGGGAAGCGGGCTGAATGAGCGACACGTCGACACCACGCCGCCGGACGAAACTGGCGAACACCTTCAGACAGGCCACCACCTCGCAGGTGCCGCGTGTCTGGCTGGCGGCCCTCGTGGTTGGTGCGATTGCAGGCTATGCCGCCATCGCATTCAGGCTGGCCATCGGCGGCGTTCAGTTTTTATGGATAGGTGAAACCGAAGAAAATCTGTTTCGCTTTCTTGCAGATGTGCCCGCCTGGCTGATTGTTGCCGGCCCCACCACTGCCGGACTGATTGTAGGACTTTGGATCACCTATGTGCAGCCCGGCAACCGCGCCGAAGGAGTGGCGGATGTCATTGAAGCCCGCGCCATGGGTCAGGGGCGAATGCCCCTGCGCAAAGGGCTGGGTAGCGCCTTCATCGCCATCGTCTCGCTGGGCGGCGGCGCAAGTGCAGGCCGCGAAGGTCCCGCCGTCCATCTTGGTGCAACGCTTGGTTCGTTTCTCGCGTCACGACTTGGCTTTGGGCCGACACATATGCGCACCCTGCTGGCAGCCGGTGCCGCATCTGCCGTGGCCGCCTCATTCAACGCACCAATAGCGGGCGTCCTGTTTGCGCTTGAAGTCGTGCTTGGCCATTACGCCCTGCGCGCGTCCGGCCCGATTGTTATTGCAAGCGTCACCGGCGCGCTGCTCGCCCGCTTTCACATCGGTGCATCGCCGACATTTGTCATTCCCGACTACATGATTGCCAGCCTGTTCGACTTCCCGGCATTTGCGCTGCTGGGGGTTGTCTGCGCTGGCGTCTCCATCGCATTCATGACAACAGCCATGTACACGGATGATTTGGCACGCCGCATCACCATGCCGCTTTGGCTGCGCCCCGTGCTTGGCGGTTTGCTCGTCGGTCTGATCGGCATCTGGTTTCCGCAGGTTATGGGCGTGGGCTATGGTGCAACGGACGCTGCCCTGCAGGGTCAGTTCGGGCTGATGCTTCTGCTCACGCTGATTGTGCTCAAGATTGTTGCAACAGCCATCACGCTCGCCAGCCGCTTTGGCGGCGGTGTGTTCTCACCAGCGCTTTATCTGGGTGCCATGACTGGCGGTGCCTTCGGCCTGCTCATATCTCTTGCAGTCCCTGATCTGGCATTTTCAACCCACGCGGTTTACGCCATCGTCGGCATGGGCGCAGTCGCAGGTGCCGTACTTGGCGCACCGCTTTCAACCCTGCTCATCGCCTTCGAGTTGACCGGCGGCTATGAAATGACCGTCGCCCTCATGGTGGCCATCTCTGTTTCAGCAGCGCTGACCCAAAGCGTGCTGGGCAAGAGTTTTTTCCAGTGGCAACTCGAACGGCGTGGCCTGCGGCTATATGGCGGACCGCGCTGGCAGATACTGCACTACGTCAGGGTGCGCACATTCATGCAAAACGTAACCCCGGACGAGACAACACCCCTCCAGGAGCTGGACGCAGACGACGAGCGCCTTTTCACCGACGATACGCTGGAGCGCGCCCTCAACATGTTTGCGCAGACCGCGGCACCATCCCTGCCGGTGGTTCAACCCGCCGAGGAAAGCCAGGTTGTTGGAACTGTCAGCCACACAGATGCGCTCAAGGCCTACAATCAGGCCCTCGTCGAGGCATCCCGCGAAGAACACGAATAGACGGCTCGCCAGCACACGTGTTCATGCTAAGTTCCCGATTCTTATGACCGATCCATTTGACCTTGGCGACATTCCTGAAGAGGAAACAGCGCGCGGCCCGTCCATTTCCCAAAGGGCCGCCGCCGCCGCCGCGCCTGCGCCCTATCTGCAAAGCCTGAACGGCCCGCAGCGTGAGGCCGTGGAGGCCCTCGACGGCCCCGTTCTGGTACTGGCAGGTGCCGGCACCGGCAAAACCCGCGTACTCACCACCCGCCTCGCCCACGTGCTCAACACCAAGCGCGCATGGCCCGGTCAGATACTTGCCGTGACCTTCACAAACAAGGCCGCGCGCGAAATGAAGCAGCGTATTGGCGCACTCATTGGCGGCGTTGTGGAGGGTATGCAGTGGCTCGGCACGTTCCACGCGCTGGGTGCCAAAATCCTTCGCCGCCATGCAGAGCTTGCCGGCCTGCGGTCTGATTTCACCATTCTGGACGCGGACGATCAGGTGCGGCTGATGAAGCAGGTCATCAAGGCCGCCGATATCGACGAAAAACGCTGGCCTGCCCGTCAGCTAGCAAGCCTCATTGACGGCTGGAAGAACCGCGCCCTTGCCCCCGACCAGGTGCCCAAAGGCGAAGGTTCAGCGTTTGCCAACGGCAAGGGCGCCGAGCTGTATGCCGCCTATCAGGCCCGCCTCAAAACCCTCAATGCGGTGGATTTCGGCGACCTGCTGGTTGAAAACCTGCGTATCTTCCAGTCCAACCCGGAAGTGCTGGAGGATTATCAGCGCCGCTTCGCCTACATTCTGGTGGACGAATATCAGGACACCAACGTTGCCCAGTATCTGTGGCTGCGGCTGCTTGCGCGCGGCCACAAAAATATCTGCTGTGTTGGCGACGACGATCAGTCGATTTATGGCTGGCGCGGGGCCGAAGTGGACAACATCCTGAAGTTCGAAAAAGACTTCCCCGGTGCCAAGGTCATTCGTCTGGAACAAAACTACCGCTCGACCCCGCATATTCTGCAGGCAGCTTCCGGCCTCATCACCGCTAATCAGGGCCGCCTTGGCAAAACCCTGTGGACCGACACAAACGACGGCGAAAAACTTACCGTGCGCGGCGTGTGGGACGGTGAGGAAGAAGCCCGCACCATCGGCGAAGACATCGAGCAGTTTCAGCGCAAAGACCACCTGCTCAACGAAATGGCCATTTTGGTCCGCGCATCATTTCAGATGCGCGAGTTTGAAGACCGCTTCATCAATCTAGGCCTGCCCTACCGCGTGATTGGCGGCCCGCGCTTTTATGAGCGCCTCGAAATCCGTGACGCTAACGCCTATTTCCGCCTTGTCGCCCAGCCGGACGATGATCTGGCATTCGAGCGCATCGTCAACAAGCCAAAGCGCGGTCTTGGCAATGTGGCGATTCAGACATTACATCAGGCTGCCCGTGCTCAGGGCACATCATTGTGGCGCGCCGCACGTCCGCTCATTGACTCAGAAGAACTCAAGCCACAGGCACGCCGCGCCCTTACAACATTCGTCGAAGACATTGAGCGGTGGCGGCGGCTGTTGCCCGCTCTTCCGCATACGGAGCTTGCCGAACAGATCTTGGATGAATCCGGCTATACCGAGATGTGGCAGAACGACAAATCAGCGGATGCTCCCGGCCGCCTCGACAACCTCAAGGAACTTGTCCGCTCCATGGAGCAATTCGAAAACATGGCAGGTTACCTGGAACATGTGTCGCTGGTCATGGACCGCGAAGATCAGGAGGCTGATGACAAGATCAATCTGATGACCCTCCACGCTGCCAAGGGCCTGGAGTTCGAAACTGTGTTCTTGCCGGGCTGGGAAGAAGGCTTGTTTCCCCACCAGCGCGCCCTTGATGAAAGTGGCCTTGCAGGACTCGAAGAAGAGCGCCGCCTTGCCTATGTGGGCATCACCCGCGCCAAACAACGTGCGAAAATATCCTTCGCCGCCAACCGCCGCATTCATAATCTGTGGCAAAACTCGCTGCCGTCGCGCTTCATTGATGAACTGCCCGAAGCAAACGTCGAAGTGGAAAGCCAGGGCGACACTTATTCCTACGGCCCGTCGCGCTTTGATGAAGGCGGCTTTACGGCAAGCGAATATTCAAGCCCCGGCTGGCAACGGGCGCAGTCGCGCTCAGGCCAGCACGCCACGCCTCCCCGCCGCGCACCCATGATCGACGCACAGGCCACCCTCATCGCCACGTCCGCACCGGACGCGGAAGGCTTTGAACGCGGCGAACGTATTTTCCATCAAAAGTTCGGTTATGGCTGCATTCAGGACATCGAAGGTACCAAGCTCACAGTCGCATTTGAAAAAGCCGGTACTAAAAAAGTGATCGCCAGTTTTGTGGAGCGCCCCTGACCATGCCTGCCGCACCCGTGTATGACACCGCCACACCCGATCCCAATCTGTGGCAGGCCGTTATCAACCTCACTCCACAGGATGCCGCCACGGCCTCGGACTGGTTTGCCGAAAGCCATCCCGATGTGCTGTCCGTCTCCGTGTTTGAGGAGCTTGGCAATCGTAACTCGCTCACATTGCTGTTTGCCGGTGAGCCGCAACGCGCTGCAATCGACTCAACGCTGCAAAACGCGCTGGGGCATCTCCCCGGCTATGCACTGGCGCCCCTGCAACACGACGACTGGGTCAAGCGCGGCCTTGAAGACCTCAAGCCCGTCCATGCCGGTCGCTTCCATATTCATGGCAGCCATGATGCTCCGGCCGCCGGAGGAACGCACTCCCTGCTCATTGAAGCGGGCGAAGCATTTGGCACCGGCCAGCACCCCACCACCATGGGCTGCCTGATGGCACTCGATGATCTGCTGAAGCAGGGCATCACCGGCCCTGTTTTCGATCTTGGGTGCGGCACCGGCATTCTCTCCATCGCCTATGCCCGCGCCACAGGGCGGCCGGTCATTGGCGGGGACATTGACCCCCCATCAGTTGAGTTCGCCAATAAAGCCGCGCGCGCCAACAAGGTTGGCCCGTTGATGCGTGCTGTAATTGCGACCGGCTTTGACCACCCGTCCATTCGTGCGCGCGCGCCCTATGGACTGGTGCTCGCCAATGTTCTGGCCGGGCCGCTCATCAACCTTGCCCCGTCCGTCCGCCACAATACCCGCCTCGGCAGCAGCGTTGTGCTGTCCGGCCTGCTGCGCCATCAGTCGCGCGCAGTGGAAGCCGCCTATCGCGGGCAGGGATTTGTCATCGGCACCCGATATCCCCTGGGCGATTGGATGACCCTGCTTCTGCACCGCTGAACCTGCTTGGCTAGGAGCGTTTGAGTCCCTAAATAGAGGGTATGGATCAGGCAATCGGTTATCAGATTTTTTCAGACAATCCCGACCCCACCGTGGGCGCGCCGCGCGTGGCTCTTTTGCGCGCCGAACTGGCACGCCACGGGCTGGACGGCTTCATCATTCCGCGCGCCGACGAACATCAGGGCGAATACGTGCCTGCCCGCGCCGAGCGCCTGAAATGGCTCACCGGCTTTGGCGGCTCGGCCGGCATGGCCATCGTGCTGAAAGACAAAGCCGCGATTTTCATTGACGGGCGCTACACCCTTCAGGTCCGCGATCAGGTGGACATGAATGTATTTGAGCCGCAACATCTGGTAGATGAACCCGCCACCCGCTGGATCGGGGAAAACCTGACCCATGGCGCACGCCTTGGCTTTGACCCGTGGCTTCACACGGCGGCTGCCGCTGACCGTCTGCGCACCGCCTGCACCAAAGCAGGTGCCGAACTTGTTCCGTGCACCGACAACCCGGTTGATGCCATCTGGGAAAACCAGCCAGGCATACCTGTTGGCGCAGTCGTGCCCCATCCGCTCAGCTATGCAGGCGAAGACCACGAGGAAAAGCTGGCACGCATCGCTGAGAAGCTGGAAGCTGATGACGTGGACGCCGCAATACTCACCCAGCCAGACTCTATCGCCTGGCTGTTCAACATTCGCGGGCAGGACGTATCCCACACGCCCCTGCCGCTGGCATTCGCCCTCATGCACGCCAAAGGCCACGCGGAACTGTTCATTGATGAGCGCAAGCTATCCAGCGAAACCCGCAAACACCTCGGCAACAAAGTAACGCTACATGCGCCCGGCCGCCTGAAGGAGGCGCTGGACGAGTTGGGGGCCGCAAAGAGGGAAATCCGGCTCGACATTACAAGCGCCGCAGACTGGATCAAACAACGGCTGGACAGTGCGGGTGCAATCATCAAGCCTGGCGACGACCCGTGCCTGCTGCCCAAGGCCCGCAAGAACGATATAGAAATCGAAGGGATGCGTACCGCGCACCGCCGCGATGGCGCTGCTGTAACCCGCTTTCTGGCGTGGCTCTCCCGCGAAGCAACAAGTGGCACCCAAAGCGAGATTTCGGCAGCGCAGGCGCTTGAAGCATTCCGTGCCGAAACGGGTGCACTCAAGGATCTGTCGTTCGACACTATCTCCGGTTCAGGCCCCAACGGCGCAATTGTGCATTACCGTGTAACGCAAGCAACCAACCGCACTCTGGGCCCTGGCGACATTTATTTGGTGGATTCAGGCGCGCAGTACCTGGACGGAACAACCGATATCACCCGCACCGTTGCCATCGGTGAACCTGCCCAAACCAACGATCTGAAGGATGTCCGTGACCGCTTTACCCGCGTTCTCAAGGGCCACATTGGCCTTGCCATGGCGCGTTTTCCCAAGGGCACGTCCGGGTCACAGCTTGACGTGCTGGCCCGCAATGCCCTGTGGCAGGCGGGCCTTGATTTCGATCACGGTACCGGCCACGGCGTCGGCAGCTACCTGTCGGTCCACGAAGGCCCGCAGCGGATTTCAAAACTGCCTCACAATGTGTCGCTTGACCCTGGCATGGTGATTTCCAACGAACCCGGCTTCTACAAAACCGGATGTTACGGCATCCGCATTGAGAACCTTGTCGCAGTCACCCCGCCCACTGATATTGACGGCGGCGAACGCCCGATGATGGCATTCGAGACACTGACCCTTGCGCCCATTGACCGTACACTGATTGATCCCACACTGATGGATGCAACAGAACGCGCATGGCTCAACACTTATCATGCCCGCGTGCTCACGGAACTTGCCCCGCTGCTGCCGCCAGAAGACCAGGCCTGGCTTGAACAGGCCACCAGGGCGCTTTAGCCCGAAGCAGCTATCTCCACCCAGGCGTCTTCATCAATCACCTCGATACCAAGACTTTCAGCCTTTTTGAGCTTTGACCCTGCGCCCGGCCCGGCAATCAACAGGTCCGTCCGGGCAGAGATGGACCCTGCCACCTTGGCACCCATCGCCTCTGCTCGCGCCTTGGCCTCAGCGCGCGTCATTTTTTCCAGCGTGCCGGTGAACACCAGCGTCTTGCCCGCAATCGGGGAGCCGGATGCATCAATTACCTCAGCATCCTGCAGCGTCACCTGCTCAAGCAAGGCCGAAATAATGTCGCGATTGTGCGGCTCACGAAAAAACTCGACCAGCGCGTCAGCGGCAGTTGTGCCAATGCCGTCGATCGCCACAAGCTCGCGATAGGCGTCACTTGCATCACCTTCGCAGGCCGCCATCATGGCATCTTGAAACGCATCAAAGCTGCCATAGCTGCGCGCCAGCAATCGGCCCGTTGTTTCACCCACGTGACGGATGCCAAGGCCGTAGATCAATCGGCCAAGTTCGGGTCTGCGGCGGGCGTCAATCGCTTCCACAAGGTTGGCGACAGATGTATCGCCCCACCCCTCCATCGCCTTGAGGTCATCAGCCTTCTCGGCAAGCCTGAAAATATCGGCAGGCTCATGTAGCCACCCCAGCGCATGAAATGCATCCACCTGCTTTGCACCCAGCCCGTCTATATCCAGCGCCTTACGTGCCACAAAATGTTTGAGCCGCTGCACAATCTGCGCCTCGCACATGAGCCCGCCGGTACAGCGACGCACAACATCTGCCTTGCCGGTTTTGTCGTTCACGTCGCGCACCGCATGGCTGCCGCACACAGGACATTTTTGCAGCGGCACAAACTTTTTTTCGGTGCCGGAGCGCTTTTCCGTCAGAACACGCACGACCTGCGGAATGACATCACCTGCCCGCTGCACCAGAACCGTGTCACCGATGCGCACATCCTTGCGTGCTATCTCGTCCTCGTTGTGCAGCGTGGCATTGGATACAACCACACCGCCCACCGTTACCGGTTCAAGCTTTGCTACTGGTGTAAGCGCGCCCGTGCGCCCGACCTGTATCTCAATATCCCTGAGGAGCGTGATCGCCTGTTCCGCGGGAAACTTGTGGGCAATGGCCCAGCGCGGGCTGCGCGATACAAAACCAAGCCGTCGCTGGTAGTCGAGATCATCAACCTTGTACACGACACCATCAATGTCATAGCCAAGTGATGCCCGCTGCTCCTCGATGTGATGGTAATGCCCGATCAGTTCCTCAACGCTCGTGCAGCGTTTAAGCAGCGGGTTGATGGGAAAACCATAGCCACCAAGTGCCAACACAGCCTCATGCTGTGTGGTGGCAGGCAACGCCGACACCTCGCCCCACGCATAGGCAAAAAACCGCAGTGGCCGTGATGCCGTAATAGTCGGGTCCAGTTGCCGCAATGACCCGGCGGCCGCATTGCGTGGATTTGCGAATGCGTCCTTCCCCGCCGCCATCTGCTTTTCGTTGAGCGCCGCGAAATCTGAGTGGCTCATATAGATTTCGCCGCGCACTTCAAAAACATCAGGTGCCGCTGTGCCTTTAAGGCGGCTGGGTATATCGGCAATGGTCTGCACATTGCGGGTGACATTTTCCCCTTCGGCCCCGTCACCCCGCGTCGCCGCCATCACCAGCTCGCCGCGTTCGTAGCGCAGGCTTGCAGACAGCCCGTCGATCTTGGGTTCGGCCGTAAAAGCCAGCTTGCCGTCGGCATCCAGCCCCAGAAACTTTGTAACCCGTTGCACAAAGTCGGCGACATCTTCATCGTTGAAAGCGTTGCCGAGCGACAACATAGGCACGGCATGACGCACCTTCTCAAACTTTTCAGATGGCGCTGCCCCCACTTTGCCTGACGGAGAGTCGGGACGCACAAGCTCGGGAAACCGCACTTCAATTTGCGTGTTGCGTTTGCGCAGACGGTCATAGTCTGCGTCGCTTATGACCGGCCTATCTTTTTGGTGATATGCCTCGTCATGCTTGGCAATCTCAGCAGCAAGCCGGGCCAGTTCAACACCTGCCTGCTCCTGGCTCAGGTCCCAGACATCAACCGCTGAAAAGTCGTCGCCGGTGGCTTTCGCCCTGCTCACGAGGCTGCCCCGATGAGTTGATCAGCGGCGGCACGAGCCTGGTCAGTGACGATGGCCCCGGCGAGCATCCGCGCAATCTCTTCACGACGCTGTTGCGCATCAAGCATGGTTACATGGGTTGCGGGCATGTCTGACTTTGCCTTTCCCACCAGCCGCTTTTCGATTTTCAAATGATGGTCAGCGCGCGCTGCCACCTGCGGGCTGTGCGTCACCACCAGCACCTGCACACTTTGCGCCAGTGCCGCCAAGCGCTCACCCACAGCCTGTGCTACAGCGCCGCCAACACCGGCGTCCACCTCATCAAATACCAGCACCGGTGCGCCACCGCGTGCCGCAAGCGACACCTTGAGTGCCAGCATGAAGCGGGCCAATTCACCACCGGATGCGATTTTTGCCAGTTGCGCAAAAGGCGCACCAGGGTTGGTTGCCACTTCAAAACGCACCTTGTCGATGCCCTCCGGCCCGCCTTCGTCAAAGGGTGATACATCAATCTCGGTGCGAAACCGCGCCTTGTCGAGCTTGAGGGGCGGAAGTTCTACACCTACCGCCTTGTCGAGGCGTTTAGCGGCTGCCGCGCGGGCAGATGACAACGTTTTGGCTTTGGCGACATACAGATCGCGCGCTTTTTCAGTCGCTTTCGCGGCCGCCGCCAACAGACCCTCACCACCATCAATCTCACCTAACCGTGCGGCAAGTGCCGCAGCAATACGGGGCAGATCGTCCACGTTGCAACTATGCTTGCGGGCTGCCGCACGCAGGGCAAACAGACGTTTTTCCACATACTCAAGGCGATCGGGATCAAACTCCAGCGTATCAAGCGCCGCGCTGACCTGATCGCGCGCCTCGGCTGCCTCAACCACAGCGCGGTCAAGCGCGGATACTGCGGCATCAAGTCGTCCGGCTGCGTTTTCACGATGTACATCAAGACGTCGTAATGCGCTGGAGAGACGACTTTCAACGCCACCATCAGTTTCCAGCGTTTCCAGCGCCTCATTCAGATCAGCGGAAATTTTTTCAGCGCTCATCATCAGCGTGCGTTCCTGCGCGAGGGTCTGGTCCTCGCCGGGCTCGGGTGCCAGTTCATTGAGTTCGCCAACTGCAATACGCAAATAGTCAGCGTCAGCCTGTGCACGGGCAATCTCATCGGTAAGGCGTTTCAGGTCTGCCTGCGCCTCGCGCCAGGCTGCATGAAGCCGAACGAGTTCACGCACATCGCCCTCAAACCCGCCAAACGCATCCAACAGGCCGCGATGGGTGGCAGGGTCAAGCAGACCATGGGTTTCGTGCTGGCCATGAACTTCCACCAGCGTGTCACCAAGCTGGCGCAGCAGTGCAATGGAAACAGGCTGGTCGTTGACAAACGCACGGGTGCGACCGTCTGCACCTTGCACGCGCCGCAAAATAAGGTCGCCCTCATGCTGGATGCCCGCCTCATCCAATAAGGTACGGGCCGCATGGCCGGCTGGAATATCGAAAATGGCCGTCGCGGTGCCCTGTGTTGCCTTGCCGCGCACCAAACCGGCATCAGCACGCCCGCCCGTGGCAAGCCCCAGCGCATCCAGTAAAATCGATTTGCCTGCCCCGGTTTCACCCGTCAGGCCAGACAGCCCTCCGTGCAGCTTGAGGTCAAGGCTCTCAATCAGAACGATGTCGCGAATGGCAAGCGCCGTCAGCATGCCCGGTACTCTCGCTTGGCGTTAAAAAACGCTGTTCCACGCACGGCTGATCCACGAGGCTTCATCTTCCAGAGGCTGCAACCCGTCATTTGCAAGCAACGCATAAGAATACCGATACCAGTCGCTGCCGGGATAGTTATAGCCCAGCACCGCAGCCGCTGTTTGCGCCTCATGCTGAACACCCAGCGCCATATAGGCCTCCGAAAGACGGTGCAGGGCTTCAGCCGTGTGTGTGGTTGTCTGATAGTTCACGATGACCGTGCGGAACCGGTTGACCGCCGCCACATATTGCTGGCGGTTGAGATACCACCTGCCGATATGCATTTCCTTGCCGGCCAGATGATCGTAGGTGAGGTCAACCTTCAAACGAGCATCGCGCGCATATTCACTGTCAGGAAAACGCCGCACCACTTCTTCAAGCGACCGCAACGCACGCTCCGTGGTGCGTTGGTCACGCGCTACATCTGTAATCTGCTCGTAGAACGACAGCGCAACCAGATAATAGGCATACCCGACATTGGGGTTACCGGGATGCAAGGCAATAAAGCGCTGCGCAGAGATGACAGCACTGTCATATTCGTTGACCTGATAGTGCGAGAATGCTGCCATCAAAATCGCCCGTCGCGCCCAAATGGAATATGGGTGCTGGCGCTCCACCTCATCAAACAAGGGAGCCGCCGCGCGGTAATTGCCGTCTTCCAGCTCATCCAGCGCCTCGTTGTAGAGCTCGTTTACCGGTCGCTCCACATATGCAAGATCATCGCTGTCACCCCCGGAGCAGCCGACCAGCACGAAGGCTACGGCCACTGCCAAACCGCGCACCAGGCGCCCGCTAAGTGCCACGAGGTGAAATGGCTGCGCAATGATATAGCCTAAATGCATGGTGTTTCCGGTGGCTGGTCTGTCTGAGACGTGGCAACGCAGCGAGTCAGCAATAGTCCCGTGCGCAGGGTCAGACAATAAACGAGACGCCCCGCCCCCCGCAATGCATAGCGGGTGGATGCTGCCGAAAACACACAAATGCTGAAAATGGACGAAAAACCTAGGCTGGCGCTGCCGCAACCGCTGCTACCGATGGCGCACCACCCGCCCGGCGCGCCCCGCGAAGCTCAACAGACGGTGCCTGTGTGGTGATCTCAAAGGCTTCCGGCGTGGCAAACAGCTTGCGTACCAGTTCATTATTGAGCGCATGACCAGACCGCACACCGCGATACCGACCAATAATCGGTGCGCCGGCGAGGTAAAGGTCGCCAACTGCGTCCAGAACCTTGTGGCGCACAAACTCGTCCTTGAAGCGCAGCCCGTCATCATTCACCACAGCATCGTCATCAATGGCCACGGTGTTTTCAAGCGAGGCGCCACGGGCAAGGCCCATGCTGCGCAACATCTCAACGTCTTTGACGAAACCGAATGTGCGGGCAGCCGCAATGTCTTTTTTGAAACTCGGCTCACCAAGCTCGACTGTCATTTCCTGACGACCGATGGCGGGCGAAGGAAAATCAATCTCGAAATGAACGGCAAAGCCGTCGTGCGGCTCAAGCACCGCGCGTTTCTCGTCGCTCACGATCTCGACGGGACGCAAAATGCGAATATAACGGCGCGGAGCGCCCTGCTGCTCAACACCGGCGCACTCGATGAGGCGCACAAATGGAACCGACGAGCCATCCATGACAGGCACTTCGGGGGCGTCAACGTCAATAATCACGTTATCCACGCTGCACCCTGAAAGGGCCGCCATCACATGCTCAATTGTGGAAACAGTTGCGGTGGCAAAAGGCCCCGGTGCGCAAATGGTGGTGCCAAGCTGGGTATCACCCACCGCATCAGCGCGGGCGGGAATATCCACCCCGCCGCCCTGGGCGGCATCAAGGTCAGTGCGGCGAAAAACAACGCCTGTATTGGGGGCAGCGGGATGAAGCGTCATATTGACCATTGAGCCCGTATGAAGGCCAACACCGGCGCAGCTGATACTGGTCTTCAATGTTTGCTGCGGTTTGCTCTTGGCCATGCTGGCTTTCGCGGCTTTTTTATCTTGCGTAAACAGGTCTTGCAGACTCACGACGCAGTTACCCCCTCAAAACAGACTTGCCGGTTCCCAAACCGGGCACATGCAGCCTCACGCATATAGCGGGCGCAATTATGCGCGCAGGTTGTAGCAACCACTGTGCAGCGCAACAAATCACACGGTGTTTCGCTGTGTTACAAATTATGTTGTTGAAATTAAACATGTTTCAGGCAGTGCTTGGTCAATTGCTCCAAGCGCCGATTCACACCCTTCGCGTCCTGAAACGAAACGGGCCTCGCCGCAATCTCCGGCGAGGCCCGCTTTGATCGGAACGGGTGTTTACAAGGCCCCGGGGCCCTTGTCGGATGACCCTAGTTAGCCTGACGCCTCAGGAAAGCAGGAATCTCAAGCTGTTCTTCCTCAACGGGGTCCGGTGCAAGTTCGCGCACCGGAGCGGCATTCTGGTGACCACCAGATGCTGCACGCTGCGGTGCTCCATCTATTGGATGAGAGCCATAGTGACCGTCCTGCTGACCGCCGGACTGTATCCCCGGACGTTCCCCGCCAGAACGCTGTTCAACCGGACGCTGGGCAACACGCGGTTCAATGCGAGTTGCAGGCTGCCGACTGGCCGTCCCACCTGCAGAACGCAGTGGCGTCGCTGCGCCACGGTCAGCGGATGCCGCATCACGCCCCCCGCCAAGCGCACCACCAGTGATCCGCTCAAAAAATCCCGGAGCTTTTTTGCGCGGCTTGGCAGCCAGGCGCTTGGCCTCAGGTGCAATATAAGCTGCACCGCGTTCGCGCGAAACAACAGCCCCACGTGGTGCGGACTCAGACACTGTGTGGTCATCATCCGTCTGCACATTATCAGCCATCTGCGCATCAACTGATGCCGCTTCAGGCCGACCCTGTGGCTTGTGAATAATCACCTCGGCTTCGTATTCGGCAAGGTTAATACTCGCATCAAGCGGTGGCAGTGATGACATGTAAGCTGCATCGCGTGATTGTGTTTCGGTGCGCCTGGGCTGCAGTGCCACCGCAGCGGCTGCTTCCGCATCCACTTCCGGTTGGCTCTTGAGGCGGAAGCCGCGCACAGGTTCTTCCACACGCTGCTTCACCGGCGGCTGTTCAGCGGCTGCTTCCGCGTCGATGCCCGTTGCAACAACAGAAACCCGCATGGAACCTTCAAGAGCTGTATCGAATGTAGAGCCCACAATGATATTGGCTTCCGGGTCCACTTCCTCACGGATGCGGTTGGCCGCTTCGTCAACTTCGTAGAGCGTCATGTCACTGCCGCCGGTGATATTGATGAGCACGCCGCGCGCGCCCTTCATTGACACTTCGTCCAGCAATGGATTGGAGATTGCCGCTTCCGCCGCTTCAATGGCGCGGGTTTCGCCAGAGGCTTCCCCCGTCCCCATCATCGCTTTGCCCATCTCGTTCATGACCGTGCGCACGTCAGCAAAGTCAAGATTGATAAGGCCGGGGCGCACCATCAGGTCGGTGATGCCTGCAACGCCTGAATGCAGCACTTCGTCCGCCATGCCGAATGCATCAGCAAACGTGGTTTTCTCGTTGGCGACACGGAAAAGGTTCTGATTGGGAATGACAATCAGCGTATCCACGTAACGCTGAAGTTCTTCAATGCCTTCGTCGGCGATACGCATACGTCGCGCACCTTCGAACTGAAATGGCTTGGTGACAACGCCGACCGTGAGAATGCCCATCTCACGCGCTGCCCGCGCAATCACAGGCGCACCACCCGTGCCGGTGCCGCCGCCCATACCAGCCGTGATGAACGCCATGTGGCAACCGGTCAGATGCTGGGTGATTTCATCCAGCGCTTCTTCTGCGGCAGCTTCGCCAACCTGCGGACGCGAGCCTGCTCCCAGGCCCTGAGTGATCGCAGCACCCATCTGGATGCGACGGTCCGCCAGCGACTGCGACAGCGACTGCGCGTCAGTATTGGCAACAACAAAGTCCACGCCTTGAAGGCCGGACTCGATCATGTTGTTGACACCGTTACCTCCGGCGCCGCCGACGCCAAAGACAGTGATACGTGGTTTCAGTTCGGTCTGTTCAGGAACCGAGAGATTGATCGTCATTGGAGGGCCTCCATTGGATGCGCTAAATGCGCTTTTGTTTCCGCTCGGCCTCACTGTTGAGTTGGCCCGGTTTTTCCCGATGCCATTTTAGGTAGTTCACTACTGATCTGTTTGTCAGCTTCAAGTGATTCGTTTCAAAATCATCATATCTGCATTTGAGCCCGCCCGCCTGCCGTTGGTGCGATCTCATGCATTTTTTTCATGATACTTGCGGTCTAAAAGTTCTCCTTCAGCCACCTCCCAATACGTGCGAAGCGGCCATGGTTGCCGTCGCCAAAGGCAACGTCGTCTTCGAGTGTCTGAGGTGTGGCAAGTTCCGCCTGGTGTCCGCGCGCATAAAGCAACAAGCCTGCGCACGCGGCAAAGGCAGGGCCGCCGGTTGCTTCAGCAAGTCCCGATACACGTAACGGGCGGCCAAGGCGTACCTGTTTGTCCAGAACCCGCGCAGCGATGTCCCGCAGGCCTGTCAACTGGCTGGCACCCCCGGTCAGCACAACGCGCCGCCCCACCATTCCGCTGATGCCTGACGCCATCAGCCGGTCACGCACCAGTTCAAGCGTCTCTTCAACGCGCGGCTGAATGATGCCGGTCAGCATGGAGCGCGGAATGTGATTGGCAGCATCGCCCGCATCCTCACCCACCTGCGGCACGTCAATCATCTCGCGCTCGTCAGACGGGCTTGCAAGCGCCGACCCGTAAAGTGTCTTCATGCGTTCAGCGTGTGCCAGCGGCGTCGATAGACCACGCGCAATGTCGTTGGTCACGTGCTGGCCGCCGATCGGCAACACATCAACGTGCAACAAGCTGCCCTCAACAAATGCCGAGATAGAGGTCGTGCCTCCGCCCAGATCAATGCAGACAACACCCAGATCTATTTCGTCTTCCACCAGCGATGAAAGCCCGCTGGCATAAGGCGCGCAGACAACACCCACTGGTTCCAGATGACACCGCTCAACGCACACCAGCAGGTTGCGCAGCGGGCCGGGGGCTGCGGACACCACATGCATGTCAACGCCCAGCCGGTCACCAAACATGCCGATCGGGTCGTTGATACGCGGGCTGCCATCAATGGTGTATCCCACGGGAATGGCGTGCATCACCGCTTGTTCGTCGGTCAGGCAATGGGACTGGCCATGCCTGAGAACGCGCGTCAGGTCGTCTGCGCTTACTTCCTGCCCACCGATGGCGACACGCACTGACAGGCGATGACTTCGCGGACCACCCGCAGAGGTTGTCACCAGTACGTCACGCACCATCAGGCCAGCCATACGTTCAGCCTGATCGACCGCAGCGCGGATTGCTTCCTCTGCCAGATCCATGTCGATGATGGCACCCGCGCGCACGCCGCGCGAAATCTTCTGACCAATGCCGATGACACGCACGGCAGGTGCCGATGATGCATCTTCGCCCGTTTCCACACGTGCAATGAAACAGGTGATTTTCGACGAGCCGATATCGAGCGCTGCAACAACGCCGCCCTTTTGCGTCATGCGGCCTGAACTGCGCACCGGAGATTTGCCGCGTAATTTGCCGGGCTGTTTTGTGCCCGGCTTCACGTTCGCAGGAAGCGTGATTACATTCATGCGTCGCGCCCCCCCTCTACCGAACGCGCAAGAAATGCAGCGCGCCTTTGCGCTGCTGAATCCGAATCAATCAGTATAGTGATTCTTCCCGGAACGCGTAGATCTACGGCCCGGATGTTGCGCGAAAGTACGCCATTTTCAGTATCCAGACGCGCCAATTTCTGAAGTGAGTCCGAAATGCCACGCGCTGGCAGCCGAACCTCAATGCCGTTTTGCAGTTTCAGGTTCCAGCGCCGGTCAGATACCCGAACTGCGGCCTGTACCCGCGCAGCCAGAGCAGGCCGCGCCATAAGCTCTTTCATCAAGGCGGATGCGTTGCGATGTGCCCCATGGCCAACCACCAGGGGCAGATGCGCAAACGCCTCAAGATTCCGATCTGTAATCAGCGCACCGGACTGATCCACCAGCGACAATCGTCCGCCACGTTGCCATACGGCAAACGGCGCGCGCTCCACCAGATGGACATGCACAGTGTTTGGCAGATGGCGCGAGACTGTCGCCCGATCCACCCATTCCAGTCGTTCAAGCCGAACGCGGGCGGCATCAAGATCAAGATCGAAAATAAACTGTCCGCGCGTCACGCCCAGCGCCGTCAGTACGTCACTCGCCTGCGTGCGCGTGCGCCCTTCAACAGTTACCTCATCCACCCTCAGTCCAAGGCCTGCCGCCAGCGACTTTGCTTGCGTAACCGTACCGGCTGCAAAGTTCGCAACATGCCCCCCCGCATAAAGCCCATAGCCAAGCGTCGCGGCCAGCAACACGAGTGCTGTAACCGCAAACAACCGCCCTGCATTAAAAATAGCTGCCAGACGCGCGGCAATCCCCGTGGGTGCCTGCCCGCGGCGGCCAAACGCTCTTTGCCCCCGACTTGGCGACTTGAAGGCACGGTCGCGCCGCGCCGGAGCGGCAGACCGCGCACGCCCGGCGGGTGCCTTGCGGGTGCCTGACTTGTCGCTGCGGGATTTTTGCGTTGATTTTACCGGCGGCATGACGCGTCCTCCACCATCCATGACACAAGCTGCGGGAATGCCATGCCGCCATGCGCGGCAATTTCTGGCACCAGCGATGTGGGCGTCATGCCCGGCTGTGTATTGATTTCCAGAAACACCGGCTCACCCCGCGCTTCGTCAAAGATAAAGTCCGAGCGCGACACGCCCCTGCATCCAAGCCCGCGATGTGCCATAAGCGACAACTCCTGAATACGCTGTTTCAGCACGGTATCAATCGGTGCAGGCAACAGATGCTCAGAGCCGCCGTCGGCATATTTCGCTTCATAGTCATAAAACGCTGTGCGCGGCCGTATCTCGATAACCTCCCACGCGCGGTCATCGATCACGGCGCAGGTAAACTCACGGCCCTTCACAAACGCCTCAACCAGCATTTCATCACCAAGTGACCATGTGGGATCAGACAATTCTGCAGGCGGACGGTTGTCACCCTCACGCACAATAAAAACGCCGATGGACGAGCCCTGATCCAGCGGCTTGATGACATATGGCACGGTCATCGCGTGACCGCTGGCAGCCTCCTCGCGTGAAATAATACGCCCCTCGGCAACAGGCATACCCGTGTTGGCCAGCAAATGCTTGGCACGCTGCTTGTCAATGGCAAGCGCAGACGCCAACACACCAGAATGCGTGTACGGCAGCCCCAGTACTTCCAGCAGCCCCTGCACGCAGCCGTCTTCGCCCCATGGCCCGTGCAGTGCATTGAATGCCACGTCAGGGGCGAGCCGTGCCAGCACCTGCGCCAGATCATGGCCCGCATCCACATCCGTAACGCGAAACCCTGCTTCACGCAGAGCGGCCGAACACCCTCTGCCCGATGAAAGCGACACCTCGCGCTCTGCCGACCAGCCGCCCATCAGCACGGCAACATGTGTATCAGCCCGGCTCATGCCCCCGCCTCCCGGCCAACGCGCTTGATTTCCCATTGCAAATCAATGCCGCTTGTCATTTTCACCTGCGCGCGAACCTCTTCGCCCAACCCTTCAAGGTCTGTTGCTGTCGCGTTGCCGGTATTGATCAGAAAATTGCAATGCTGCTCAGAGACCTGCGCCCCGCCACGGACCCGACCACGGCAGCCCGCAGCATCAATCAGCTTCCATGCCTTGGGACCATTAGGATCAGTGCCGCCGGGATTCTTGAAGGTGGAACCGCCGGTACGACTTTTAATCGGCTGGCTATCCTCACGCGATGACGTGATGTCATTCATGCGCGCTTCAATTTCATCCCGCTCACCGGGTCCCGCCTGAAACAGCGCCGACACAAAAATCAGATCATCGGACACATTGCTGTGACGATACGAATATCCGAAATCGGCATTGCTGAGGATCACGCGGTCGCCCGCACGCGTTACCGCCTGCGCCTCGACCAACACATCTTTCGTTTCGCGGCCATATGCACCCGCATTCATCCGCAGCGCGCCACCAAGCGCACCGGGAATGCCGCGATAAAACTCAAGACCCGACAGCCCCGCATCAAGCGCTGCTTTGGAAAGCATGACGTCAGGCACGGCACAGCCGGCACGCATCTGTGTATCGCCAACCTGCTCAATTGCTGTGAAGCCTGAGCCAAGCCGGATCACGACCCCGGCAATACCACCGTCGCGCACCAGCAGGTTTGACCCCACGCCCACTACTAAAACCGGCACGTCCGCCGGGCAGCCTGCGAGAAAAGTCGCAAGATCATCCGCATCCCTGGGCACAAATAAAACGTCTGCTGGTCCGCCCACGCGAAACCATGTAAGCGGTGCCATTGCAGCGTTCTCCTTGTAGGAGCCACGCACGACGGGCAGTCGGTCGATCAGCGGGGATGTGGCCGCAGCCTGCATTACGCGCGTCCCCCAAGCCCGTCGAGTTGCGCGGGAAGTTCGTTGGCCCACTGGGTAATGTTGCCCGCCCCCAAAAACACAACCATGTCGCCATCTTGCGCCGTGCCGGCAATGAGACCCGCAAGGTCATCCGGCGACGAAAGCGTACTGGCATTTTTGTGGCCGTGATCGATCAGGCCTTGTGTCAATGACAAAGCCGAGAAACCTTCAATAGGCTTCTCCCCGGCCGGATAGACGTCCGCTACCAGCACCTGGTCCGCATCGTTGAAGCACGAACAGAACCCCTCAAATAAGTCACGCAGGCGCGTATAGCGATGTGGTTGCACAACGGCGATGATGCGACCTTTTGCAGCCGACCGCGCGGCAGCCAGCACAGCCGATATTTCTACCGGGTGATGGCCGTAGTCGTCATAGATCGACACACCGTTCCACGTGCCCGTCAGCGTAAAGCGCCGCTTGACACCGCCAAACCGCGCCAGCCCGGCAATGATCTTGTCATCGGGCACACCCATCTCTCGCGCCACGGTAATGGCGGCAGCGGAGTTCAGGACATTGTGCTTACCTGGCATTGGCAGGGCCAAACCATCAATACGCCGACTGTCGCCCTTAACCCGGTCGCTCAATTCAACTGAAAAAACAGATCGTCCCTCGACAAAATCAAGGTTTGTAACACGCACGTCAGCTTGCGGGCTGGTGCCATAGGTCACCACCCGCCTGTCACGCACACGCCCCAGCAGCGCCTGCACTTCGGGATGGTCGATGCACAACACTGCAAACCCGTAAAACGGCACCTGCTCCACAAAAGACCGAAACGCCTCGCGCAACGTGTCAAAGTCCCCATAGTGATCGAGATGTTCAGGGTCGATATTGGTCACGACCGCCACCGTGGACGGCAACTTGATGAACGTGCCGTCAGACTCATCCGCCTCCACCACCATCCACTCACCCTGCCCCAGATAGGCATTGGTGCCGTGCGCATTGATGATGCCGCCGTTGATGACGGTAGGGTCAAACCCCGCCGTATCCAGCAATGCCGAAACAAGCGACGTTGTGGTGGTTTTACCGTGGGTGCCCGCAATGGCGACGCAGCTTTTAAGCCGCATCAGCTCTGCCAGCATATCCGCCCGCCGCACAACCGGCAGCTTGGCCTCGCGGGCAGCTACCACTTCGGCGTTGTCGTCCTTCACCGCCGATGAAATGACAATGCACGCAGCGCCTTCAAGGTTCTCAGCGCGCTGGCCGATAAACACATGAATACCAAGATCACGCAGCCGTTTGACGTTGGCGTTATCTGCAAGATCAGAGCCCTGCACCCGGTAGCCAAGATTGTGCATCACCTCGGCAATTCCGCTCATGCCAATGCCGCCAATACCGGCAAAATGAATAATGCCGAAGCTCCGTGCCAGATCGCTGCCAGTTGCACCGGGATCTGGTGCGCCGGGATTTGGGGCGCCGGAATATGGGGCGTTGATGTCTGTCGTACTCACCCGATGTCACTTTCCAAGGCAAGTGCCTCTACCATGTCTGCCAGACGCGCTGCCGCATCGCGGCGCGCTACTTTTTTTGCTGCCGCGGCTGCCTCAGCAAGTGTTTGCGGATCAGCCATCAGCGATACAAGTTTCGCCGTGAGGGCATCCGGCGTGAACTCCGGCTGCGGTATCAGCCAACCGCCGCCTGCTTCGCTCAACACGTGCGCGTTCGCCAACTGATCCTGGTCAATCGCGTGGGGCAGCGGCACCAGAATTGCGGGGCGTCCGACAACGGCAAGCTCGGTGACGGTTGATGCTCCCGCCCGCGCGACAACCAAGTGTGCATTTGCAATACGTTCATGCATATCCTCAAAGAACGGCGCAACATCGACACTGATACCGGCCTGATGATAAACCGCCTCGACCCGACTCACATCTTCGGGCCGCGCCTGCTGCACCACGCGCAACCTGGCCCGCGCATCTGGCGGAAGCTGGGCAAGTGCAAGTGGTGCCACATCGCTCATCACGCGCGCACCCTGACTGCCGCCAAACACCAGCAGGTTGAACGGCGCATCTTTAGTGCTGGGGACATACGGACGGTCCGCGACAGCAACAATCTGGTCGCGCACCGGATTGCCGGTTACCGTCATGCGCGGCACATCAGAAGCAGCAAGATATTTCGGCGCTTCAAACGTCGATGCAATGCCCGTGACCCGCGGCGCCATCAAGCGGTTGACGCGCCCCAGCACGGCATTTTGCTCATGAATAACAGTCGGGATTTTGCGCAGCAAGGCTGCAACAAGCGGCGGCAATGTCGGGTAGCCACCAAAGCCAACCACAAGACGCGCATCCAGCCCCACCAGCACTTTGCGCGCGGCCAGAATACCCAACAGGATCGGTAAGGCGGCACGGGCCATGCCCAGAACACCGCCGCCGGACGGCGTTGCGGAAGGGACAGCAAACACCTCCGTGTCGGGAAAGCGCAGATCAACACCCGCAACGCGCTCATCCGTGATGACCGCCACGCGAATGCCACGACGCCCAAGCTCCTGCGCCAGCGCCTGGCCCGGAAACAAGTGCCCGCCGGTGCCCCCGGCTGCAATGACAACGGGACCGGTCATGTCACCTCTCCCGCCAGCAGCGGCACCCGCACCACAGGGGCCTTGCGCACCGCATAGCCCACCTGCCCGCTCACTCTCTTGCGGGTCAGTGCCAGCAACATTCCCATGGCTATTGCCAGAGCCATTAACGATGAGCCGCCGTAGGAAATGAATGGCAGCGTCATGCCTTTGGCTGGCAGCAGATTGAGATTGACGCCCAGATTGATGATCGACTGAATGCCAAACAGCACCGCCAGCCCACACGCTGCAAGCTGCACAAACCTGTCGCTCTCACCCATGACACGGGCAAACGCACGCAACACCACAAAACCAAAAATCATCAGCACAAGCAGACAGACCAGCGCGCCGAACTCTTCTGCGGCAACCGCATAAATATAGTCCGTATGCGCATCAGGCAGCACGCGCTTCACCGTGCCCTCACCTGGCCCCATACCCAAAAAGCCGCCGCGTGAGAACGCATCAAGTGCTGTATCAACCTGATAGGTGTCGCCGGATGCGGGGTCGAGGAAGCGATCAATACGACTGGCCACATGGGGCATCATGACATAGGCACCATAGGCCCCTACAGCCGACAGGCCTGCCAGCAGCACTATCCAGAACCAGGGAATGCCCGCCAGAAAAAACAGAGCCACCCAAGCGCCGGTCATCAGCAGCGCCTGACCAAAATCAGGCTGCAAAATCAGCACGCCAACCATCGCCATCCACAAGGCAGCCGCAATCGTGTTGCCGGGAATAGCTGAGGTTCTGGTGCCGCCTTCGGCAAACATCCACGCGCAGACAACAACAAAGCCCGCTTTCACGAACTCCGACGGCTGGATCGACAACGACCCGACATGCAGCCAGCGGGTAGCCCCTTTTATTTCAGGCCCAAAAAATAATGTCAGCACCATCAGTCCGAATGAGCTCGCCAGCATCAGGCAGGCCAACCGCCGCACACCGCGCGGACTGAGCAGCGATACACCAAACATCAGCAATAGCGCCGGACCCAGATACACCAGATGGCGATAGAAGAAATGATACGGGTCAAGGCCAAGCCTCGTGGCAACAGCAGGACTTGCAGCCAGCGACATAACCGTGCCCAGCCCAAGCAAAAGCACCAGCGCTCCAAGCGTCCAGCGGTCTACCGTCCACCACCATTGGCCAACAGCGCTGCGGTCAGTGCGGGCGAGCGTGATCATGCGGCTGCCCCTCCCCCGCGCTGCGATGCGGCGTCCATGTTTTGCAAAGCACGCACGGCCGCCCGGAAGGCATCTCCGCGCGCTTCAAAATCCGTGAACTGATCAAACGAGGCGCAGGCCGGCGACAACAAAACAACACCACCGCCGGCAGCGGTCGCATCGCGGGCTGCACGCTCAACCGCATGGTCAAGCGTGCCGGACATGTCCACATCCACATTACCCTCAAGCGTGCGGGCAAACCCTTCCGCTGCATCGCCTATCAGATAAGCCTTGGCGATTTTGGGAAAATACTCCGCCAGCGGCTCAATGCCCCCAACCTTCGCGACGCCACCGGCTATCCAGTAGATGGTGTCATAGGTGGAAAGAGCGCGCGCGGCTGCATCCGCATTCGTTGCCTTGCTGTCGTTTATAAACCGAACGCCACCGGCTTGCGCCACCTGCTCCATGCGGTGTGCGAGGCCCGGAAAGCGTTGCAGGCCATTGGCAATCTTCCCAACGTCAAACCCGATAACCCGGACAGCCGCGAAAGCAGCCGCCGCATTTTCCCAGTTATGTGTTCCCTGAAGCGTTGTGATGCCAGAAAGGTCAGCCACTTCTTCAACACGGCTGGAGCGCGAATGATATATTTTGCCCGCCAGCACATAGACACCACGGCCCAGCGCCTTGCGGGTGGAAACCGGAATAACCTTGGGTCCGCCCTCACTTGAACCCGCCTGTGCCTGCTGCCCGCATCGTGCAGTACACAGCCGCGCCACAGGTTCGCTGTCAATGCCGAACACCGCATAGCCCCGCGCCGTCTGGTTGGCAAAGATGCGGTCTTTCACCTTCACATAGTTTTCAAAGCTACCATGCCGGTCCAAGTGGTCCGGCGTGATGTTGAGCAGGACGGCCACATCGGGACGAAAGCTCGTAGTCAGGTCAAGTTGATAGGACGAGACTTCGATAACGTAGATTGTCTGATCCGTAGGCGGATCAAGATCAAGAACAGCGCGGCCGATATTGCCTCCGACCTGCGCATCCCCCCCGGCCTGCCGAATGAGATGGCCGATCAGCGCCGTGGTCGTGGATTTGCCGTTGGTGCCCGTGATTGCAATCATCCGGGCACGCGTCTCCGATGCATCCAGCGCGCGCTGAAACAGCTCCATATCGCCCATGACGGGAACACCCGCCGCCTGGGCAGCGAGCACAACCGGATGCGGGGCCGGATGCGTCAGCGGCACGCCGGGGCTTACAACCAAAGCTGCAACGCTACTCCAGTCAACGCTGTACAGATCATGAAGAACAACGCCTGCGCTTGCCGCTTCCGTGCGGCGCGCTTCCCCATCGTCCCAGCCCAGCACTTCAGCACCGCCTGCCTCCAGCGCACGCGCAACACCAAGCCCTGTACGGCCAAGGCCGAACATTGCAACGCGCTGAGACTGGAAACCGGGAACAGGAATCATGATGTGTGCTTCAAAGCAGCCTTTGCTAGCGCAGCTTGAGGGTGGACAGACCAATCATCGCCAGAATGATGGCGATGATCCAAAACCGGATAACGATGGTGGGTTCAGCCCAGCCAAGCTGCTCGAAATGATGATGGATAGGCGCCATCTTGAACACGCGTTTGCCGGTCAGCTTGAAAGACGCTACCTGCACGATGACCGACAGCGCCTCGACAACAAACAGCCCGCCGATGATCACCAGCACCAGTTCGTGCTTGGTTGCCACCGCCATAGCCCCGATCGCCCCGCCCAGCGCCAGCGACCCCGTATCCCCCATGAACACCATGGCAGGCGGAGCGTTGAACCACAGGAACCCAAGTCCGGCACCCAGAATGGCACCGCAGATAATCGCCAACTCACCCGTACCGAGGATGAAATGTATCTGCAGATAGTCCGCAAAAACTGCATTGCCGATGAGATACGCAATCAGCCCGAAGCTCGCTGCCGCAATCATTACCGGCACAATCGCCAGCCCATCCAGACCATCCGTCAGGTTGACGGCGTTGGACGCGCCTACAATCACCAGCCCGCCGAACACAATGTAAAAGAGGCCAAGCTGCAGCAGCACATCCTTGAACACAGGCACAGCTAAAGCACCGCTCATTTGCGGCGATGACAACTGCATCAGGAACCAGATGGCAATGAAGGCGATCACAAACTCGATGCCAAGGCGCATCCGCCCGGAAATGCCGTCATGGCTTGCCCGTGTAACCTTGCGATAGTCATCAGCAAAGCCAACCAGACCAAAGCCGACCGTCACACCCAGAACAACCCACACATAGCCGTTGGTAAGATCAGCCCACAGCAGCGTGGCCACAACAATCGAGATCAGAATAAGACCGCCACCCATGGTGGGTGTGCCCGCCTTTGCAACAATGTGGCTCTGCGGGCCATCCTCGCGAATGGGCTGACCTTCTTTCTGCTTTCTCTTGAGCCAGCGAATGAACGACGGCCCAAGGACAAAAGCCACGAGCAGCGCCGTCAGCGTCGCGCCGCCGGTGCGGAACGTGATGTAGCGAAACACATTGAACAGCGACACCTGATCGGCCATGTCGGCAAAGAGAAAGTGAAGCATCAGACAGGCTCCTGTTCTTCTTGTGGTGTGACAGTCACGGGCGTGCCCATGTTTTTGAGTGCAGTCACAACCTGGGCCATTCGGCTGCCCAGTGAGCCTTTGACCATCACCACATCGCCGGGTGCAATTTCTTCCACAACACGCGGGGCAAGTTCGGCGGAGGTATCGGCATAAGCACCGCGCACCCGCTGCGGCAAGGCATCCCAGAGGTTTTCCATCAGCGGCCCGCAGGCAAAAACAAGGTCAACGTCTGCTGCAAGGATCGGCTCTTTCAGACCCGCATGTCCCGCGCGGGCATGATCGCCCAGCTCCAGCATGTCACCGACAACAGCAATACGCCTGCCATGCGGGCCGGGCGGTGTATTGCCCAGCGCCTGCATCACCGCAGCCATTGAAGTGGGGTTCGCGTTGTAGCTTTCATCAATCATCAGGAATGAACCGCCACCAAGCGCGATCTCAATTCGGCTGCCCCGACCTGCGGGCGGCTCCAGACCTGCCAATGCCAGACCAGCCAGCGCCAGATCAGCACCAAGGGCGTTGACACAGGCCAGCATCGCCAGCGAGTTCATCACGATGTGCTCGCCCGGCACGCCCAGCTTGTAGGTGATGTCATGCCCGCAAATGGTCGCGGTGACATACGACGCATCTGCCCGAAGCGACATACGTTCGATGCGGGCATCCGCCAGTTCACTATGCCCAAAGCCCACAATGTTGCCCGCTCCGCAAAGGCCAGCCCGCGCCTTCAACCGCTCAAAATGCACATTGTCGCGGTTGAGAATAGCCGTGCCACCCGCCTGCAGGCCCTCAAATATTTCGCCCTTGGCATCGGCAATATCTTCAACCGCGTTGAAGTTCTCGATATGAACGGCTTCTACGGTGGTAACGATTGCGGCTTCCGGCTGAACCATGCGCGTTAACGGCGCAATCTCGTTTGCGTGGTTCATGCCTATTTCAAAAACACCAAACTGAGCATCAGCAGGCATTCGTGCCAGCGTCAGCGGTACGCCAATGTGATTGTTGTAGGACGCAGCGGATGCATGGGTTATGCCCTGCCCTTCGAGAATATGGCGCAGTCCTTCCTTGGTGCCGGTCTTGCCAACAGACCCAGTCACGGCACAGATGCGCGCGTCGCTGCGCGCGCGCGCGGCAATGCCCAACCGCTCAAGAGCACGCAACGTGTTATCAACCATCAAAACCGATGAGGTATCCGCAAGGTCGGCAATCGCACGCGATACCACAACGCACGCAGCACCCTTCTTGAGAGCCTGCGCTACATAGTCGTGACCATCCGCACCATCTCCCTCAAGTGCAAAAAACATGTCGCCCGGCTGTAAGGTGCGCGTATCAATGGACACACCATGCGCCTGCCAGTCGGCGGCACCCGTCGCTGTAGCATTCATGGCCACCACAGCATCGGCAGACCGCCACAAAGGTATGGGAGTGGCCATGCTAAGCACCCCCCGCTGCATCATTAAGCGCAGCCTTCACATATGCGCGGTCATCAAACGGGTGAACCTCATCACCAATAATCTGGCCTGTTTCATGGCCCTTTCCCGCGACAAGCAACAGGTCGCCCGCGCCAAGCCCCTCAAGGCCCGCATGAATCGCCGATGCGCGGTCACCAATTTCCAGCGCACCCGCCGCACCGGCCAGTATGGCTGCACGAATGGCAAATGCATCCTCCGTACGCGGATTATCATCCGTGACAATCGCTTTGTCCGCCAATCGGACCGCAATCTCGCCCATTTGCGGACGCTTGCCCGCATCGCGGTCGCCGCCGCAGCCAAATACAACCACCAGCCGCCCGGTCGTATGTGGGCGCAGAGCGGCAAGGGCGGTCTCCAGGGCATCCGGCGTATGCGCATAATCAACATAAGCCACAGCGCCCGATGCAGACGTCCCCATCATTTCAAGACGCCCCGCAGCGCCCTCCAGAGCGCCAAGCGCTGCCAGCGTCCGGTGAACATCAGCCCCACCGGCGATCACAAGCCCTGCCGCCACCAAGGCGTTTGACGCCTGAAACGCACCGACCAGCGGCAGTGAAATCTGGTGCGTTGTGTCTGCGTGGCGCACCGTCAGCCGCTGGCCATGGGCAGATGGCTCAAGCGCTTCAAGTTTCAAAAACTCACCTGAATACCCGACCGACAATACCTTTTGCGCACGCGCCCAGCACACCGCGGCAATTTCCTTGGACAACGGCGCGTCAGCGTTAAGCACTGCCGTTCCGCCCGGCGGCAACACTTCGCCAAACAGCCGCATCTTGGCGTAGGCGTAGTCCTCAAATGTGGGGTGATAATCCATGTGATCGCGGCTGATATTGGTGAACGCTGCTGCCGCAAGCTCAACACCATCCACCCGGTGCTGCGCCAGGCCATGACTTGAGGTCTCGATCGCAACCGCATCAATGCCCATCGCCGCAAGATCACCCAGGGCGCTGTGCAGCGTCACGACATCCGGTGTTGTGTGGCCCAGCGCGCGCGTTTCGTGCTCGGTGATGATGCCAAGCGTGCCGATAGAAGCTGCACGCACATCCAGCCGCTGCCATATCTGGCGCACGAACGAGGCCACAGATGTTTTGCCGTTGGTACCCGTCACAGCCACTGCGATGCGCGGCTGGGCGTGATAAAACTTCGCCGCCGCCAGCGCAAACCGCCGACGGGGGTTCTTGTCCGTAATCAGAGCAATGTTGGGGTGCGTTTGGGGTGGTCGCGTGCCCGGCGCACACAGAATGGCAATTGCCCCGCGCGCGCACGCATCCGGAATAAAGCGCGCACCATCATCGTGCGTGCCGGCAAAGGCGGCGAACAAAAAGCCCGGCTTAACCCGGCGGCTATCTTCGGTCAGGCCCGTAATATCAAGCGTGCCCGCACCTTGCGGGATCGACACGCGTTCGCCCAGTAGATTTGCAAGATCCATCGCGCTACCTCACCAGCCCGGCTTCGACAATCGCCGGTCCTGGAAGCTGCGACGGTACCGGCCGCACCCCAAGTATCGGCGCAACACGGCGGATCACCTGCCCGGCAGTGGGGGCCGCGTTCCAGCCTGCAGTCGCATAGCCATATGTCTGTTTGGTGGCATTGGGTTCATCTAGCAGCACGAGCACCAGATACTGCGGCGCGCGCGCCGGGAACAGCCCCAGAAACGACGTTATCAGCTTATTTTTTTTGTAGCCGCCGCGACCCGGCTTCTCTGCGGTGCCGGTTTTACCCGCCACGTCATAACCTGGCACATCAGCCTGCCCGCCAGTGCCTTCGCCAACCACGCGCCGCATCAACCCCAGAACATCACTCGCAGTTTGGCCGGACAACACCTGCGTACGCTCGGGCTCACGGTCACGCAAAGCCAGCAGAGTGGGCGACACCCGATAGCCTCCATTGCCAAGCGCCGCACCGGCCGCTGCAAGCTGAAGCGGAGACACCGCCAGACCATGACCAAAGGAGATTGTCATGGTCTCAATTTCTTTCCACCGCGGCGGCAATAAAGGTTGCGCAACTTCCGGCAATTCAAGCTCCGGCCGCGTCAACAAGCCAAGCCTGTCGAGATAGCTGCGATGACGCTCGACGCCAATATCAAGCGCCATGCTGGCTGAACCGATATTGGATGAATGCATGACAACTTCCGCCATCGTCAGAATACGATCCTCGGCGTGGAAGTCATGAATAGTATGGCCGCCGACCTTCAGCGGCTTGCGGGCATCGTAGCGCGACGCCATGGAGGCGACACCCGCGTCCATGGCAATGGCAGCCGTGAACACTTTGAACGTGGAACCCATTTCATAGATCGCACGCGTTGCCCTGTTGAAGCGGGCATCGTCGTCGGCATCCATCGGCGCATTGGGATCATAATCAGGCAGCGACACCAGCGCACGCACTTCGCCGGTATGAACATCCAGCACAACACCCGCAGCACTGCGTGCGCTGAATGTCGCCATGGCCTTCGCAAGCTCTTCCTCAACCGCGTGCTGAACCCGCATGTCGAGTGCAAGTTGCACCGGACGCCCGCTGCCAGGTGAACTACCATCGCCCGCAAGCAATGTATCAAGGCCGCGCTCTATGCCCGCAATGCCGCGGTTGTCTGTGTCCACATAGCCAAGCACATGGGCCGCTGAATGGCCTTTGGGATAAACCCGCTGGGGCTCGTGTTTGAAACCAATGCCAGGCAGACCAAGCGCATGAACCAGCGCCTGCTGACGCGGCCCAAGCTTGCGGGAAATCCATTGAAACGCACGATCGCTCGTAAGCCTTGCAATCAAACGGTCGCGATCAAGATCAGGCAGAACCGAAAGCAGTGCGTCTGCCGTTGCATTGGGCTCGATGACTTTACGCGCGTCCACATAGAGCGACGGCACCGACACATCCGTTGCCAGCACCTCACCGTTGCGATCCGTAATCATCACACGATGCACAGGGCCCGCGTGAACCAACTCACCGTCAGCAGCGGCAACAGGTTCAGCGCCTGCCTGCATTTGTAAATCGTCTGCGAGCGTCAGCTCCAGCACCCGGAACCCCAGAATGCAAAACGCTGCAAGAAAACATGCCGCCATCATCGCCATGCGGTTGCGTCCGTTTTCAACGGCCTGCGCACGGGTGCCGGTAAACTCAAGCTCTACAACGTCAAACCCTTGAGGTGTGGCCTCCCCGGCAGCAGAGCCGGGCAATGACTGACCATGACCGCGCGAATGCATCTGCTCCGGCGCGTCAATGTCAATCGTGACCCAATCTCCGTACCCTGATGAATTGCTCATGCGCGCGCCCTATTGAATACCGGGGCCTGGGGCAACCGTGCCCGCGTAGCCGCCGAGGGAAGGGTCAGCCTCAAGTCCCGGCAATGCCTTGGGGCGTGCGGGAAGGTCAGCCAGGGTTACAATTTGCGCCGGGGCGAGCGGTTGAAGGTCGGTGTGCCGCTCGACCAGGCCTTCCAGCCGTTCGGGCTGGTTGAGCAGACTCCACTCGGCCTGCAAGACCTGAATGGCGTCATGCTCGGTTGCCAACTCTGCCGTCAGGTTGCGAATGTCACGCTGCTCAGCCTGCGTCTCGTACTTGACATGATAGAGCGCGAACGCCACGGCGAGTGTCACCAGAACAACCGCGGTATTGAGGATACGCATCATGCAGCACCTCCCGCGCCCAATGCTCCGGCCATCATGCGCGGCAGACCAAGGGCCGCCATGCCCGCCTCACTGGCGTCCACCGCATGAACGGGTGCTGATGTACGTTCAACAGCGCGCAGCCTGGCAGAACGAGCGCGCGGATTTGTGTTGATTTCCACCTCACCGGGCTCGCGTGCCTTGCGGGTAATCAGCCTGAACGAAGGTGCAGGCCCTGACTGGGCTTCGGGTAGATGCCGGGACGGATTGGAAACCGCACCGGACCGGGATGCAAAAAACCGCTTCACAACGCGGTCTTCCAGCGAATGAAACGAGACAACAGCCAGCCGCCCGCCTTCCGCCAGCAGCTTTTCAGCCGCAATCAGCCCGCGTGCCAGCTCTCCCAACTCATCGTTCACATACATGCGCAGCGCCTGAAACACCCGCGTTGCCGGGTGAATGCGCTGCGGCTTGCCGCCAATGGCACGCGCCACCGTGTCAGCCAGATCAGCGGTGCGGACAAAGGGCGTCTCATCGCGGCGGCGCACAATAGCTTGCGCGACACGCTTTGCATGACGCTCCTCGCCCAGCACCCTGAAAATCTGCGCAAGATCACGCGGTTCGTAGCTGTTCACCACATCGGCGGCACTTGGCGCATCGCCCGCGCCTGCATCCATGCGCATGTCAAGCGGCCCGTCGTGCCTGAATGAAAACCCGCGCTCAGCCTGATCAAGCTGCATTGAGGACACACCCAGATCCAGCGCAATGCCGTCCGGCACCAACGCGCCCCACTCAGCAAGTGCTGGCGGCACCAGCGTATCCATGTTGCCAAAGCATCCCATCACGACCATGACGCGGCCCGGCATTTCATCCTGCAGCGCCTGGCTGGCGGCAACCGCATTGGGGTCACGATCAATACCGACAACACGCGCATCCGCTGCAGCCAGAATGCCGCGCGTGTAGCCGCCATTGCCGAACGTGCCGTCCACATAAATGCCCCGGTCACGCGGCGCCAATGCATCAAGCACCTCAGCGAGCATCACCGGTGTATGCGGTTGGGGCGATACGGACGTGTCAGTCATTCACCTGCCCCCTCACCAGCAGCGGACGCGGGCTTGCGCGGACGCACCAGCAGTGTGCGTTTAGCCGCCGTACGCGTGCGCGCCTGCGCTTGGTGAGCGGCAAACGCCTTGGGCTCCCAGATCTCAAAAAAGCCGCCCATGCCGGCAAACAGCACGCTGTCGCCAAATCTGCCAAGGTCGATCAGGTTTTTGGTCAGCGTCACACGCCCGTCGCCATCCAGCGCCAGCGGCGTTGAGCCTGACAACAATGTAGTGGCGAAATCATCCTGCTCGTCGGAGAGCGGATCAAACTCCTGCTCAATCGCCGACTGCAGCATTTCAATATAGCTCTGCCCGCCGCTTTGAATGCACGGCTTGTTGAGGGACAAAAAACAATAGATGCCGTCAAAGGCCTCGCCTTCCAGCGCCTTGCGGAATGCCGCAGGCACCGAAACCCGGCCCTTTTTATCGACCTTGTTCTCATAGGTCGAAACGAACAGCGCCACTGCCTTGGCCCCCTGATATTTTGCCTGAATGCCCGAAAAATCGCCCGGCACCGGCAAAAACTCCCCTATCCGCCCGCAACACCTCCTAAAGCGAGAGGCGCGCGGCCCGCCCCGGCAGCCAAGCTACGGCCAAATACGGGACATCATGGGATAACATGGGATTATATGGGCGTCAACGAATTGGAGCCTCTGCTTGAGGCGTTCTGCGGCTTACGGGGCGCAAAGTGTTAACGTGTTAAGGCATTGTTATCTAAAGAGTTTAACACTCCGTAAAGCAAAACAAGAACGTTACAGGAACAAAGCAGCACTCCACCCCTCGCGCGCCAGGCGTACGCCCTGCGATCCAATTTCACTTCTGGGGTAAATACGCGCCAGATGGCCTGTAAGCCGGGTTCTGTCCTCACCCCATGACAGGGCAATGGATGACCATTCATCTGGGGCGCCCGTTGCCGGACGCCTCATGCAACCAACCCGGACGACGGCCCGGAAACAGGCCATATGTCGTCCCTATTCGGTTTTGCTCCCGGTGGGGTTTACCGTGCCGCGCCTGTTACCAGCCGCGCGGTGCGCTCTTACCGCACCCTTTCACCCTTACCGCCCGCCCTGCCGAGGCAGAAAAGAACGGCGGTTTGCTTTCTGTGGCACTTTCCCTGAGGTCGCCCCCGCCGGACGTTATCCGGCACCGTGCTTCCGTGGAGCCCGGACTTTCCTCCATCTCCCCAAGGGGAGACAGCGGCCATCCGGCCATCTGACGCAAAAGATATAAGCCCGACGAGACAGCATTTGGTCAAGCCGCCGCCTTGGCAGACTGAACATAAGCCCCCACTTTGGGCACGAGCAGATAATTGAAAACAGGGAAACGCCGCCATGAAAGCCGCTGTCTATTACAAAAACGGTCCGCCTTCCGTCCTTCAGTATGAAGATGTGCCTGACCCCCGGATATTTGACGACGGCATTCTTGTGGAAAACAAAGTCATTTCCATCGAAGGCGGCGACACGCTGAACCGGCTGCGCGGGGACCTTGCCGCAGAACCGCACATCGTCGGTTATCAGTCTGCCGGTGTGGTGTTGGAGGTTGGCAAAAATGTCAGCGGTTTTGCACCAGGCGACCAGGTGGTGTGCATCAACTTCCATGGCAGCCACGCCGAGCAGCGCCTGACCCTGCCGCAGACCGCTTGGAAAATCCCCTCCGGCATGGACATGAAGCACGCCGCCGCCGTGCCAATCCCGTTTGGCACCGCCGATGACTGTCTGTTTGAGTTCGGCAGACTGAAAGCCGGAGAGACGGCGCTCATTCAGGCCGGCGCAAGTGCTGTCGGCATTGCCGCCATCCAGCTTGCCAAGCGTGCCGGGGCAACCGTGATCGCGACCGCATCCAGTGAGGCCAAGCTGGAGCGCCTCAAGGCGTTCGGCCTTGACCATGGCATCAACTATGTCGAGCAGGACCTGGTGGAAGAGAGTAAAAAGCTCACCGGCGGCAGGGGCGTGGATGTTGTCGTGGACCCGGTCGGCGGCCCCACCCTTCAACAAAGCATTTATGCCTTGGGCTACCGCGGACGTGTCTCGACTGTGGGCGACGCAGGTCGCGAATTCATCAAGTTTGACCTGTCAACCCTGCGCGAAGGCAACCGCACGATTACCGGCGTGTTTCAGGGTGCCGAGATTTTCACAGACCGCATGTACAATCTGGTGGCAGGTCATCTGGCAGCCGTCGCCAAGGGTGAGCTTAAAGTGGTGATTGACAGCGAATACGCCCTTAAAGACGCTGCCGCAGCACACGCTCACATAGAAGACCGCAACGCCTTCGGCCGTGTTCTTCTTATTCCGTAAACGGACGAGTATTCAACGCACGGACTTTAGCGCCGCCAGAAAACGAACAAGCGTTTGGAGGGTTGATCTGTCAGCAATCCCGTCAACGCTTTGTGGTCGCTGGCGGCGCTGGAACGCGGTAACCGCAGCACGCGTCTTGTCGTCATAAACGCCATCAGCCTCAATGTCGTACCCCGCAACCATCAACGCCGCTTGCAGGTCTTTGACGGCATCACCCGTGTCCCCTGGGCCAAGCGTCGGCCCCGCGACCAGCGGTGCAGGCTCAACCCAGATGGCAAAGCCCGCGTCGGCCAGGCGTTTCCAGGGAAACTTTTCGCCAGGATCTGATTTGCGCATTGGCGCCACATCGGAGTGCCCAACCACGCGCGCGGGCGAGATCGGCCAGCGGCTGAAAATCTCAGCCATCAACTCAAGAAGCGATGCTATTTGCGCATCGGGAAAATCCGGATAGCCAAACTCGTGGCCGGTATTGGCAAGCTCAATGCCAATGGACAGCGAATTGACATCCGTCTCGCCGCCCCAACATGCAACGCCGGCGTGCCATGCCCGCTCAGGCTCCGGCACCAGTGCAAAAGTGCGGCCTGCTTCATCAATGAGATAGTGCGCCGAGACCTTGGCCTCGGGATCCTGCAATCGCTCAAGTGCCGCCTGTGCTGTCTCCATGCCGGTGTAATGCAATACCACCATGTTGGGGGCGCAGTTGTTGGCGCGGGCATCAAAATTGGGCGACCAGCGACCCGCGATATTCATGACGTGATCCGGCTTCCTCAGGGTTGATAATCAGGCACCGCGGGGCAGACGTTCGGTGAACTCTTTTTCGCGCATGGAGATAATCAGCACGCCAACAAGTGTGATGGAACCACCGGCCACCATGCGCCAGGTGAGCATATCACCCAACAGCCAAACGCCGAAGATAACCGTAAACAGCGGTGCAAGCAGCGTGTAGGGAGCGGTTTGTGACACTTCATAGCGTTGCAGCAGCCAATAAATGCCCGCATGGCCCACAAGACTGGAGGCGAAGGCCACATATACAATGCCGCCCCACTCAATCCAGTTGGCGCTTTCCATCAGCGCCACAGGATCTCCAGCTTCAAACAAATATGTAGCCAGCAGCGAACAGGGGAACGCAACGACGGCAATCCACGCCTGCAATTCAAACGTGCCCACGCCCTTGAGTCGCCGCTGCAGGATGGTGCCGAACGAGCCCACGATGGCCGAACACAGAATAAAGATCAGCCCTTCAATGAAGCCGAACACCCGCGGATCAAAGCTGATGACCATGATGCCCAAAAACGCCAGCGTGATGCCAAGCCAGCGCCGCCAGCGCACTTTTTCGCCCAGAAACATGACTGAGAAAATGGTCGCGATCGGCACCCCAAGTTGCCCCGCAATTGCCACAACAGAGGCATCTGCAATGGCAAGACCGGCAAAGAAAAAACCAAAGCCGATGGGGCCGGCACACAATGCTATGAGCAAAACCTCACGCATCCGTCCCCAATGAATGGCAAGGAACGGCAGCAGCACCAGCGCCACCATGCCAAAGCGCAGCGCCATAAACAGAAACGGCGGGAAATGCTCAAGCGAGCCCTTGCCCGCGACAAGCGCAAACCCCCAGATAAGGTTGATGAGAACCATGAAGGCAAGATGCGGCGTGGTCATGTCAGCCTGCCGCCGCTTTTACAGCGAGCGCTTTGGGATCAGCAGGTGGCGGCTTGCGCAGCGCAATGGCCAGCACCCCGCCAAGCGTCATCAGCCCACCTACAATCATGCGCCACGACAATTCGTCGCCCCACAACGTGACGCCGAAGAACACGCCGATGACCGGGGCCAGCAGCGTGATCGGCGAGATCAGCGACACTTCGTAGCGTTGCAGCAGGTAATACATCCCCACATGGCCCAGCAGGCTGGCACCTGCGGCAGTGTACAAAACGGCACTCCACGCCAGCCAGCTTGCATCCAGTGTGCGGGCAAACTCGTGTGGTTCAAAAAGGGCGGTGAGCAAAAACAGCGGCGGCCATGACAAAATTGCGATCCACGCCTGCAACGTGAACACGCCAACGCCCACCATCTGCCGCATGAAGATCATGCCAAGCGCTGCCATGAAGGCTGCAATAATGACCAGCGCCATGCCTTCGAGCGCTGTAAACACCGCAGGGTCGAAGCTGATGAGCATGACACCACCAAACGCGATGCCCATGCCCAGCCAGCGCCTCCACCCCACCTGTTCGCGCAGCACGAACACCGACAGCAGCGTCGCGAACGGTACGTTGAGCTGCACACCGATGGCGATGACCGACACATTGTCTGAAATATCAAGCGCCGCAAACATCAGCGCAAAATGCGCGCCGCCCATGGTGACGGCCACCGCTGCTATCCGCCACATCTGACCCGGCACGACTTTAAGGAACGGGATCAGCACCACCGTGAGCAGCGCGAACCGGCTGCCCGCCAGCATCATCGGTGAAATCTCGACAACAGCTACCTTGGCCACAACAAAGTTGAAGCCCCAGACAAGACAGACGATCAGAATGAGAGCGAGATGCGGCGGGGTCATGATGCCAAGCGCTGTACCATGCGGTTGCCCGCCAAAGCGAGCCGGAGTTTTCGCATCACTGGTGTGTGCAGGCAACAAACCGTCAGGTAATTGACCGCAGTTTCTTCAACTCTCCCCACGCCATATTGATTGTGGCCAGCTTGTCGTTTGCAAGCGCCACGAACTCAGGCGGCACGCCACGCGCCATCAGCCTGTCAGGATGATTTTCCGAAACCGCCCGGCGATACGCCCTTTTGAGGTCCGCATCAGACGCATCCGGCGTAACGCCCAGCACCAGATAAGGGTCCACCACAGCCTCGCCGGTGTTGGTGGCACGGATGCGGGCAAACTCGAAGTCTGAAAAGCCGAAAATGCCGGCGACATCACGCAGGAATATCAGCTCATCTTCATGCACCACACCGTCCGCGCGGGCGATATGAAACAACCCGTCCATCAGGTCCTCGAGCACACCTGGATTGTCCTCGAACATCTGGGCAATCTGCCGTGCGTAGCTGTCAAACCCCGCGACATCGCGCCGCGCCATGTTGAAAACGCGCGAGACATGGGCTGCATCTTGCGGGTCTACCGCAAATACCTGCGAGAAAGCTTCCACCTCGTCAGGCGTCACCACACCGTCCGCCTTCGCCATTTTGGCCGACAGCGCTATAACGGCGATCGTGAAGGCGATGCCAGGGCCGCCCTCGCCGGACCCAACAGCGCTTTTAAGCGTGTCGAGCACAGTCTGCGCCGTGCCGGTGATGCGATCCCAGAGTGTCATGCCCCATCTTATAGGGTGTGTTGGGCGGGCACGAAACAGCACCCGGTGTCGCTGCGCCCGCAAATCCGGTATCACGGCAAACAATGACACACGACGCACACACCAGGTGGGACTTCTGGATCGACCGTGGCGGCACCTTCACGGATGTCGTGGCACGCGACCCCGATGGCGTTTTGCACACCGCCAAACTGTTGTCTGAAAATCCCGGCGTCTATGACGATGCGGCCCTTGAAGCCATCGCGCGGTTCCTGAAAACCGCACCTGGCACGGCGCTCCCTGCCGACAGGATTGGCGCCATCAAGATGGGCACGACTGTTGCCACCAACGCACTGCTGGAGCGCAAGGGCGAACCCACGCTGTTTGTGACCACCCAAGGCTTCAAGGACGCTCTGCGCATCGGGTATCAGGCGCGGCCAGATATCTTCAAGCTGGCCATCAGTCTTCCTGAACTGCTTTACAGCCACGTCATCGAAGTGACCGAGCGCATCGCTGCCGAAGGCCAGGTGCTGACGCCGCTTGACGAAAACGCCGCGCGCACCGCGCTGCAGGCTGTGTTTCAAGGCGGCATCCGCGCCGTCGCCATCTGCCTCATGCACGGCTACCGTTATGCACAGCACGAAGAGCGCCTTGTGCAGATCGCCCGCCACATTGGCTTTACCCAAATATCTGCAAGCCACTCCACCAGCCCGCTGATGAAGTTTGTAAGCCGCGGCGACACAACAGTGGTGGACGCCTATCTGTCGCCGATCCTGCGCCGTTACGTTGACCGCGTCGCGCAGGCCCTTGACCGCGACACAACCAACACACGACTGATGTTCATGCAGTCCTCCGGCGGGCTGACCGATGCCGATCTATTTCAGGGCAAGGATGCCATCCTGTCAGGGCCGGCGGGCGGTGTTGTCGGTGCGGTCGAGACCAGCCGCATGGCTGGGCATATCAACATCATCGGCTTCGATATGGGTGGCACCTCAACGGATGTGTGTCACTACGACGGCACGTTCGAGCGCGCCTACGAAACCGAAGTGGCAGGTGTACGTATGCGCGCACCAATGATGCGCATTCATACGGTGGCCGCAGGTGGCGGCTCTTTGTTGACCTTCGATGGCAGCCGAATGCGCGTGGGGCCTGACAGCGCGGGTGCTGACCCCGGCCCCACCGCCTACAGGCGTGGCGGCCCGCTGACCGTAACCGACGCGAACGTGATGACCGGCAAACTAAGCCCGGCGTATTTTCCCGAAATCTTCGGGCCGAACGGCGACCAGCCCCTCGATGCTGATGCGGTTGCTCACAAGTTCGGTACCCTCGCTGACGAAATCAACGCTGCCACGAAGGGCGGCCAAAGCCCTGAACAGATCGCCGAGGGGTTTTTGACGATCGCTATCGAGAACATGGCGCAGGCGATCAAAAAAATATCGGTTCAGCGGGGCTACGACGTAACCCGCTATGCCCTGACGAGCTTTGGCGGTGCCGGAGGTCAGCACGCCTGCCTCGTGGCCGATGCGTTGGGCATGACCACCTGCCTGATCCACCCGATGTCGGGCCTGCTGTCGGCCTACGGCATGGGCCTTGCCGATATTCGCGCCACCCGCGCGCACGCCCTGAACCAGCCGCTGGACGCACAGGGGTTTGAGGCACTGACAGCTCTGCTGCATGACCTTGGTGCTGCCGCAAAGGCAGAGGTGCTGGCTCAGGGCGTGGGCCAGGACCACATACGGCTGGAACCTACCGTGCACGTCCGGTACGCAGGCACTGACACAGCCCTTGAAGTGCCTTTTGGACCAGCCGTTGATATTGAAGCAGCGTTCCACGAAGCACACCGCCAGCGGTTTGGGTTTTCATCGCCCGGCCAGACCATCATTGTGGAAGCCGCAGCCCAGGAAGCCATCGGCAGCGAGCCTCGTCCGCAGGCACCGCCGGCGATATCTGCGCAAGCGGCATATCCGGCCCGCGCGCATACAACTAAGAAGGCGTTCATGCGAGGCGCATGGCATGACGTGCCGGTGGTTATGCGTGATGAAGCACAACCCGGTGCCTGCATAACCGGCCCGGCCATTCTGATTGAGCCACATCAGACCATTGTCATAGAGCCGGGCTGGCGCGCAGATGTTGCCGCCGACAACACCGTGATTCTGACCCGCGCCGAAACCCGCGTCCGCAGTACTGCTATCGGCACAACCGCAGACCCGGTGATGCTGGAAGTATTCAACAACCTGTTCATGTCGGTTGCCGAGCAGATGGGTTTCACGCTGGAGAAAACCGCCCACTCGGTAAACATCAAGGAGCGGCTGGACTTCTCCTGTGCGATTTTTGACAGCGACGGTCATCTGGTTGCCAACGCGCCGCATATCCCCGTGCATCTGGGGTCTATGGGGGCAAGCGTTGAAAGCATCATCACCCAACATCCCGACATGCACCCCGGCGACGTGTTTGTGCTCAACGCCCCCTACAATGGCGGCACGCATCTGCCGGATATCACCGTTATCAAACCCGTGTTCAACAATGAGGGTACGCAGCGTCTGTTCTTCACAGCCGCCCGTGGACACCACGCAGACATCGGCGGCATTGCCCCCGGGTCCATGCCCTCAAACTCCCGCAGCGTGGATGACGAAGGCGTGTTGTTTGAAGGCGAGAAACTGGTGGACGCAGGCACATTTCGCAACACCGCCATACGCGCGCGCCTGACCGAAGGCACCCACCCTGCGCGCAACCCTGACCAGAACATCGCTGACCTGCGCGCGCAGATTGCCGCCTGTGAAAAAGGCGCTCAGGAACTGGCCCGCATGGTCACACTTTATGGGCTGGACGCCGTGCACGCTTATATGCGTCACGTTCAGGACAACGCCGAAGAGGCCGTACGCCGCGTCATCACAACGCTCAAACCGGGCACGTTTGAACTGACGATGGACAACGGCGCTGTCATAAGACTGGCCATAGACATTGACGCGGCGGCGCGCACCGCGACCATCGATTTCACCGGCACCAGCGCCCAACTGCCCTCAAACTTCAATGCGCCTGATGCGGTCACGCGGGCCGCTGTTTTGTATGTCTTCCGCTGTCTTGTGGACGATGACATTCCGCTCAATGCAGGCTGCCTTGCTCCCATCAACCTGATTATTCCTGACGGCTCATTCCTTAAGCCGCACTATCCCGCTGCCGTTGTGGCAGGCAATGTGGAAACCAGTCAGGCCATCACCGACGCCTTGTTCGGTGCACTGGGCGTCATGGCCGCCGCCCAAGGCACCATGAACAACCTCACCTTTGGCAATGACACCTACCAGTATTACGAAACGATCGCCGGAGGCTCCGGCGCTGGCGCGACCTTCAATGGCGCAAGCGCTGTACAAACGCACATGACGAACTCCCGCCTCACCGACCCTGAAGTGCTTGAAAGCAGATACCCCGTTATATTGCGCCGGTTCGATATCCGCTCAGGTTCTGGTGGTGCAGGCGCACACACCGGCGGCGACGGCGTTATACGCGAAATCACTTTTCGTGAGCCGATGTCCGTCTCCATCCTGTCGCAACGCCGAACGACCGCGCCCTTTGGGCTGTCCGGTGGCAAAGCAGGGTCGACAGGTGAAAACGCCGTTGAACGGGCGGCAGGAAACACTGAAAAACTCACGGCCTGCGACCAGACAACGATGAATGCGGGCGACACCATCATTATCAGCACACCCGGTGGCGGCGGGTTCGGTAAACTTTAGCTGCCAAGCCAGCGACGGATTTGGACCAGCGCCCGCGTTAAATCCCACTCAATTCACTAAGTCGGGGGACCACCGGTAATGTCGGCACTCAACTCCAACACCCTTTTGGCACTTGCCGCCGCTTTGGCTCTGGCCGCCTGCGGAGGCCCGCGGGGCCCGCAAAATGCCGGACCTCAACAATCAGGCGACCCTGAAATGCAGCATGGTGCTCTGGTAGCCAAACCCACAGCACTGATGTTTGTGGACATGGATACCAACCACGACCTTGCCACCGACACAGACGAACTGGCTGCAGCGATACCCGCCCTGTTTGCCGCGATGGATGCCGATAAAAGCGGCACAATCAGCAGCATTGAGTTTTCGATATGGGCAGAAGCCACGCTAGGCACGCGCTATCCGGTACCCGGCCTCGCCCGCTTCGACACGAACGGGTCACTTTCTATCGACCCGAATGAGTTGGGCGAAGGTTTGCAAACAGTCTTTGCCGGCTTCGACAGCAACAATAACGGACACCTGTCCCGCACAGAGTTACTAACCGAACTCAACATGCCCGTGGGTCGCCAGGGCGCGGGCCGTATCGCAGGTGGCGGCGCACCCGGCGGTGGGAGGCCTGATGGTGGCGGAAGGCCCGGCGGTGGACGCCCGGCAACATAGCGCAAGCTGCCTTCGCACCTGCACAGTAACGGTGCAACGCAGCGACGATTACCGCTTCCCAAACGCACACTGTGCTGACACGCTGTGAGTCCCCAAGGAGCAGATGCGGGAGGCCCTAATGACTGCACGCGCTTCAAAGACCACGTCCGGCCAAACAGCGATATGGCTTTTCACCTGTGCAAGTTTTGCATTCGTGGGTGCCGTGATTTTCGGACTGATCTAGACCTCAAAACCATCACAGGAAACGCCAACAAGAGCAGCGACAAGCTGCCGGGCACCCCTGGGGGTTTTTACCCTCAGGCTGCCAGCGGCTTGTTAGGGCGCACTCCCAGTATGTGACACAACGCAACCGCAGTTTCCGCGCGGTTCAGCGTATAGATGTGGAACTGCCGCATTCCCTGGTCGGCCAGCTTTTGAACCTGCTCTGCGGCAACCGCAAGCGCCACAAGCCGACGCGTTTCAGGATCATCATCCAGACCCTCAAACCGCTCGCGAAACCAGTCCGGCACGCCTGCTCCTGTCGCCTCGGACATGCGCAGATAGCCCGCCACATTGCCCACCGGCATGATGCCCGGCACGATCGGTATCTCGATGCCCGCACTGCGCGCACGATCCACATACCGCAGGAACACATCCGGCTCGACAAAGAACTGACTGATGGCGCGCGTGGCTCCGCCGTCGATCTTTGCTTTCAGCAGATCAAGGTCGGCGTCATAGCTGGCGCTCTCAGGGTGCTTTTCGGGGTAGCAACCAACCGATATCTCAAACGGCGCAATTTTGGAGATGCCAGCCGCAAGCTCGGCTGCATTTGCATATCCGCCGTCAAACGGCACGTATTTTTCACCGATGCCGGAAGGCGGGTCGCCGCGCAGCGCCACAATGTGGCGCACACCTGCTTCCCAATACTCACGAATGACATCATCGATCTCCTCGCGGGTTGCCTCAACGCAAGTGAGATGCGCTGCCGGTTTGAGCGATGTCTCGTCCACAATGCGCTTGACCGTTGCGTGCGTCCGCTCGCGCGTTGACCCGCCTGCGCCATAGGTCACCGACACAAAGCGCGGATGCAGCGGCTCCAGCCTTTTGACCGACTGCCACAGCGTCTCTTCCATCTTTTCGGTTTTGGGTGGAAAGAACTCGAACGAGACTTCGATTCCAGAAGCTGTTGCGGTCTTCGGCCCCGCCTGCGTATCGCCATTACCCGTGGCCATCAAACGCTCTCCTTTTGTACATCGGCTTGTTTCTGGTTGAGGTGTGACCGGTTGCGCTGTGCGTCATGCGGCTTTGCAGCAAGCCAGATCGAAACTGTGAGTTGGGCGCTGTCGCCTTGCCCGGGTGGCAGGTCGCGCACCGCCGACATATCCAGCCCCGCATCGCTGACAAAATCAGCCATTTCTGTGCGGGGAAACCCAAGACGACGGTGGGCGTGGCTTTCGCGCAATGACTCGACCTCATGGGGCGCGAAATCAACAATCAGCAAGCGACCACCTGGCTTGAGCAAACGTGCGGCTTCAACGACCGCCGCGCGCGGATCATCCAGAAAATGCAACACCTGGTGGATCACCACCACATCTGCCGAACCAGCAGGCTCCGGCAACAACAAAATATCGCCGTAGCGCACATGGCAGTGCGTCAGCCCCTTGCGCTCAAGGTTGGCGCGCGCAACGTTCAGCATGTCGTGGCTAATGTCGTAGCCAATGGCGGTTTCAGCAATGCCCGACAACAGCTCAAGCATCTGCGCGGTGCCGGTGCCAAGGTCGATCAATACCGGTACGCGCTCAGCTTCCATCATCGAGGTGACAGCTTCCTCCACCTGCTGCTCAGGCACATAAAGAGCCCGCACTTCGCTCCACTCAGCAGCATTGGCCTTGAAGTATTCCGCTGCCTGTTGCGCCCGCTCGGCCCGCACGTCTGCAAGCCGCTCGCGGTCACGCATGACGACCGGGTCATCTGCTGGCAGAAGCTCGAGCAGCTTGTGCGCAAGCTCGCCATAAGGTCCGCGCGTTTCAAGCCGGTAAAATACCCAACTGCCTTCCCTGAAGCGGGTGATGAGGCCCGCATCAGTCAGCAGTTTGAGATGTCGGCTGACCCTGGGCTGGCTCTGGCGCAGCACGTGAGTAATTTCTGAAACCGACAATTCGCTTTCCCCAAGCGTCGCAAGCAGCCGCAGGCGCGTGGTTTCCCCCGCCGCCCTCAATACCTGCAATAGCGATTCCATCATGGTTCCCGTAGGTGCTCAAAGTGATCCATCGGAGCGGCCAGCCTAATATAAAGATATGTGCATGTCCAAATCGAGTATTCCGCCAGAGAGCAAAAGTTGGCCTCCAAAACGAGCATCTGCATAAAAACAAGCCGGTAAGCCCGCCCTGAGGCTTTTCGGCCTCACCGAACGCGACATTTGCGCCACAAATCAAAGACGGCAAAACATCTCCCGATTTCGTTTATGGCGATGCCGCGAAGGCTGTGATAGCAAAGAATCGCAGGAGTTTTCTGCAAGCCAGAGTTGCCACACGTCGGACGGCAGACCGGCAGGAAAGGCAGCGGGGCGCACAATCCCCAACTTCATGTGCGCCTGACCGCTGTATTTCCCTGAAGTGGCGACGCCAGCGTCAAAAAAACGGGTTTTCCCCGCAAATCGGCGCGGCGTACATCTTTGCGTAATCGGGCTTGCGGCAAAATTGCGCGAAACGCACGGATGTCCAAATATGCCGTGCACTGTGGAGGCGGATCGGCGTGAATACGAAAGCGGCAAACACCAAAGATATTTCGCAGGCTGGCATGTCCGGCACCAGTCTGGTTGTTGTTGTGGCAATTGCCCTGACCCTTGGTGCATGTGCGACACGCCCTGATCCGGGCGACCAGCCAGCTGTTGCCGCATATCAGGAAGCCAACGATCCCATCGAGCCGCTGAACCGCTACTTCTTCGCGGTCAATGACCAACTGCTTGACGGTCTCATCCTGAAGCCAGCCGCGCAGGGCTACGACGCCGTATTGCCGCGCGTTGCAAAAGATTCCATCCGCCACTTCCTCGACAATCTGCGCACGCCGGTAATTCTCGTGAACGACGTGCTGCAGGGAGAATGGGACCGCGCGGGCACAACGATCACACGCTTTGGCATCAACAGCACAGCCGGCGTCGGCGGCCTGCTGGATCCCGCAACAGACTGGGGCTATGCGCGCCACGGCGAAGATTTCGGCCAGACACTGGCTGTATGGGGCACCGGCGAAGGCCCCTATGTGTATCTGCCGCTGCTGGGGCCTGCCCCGCCCCGCGACCTCGCAGGCTTTGTTGTCGATCAGGCATTTGACCCGCTGACCTATGTATTCTGGAACAGCGACAGCATCATCCCCACAGCGCGGTTCGCTATTAATGGCCTTGACCTGCGCGCCCGTAACCTGGGCACGCTGGACGAGATCGAACGCACATCCGTTGACTATTATGCAGCCCTGCGCAGCCTGTACCGCCAGAGCCGCAACAACGAAATTGCTAACGGCACCATTGACCCAAATCGCCTGCCGGACATCTCCGACATCGACTACGACTATGAGTTTGATGCAGAGACACCAGCCAATGACGCAATCGAGACACAGCCGTCACCTGCAAGCGGTCAAAACACGGGCATTTGAACGGGTAACAGTTGTGCTTGTCACGGCGTATTGCCAATGATGTGCGCTTGATGTGCACTGGCAAGGTCTCACGATAAACGAGTACCTTCATCAGCGGTTCACATAACAAATGTCTAGTTGTCATGCGGCTAATGATTTTTGTGAGGATGCGTTCCCATGTCTACAACGGCTATTATCCGCCACACTGCTCACGACAGCACTGCGCTCGCGCTGCGGTTGTTTAGCAGCAAGCTGACATCGCTTTTCGCCCTCGCGGCACTGATGATTGGCCTGTCCGTGACCCACGCACAGGCAGACGATGCCTCCAAGGCTTACGTCAAGGATCTGGGCGAAGCCGCAATCGCCATTCTGAGCGACAAAGAGCTTGATGCCGCCCAGACCGAAGACAAGTTCCGCACCCTGCTGCTGAGCGCGCTCGACATTCGCCGCGTTGGTCTGTTTGCACTGGGTCAGTACGCGCGCCTGCCTACGCCGGAGCAAAAGGAAACTTACTTCGACCTGCTGGGTGAGTTCATTGTCAAAGTCTATCTGGGCCGTCTGACCGGCTATTCAGATCAGCAGTTTTTGGTTCTGGACAGCGTGGAAAAAGGCAACAAAGGCCGCGAGGTCATTGTCGACAGCAAGATCACTTTCGCAGAGGGCAATGAGCCGCTGCGTGTGGAGTGGTGGCTCATCCGCGACAAGGACGGGTCTTTTCGGGTTTTTGACGTGAACGTTGCCGGCATCTGGATGGCACAGGAGCAACGAGGCGCGTTTTCCTCGCAGATCCGCAACAATGGCGGCAGTTTCGAGGCGCTGCTTGACCACTTACGAAAACAAGCCGGTACCCGGGCTGGGCAGAACACACAAACCACGACAACCGAACCAGTACCGCAAACAACGGCCACAGAAGACGTAACCCAGGACGCAGACGACGCCAGCTAGTCAAGTCTGAAAGGCTGTGAAGGCTTCTGTCCCGGCTCGCTTGTGTCCGGCCGGCCATCCGGCATCAGGCGCGGGCAAACCGCTTGTACTTGATGCGCGTCGGCACCGCCGCTTTCTCGCCAAGGCGGCGTTTGCGGTCTTCTTCGTAGTCCTCGTAGTTGCCTTCAAACCATTCCACATGGCTGTCACCTTCAAACGCCAGAATGTGCGTGGCAATACGGTCAAGGAACCAGCGGTCATGGCTGATGACCACAGCGCACCCGGCGAAGTTCGCCAGTGCATCTTCCAGCGCACGCAACGTATCCACATCAAGATCGTTGGTCGGCTCATCGAGCAACAGCAGGTTGGCCCCGGACTTGAGCATCTTCGACAGATGCACCCGGTTGCGCTCCCCGCCTGACAGCAACCCCACCTTGCGCTGTTGATCCGTGCCCTTGAAGTTGAACGCACTCACATAGGCGCGCGAGTTCATTTCGCGCTCGCCCAGTTTCACAATGTCCAGTCCGTCTGACACTTCTTCCCAAACGGTCTTGTCAGCATCCAGTGAATCGCGGCTCTGGTCCACATAGCCCATCACCACTGTGTCACCGATCTTGAGAGAACCCGCGTCTGGTGTTTCCTGACCCGTCAGCATACGGAACAGTGTAGTCTTGCCCGCCCCGTTAGGGCCGATGATGCCGACGATGCCGCCCGGCGGCAGTGTGAACGACAGGTCATCAATCAACAGGCGGTCACCAAAGGCCTTGGTCAGCCCGTCCGCCTCAATTACATTGCCGCCAAGCCGTGGCCCTGCGGGAATAACAATCTGCCCTTTCTTCTCCATGTCACGGCTGTCCGCGTTGAGGAGTTCGTCATAGGCCTGAATACGTGCTTTGGACTTGGCCTGACGTGCCTTGGGGCTGGAGCGCACCCACTCCACTTCACGAGCCAGCGTGCGCTGGCGGGCCACATCCTCACGGGCTTCCTGTGCCAGCCGCTTCTGCTTCTGCTCAAGCCACGACGAATAATTGCCTTCATAGGGAATGCCGCTGCCTCGATCGATTTCCAGAATCCAGCCGGTGATGTTGTCGAGGAAATAGCGATCATGAGTGACCAGCACCACCGTGCCTGCATACTCCTTGAGATAGTTTTCCAGCCAAGCAACGGATTCAGCATCCAGATGGTTGGTCGGCTCATCGAGAAGCAACAGATCCGGCTTTTCCAGCAGCAGCTTGCACAGCGCCACCCGACGGCGCTCACCACCCGACAATTTGGTAACGTCGGCGTCCGGCTCAGGACAGCGCAGCGCATCCATCGCCATTTCAACCTGACTGTCCAGGTCCCACAGGTCTTTTGCGTCGATTTCATCCTGAAGGCGCGACATCTCGTCGGCGGTTTCGTCCGAATAGTTCATCGCCAGCTCGTTGTAACGCTCAAGCTTGGCGGTAAGCTCGGCAACCCCTTCCATCACATTATCGCGGACGTTTTTGGTCTCGTTTAGGTGTGGCTCTTGTTGCAGATAGCCAACCTTTGCCCCGGCCGCCGCCCATGCATCGCCCTGAAACTCTTTGTCAGTTCCCGCCATGATGCGCAGCAACGTCGATTTACCGGCACCATTCAGACCCACAACGCCGATCTTGGCACCGGGCAGAAACGAAAGCCGCACATTGTCGAGCACCTGCTTGCCGCCGGGATAGGTCTTTGAAAGCCCATCCATCACATAGACATACTGATAGGACGCCATATTCCATTGCCTCCGTCGCGCGGCGAACAGCGCGGATGCGCGCAAACGCCGACACTCCGCGTTGATTAGGGGGTGAATGTCAGGGGCCGAGTTCTATCGGAAACCCGCCAGCGCCGCAAAGCCTATGGCGCAGGCCGCATGCTAAAAAAGTCAGGCGGCAAGATGCGTCCTCAGGAATGCCGCCTCACGTGCCACCACATCCTCAAACAGGGGCGGCAGATAAACCTCAAAATGCCCCGCTTCAAATGACGCCACTTCGGCCCGCGGCATCAAGGCTGCGGCCTCCCGCGCCAGTTCCGGCGGCGTGGTTTCATCACGCGCGCCTACCAGCACCAGGGCAGGACATGCCACCCGCCCCGCCACATCGCGCGGCTGGTAGGCTGCGAGGGTTGTCAGCGCCCGCGCCGGCACCTGATTGTTCCACTGCGATGCCTCATCAACAATATCAAGAAACTGCATGGCCTCATCGGAGGCCATGCACGCAAAACTGCCCGCAGGCCCGACGATGGGCACCGTTACTGCCCCGCCAAACAACGACGCCACCTTGTCGGCTAGTATGCTGCCCGCTGCTTTGAGCGTATTGAGTACCGACAGTTTTACCTCCAGGCCGCCGACATACGGCACCTGCGCGACAATGGCACTGATCGACGGATCAGCGGCGGCAATGGTAATGACATGCCCGCCGGAGAACGACGACCCCCAAAGGGCAAGGCGTGTCGTATCCACGTTTGGCAGTGTGCGCGCATACGTGATGGCTGCGCGCCAGTCAGCCACATGCCGCTGCGGATCCACCAAAAAGCGCGGCGAACCATCACTGTCACCAAAATTGCGATAATCAAACAGCAAAACCGCCATACCTTCAGCGGCAAACCTTTCAGCAAAGGCCGGCAACCCAAACGTGCGCTCGGCGGAAAACCCGTGCGCCATTATGACCAGCGGCGGCTGGTCAACCCCGTCGGGCAGATAAAGCCAGCCCCGGCACACATCCCCCTCGCTGACGAATGAAATATCCTGTCTGCGGGCATCTGCCGGGTTGCCTGTCATAGCCTTCTCCCCATGTGTGGTGTTAGGTGTTGTTGCGACAAGACTAGCGGGCCTTCCCGCAAACCAAAAGGAGCACGCCATGTTCGGCCTGGAAATTACGGGGCTTTTCGGCCTTATCTGGTTCATCATTATTCTGTGGGCCATCATCAAAGTTGCCCAGTCCGGGGCCGGTGCGCTGAGCAAAGCCATCTGGATTGTCGTGCTGTTGTTCCTGCCGGTGATCGGACTCTTAGCCTGGCTCATTTTCGGGCCGCGCGGCTGACACCCCTGAACATACCCCCAAAATGCACACTGATGCTCAGGGCCATGCCCTCCCCAACGCAACAGCTGAGGCTTCCCGCCTGTTCGTTGCCGCTATCGATGAGTTCAACCGGTATGCCGGCGACCCCATCGCACGCATTGAAGCAGCCATCGCAGATGCGCCCGACTTTGCCATGGCGCATCTCTTCAAGGCACACATGTTTGCAACAGCAACAGAGCCCGCGGCAACCGCTGCTGCCAAGCACATTCTGGCAACCGCACGGCACCTGAAATTAAACGACCGCGAGGCAAGTCACGCCAATGCCATTGCCCACGTGCTGGATGGAAACTGGACCCGCGCAGCCGTGGCGCTGGACCACCACTCCATGCGCTGGCCTCATGATATTGTGGCGCTCCAGTCAGGCCACCTGATTGACTTTTTCAGAGCCAATGCACGTGACCTGCGTGACCGCCCGGCCCGTGCGCTTCCACACTGGCCCGACGACATGCCGGGCCGCTCCTTCGTGATGGGCATGCACGCTTTCGGCCTTGAAGAATCGGGCGACTATACCCGTGCCGAAGATGCCGGGCGCACCGCCATTCATCTTGATGCGGCAGATTGCTGGGCGCACCACGCTGTGGCCCACGTCATGGAGATGCAGGGCCGCGCCGAGGACGGCATCGGCTGGATGATTGCCCGCGAACCGCATTGGGCGGCCGACGGAAACTTCTTCCAGACCCACAACTGGTGGCATCGGGCGCTGTTTCACCTCGATCTTGAACAACATCATCAGGCACTCGCCCTCTATGACGACAAGGTGCGCGGTGAACCAAGCCACGTTGCGGTTGATCTGGTGGACGCATCCGCGCTGCTGTGGAGGCTTGAGCTTTTGGGGGTCGATACCGGCAACCGGTGGGCTGAAATCGCCGATGGCTGGCAAGCGCACGCCGACAGCCAGCTTTATGCCTTCAATGATCTGCACGCCGCCATGGCCTATCTGGGAGCCGGACGCATCACTGATGTGGATGCGCTGCTGGTCACCTACCGCGCCAATTCTACGGAAGCGACAGAAGCTGGCCAATGGTGGCTGACCCATGGTGCACCCCTGATAGAGGGCTTTCGGGCCTTTTGGACCGGTGACTACGATACAGCGGTCGCAAACCTGCACAGTTCCCGCTTCATCGCCAATGGCTTTGGTGGAAGCCACGCCCAACGCGATGTCATTGACTGGACGTTGATGCACGCAGCACTGCGCGGCAACATGCGCAGCGTGGCCGAGGCACTTGCCAACGAGCGCCTGGCGCAAAAGCCACGCAGCCCGGTTAATACAGCATGGCTGCGCGCTGCGCGTTCACTCGCCCGATAGCACCTGCGTCGAGGGCGCTTCAAACCCCTGATCTGGCGCAACGCCACCGCTTTGCCGCGCCCACCAAATGCCCGCCATGAGTGCAACGAGCAGTACAAACCAACTCACTGCGTTGATGTAGCGTGCCGGGCGAGACGCCCGTTTTTGTGCCCATGTGCGCGGGCCGATGCCCTTCACCACAAACACCAGCTGCGCCACCAGATTGACGCACACAATGTTGACGCCCAACAACAGCGCTGCACTGCCCGCTGCATAGTAGTTCCCCGCCCCCAGCATGATGCCAAGCGTGGCGGCAGGCGGGAGCAGCGCCACAGCCACCATCACCCCAACGAGCGTTGCAGAAAGGCCCGTGGTGAGCGACAGCACGGCCGCTGCGCCCGCAGCCAATGCCAGCGCAATACTCTCAAAGCCCACAACCGTGCGGCTGGTGAGTTCGGGCGCATCCAGCGGCCCGGTCCACAACGCACCAATCACGTATGAAAGCGCCAGCGCGATAGAAACGCCCAACACATTTGTGCCCAACGCCCGCGCCATCAACGTCCGGTCGCCAAGTGCCGTGCCGAATGCAAAGGCCAGGTTTGGCCCAAGCAATGGCGCAATCACCATGGCACCGATGACCACAGCCACATTGTCCGTTAACAGACCAATGGCTGCCGTAATAGTGGAAAGCACCGACAAAATGATGAAGTTGAGATCAAGCCGCGCGCCCTTGTTGATTTCATTCCAAATGGCCTCGCGGCTGACCGTGATCGATCCGAACGAAAACTTGCGCGGCTCGTCGTCTGAGACCGATTTAACCGACGGCCCCGGCCCCGGAACACTGGCCTGTATCGGCAGCACAACTGCCCGCCAGTTCTCTTGCGCACCAATGGCAGCCTGAATGGCATCCAGCAGCCCCTGTACTCGCTTGGTGGAAATCACAAAGCGCACAAGGCAGCGGTCCATCTCGCCACGCTCATCAGCATACACATCAAGTGCGCCCTGCTGCTCGCCAAGGGCAACCAGCGTGTCCACATGCCCGTGGTCAGAAGTCACTTCAACAAGCTGCAGTGCCACGGGTTAAATCCTCCTTGAGGAAAATTGGTGGGCCGGGCAGGACTTGAACCTGCGACCAATCCGTTATGAGCGGACCGCTCTAACCAGCTGAGCTACCGGCCCCACCTTGCCGGATGGGGTCGAATTGACCACGCCGGACATCCAGCGCCTATAGCAGATCATGGCATGGCCGCGAAACGGTCATGAGGTGTATAATTTTCAGCCGCATTGTTGCCCATATCGGACACGACAGTGGTTTTCACAGTTCAGCGGGCACCCGACCGCGCCGGAAAAAACATCAAGGATACTCAACCATGCCAACTGCACGCCACCGCCTCATTGCCCTTCCCGCCCTGTCGGCAGCACTGGCAGTCCTGGTCCTTGCGGTCCCTGCGGCTAATGCGCAGGCAGCGTCTGAGCAAAAACGCACTATCACTGTTGAGGGCGAAGGCAGTGTTTCGGCAAAGCCTGATACCGCCAGCATAAACGCCGGTGTTGTGGCAGAAGCCAAAACCGCGCGAGAGGCACTGAGTGCCAACACCGAAAAAATGAACGGGGTGTTTGATGCCATCAAAGCTGCGGGCATTGTGGAAGACGACATCCGTACGTCGGGCTTTTCGGTGAACCCTGTTTATTCCCGCCCTGCCCGCAAACCAGACGGCACGCAGGATAACCCCGTCATCACAGGCTATCGCGCATCAAACAATGTGAGTGTCATCATCCGTGACCTGACGAAAGTCGGCGCTGTGCTCGACAGCGTTGTCACATCAGGTGCCAACAACGTCAACGGCGTGTCATTTTACATCGACAACCCGCAACCTCTGATGGACGAAGCCCGTCGCGCCGCCGTTGAAGATGCCGTTCGCCGCGCCACCATTCTGGCCAATACAGCAGGCGCTGACCTCGGTCCGGTTTTGACCATCAGCGAAAACGGCTCGTTCCGTCCTCAGCCGATGATGATGCGCTCCATGGCAATGGATGAATCAGGATCATCCGTCCCCGTCGCTGCCGGCACACAAGAAATCCGGGCCAACGTGAACATCGTCATTGAGCTTGAGTAAACGTCACTCAGCCAAAACCGTTTCAGACGTCCAACTGATTTCAACCGCCTCGGCAGCAGCGTCGTTCAGAGGGATCAACTCGGACACCCAGCACTCCTGCATGTAAGGCAGGTATCCTGCGCACCGGGCTTTGAGTTCTGCTAACAGAGCCTCGCGCGTGGGCGCGCCACAGGTCACGGTTGTGAAGTGTATTTCGGTGACCAGCACGCCCATGACACCCGCCCAGCCTCCCCCATCGCAGGCAGCCAGCAGATAACAGTCTTCGGGGTAACCGCTGCTTTTGACGCAGGCAGCAAGTGCGCACGACACAGCCTCCGCGGCGCGTTCAGCCCGGCAGGATTCAAAAGCTGATTCAGGGGCGTAAGCCGCTGCGTAGGCAGGCTGGGGAAGCGGTACATCCTCAGCCACCGCCGCGCCGGCCAAAGACATGCCCAGCAGCACGCAAACAACAGTGAACACACTGCAAAGTCGGGTCATCAAGCGGCCTCCGGCTACATCAAACGTCAGGCCGCAGTCTGAACCTCATTGCCGTCGCCAAGCAACACAACAGATGGCGAATAGTTGCGGGCCTCTTCAGCCTCCACCTGCGCATAAGCTGCAATAATCACCTTGTCGCCAACACATACCTTGCGTGCGGCAGCCCCGTTGAGCGCAATCACCTTGCTGCCCCGCGCGCCTTCAATGATGTAGGTCGTGAACCGCTCGCCATTGTCGATGTTGTAAATGTCCACCTGCTCGTTAGGCAGCAGCCCGGCCATATCCATAAGATCACGGTCGATGGCGATTGAACCTTCGTAGTGCAGGTCAGCGCCCGTTACCGTGGCACGGTGCAGTTTGGCCTTAAGCATGGTCAGCAGCATGGGGGAACTCCCGGCGTTTTATCTCGCACATGCGAAATAACGCTGCGGGTTGTACATCCCGCCTGACTGCAAGTCCAGCCAAACGCTGGCCGCCATGAGGCAATCATCGTTGCCTTGATTGCCGGTGATCGGGGCGTCCCTTCTCTCCTGACGACACCGGCCATGTGCATATTTTGCAACCCGCACCTGCATGGCCACAGATTGCGCCAGGTCGTGAATCGCGCAACGGTAGGCTCTCTCAAACCGCCGACCTTCAAAGGATACCGGATGCAGAACGGCATATTTGCCTGGGCAGAAGCGCTTGAAACCGCCACGCGGGATGTACTCACGCAAGTCTTTGCCTATGTACCGCAGCTCGCGGGTGCCTTGCTGTTACTCCTCATCGGCTGGCTGACCGCGCGCATTACCCGGCTGGTGCTGGTGCGTGGTACAGGTGCTGTCGCCTCGGCGCTGGGGCGCATCGCCCCTGCCCCTGTCAGCCGCAGACTGTCGCCGTCGTCCCAGGCGGTCACGATTGTTGGTCAGATCGGATTTTGGGCCGTGCTGCTGCTTTTTATTACGGCTGCCGCTGAGGCGGCCGCATTGCCCATCCTCTCTGCCTGGCTCGACCAGATTGTTGCCTTCATGCCGCGCGCATTGGCGGCAGGCGTGGTGCTGCTCGTGGGTTACATCCTGTCAGGTGTCGCGCGCGATGCCGTAACCGCACCGCTTGTCGCTGCGGGTCTGGCACAAGCCCGCTTCGTGGGTGTGGTAGTGCAGGCAACAGTGCTGGCGGCCAGCGTCATCATCGGTGTCGCGCAAATTGGCGTTGACGTTACCTTCCTCACCATCATCACGGCCATTGCCCTGGGGTCAGTGCTGGTGAGCTTCGCCGTTGCGTTCGCCCTTGGTGCCCGCGACCTGGTGGCCAATCTCATCGGCATTCAGCAGATGCGAAGCCGGTTTGTGCCCGGGCAGACCGTGCGGCTGGACAGCACCGAAGGGGAAATACTGGAGTTCACTCCTTCCGCAGTGGTGCTGGATACCGATGCCGGAACCATGACCATTCCCGGCCAGCGTTACAGCGCCACCAGCACATTGCTGCTGCCGCCCAAACCAATACAGGAGCAACCAGACAGCGCCGTCTCGTCAGGCACGAGGAACACTGGCAGCAGCACAAGCAAGAGCACAGGCGCATGAGTGTAAATCCCGCCATTGCGTTTCAGTTTGCAAACCGTCACCCGACAGCCGCCGCTCGCGTACTTGAACGTTTGCCCCTCGACGACATCACCACATTCTTTGATGGCCTGAGCGCAACCCGCGCCGCACCCATTTTGGCTGCAATGCCAGTGTCCGTTGCCGCCGCCTCGCTGGCTGATATGACGACGGATCACGCGGCTGCAATCCTGCGCGCCATTCCATTTCAAAACGCCGTACGTTTGTTGCGGCTCGTAGCGCCTGCCCCGCGCGCAACCCTGCTGTCAGCCCTGCCCGCGAGCCGCGCCCGTCAAATAAGCCATGCCCTTCAACTTGCGCCAAACTCCGTCGGTGCCTGGACCGACGGGTCGCAGCCTGCGTTTGCCCGCGCCCGCAAGGTGGCGGAATGTCTTGATATTCTCAAAACAAGCCGCGCCCGCGCTCCGCAGGCCATTTATGTGGTGGACGACCATCGCCACGTTCTGGGCGAACTGCATTTGCTTGATCTGGTGCGCGCCCCGCGCGACACGCTGGTGGCAGACCTCAAACTTGCCCCCGCCGCCACCCTGCCAGCTACGCTGCCGGTTGCCAGTGCGGCGCTCGACAAACGCTGGGCCACCCACGATGTGCTGGCCGTCACCGCCCGCTCAGGAGAGCTCATTGGCGGGTTCAGCCACCGCGACCTGATCCGGTCAATGGCAAGCCTCACCGGCGCAACGCCACAATCAGCCACCAGTGACCCCATGCTTGCAGGGCTCGTAGGCGCGTATCTCGCAACCCTGGAAGGCCTGACCGGAACACTGTTGCCGGATGCGGTACCCGCACCATCCCCCGGACGACCACACCTCACCCGCGACCCGGTGGCAGGAGGCCGCCAATGAGAACCACATATTCAGGCCATCATACCAGCCATGACGCAAGCCATGCCATCAGCCAGCTCACCAAGCGCTATCTGCTGGATTTCCCCGCAGAGGCGGCCCATGAGCTTGAAGCCCTTGAGACCATCGAGGCCGCGACCAGCCTCAATGGTCAGAACGCAGACGTTCTGATGCATGTCTTTGGTTACCTGACCCCGCACCATGCCGCCGATCTGCTGCTGGCGCTTGAGCCTGATGTTCAGCATGGCCTGCTCAGCGAAATGCCCCCCGGCGAGGCCGCCACCATTGCAGGCCAACTGACCGAAGATGACCGCATGGCGCTGTTTGCCGGGCTCAACGAAGACATTCGCGCCGACCTTGAACGCACAATGTCGTATCCCACTGACTCAGCCGGGCACATGATGGATACGCATTTTGCCGTCTTCCGCCAGACCGACACTGTTGAACAGGCGCTGGAAACAATCCGCCAGAAACGCCTGCGCACCACCCGCAGTGTATTTCTGGTGGATGATGCCAACCGCCTGACCGCCCGCGTCACGGTTCAGGATCTCGCCGTCTCGCGCCCGTCCGAACCTCTGCACGATATTGCCATACCCGTTGTTGCCAGTGTCGATGCCCTGATGCCGCGCGATCAGGTGGCTGACGTGGTGGATAAAACCCACGCCGCCGACCTGCCGGTGACCGATTTTGACGGTCGCGTTATCGGCATGCTGTATCACGACAAGCTGGTGCAGGCCGTAGCTGAAGACGCCACCGCCGACCTGCAGACCATGGTGGGCGCCAGTGCCGACGAGCGGGCCTTGTCGCCGCCGCTGTTTGCCGTGCGCAAACGCCTGCCATGGTTACAGATCAACCTGCTGACCGCCTTCATGGCGGCGGCCGTTGTCGGCATTTTTGAAGAAACCATCGCCGCCTTCACAGCTCTCGCCGTGCTGCTGCCGGTGGTCGCAGGCCAATCCGGCAACACCGGCGCGCAGGCCCTCGCCGTCACCATGCGCGGCCTCGCCTTGCGCGAAATCTCCCTGCGCCAATGGAAGCGCGTGATGACCAAGGAAGCCGTCGCCGGTTTCGTCAACGGCCTTGCGGTGGCTGCCACCTGCGGCATTGGCGTTTACCTGTGGAGCGGATCACTGGGCCTTGTCGCCGTCATCATGTCATCAATGGTGATGGCAATGGTGATGGCAGGCCTCGCCGGTGCCGTCGTGCCCATCGTGCTGACGCGCCTTGGTCAGGACCCTGCCACCGCCTCCAGCATCATCCTCACAACGGTGACGGACATAGCGGGGTTCTTCTCGTTTTTGGGGATTGCGACACTGCTGATGGCGTTTTTGTAAAAACCGCTGCGCCATAAACGCAAAAGCCCCGGAGGTGACCATCACCTCCGGGGCTTTTGATATCTGAAACCAAACCCGCCCTAGTTATCCAGGAACGACCGCAGTTTCCGCGACCGGCTTGGGTGCTTGAGTTTGCGCAGCGCCTTGGCCTCGATCTGGCGGATGCGTTCACGGGTCACTGAGAACTGTTGCCCTACTTCCTCCAGCGTGTGGTCGGTGTTCATGCCGATGCCAAAGCGCATACGCAGCACGCGTTCCTCGCGTGGTGTGAGAGACGCCAGCACCCGCGTTGTGGTTTCGCGCAGGTTGGACTGGATCGCTGCGTCAATCGGCAGGACGGCGTTCTTGTCCTCGATGAAGTCACCCAGATGGCTGTCTTCCTCGTCGCCGATGGGCGTTTCAAGCGAGATTGGCTCTTTGGCGATCTTCAGAACCTTGCGCACTTTTTCAAGCGGCATGGAGAGCTTTTCGGCCAGCTCTTCCGGCGTCGGCTCACGGCCGATTTCGTGCAGCATCTGGCGCGACGTGCGCACCAGCTTGTTGATCGTCTCGATCATGTGCACCGGAATACGGATGGTGCGGGCCTGGTCGGCGATCGAGCGCGTGATCGCCTGACGAATCCACCACGTGGCATAGGTCGAGAACTTATAGCCGCGACGATACTCAAACTTGTCCACCGCCTTCATCAGGCCGATATTGCCTTCCTGAATAAGGTCGAGGAACTGCAGGCCGCGGTTGGTGTATTTCTTGGCGATGGAAATCACCAAACGAAGGTTGGCTTCCACCATCTCCTTCTTGGCGATGGCAGCTTCGCGCTCGCCTTTCTGCACGGTGTTGACGATGCGGCGGAACTCGGTGATTTCCACACCAGTTTCCTGCGCCAGACCCTGGATTTCCGTGCGGATGTCCTTGACGCTGTCGCGCTCCTCACCGACGAAGTCTTTCCAGCCCTTGCCCTTGAGGCGGCCCACACGGCGCGACCAGTTGGGATCAAGCTCGTTTTCAAAATACTGCTTGAGGAACTCACCGCGCGGCACACCATGGCTTTCAGCAAGTCGCATCAACTGGCCTTCAAGGCTCACCAGACGCTTGTTGATGGCGTAAAGCTGCTCAACCAGAGATTCAATACGCGCATTGTTGAGCTGCAGGCTCTTCACCTGCTCAACAATTTCAGCGGTCAGCTTGCCCAGCCGCTTGATCTGCGCGGTGGACAGATCACTGTTGGCAAGGCGCGCTTCCACAAGCTGGTCCTGCAAACGGCGCAGTTTCTTGTAGTCCTTGGCAATGCCGTCAAAAATATCCATGACCTGCGGACGAAGCTCGGCTTCCATGGCCGCAAGCGACAGGTTGGCCCCTTCGTCCTCGTCTTCATCATCATCATCGTCCGGCGCAACGGTGGCATTGCCGTTTTCATCCAGCTTGCGGGCGTCCGTGTTGTCCTTGATCGCAGGCGCGCCGGGGGCCGACGGATCACCGGGAATGCCAGGCGATCCGGGCGGCACGGTCTTTTTGGCGTCCGGCCCTGCAAAAGTCGCATCAAGGTCGATGATGTCGCGCAGCAGAACCTTTGCCTCGTTCAACTCATCGCGCCACATGATGATGGCCTGAAAGGTCAACGGGCTTTCGCACAGGCCCGCAATCATCGTCTCGCGGCCAGCCTCGATGCGCTTGGCGATGGCAATTTCGCCTTCGCGCGACAGCAACTCCACAGAGCCCATCTCGCGCAGATACATCCGCACCGGGTCGTCCGTACGTTCAAGGGACGAGGTTGTGCGTGTGCCCGCAGCAACCGCCGTTGTTTTCTTGGCGGTTGTCTCAACAGCAGTGCCGGTTTCAGCAGGCGCGCCGTCGTCATCATCGTCGTCGTCGCCGTCTTCGGTGTCTTCGTTTTCAACAACCGTGATGCCCATCTCCGAGAGCATCGACAGCGTATCTTCGATCTGCTCCGACGACACTTCCTCAGACGGCATCACTTTATTGAGTTCGTCATAGGTGACCACGCCGCGCGCCTTGGCGGCCTTGATCATCTTTTTAACGGCCGCGTCAGACATATCGAGGAGCGGGCTGTCCGCTCCGTCTGACATTGCTTCTGTTTCGGTTTCTGCTGCTGCCGCCGCTTTGCTCGCCATGGGGTCGTGCCGCTCCTAAACGCGTCCCGATATGAGGCACCGAGTGCCGCCACTACCGGGAAGGTCATGTTATGCCGAACGCCCGACACGGCCTGCCAGAAAGGAGGCCGGGCCAAGCGCCCAATTCAAAAAATGCCGACGCCGCCAAAACACCTGGCAACCCCGACAACAAACCGCGAGCAATCAGCGTGCCGGTTGGGGTCGCTTTTGCCCCACTCCCGGTCGATCGCGCGTGCCCGCGTCAAATCTCCTGTCGCGCAGGATGCCCCCTAAAATGGGTCACCCCGCCCTGTCGTGCGACTGCTGTTGAAGCATCAATCGCTTGATCTCCAGCAGTCGCGCGCTGTTCTCCTCGCTTGGGTCCACCTCGAACTCAGCCTCGGCGCGGGCCAGATCGGCTGCATAGCCGCCCGCCGCACACTCCTTCAACGTAGCCTCAAAGCCTTCCGCGACAACCGCAGGATCCGCATCGCCACGCGAAAAAGTGACTGTTTTCAATGCCGTATCAGACAATAGCCGATGCGCCACATGGCTCAACCCGTGAGTTTCCAAGTGGGTGTGCAGCGCTGCCCTTTCAAGCACAGTCTCGTGATGGTCCCCTCGCGCCGCTACATCTATGATTTCATTAAGCAAACTGTCAAGCGACGGGTCTGCAATACTGATCCCCGCAAGCGTCTCCGCATGGTCTGCCACCAGCCAGGGATGATTGAGCACAGTCAGCACCAAAAGTTCCTGCGCCCGGCTGGCGGCAGGCGCAGAGCCGCGCCCCAACGAACTACGCATCAGCGACGGCGTGGCACCAAAGGCTGAACGACGCGTCCGGGCGCCGACAGATCCGTTTTTGCGGGCCGCCGCCCGATCGTTCCCGCGCCGCAAAGCGCCCTGCGCGCCGCCAAGATATGCCTGCAATTGCTCTTCAAACATCTGCGCGTAATGTTCACGCACCGCCTCGTCGCGGATTTGCCGCGGTAGCGCCCGGATGGTGCGCTGAAACTCGGCCCGTCGCTCCGGCGTATCAATCCGCCGCCCGGTCACTTCCTTTTCCCACACCACTTTATAAAGCGGCCGCGCCTGCGCGATGACATCCCGCATGGCATCAGCGCCCTGCGTCTTGATGAGATCATCCGGGTCTTTGCCGTCGGGCAAAAACGCAAACCGCACCGAGTGGCCGGGCTTGAGCACCGGCAGCGCCCGTTCAGCCGCACGGTATGCCGCCGCCTGCCCGGCGCGATCCCCGTCGAAACACAACACAGGCTCAGGCGCAAGCCGCCACAACAGGGAAATCTGATCTTCCGTCAGCGCCGTGCCCAATGGTGCCACTGCATGGGTCAGCCCCGCCTGCGCCAATGCGATAACATCCATGTAGCCTTCGGCCACCAGCACCGCCTGCGCATCAAACGCAGGCTTACGCGCGCGGGCAAAATTGTAAACAATCGAGCCCTTATGAAAAAGCGGCGTGTCCGGACTATTCAGATACTTTGCAGGTACATCTGCTGAAAGCGCCCGGCCACCAAACGCAATAGTGCGCCCGCGTGCGTCACCAATGGGAAACATGATGCGATCACGGAACCGGTCATAGGGCTCGCCAATGCCTTCACTATGAATGACCAGCCCGGCTTCCGCCATCTGCGCATCTGTAATGTTGCGCGCCTGCAGGTGCCCGCGAAGGGCCTGCCGGTCTGCGGGCGCATAACCCATGCCGAACTCGGCTATGGTCGCAGCGTTTAACCCGCGACGCTCAATATAGGCCCGCGCTTGCGCCGCCTGGCCACCTTTGAGCTGATCCCTGAAAAACGCATCCGCCATTTCCATGACGTCGATCAGGCCCGCGCGCTTTTGCTCGCGTTCCATGTCCTGCGGTGTGGCCTTGGGCAACTCAACTCCCGCCTCCCCTGCCAGCCGCTCAACGGCTTCGGGAAACGACAAGCCTTCGGTCTCGATCAGCCAGCCAAAAATGTCGCCATGCTTGCCCGACGAAAAGCAGTGATAAAACTGCTTTTCATCGTTCACAAAAAAGCTCGGCGTCTTTTCCTTGTTGAACGGCGACAGCCCGGCAAACTCACGCCCCTTGCGCTTGAGCCCCACCTTGCGCCCAACCACCTCCGACACGCGGATACGCGCGCGGATTTCGTCCAGCAGTTGGTCTGAATAGCGCATGGCGGCAATGATGCGGCGGACAGGCGGGCGGAGTCGAGGGGCTGAGTGGTCCGCCTAGCTCAACAAGTCCTTCACCGCCTTGCTGGCCTGGGCAAAATCCATCTGGCCCGCATATTTTTCCTTCAGTACGCCCATGCATTTGCCCATGTCCTTGAGGCCCTCGGCACCGAGGTCGGCAATGACCTGCCTGCAGGCGGCATTCACTGCATCATCGCCAAGCTGGCGGGGCAAGAATCCTTCAATAATGGCCAGTTCCTCACGCTCCTGCGTGGCGAGCTCAAGACGTCCGGCCTCTTCGTACATGTCCGCTGATTCGCGGCGCTGCTTCATCATCTTGGCGAGGATCTGGAGGATTTCGGCATCGCTCACCGCATCCTTGCCCTCGCTGCGGGCATTGATGTCGCGGTCTTTGACGGCAGCCGTAATCAACCGCAACGTCGCCAGACGGCGCTTGTCGCCTGCCTTGAGAGCATCTTTCATGGCCGCATTGAATGTGTCGCGCATCGGTGCCGTGTCTTTCTGTTTGCAGGCATCAGCCGCGATCCCACTCAAAGTCACATAAGCGGAACCGCAAACACGATGTGGGCATGAAAGCCCTCAAAGGCAAATAGCATCCGCCCAGCGGCGCAGCGCCACAAGGCATTCTAAGCTATTGTTTTTAATACGTTTATCAGCCCATTTCACGGGTTGACGCGGGGCCGTGCCGCCGCTATTTTCCGCGCCAATTTGCGCATAGTTGAGCCTTTTTCAAGTCCCCAACCGCAAAACCCTGTTATCACTGCCGCGCGCTTCATTCAGATTCGCGGCCTTTTTTGCCCTCAAGGGAGCCTTCCTCATGGCTGAGCCCACACCCGACGCCCGCCCGCCCGTAACCGGGATGGGGGGAGTCGAGGCCGCGGGCACGCCCGGCGAGCACACCCAAGGCTGGGAACACGAAGACACCCCAACGACGGCCCGCGTTGTGCTGGCAGACGGCACGGTGTTTGAAGGCCATGGCGTGGGCGCAACGGGGGCAGCGCCGGGCGAAGTGTGTTTCAACACTGCCATCACCGGCTATCAGGAAGTGCTGACAGACCCCTCCTACGCGGGGCAGATCATTACGTTCACGTTCCCCCATATCGGCAATGTCGGCACCAATGCCGAGGATATGGAAACCTCCAACGACAATGCCGAAGCTGGCGTCATCGGCTGCATTCTCAAGGCCGACATCACCGAGCCTGCCAACTACCGTTCGACGCAGCATCTGGACGCCTGGCTCAAGCAGCGCGGCATCATTGGCATATCAGGTCTTGACACCCGCGCGCTCACCAATCTGATCCGCGAAAACGGTATGCCCAACGGCGTGATTGCCCACGCGCCGGACGGCGTATTCGACATTCCCGCTCTCACCCAACAGGCCAGGAGCTTTCCCGGCCTTGAGGGCATGGAACTGGCGGGCAAGGTCACAACATCCCAGCAATATGACTGGGACGAAACAAGCTGGGTGTGGGGCAAAACCTATGGGCACCTTGCCAGCGCCAAACACCATGTTGTGGCGCTGGACTTCGGCGCCAAACGCAACATCCTGCGCCTGCTGGCAGACCAGGGATGCGCGGTAACGGTCGTGCCCGCCACCTCAACCGCCGATGATATTCTGGCACTGAACCCGGACGGTATTTTTCTGGCCAACGGCCCCGGCGACCCCGCCGCAACCGCCGACTACGCCCTTCCCGAAATCAAGAAACTGGTGGATAGCGGCAAGCCCATTTTCGGCATCTGCCTTGGCCACCAGTTGCTGGGCCGGGCGCTGGGCGGCACCACCCGGAAAATGCATCAGGGCCACCACGGGGCCAATCACCCGGTAAAAGATTTTACCACTGGCAAAGTCGAAATCACGTCAATGAACCACGGCTTTGCCGTGGACGCAGCCTCCCTGCCCGACACCGTGACGGAAACCCACCGCTCGCTGTTCGACGGCTCAAACGCCGGCCTTGAAGCCTTCGGCGGCCGTGTATTCTCCGTCCAGCACCACCCCGAAGCCTCCCCTGGCCCCCAAGACAGCCACTACCTGTTCGCCCGCTTCGCAGACCGCATGGCGGAGGCAAAGGGCAAGTGACGCTTTCGCCTCTATGCCAAAGCCTGCGCCGTATCGAGCAGGGTCTGCCGGATCGAGCCGGGGTCGTTGCGGACCTGTGCGCCCGACAGCGACAGGACGCGCCAGCCGGTGTCGATCAGGCTGTCTGTACGCGGATCATCGGGGGCGGCGTCGAGCAGGATGGCAAGGCGGAGTTCGGCGCTGGCGAAGTCAGCATCAACACAGCCAGCAACTGCGCCTTCCGCAAAGCAATGCGGCTCAAGGCGGTAGTAGCTGAACATGTCCGCCAACATGCGGCGGGCGAGTATGTGTTCGTCAGTCATATTTCAAATCTAGTTCGCAAAGCCCGTTAAACCATGCCCAAACGTACCGACATTGAGAGCATCCTGATTATCGGCGCCGGGCCGATCATTATCGGTCAGGCGTGCGAGTTTGATTATTCGGGCACGCAGGCCTGCAAGGCGCTGAAGGAAGAGGGCTACCGGATTATTCTGGTGAACTCGAACCCTGCCACCATTATGACGGACCCGGAGCTTGCCGACGCCACCTATATTGAGCCGATCACGCCGGACATCGTCGAAAAGATTTTGCGCGTTGAAAAGCCTGACGCCATTCTGCCCACCATGGGCGGCCAGACCGCGCTCAACACAGCGCTGGCGCTGGCAGACTCCGGCGTACTGGACGAACTCGGCATTGAGCTGATCGGCGCCAACCAGGCGGCCATTGAAAAAGCCGAAGACCGGCAGTTATTCCGCGAGGCAATGGACAAGATCGGCCTGGAAAGCCCGCGCTCGCACATTGCCCACACGCTGGAAGAAGCCCTTGAGGGACTGGAGCAGGTCGGCCTGCCAACCATCATCCGCCCGTCCTTCACCATGGGCGGCACCGGCGGCGGCATTGCCTACAACAAGGAAGAGTTCACACAGATGGTGGCCTACGGGCTGGATGCGTCTCCCGTCACCGAAGTGCTGATTGAGGAATCCGTGCTGGGCTGGAAAGAGTTTGAAATGGAGGTCGTCCGCGACAAGGACGACAACGCCATCATCGTGTGTTCGATTGAGAACATCGACCCGATGGGCATCCACACCGGCGACAGCATTACCGTGGCCCCGGCGCTGACGCTGACCGACAAAGAGTTCCAGATCATGCGCAACGCCTCCATTGCGTGTCTGCGCGAGATCGGCGTGGAGACGGGCGGCTCCAACGTGCAGTTTGCGGTGAACCCCAAGGACGGCCGCCTTGTCGTCATCGAGATGAACCCGCGCGTGTCGCGCTCGTCAGCACTCGCCTCAAAGGCAACGGGCTTTCCCATCGCCAAGGTGGCGGCGCGGCTGGCGGTTGGCTACACGCTGGATGAGCTGGACAACGACATTACCGGCGCAACGCCTGCCTCGTTTGAACCGACGATTGATTATGTCGTCACAAAAATCCCGCGCTTTGCGTTTGAAAAGTTCCCCGGCGCCAAACCGCACCTGACCACCGCCATGAAATCAGTCGGTGAGGCCATGGCTATTGGCCGCACGTTTCAGGAAAGTTTTCAGAAGGCTCTGCGCTCACTGGAAACTGACTTTGACGGTCTGACCGAAATCGACGTGCCCGGCCTTGGCGAAGGCGACGACAAGAACGCCATGCGTGCGGCCCTTGGTCAGCCGACCCCCAACCGGGTGCTGACGGTGGCGCAGGCCATGCGCCACGGCCTGACAAACGACGAAATCCATTCGCTGTGCAAAATTGACCCGTGGTTCCTCGACCAGATCCGCGATCTGGTGAACACCGAAGCCCGCGTGATTGAGCACGGGCTGCCGACGTCCGACAAAACATTCCGTATGCTGAAGAGCAAGGGCTTTTCAGACGCGCGGCTGGCGAAGCTGGCTGGCAAAACAGAAGCCGAGGTGTCCGCCACCCGCCGCGCCATGGGGGTGCGGCCTGTTTACAAGCGCGTTGACACCTGCGCGGCTGAGTTTGCCGCCAAGACGCCATACATGTATTCCACCTACGAAGTGTCCGGCCCCTCCGGCTCGCCTGAATGCGAAGCCGGTGCGACCACTGCCAAAAAGGCCATCATCCTGGGGGGCGGGCCAAACCGCATCGGCCAGGGTATCGAGTTTGACTATTGTTGCTGCCATGCCGCGTTCTCGCTGGCAGACGCGGGCTATGAAAGCATCATGGTCAACTGCAACCCGGAAACGGTTTCCACTGACTATGACACGTCAGACCGGCTGTATTTCGAGCCGCTGACCACCGAAGACGTGATTGAGCTGATCACCGTCGAGCAACAGGCGGGCACGCTGGCGGGCGTTATTGTGCAGTTCGGCGGGCAGACGCCGCTGAAGCTGGCGCAGGCGCTGGAAGATGCCAACATCCCCATTCTCGGCACACCGCCGGACGCCATTGACCTTGCCGAAGACCGCGACCGCTTCAAGGCGCTGCTGGACGACCTCAATCTGCGCCAGCCCCGCAACGGGATTGCCCGTTCGGCTGAAGAAGCGCGCGTGATTGCCGAAACCATCGGCTATCCGGTTGTGATCCGCCCGTCCTACGTGCTGGGCGGACGCGCCATGGAAATTGTCCACACCACTACAGACCTTGAGCGTTACATGAAGGAAGCCGTGGTGGTGTCAGGCACAAGCCCCGTGCTTATCGACAGTTACCTTCGTGACGCCACCGAAGTGGATGTGGACGCCTTGTGCGATGGCAAGGACGTGTTCGTTGCAGGCATTCTGGAACACATTGAGGAAGCCGGTGTGCATTCCGGCGACAGTGCCTGCTCCATGCCGCCGTTCTCTCTGTCGCCGGAAATTATTGCCGAGATTGAAAAGCAGACCGCTGCCATGGCGCTGGCGCTGGGTGTCATCGGCCTTATGAACGTGCAGTTCGCGGTCAAGGACGGCGACATCTATGTGCTGGAAGTAAATCCGCGTGCCAGCCGCACCGTACCGTTTGTGGCCAAGGTGCTGGGTGCGCCCATTGCAGGCATTGCCGCGCGCATCATGGCGGGCGAGAGCCTTGCAAGTTTTGACCTGCACAAGCGCACATACGATCATATCGCGGTCAAGGAAGCCGTATTCCCGTTTGCCCGCTTCCCCGGCGTGGACACCATTCTGGGACCGGAAATGCGTTCCACCGGCGAAGTGATGGGCCTCGACAAGAGCTTTGGCGTCGCGTTCGCAAAAAGCCAGCTTGGCGGCGGCACCAAAGTGCCCACCAGTGGCACGGCATTCGTGTCGGTGAAGGACAGCGACAAGGACCGGATTGTGTCCCCCGCACGCGAGCTGTGCGACATGGGGTTCAAGCTGCTGGCCACCGGCGGCACGGCGCGGTTCCTCGAAGAAAACGGCGTGGCCGTCACCCGCGTCAACAAGGTGCTGGAAGGCCGCCCGCATATTGTGGACGCCATTACCAACGGCGACGTGCAGCTTGTGTTCAACACCACCGAAGGCGCACAGGCCCTGACCGATTCTGCCTCTCTGCGCCGCGCTGCCCTGCAAAACAAAGTGCCCTATTACACAACACTTTCCGGTGCGCTGGCCGCCACCCGCGCAATTGCCGCCATGCGCGGCGACGAATTGCACGTGGCGTCGCTGCAAAGCTACATGCCCGCGGCCAAGTGACGTCGCCGGTGTTAACTATTTGGGCGTTCACAGATATTGACGTGACCGCCGTTTTGTCTTGAAGTACCTGCCCTCGCCGGGGCCAAGCTCCGGCGTCTTTATTTTTTCGGCCACTGGGGCCTCCCGCCGGGCGCGCGCAGCCAAAAGCAGGCGCAGCGCACGGGCCGGCTCCAAGCGGTCTTTTCGCAAGCTAGTGCGAAGCGTCATGTCTCTCCGGGAAGGGGGGCGGACGCTGAACCTGACGCAGATGCCACCGGAATTCGCCGGTGCGCCCTGCAGCGGGTTCGCAGTGATATGTGAATGGATGAACACTATGGACAAGGTTCCCATGACCGCCGCGGGACATGCGGCCATGGAGAAGGAACTGAAACACCTGAAGTCTGTGGAACGCCCGCAGATCATTCAGGCAATTTCAGAAGCGCGCAAACACGGCGACCTGTCGGAGAACGCTGAGTACCACGCTGCCAAAGAGCAACAGGGCCTCAACGAAGCACGCGTGGCCGAACTCGAAGACGCCATCGCCCGTGCCGAGGTTATCGACGTGTCCAAGCTGTCCGGCAAGAACGTGACGTTTGGCGCTACGGTCAAGATCGTTGACGAGGATACTGACGAGGAAGTGACCTACCAGATTGTCGGCGACAACGAAGCCAACGTGAAGGACGGCAAGATCTCCATCTCCTCGCCCATCGCCCGTGCCCTCATCGGCAAGCAGGCCGGCGACAGTGTGGAAGTGGCAACGCCCGGCGGCGGCAAAAGCTACGAGATTTTGAAGGTCACGTTTAAGTAGAAGGTTCTTGCCCCGCTCTGGCCGTACTGAAAAGTACAGCCACATAACACCCCGCGAGGCAGACTCACCGTCCGGCGTCCGGTCCGGTGCTGCTAGGCCCCAATCGGCTCCATCATGTTCACGGGTACACCGGGCTTATATTTTGAACGGCGGATCGTGAGCGACGTACGCACATGCGACACGTTGGGCGCAGGCGTGAGGCTTTCGGTCAAAAAGCTCTGGAAGCTGGCAAGGTCCGGCGCAACGCATTTCAGAATGAAATCAATCTCGCCGTTGAGCATGTGGCACTCGCGCACCAGCGGCCACGCATTGACACGCTCCTCGAAGGCCCGCAAATCAGCTTCCGCCTGGCTGTGCAGACCCACCATGGCAAACACCGTGACGTCAAAGCCCAGATCACGCTCTGAAAGCTGGGCGTGATAGCCTTCAATCAGGCCCGCTTCCTCAAGCGCCCGCACCCGCCGCAGACATGGCGGTGCCGAGATGCCGACGCGCTTGGACAGTTCCACATTGGTCATGCGGCCGTCAGCCTGAAGCTCGTCTAGAATCTTGCGGTCAATGGCGTCGAGTTTTACACGCTGCATGAAAGCGTCGGCCCCTGCTAGAAGAGTGGGTGAGGCGAGTCGCGCCACTCCGGCGATCTCGTGCCACGTATTTACCCCAGCCGAGGCCGCTCACGCAATATAATTGCGCACCAGCGAACGATTATGTCCCATTCCCCGACGCAAATCGGTAATCCGGATACTGCCTCCCGCAGCCGCCCCACCGCCTGGGCAATCAGCAGCGGCGCACGAGGCATGGAAAATCAATGCATCGCGCTGGCAGAAGCTGCCGGTTTTGCCCCGGTGGCGTTCCGGGTGGAGGCCAAAGCGCCGTGGCGGTGGCTTCCAGAACGGGCATGGCCGCTTTGGCACCAACCGTTGGGCATCGCTGCGGCGCTGTCAGCCGAAAACCGGAAAATGTTGAACGGGCCATGGCCAGACCTGGCGATCGCCTGTGGCCGCCAGTCAGTGCCGCTGGCAATCCATCTCAGGAATGCATCCCGCGGCAGAACCTTTGTGGCGCAATGTCAAAATCCCCGCGTGCCAGCCCATCTGTTCGACCTCGTGGTGCCTCCTGAACATGACCGCATGGATGAAGCCGCCAACATATTTCCCATCGCAGGCTCCCCCAACCTGGCACTGCCATGGCGGCTGGCGAAGGCCGCAGAGCAATGGCGGCCCACATTTGCACCGCTCGGCTCACCGCTGATAGCCATTGCCATTGGCGGCTCAAGCAGTCGCTACACAATGACCGCGCAAAACATCGACGCGATGTTCAGCACCCTCGAACAGATGCAGACGGCCAACGATGCGCGGCTCGCAATCACAACCTCACGACGCACCGGCGCGGCCAATCATGCCCTCATCACAGCCCATGCCCGGCGGCTGAATGCCTGGCTGTGGGACGGCGTTGGCGACAGCCCGATCTGGGGCATGTACGCCCTGGCTGACGCCATTGTGGTGACCGAGGACAGCGTCAACATGGCAGCCGAAGCCGCCGCCACCGGCAAGCCTGTTTATGTGGCGGGCCTCGATGGTGGCTCACAAAAGTTCGATCAGTTTCACAAAGCGCTGCGGGATGCCCACATCACCCGGCGGCTCGCATTGCCCTTCGAGCATTGGTCCTACACTCCCCTGGCGGAAACGCAACGCGCCGCGCAAAGACTCCGGACAATGATGGCTGAAAGGCACTTTGCGCTGCCGGACCTTCCTGCATGAGGCCGATTCAGTACCCGGATTAAATCCCTCCGCCAACTGACTCTCCGGACTCTGATTTTCAGGTTATCCACAAGTCCGTACACAGACCTGCCGCTTGCGGACAATACGTGTACGTCACCGGAAAATCAGCTCTGGAGGAAACCCCCGCAAGCGATTCTATTGATTCAGATTTCAAAGTTATCCACAGGCTGCTGTCACGGTGCTGTGAGGTGTGACTGGCAAGCTGATGTCCGGATGCCCATCTAGGAAAGAACTGGCCAAAATTGCTATGATCTGGCTTCGAAACCTGACTCGCAAAATCGTAGGCAAACCGCCCTTGCCGTCCGCTGACAGCCCCGAAAGGTCCGCTCCCATGGCCGAGACCCAGACCGCAACGAAACATGCAAAAGTCCTCATTATCGGCGCTGGCCCTGCGGGCTATACCGCCGCCATTTATGCAGCACGCGCCATGCTTGAGCCGGTTATGGTTCGCGGTTTGCAACCCGGTGGCCAACTCACCATCACCACTGAAGTGGAAAACTACCCTGGCTTTGCCGACGTCATTCAGGGCCCCTGGCTGATGGAGCAAATGGAAGGTCAGGCAAAACACGTGGGCACGGAAATGATCGACGACACGATCATGTCTGTTGACCTCGCCGCACGCCCGTTCAGGGCCGTGGGCGACGGCGGCACGGTCTATACGGCGGACGCCATCATTATCGCCACCGGCGCCCAGGCCCAGTGGCTGGGGCTGCCGTCAGAGGAAAAGTTTCAGGGTTTCGGGGTCTCCGCCTGCGCCACCTGCGACGGATTTTTCTACCGCGGTAAAAAGGTTGTGGTGGTTGGCGGCGGCAACACCGCCGTGGAAGAAGCCCTGTTCCTCACCAACTTCGCCGAGCACGTGACACTGGTGCACCGGCGCGACGAACTGCGCGCCGAACGCATCCTGCAGGAGCGCCTGTTCAACCACGAGAAAATCTCCGTCGAGTGGAACCACGAAGTGGACGAGATTCTGGGCAAGGGTGGGGTGCAGGGCGTCACGCACATTCGCCTGAAGGACACCCGGACAGGTGACACCAAAGAGGTTGAAGCTGACGGTATTTTCATCGCCATCGGCCATAAGCCTGCGACCGAGCTATTTAGGGGGCAGGTCGAGATGAAAGACACGGGCTACATCATCACCGCCCCGGACTCGACCGCCACCAATATTCCCGGCGTCTATGCGGCCGGCGATGTGTCAGACGAAACCTACCGGCAGGCTGTCACGGCGGCCGGCATGGGCTGCATGGCAGCACTTGAGGCTGAAAAATATCTGGCAGGTCTTGAAGCCGCGCACCCCAAAAAGGTGGTAGCCGCCGAATAACCTCGTCCGCTACCCAAGCCCGATCAGCAAGGGTACTTCGGCCGTATCACGGACGACCACAGCGCCCGCCGTTGCCAGCGCATCTGCATCCGTATGCGCGTCCCCTGCATAGCCGATGACCCGCATACCCGCAGCTATTCCTGCCTCAACACCGGGAACCGTGTCTTCAATCACCACGGCGCGTTCAGGCGTGTGGCCCATCTGTGACGCGGCAAACAGGAACAGATCCGGCGCTGGCTTGCCGTTTGCCACCATGGTGGCGCTGAACACATCCGCCCCGAAATGATGGTCCAGCAGGGTGCGTGCCAGCACCTGTTGCAGATAATCAGGCGGGCTGGACGACCCCACGCAGCGCGACACACCTGCAGCAGACACGCGTTCAACCACCGTGTGAATGCCGGTGATAGCCGTCACCGTTTCAATCACCGCCTGCCTGATCTGCGCCCGCGTCTCCAGCGCCCAACCATCCGGGACAGAAATACCGGTCTCAGCTTCAATTATTTCAACTGTGGAGCGCATCGACCGGCCCCGAAACCGCTGGTGGCTCTGGGCTGTTGTTGTGGGCCAGCCGAGCGCGGTAACGGCGATTGCCAGCAGTTCGTTGGAGACAGTCTCGCTATCAACGAGCACGCCATCGCAATCGAAAATCACCAGGTCGGGAGGGGTCAAAACGGGTTTGTTCATCATGCCCAGCGGTTTAAGCGCTTGGGTAAATTATCGCCAGCCCGGTCGCGGTCACTTGCCGTTTCCAAGCATTTCAGGCGCATCCGTGCGTCTTCGTGCATAGATGCGCCTGTGATAAATGCCACCGGTTTCCCTTGCGCCGAATCGCTGTGCATCGGATATAGAGCCATCACCCGCGCATGAACCGCGGGAAAAGCAGACGACAAGACTTAGGGTCTGGGGGCGTTGGACGATGGACTGGGACAAGCTGCGCATATTTCATGCGGCCGCCGAGGCGGGCAGCTTCACCCATGCCAGTGAGCAGCTCAGCCTGAGCCAGTCTGCCGTCAGCCGGCAGATCTCGGCCCTTGAGGAGTCATTGGGCCTCACATTGTTTCATCGCCACGCCCGCGGCCTTCTGCTCACCGAAACCGGCGAAGTGCTGTATGGCACCACCCGCGAGGTGTTTACCCGGCTGGCCGACACTGAGAGCCGTCTGCGTGAAACCAAGGGCGAACCATCCGGCGACCTCAAGCTGACCACGACGGTCGGCTTTGGCGCCAACTGGCTGGTGCCGCGCCTCAAGGAGTTCACTGACAGGTACCCGAAAATCAACCTGCATCTTATTGTGGATGACCGCGAGCTCGACCTGTCCATGCGTGAAGCCGACGTGGCCGTGCGCTTCCACCCGCCGGTGCAGCAGGATCTGGTGCAGCGCAAGTTGTTCCGCGTGCATTATCATCTGTATGCCACCAGGGATTATCTGGCCCGCAAGGGCGGTGAACCCAAGTCGCTGGCCGACATCGATAATCACGACATCGTGGTCTATGGCGACGCCGCACCGCTTGCCCTGCAGGACGTCAACTGGTTGCAGACGGCAGGTCTGCAGGACGGTCGTGCGCGCGAGCCGTATTTCCGGGTCAACAATATCTATGGCGTGCTCAAGGCCGTGGAATCAGGCTTTGGCATCGGCTCCCTGCCCGACTACATCATTCGCCATCACCCCGACGTGGTGCGGGTGCTGCCGGATGTGGAAGTGCCGCATTTCGACACCTATTTTGTTTATCCGGCCGAACTGCGGGATACCAAACGGATCACCGTGATGCGCGACTTCCTGTTGGAAAAAGCCCGCGAGTGGACGTACTAGCACTCCGCATTTGCCGAAAAACGCAGCATTTTCAATACCCTACCGACGGTTATTCAGGCCAAATCAAGCTATGCACTCAGTGCATGGTTGGTTTGAAGGCAGAATGCTTGAATGCAGTGCAGCAAAAGCCTATTTCTGCGCCATCAGCGGTTTGCAAGAGCCGCGCTCCTTCGATGCGTCCTCTCCCCAAGACGTTGCATCGAGGCTGCGAGCCGGGCCACTCCTCCCCTTGAGGCCCCGCACGCGCCGGCGGCAAGGCACCCCCCTAAAAGCCTGCCGCCTAAGGACAAGGCCGGGTTCGCTGCGTAACGCGAACCCGGCCTTTTTCTTTTCCAAGAGTCTTTTCATCGCCACACGGTAGGGCTCTGATACCGGCATTCGAAATGCTCTAAGGGTACTTGATGACAGGACAAACATTCGAAATGCCGTTTGAGGGGGGCTGCATATGTGGCGCAGTGCGGTATGTCTGCACCTCACAGCCAGTGTGGAGTTGCAACTGCCACTGCCGCGCATGCCAGGCAGGCAGCGGCGCACCGTATGTGTCCGCACTGTCCGTGCCGTTGAACAGTGTGAGTGTCTCGGGCAGCCGCATCGAGTTCACACGCACTTCTGAGAGCGGCCATACCGTGACCACAGCCCTATGCGCGCTGTGTGGCACCCGCGTCCACGCGCAGTCTGCCGGAAACACAGCACTGCTCAACCTGTTTGCTGCAACGCTGGACAATGCAGGTGCCTTCACCCCCATCTCCAACGTCTATGTCAGTGAGAAAGCCCCGTGGGTGGCGCTGGACCCGGCAATACCGGCTTTTGAAAAAATGCCAGGCTAGTCCGCATCCTGCGGCACGGGCGGGGCAACCGACAGATCATCATCGGCACCAAACAAGCGCCCGCCCTCGGCCATGGCCACGCAGGCAATGGCACCAAGCGCCAACATCAAATAGCCCGCAAACAGCGGCACCACTGTGCCGTCATACATGTAGCCAATGGTGGCTCCCATGATACCACCCACGAAGGTCTGCAAAAATCCGAGTACGGAGGATGCAGTGCCCGCCACGTGGCCCAGCGGGTCCATGGCCAGGGCATTGAAGTTGGTACCGATGAAGCCGAAGCAGGCAAAGATCGTCGCCATCAAGATGCAAAACAACCAGAACGGCAGGCTCGCCCCCATGACCAGCGACAACACCAGAGCCAGTAAAATCAATCCCGTGAAGCACAACAGCGCTGTATGCGACAGACGCCGCATACCCATACGCTCCACCAGGCGTGAGTTCATGAAGCTGGTGCCCGCCATGAAAACCGCAATGCCGCTGAATGCGAGCGTAAAATAATCACCCAGGCTGAATGTCTGCGTGAACAACTGTTCCGCCTGATTGATAAAGGCAAACAGCACGCCGAATGTGAGCGCCGTGGACAACGCATACCCGAAAGAGGCCCGCGTCGTGACCACCACCCTGAACGCTGCGGACACCCGCACAAAGGTCAGCGGCATACGGTATTCAGGGTGCAGCGTTTCTGGCAGACGGATGTAACTCCACACCGCCATGACAACACCCAGAATGCCGGTGACCCAGAACACCGACTGCCAGTTGCCAAACAAAATGATGACCTGGCCCACATTGGGTGCAATCAACGGTATCGCCATGAATACCATCATCACCAGCGACATGACGGACGCCATGCGCGCCCCGCCAAAGGTGTCGCGCACGACGGACACAGCAATGACGCGGGTAGCCGCCGTGCCGATGCCCTGCACGAACCGCACTGCCAGCAGGGTTTCAAAGTTTGGCGAATAGACCGCCACCGCAGACGCGGCCACATACACACCAAGTCCGAACATCAACACCGGGCGTCGGCCAAACCTATCGGAGATCGTGCCGTAAAAAAGCTGCGCAATGCCAAAGCCCATGATGTAGGCCGAGATCACGAACTGACGGCGGTTTTCATCCTCAACGCTCAGCGCTTCGCCAATTTCCTGCAAAGCGGGAATGAACACATCAATGGCCAGCGCATTGAGCGCCATCAGCGCTGCCACCATCGCCACCAGTTCCCAGCGCGGCATCGCGAGCGCGGGGCTTGAACCGGGAGCAGGTGCAGGAGGAAGTGACATGGGGAAGGCCTTGAGGCGCGGTCAGAAATAACCGGCGCACACAGTCGTGTTTCAAAGCGGCCACCGCAAGCCCAAACCTGCATGGCAGGCTCTCACAGCCGAACCGACGCGGCTCACCTATAGAGGTTTTGCGCTTCCAGACCCTTGTACATCGACGCCACCTGCTCTTCATACCCGTTGAACAATAGTGTCGGCACGCGGCGACCAGTGCCCAGCACTTCCTCGGTTGCCTGGCTCCAGCGCGGATGCGGCACTTCGGGGTTCACGTTTGCCCAAAAGCCATATTCCTTGGGCGCAATCTCTTCCCAGAAACTCACCGGCTTGGTGCCGGTAAACTCGAACCGCACCACAGACTTGATGGACTTGAAGCCGTATTTCCAAGGCACAGCCAGCCTGATGGGCGCCCCAAACTGCTCACCAAGGGGCTTGCCATAAACGCCGGTTGCCATGAACGCCAATTCGTTGCGCGCTTCTGCCATGGTGAGGCCTTCGGTGTAGGGCCACGGGTACCAGCGCTGCCGCTGGCCTGACGCCACATCCGGGTCCATGAAGGTTTGCATCTTCAAATAGCGCGCCGATGATTTGGGTTTGGCGAAGTCAACAAGCGCTGCCAGCGGAAAGCCCGACCAGGGCACTGTCATCGACCAAGCCTCAACACAGCGCAGCCGGTAGATGCGCTCTTCAAGCGGCATCTGCGCAATCAGCTCATCAATATCAATCTCGATGGGTGTATCCACCTCGCCCGCAATCTCGATACGCCACGGCCGCGACACCAGCGCTTCTGCGGCACTGGCAATACGTTTGTGCGATCCGAACTCGTAAAAGTTGTTGTAGGTGGACGACACGCTTTCATCCGTAAGGGGCCTGTCAATCGGAATGGATGTATTCTTGGGATAAGGGAAAAGCTCTGCCGCCTTTTGCGTCAGCGCGGCTTCGCTGTTTGGCCCGGCGGTCGGCGCTTCAGCAGCCTCGCCGCATCCCGCAAGCCCAAGCGCTGCGGCACAGGCGATGGTGGCCGACGATCCGCGCAAAAAAGCCCGGCGGTTCATGAACACATGCTCAGGCGTGACGAGGTTCTCGGACACTTCCCAGGGACGGGGGCGCTTTATCAACATGGATGGTGTGGCCTTTCATGGGCATGGTCGGCAGATTGGCTTGGTCGGCAAAGGGGCATGGTCAGCAGTCGGTGTGCCTGCATCAATGATGGGCTTCCACTGCCCAAGAGCAAGTCACACCTGCGTCAGTGGTATGCGAGCCCGGGTTACCCGCCTGCAATTTATGGACAAGGCCTTTCCGGTTCGAATCGCGCAGCGCGCCCGATCGCGCTATAATTCCGTCAGGTAAGCGTGCGCCCACCCGCGAAAAAGCTGATGTAAGGGGATATCCGATCATGCAGACGCGAGACATACAATCCGTCAAATCACCCGTGGTAACGCTGGATACCTCGGTCAGACCCATCCGCATGAACCGCCGCGAGATCATGCTCGGCCTGGCTGCCGGGTCCATCGTGGCCTTCACCGGCTGCGCCTACAACGAGCAACTGGGACGCAACCAGCTGATGCTGGTGAGCGATGGCCAGATGGCGTCCTTGTCAGCGCGCGCATGGAGCGACCTCAAGAAAAAAGAAAAAATCGCCCGCGACCCGAAATACAAAAACCGTCTGCGGGGCGTCGGCCGCAAAATCACCACTGCCGCCAACATGAACAATATGAATTGGGAATACGAAGCCTTTGAGTCCGACGACAAAAATGCCTTCGTACTGCCCGGCGGCAAGGTGGGCTTTTACACCGGCATGATGGACTTCGTGGATAACGATGCCCAGCTTGCAGCCATCATGGGCCACGAGGTTGGCCATGTGCGCGCACGACACGGCGCGGAACGCTACAGCCAGGGCATTGCCAGCCAGGTGGGCATGACGGCGGCGCAGGTTGCTGTAGCAGCCTCAGATGTAAGCTACGGTGCCCCGCTTATTTCGGCGCTGGGCCTGGGCCTGCAATTCGGCGTGCTGCTGCCCTATTCGCGCAGCCATGAACTGGAGGCAGATTCAATCGGTCTCAACTACATGACCAAGGCCGGCTACAACCCGCACCAGTCGGTTGCCCTATGGCAGAAAATGGCCAACGAAGGCGGCGGACGCCGCCCGCCCGAGTTCATGTCCACGCACCCCGACCCCACAACCCGCATCGCGGCTCTCAGGCAGCAGATTGCGCAGATGGGGTATTAGCCCCATCAGGCACACAGCCCCTATAGGGGCGACACAACCAACAACAGCCTGACCAGTCCTGTGCCCTCAATTCGCGGAGACCGGTGCAACGCGGGCGACGCTGACAGCGTGCCAGGCAAAACCGCCGCCTCAAACCGGTCTGGCGTAACGAACGGGCCGTCATAGGTATCGGGATTTTCGGTTGCCGTGCTGACATGACCGATCGGCACAACGCAGGTAGATGGTCCGCGATAGGTACACACCATCCGCGCGGTTGCCACATCAGCGTGAATACGGCAGCAGCCATTGTCGTCGATCCGATCAAGCCGGACGCATAACCGCAGCGCTCCCATTTGGTACGCAAAACCGTCTGCCATCGCCGCGCAGTCTTTTGCAAACCAGCTCTGCCAGCCAGACGGCGGCGTTTTTGCCACCGCCAGCAGCGCTGTAATGCCAAGTTCTATATCGCCGGGTGCAGCATCAAAACGGCCATCAGGCAGATGCATGGGATCAAGCGTGTCAAGCCACGCAGCCGCCAGAGATGGAACTCGCGCTGACCGTGGCAGGCTAATCCATGGTGTCTCATACAGTCTGGCGGCGTCTATATGCGCAGCTGCAGTGTTCATCACCCAGCCGCCTCACCGCGCTGCCACTCAGGGAACGGATCCGGCATCTTTGCCCACTGGGACATTTCCAATCCCCCATTGCCCGACAGCGGGACCAAACACGCATCCAGCTGCGCGCGGATGGCCGCCTCGTCGAACTCTGTACCGATGAAGACAATCTCCTGGCGCCTGTCACCGAACTGCTCATCCCAATTCTGATACAGGTGATCACGCCATTCCTGGTGATCGGGCCACCGTTCCTTGGGGATGGCCGTCCACCAAAAACCAAGCGCTTCAGTGCGAACCAGCGCACCGGCCTGAGACAGCTCACCAACCCATTCAGGCCGTGTCGCAAGCCAGAAATGCCCTTTGGTACGAATGATGCCGGGCCAGGACGAATTGATGAAGTTATGAAACTTCGTTGGGTCGAAAGGCGCACGGGCCCGATACACGAAGCTGGAGATGCCATATTCCTCGGTCTCCGGGACGTGCTCTGAAAATCCGAAAAGCTCCTTGAACCAGAGAGGGTGTTCCTGAGCTTTTTCAAAATCGAAACGCCCGGTATCAAGCACCCGGTCCAGAGGCGCCCTGGACTCGATCGTTTCCAGAACATCCGCGTCCGGATTAAGACTACGGACAATCTTTCTCGCGGCATCCATCTGTTGGGGTGTTGCAGCGTCGGCCTTGTTGAGAAGGATCACGTCCGCAAACTCAATCTGGTCAACCAGCAGATCAACAAGCGACCGCGTATCATCGTCGCCCAAAGACTCGCCTCGATCGCGCAGGAAGTCCTGTGATGCGTAGTTACTCAGCAGGGTCGCTGCATCCACGACTGTCACCATCGTATCAATACGCGCCATGTCAGAGAGGCTCTCCCCCTCCTCAGTGCGAAAATCGAATGTGGCGGCAACCGGAAGCGGCTCGGATATGCCGGTCGATTCAATGACCAGATGATCGAACCTGCCTTCCTGCGCGAGGCGGCGCACCTCAAGCAGGAGGTCTTCGCGCAACGTGCAGCAAATGCACCCGTTTGTCATCTCAACGAGCGTTTCATCGGTGCGGCTAAGCCCTGCATCGCCCTCCCGCACGAGATCAGCATCGATATTTACCTCGCTCATATCGTTTACAATCACGGCAACGCGACGGTTCTCGCGATTGTTCAGAATGTGGTTGAGCAGCGTCGTCTTGCCCGCACCGAGAAACCCCGAAAGAACGGTGACAGGGAGGCGGCTGTCTGACGCAACCTGTGAGGACTGAAGAGTCATGGTGGCCACCTCCCGTGTCTTATCTGCCTAGAACTTGAGCTCTGCGTTGAACGAAAGCGCAAGGTCACGGCTGCCATTGCTTGTGAGGCCCGGCAGCACGGTAAAGCGCGTTTCCAGAACACGGCCGCGTCCAAGATCGGCTTCGTGATAGACCGCCGGACCAAAGTAGTGCGTCTGGTCCTTGAGGTCAGGGGCATTGCCGAAGGCTTCCTCAATATCACCGTGGGCTTCAACACCAGCCTTCCAGCTCTCGGCAATCGGTGTGTTTGCACTCAACGCATAGCCAAGCCCGGCATCTTTGCCATCTTCAAAGGGTATTTCGACAAACAGGTTGCCGATGACCGAAAACGACCCCACGCCAAACTCGGCGATAGGACCAAGGGCAAGTCCGCCTTTTCCGATGCCGTCCTTGTTCGGCACTTCAAGCGCTGCGTAGAAGCCAACAACAGGACCACCGCCATGCCCGTGATGGTCATGATCGTGGTCGTGATCGTGGCCATCGCTGCTCTCACCACCCTGCCAGAGAATAAAAATGTTTTCCCACTCGAAGGCTTCGAGTTCAGCCGTTACGTCTTCCGGATTAGCAATCTCGAATGCAGCCACTGTCTTCCACCAGTCAGTGACGCCAACACCAAGCGCAATTTCGTGAACGGAACGCTCTTCACCCGCCGGCAGGTCTTCCGTGAAAAGTGTGTTGAGGGATTCAAACTCGAAGCCCCCTTCAACAACTTCGGGATGAATGACCTCAAAAATGCCGCCGCTGGCGTGAGCCGGAGCACTCAAAGCCAACATTCCTCCTGCAAGCACCGCTCCGGCGGCCATCTGCTTTATCGTCCCCATCTTCATCATCTGCCCCTCATTTCGTACGCTTGTTCGACCAAAGAAGCGGACTCGTAATGTTATAATATAACATATGCAAGTACAAAATGGGCCGGCGCCCTCGGCTTCGCTGATTGGGGGTCAGATCAATATTGGTTGTGCAGTCGGCATCATCCCTTCGGCTTGACCAGAAGACTGATCCCGCATTTGCCTATCTGAGGCTGGCACAAAACCGCTGAATGCGCGTGCAGGCTTCTTCCAGAGCCTCGGTCGATGTGGCGTATGAAATGCGGAAGAACGGCGAGAGGCCGAACGCTTCACCATGCACCACAGCCACGCCTTCCTGCTCCAACAGCGCGGTTGCAAAGGCTTCGTCGCTGTCGATGACGGTGCCGTCTTCTGTTTTTTTGCCAATCAACCCACGGCACGACGGATAGACATAAAACGCGCCTTCAGGCGTGGGGCACTCAAGGCCCGTCGCCTGGTTCAGCATCGACACCACAAGGTCGCGCCGCTCCTTGAACACGGCTGCATTCTTCGGAATGAAATCCTGCGTGCCATTAAGCGCTTCAACCGCGGCCCACTGGCTGATGCTGGTCGGGTTGGAGGTTGACTGCGACTGCAACTTGCGCATCGCCGCCAGAAGCTCTTTGGGCGCAGCGCAATAGCCGATGCGCCACCCGGTCATGGAATAGGCCTTGGACACACCATTCATGGTCAACGTGCGGTCGCGCAGCGTAGGCTCAACCTGCACCGGCGTCACGAACTCAAACTCGTCATACACCAGATGCTCATACATATCGTCGGTCAGCACCCACACATGCGGGTGCTTCATCAGCACGTCCGTCAGCTTCTTGAGCTCGTCGCGCGAGTAGGCCGCGCCCGACGGGTTGGATGGCGAGTTGAAGATAAGCCACTTGGTCTTGGGCGTGATCGCCGCATCCAGCGCTTCGGGGGTCAGCTTGAAACTGGTTTCAATGGTGGTGGGCGCAAACTTGGGCTCGCCACCGGCAAGCAGCACAATGTCAGGATAGCTCACCCAATAAGGTGTCGGGATCACCACCTCATCGCCGGGGTTCAGCGTCGCCATCATGGCGTTGTAGATAATCGGCTTGCCGCCCGGCGCGACAAAACACTCGTCCGCCGAATAATCCAGCCCGTTTTCACGCTTGAACTTGGCAGCAATGGCTTCCTTCAGCTCAGGAATGCCGTCAACGGCGGTGTACTTTGTCTCCCCCCGGTTGATCGCCTCGATCGCGGCCGCCTTGATGTTGTCCGGCGTATCAAAATCCGGCTCGCCGGCCCCAAGCCCGATAACGTCACGCCCCTGCGCCTTGAGGTCACGCGCCTTCTGCGTCACCGCAATGGTGGCCGAAGGCTGAACACGGGCGAGAGACTTGGACAGGAAGTTTTCAGGCAGCGCCATGGGAGGGTCTTTCCGCTTTTTAGGTGGCTCAACAAATCAACAATGAGCCAGACCGTATAGCTGCCACTGACCCGTCGCAACCGTCAAACCAACACCTTTTCCCACCTCCTCAACCGGTTGACGCCAGGGCAACAATGGCATCAGGAACAGCGACTTTCTGGCGCATGGTGCGCGACGTTACGGGTGCCATATGCCGTGTTTCGATCGGCACACAGCCTGCCCAATACGGCAGATCAAGGTCAGCCTCGTCATCGTTGGGGCCACCTGTGCGCACCTTTGCAACGGCTTCATCCAGCGGAATGCGCAGCACCACGGTCGCCTTCATTTCCTGCGCATTGGGCGGACGCGATCCGTCTGCACGTCCCGGTGCAATACGCTCCATGACAAGCCTTAGCGCCTGCAACCGCTCAGCATCGCCGGTCACTTCCACAGCCTGCCCATGCACGCTCACAGACCTGTAGTTCATCGAGTGATGAAACCACGACCGCGCCAGCACCAGCCCATCCAGATGCGTGACGCTGGCGCATAGCGGCATACCCTGCGCCAATGCCTTGAACATCCGCGTCTTCCGGCTGCCATGGATCAGCAGGCTTTCACCATCGCGCACATAGAATGTCGGAATGACCACCGGCGCGCCGTCATGGACGAATGCCAGATGCACCACATACCCGGCATCCAGAATGTTGTGCACCGTCGCGCGGGCATAATCCGCACGCTGATGAATCCGTACTTTGGTACGCGTCGTCTTTTGATACGTCTCAGCCGTAGCCGGTTGCGTGTGATCTTTGGCCATTGGTCTCTTCCGTTGGTTGGGCAAAAAATATTGGCCAAAATTGGCTTGGCTTATAGCGCCAATTATGCAGAAACTATGGGGCCAATCAGGAGGCCCCATCATGCCCGCCACGCTTGCTGCCGCGCTGCCCGGCCTCACTGTTGACCGCACCAGTGCCACACCTCTGCACACACAACTCGCGCAGGCTCTGCGCACGGCCATTGCCACGGGGCAAACGCCCGCAGGCACACGCCTTCCCGCAACGCGAAGCCTCGCAGCGGAACTTTCCCTTGGCCGCAATACCGTGGCCGATGCCTATGACCAGTTGATTGCCGAAGGCTATCTGGAAGCCCGCGTCGGCTCCGGCACCCGTGTGGCCACGATTGACCCTGACGCCTTTTTAGCGACCGGCGCATCGGCCAACACGGCAGACCTCCCTCCGCCGCCTCTTTCAAAACGGGGTAAAGCGCTTGCTACTGCCATTCGACCGGTGCCGCCTACGCCCGGCCGCTTTGGCTACGCCTTTCAACCCGGCGTCCCGGCGTTTGATGCGTTTCCCTTTGCCGGATGGACGCGGCTTGCAGCCCGCGCTGCCAAAAACATGACTGCTGTTGGCGACTATCGCCACTCCGGCGGACTGCCTACCCTCCGCCAGGCAATCGCCACCCACATCAAGCTGGCGCGCGGGGTTGTGTGCGACCCTGAGCAAATCATCATCACGGCAGGAGCGCAGGCAGCGCTTGATCTGGCATCCCGCCTGCTCATCGACCCTGCCGACAAAGTCTGGGTCGAAGACCCCGGCTATGGCGGCGCGCGCGGGGCCTTCATTGGTGCAGGCGCCACGCTTGTGCCGGTGCCAGTGGATGACGAAGGGATGGACCTTGAAGCCGCCCGCAAAACCCGCACCCGTCCGCGCCTCATCTACGTGACGCCCTCACACCAGTTCCCCATGGGCGTCACCATGTCGCTCGCTCGCCGCCTCGCCCTGCTCGACCTAGCCGACAGCACCGACGCATGGATCATCGAGGACGATTACGACAGCGAGTACCGCTATCAGGGCCGCCCGCTGTCGTCGTTGCAGGGGCTGGAAGGCGGCAGGCGGGTTGTCTATATCGGCACGTTTTCAAAAACGTTTTTCCCAAGCCTGCGCATCGGCTACCTGATTGCGCCCAAAGCCCATGCAGAAGCGTTCAACACCGCCATCCGCAACACCGGCCACACCGCGCCCGGACTGCCGCAACTGGCACTGGCAGACTTTCTCAATGGCGGCCATTACGAAGCCCACGCCCGGCGGATGCGCAAACTTTATGACGCCCGCCGTCTCAAGGTACTGGCTGCGCTGGAGCATCACACCGCCAAACACCTCACACCACTGGTCCGTGAGGCAGGCATGCAGATGCCGGCCTTGTTCAGGCGCAAACGCAACGACATCGCCATTGCCGCAATGCTGGCCAAAAACGGCATCGCTGCAGGCTCATTGAGCCGCTACACACTGAACAAGAACAACCAGCGCCCCGGCCTGCTGCTGGGCTTTGCCGCCGTTGAGGAACGACATATCACGCCCGCCGCCAGACACATGGCAGCGCTGCTGGACACGGCATAGCCGCCAACTCGACGCCATCGCGCCGCTCTCGCCACAAACTTGCCTTACAATTCCCCTGCGCTCGCCCCATTGGCCGCGCGATGTTGCCCCATTGCGGTGGCCTACTGCTCCTCACACCGCGACCGGCACCAAGGTCAAGCCGTCGGTTGCGGATCTTGAGAGGGGAACAACCACATGACGACGACATACGCAGTATCCCAACGGGTCAATCACTACCGGGAGGGCACGGCATATGTTGTGCGCGGCCTTGCGGTTTTGCTGGGCCTGCTTTTGCTGACAGGCGGCGCAATCAATGCCTTCGCGCAGGACATCACAGCGCCCGCCCCCAAACTCGCAGTCGTCCACCCCAATGACATGAATTCAGGCGCGCTGCTGTTTGAAACGCAAACGCCGGGTGAATACGTGCAGGCTCCGCTGGTGGCCACAGATGTACAACTCGACATCACCGGCATCATTGCACGCGGCACGGTCACCCAGCGCTTTCTCAACCCCTCCAACGGTTGGGTTGAGGGAAAGTACGTGTTCCCTTTGCCTGACGATGCAGCCGTTGACAGCTTGCGGATGCAGATTGGCGACCGCTTCATTGAAGGTCAAATCAAGGAAAAGCGCGAAGCCCGCGAGATTTACGAAGCCGCCAAGGAAGACGGCATCAAGGCGTCCCTTGTTGAACAGGAGCGCCCCAACCTGTTTACAAACTCTGTTGCCAACATAGGCCCCGGCGAAATGATCGTCGTGCAGATCGCCTATCAGCAGACCGTGACAGTAGATCAGGGCGAATACGCCATCCGCTTCCCCATGGTTGTTGCGCCGCGCTACATGCCCGCCCCCACCGTCCACATGGTTGATTTCCAGACCGGCCCCAATGGCGAGACAACCGGCTTTGCATCTGTCACAGACCCCGTGCCGGACCGCGACCGCATTGCGCCGCCGGTGCTGAACCCTGAGACGCAAGGCAAGACAAACCCGGTGACGCTGACCGTCAATCTGGATGCTGGTTTTGCGCTTGGCGACATCAACAGCCACCACCACAAGGTGACGCTTGATCGTGATGACATGACCGCCACCTTATCGCTGGACGCTCCCAACGGTCAGGTGCCCGCTGACAAGGACTTTGAACTTACATGGCAGCCAAAAGACGGCACCGGACCAAACGCCGCGCTGTTCACCCAGACTGTCACCAGCGAAGACGGCACCAAAACACCCTACCTGCTGATGATGCTGACGCCGCCCACCGGCGCGTCACTGCCAGACGCAGGCCCGCGCGAAGTCATTTTCGTGATCGATAATTCCGGCTCCATGTCCGGCCCCTCCATGGATCAGGCAAAGGCCAGCCTGCTGATGGCGCTGGATCGTCTGGATACGGATGATACATTCAACGTCATCCGATTTGACCATGAGTTCGATCAGGTATTTGCCGGTGCCGTACGCGCCGACAAGGAAAACCTCGATATCGCTCGCGCTTTCGTGGGCAACCTTTCAGCTGACGGCGGCACGGAAATGCTGGCCCCGCTGCAAGCCTCCCTGAACGACGCAACGCCAGGCGACACCAGCCGGTTGCGTCAGGTGATTTTCCTCACCGATGGCGCCATTGGCAACGAAGTCCAGTTGTTTGAAACCATTTCGCAGAGCCTTGGCCGGTCGCGCCTGTTCACGGTTGGCATCGGCTCTGCCCCCAACTCTTTCTTCATGACGCGCGCAGCGGAAGTCGGTCGGGGTGCCTTCACCCACATTGGCTCAGCCGACCAGATTGTGCCGCGCATGGCGCAGCTCTTTGAGAAGCTCGAAACCCCGGTCATTACCGGTCTTGAAATGGACTGGCCCGCGCGCGTGCTGAACGAGGCATGGCCCAACCCGTTGCCTGATCTTTATAAGGGCGAACCCATTGTGATGACCGCGCGCCTTGCCCGCGCCCCCAAGCCCGGCGAAATGCTGGAAGTGGGTGGCACATTCGCAGGTGACCCGTGGCTGGTGCGCCTGCCTCTGGCCAAGGCTGAGGCAGGCGACGGCATCTCCAAGCTGTGGGCCCGGCGCAAAATCTCAAGCCTTGAAGGCTTCAGGTATTCCGGTGGCGACTGGGAGAAGATTGACCGCGACATTCTGGAAGTTGCCCTCGACCACCATCTGGTCAGCCGGCTGACGAGCCTTGTGGCTGTTGATGTCACCCCGTCACGTCCTGACGGCGAACAGCTTGTGACCCGCGACATGCCGGTGAATCTGCCCGACGGCTGGGATTTTGAAAAAGTCTTCGGCGCAGCACCTGCCGCCATGCCCACCAGTGCCATGATGGCCCCTGACCCTGCATGGCAGGTGCTGAAAGTTGCCGCTGCACCGCCCACCCCTGCCGTCAACGCGGCTGGCGTGCCGCTGCCGGAGGGCGCAACCCCCGGTCCGCTGCTGATGATGATGGGACTGGCAACGCTGTTGATGGGTCTCATGCTCCTCGTGCTCTATCGCCGTGAGGAGGCATGAAGATCACGCGCAAAACACTGATCGGCCTTGCTGCAGGCGCACTGCTGCTGAGCGGGATAGCCACCATCGCGGGTAGTCTCTACATTGATGCCAAGGCGATGGTCGGTCAGGTGTTGCTGGAACGTGCCTTCGCCCAAACCATTGCGACGGGCGAACCCGCCAAGCCATGGAGCTGGGCAGACACATGGCCGGTTGCAAAAGTCTCCGCACCCGCCCATGGCAAAAGCGCCATCGTGCTTGCGGGGGCCAGCGGTGAAGCCATGGCTTGGGGCCCGGGACACCTGGCGGGAACACCTCGCCCCGGCGACAACGGCGTCTCCATCATTGCTGCGCACCGTGATACGCATTTTGCGTTTCTCGAACATGTGGAGGCGGGCGAGACAATCACCGTCACAAATGCAGATGGCTCAACACATGCCTTTGAAGTGACCGGCACAAAAATCGTCCCGTGGGACCAGTCCGGCATTGACCCCATAGCACCGGGCAAGCAACTGGCGCTTGTCACCTGCTACCCGTTCAACGCCCGCACGCCAGGCCCTTTACGCTACGTGGTGATGACAACCAAAACCGAGGCGGAGGCAAAGTCGCCCCGCCTCGCACTGCTTTCGCCGGAGGTGCGGATGGAGCGCTGAGGACCAATACCGGCAGGCAGCCTGATCCTTTCCCGGATCCCCTTCGCAAGGTGAAGGCTGCCCCCACCGGGACCCGCCCTCAGACACCCGCTCCGCTTACCGCGCCAAAAGCGAAAGCCCGGCGGCGGCCCCAACAGCCGCCGCCGGTGCCCCTACCTAACCTGCCACCGCCACAAACAAATACCGGTTGAGCGAAAAGAAATAGCGCCCGTCCTCACCAAGCTGGCGCAGGTCATCCGCCCATGCGCGCGCCTCATCCTCGCTGATGCCGTCGCGCCCGGACACAAACCCCTGAATGCCCTTCATGATGCCTGCTGAATAGCTGTGCGGGTTCCAGTCCGGGTTGAACATGGGAATGAGTTCGCGCCGTGTCACCGTAAAGCCTGCGGTATCCAGCATGTGCGGCAGCTTGCGCGGCAGATGCGGGTCCGCAAGATGCGCATCCCATGCTTTCAGCACGCGCTCCATGCGTTCACGGTTGGACGAGTGCCAGACGATGGAATCCCAATCGGTATCCAGCACCACAAGTCGCCCGCCGGGCTTGAGCACGCGCTTTGCCTCATGCAGTGCCGCGCCCATGTCGGAAACGTATTCATAGACCTGCGTTGACACCGCCACATCCACACTGTCATTCGCCAGCGGTATCTGCTCCGCTTCGCCATGCTCAAACGTGCACCACGGCATGTCAGCGCAGCGCCCGGCCGACATCTCAACCATAGGCCGCGACATATCGATGCCCGTCACCTTGCCGGTCTTGGTCACAGCCTTGCCCATGTCATAGGCCAGCAGCCCCGGCCCAACGCCAATATCAAGCGCATGCATACCAGGCCGCAGGCCCATGGCTGCCATCACATGGCTGCGCTGCATCACGACGTCCGGCGTCAGATACATCGCCTCAACGGCCTTTGCCGCCCGGTCGTCAAACTCGATCATGTCGGACATGGGTTTCTCCGCTAGTCTTTATCTGTATCCACCATCGACATCACGTCATTGTCGCTGCCTTCGGGCGCGGCGATTTCCACAATGCGGTCGTCCACATCATCATATTCAAGCCGTAACGCACGGCTCATGATGGCGTGCATCATGTAAGTGCAGGTGATGTAGGTAAGCTCGAGGATTTCCTCGTCCGACAGATGCGCCTTGAGCGCGGCAAAAACCTCGTCAGGCACCCGCCCGCGCTGCAGCACCAGCGCATCCGTATAGGCCAGCACGGCGCGCTCAATCGGGCTGAAACAATCCGCCACGCTCCACGCCGGAATGGCCTCAATCTGCGCTTCTGTCAGACCCACATCTCGGCTGGCCTTGCAGTGTTGCGAAAAAACGAACTGCGACCCCACCACATAACCTGCCCGCGTCTGCCCCAGTTCGCGCAGCTTTGGATCAATGACGCGCGCCTCGTCGCGGTAAAATCGGAAGCCATCCGTCGTGTGCGCAAAGGCATCCGGCACGATGTTGAACACCGTCCACCAGTTGCCTGGCGTGCCGGTGGCCGTGCCCGGTTCCCTGATCGGGTCACGGTCACCAAACAGCAGATCAAAAATCATGTTGGCGTAGTCGTTGCCGGCCTCGCGGCCGGCCTGCTTCAACCGAGGCATCGCGTTTTTCCTATCGCTGGTGAATGAGTTTCATGCCCGCAACGGGGCTGCGCGCCTTCACGACATAGTTTGTCCGCAAGGAGCCGAAATAGACATCCCTCATGTCCGCCCCACCCCAGGTAACGTTGGTGGGATGATCCATGATTTCGCCCGTCAGGTCGTGTGCAACGGTAAACACTTCACGCTTGGGCGTGATCGCCACCACCTTGTTGGCGGCGGGAAGTGTCACCCACAAATTGCCTTCAACGTCAAAACCGTTTCCGTCCGTGTACGCCCAATTTGCCATGTCTTCAGGCGACGGCAGATTGCCGGGGTCGGTTTCGCCTGACGGAATGATGCCCAGCATCGGACCATAATCCTCGCGCGGCCCAAGCCGCCCGTCAGCCAGAAGTGGATAGCGCACCACGTTGCCGCCGCTGGTCTGGTTCACATACAAATAGGCGTCGTCTTCATCCAGACAGCAGCCATTGGCGAACTTCAGACCATCAGCCAGTTTCTCGACCACACCATCCGGCGTGACGCGAAACACAAATCCGTCGGCGCGCCCGTCCAGCGCCTGCGGCCACTGCTCGGCTGACGTCGAGTGTGTGCAGTAAATCGTGCCGTCACGCGCCACAATCGGATAGTTGCACGCGGTCAGCGTCACACCATCCACTTCGCTCGCCAGCACTTCTATTTTGCCGGTCTCAACATCCAGCCGCTGCAATGGCCCTGCTTCGCCCTCATACACCCCAAAATTGGCGATGATGATACGACCTTGCGCATCCATGTTGATGCCGTTGGGCGCACCGCCTGCCTTGCCTACACCGCGAATGCCGCCACCGGGCAATACCTCCGCGCAGGCCGACGCCTGGTCAGACGCCCACACCCGACCATCCTTGCTCACCACCACATCTTCGCATCGCGTCAGCCCTACACCGACCTTCTGCATGGCGCTCGTCTCAATCACTGCCAGTGGCATGATTCAACTCTCCGTGTTGTTGTTATGCGATTTCTATCCAGTATGGCTGATGGTCTGAGCCGGGTGCATCATTATCAATCCACGCGCGCTCAACGCCTTGCGCCAGATCATCGGTCAGAAAAATATAATCGAGCTTGATGCCCGGTCGCCCGTAGCGAGCCTCATCCAGCGGATACGTAAATCCATCGCGTGCGCGGTATCCTGCGGCTTTCCAGCTATCTACGATGGTGTGGTCGCCCGCCTGCGCCGTGATCATCCGCACATAGGGCGCGGAGCCCGGCACCATATTGAAGTCACCCATGATCAGTGCACTTGCGGGATTGTCCGGCGCGGACAGCCCCTGCGACCAGTCATCCCCGGCAATGTCGTTTGGCCCGGACCACGCGGCCCCTTCGTGCTCACGCCGGTTCAGCACCTCAAGCACATGGTCAAGCTGCGCACAACGCTCGGCATCGCCCTTCTCCATTGAGATATACGCAAGATGCAACACGATCACGCGCACGGGCGCGTGCCCCTCAGGCACAATCACCGCCTCCAGCGCGCCCTGATGCATGTTGAACGCGTCGTGGTAATGCGTCTTGGGCAACGGATGTTGCCGCACCCATTGAATGGGCCACCGGCTGAGCAGCATATTGCCGAACTGACGACGGCGATTGGCAACCGTGCCATCGGGCGCCACGCTGCTGGCATCCACATCGTAGTAGCAGCCGAACACCGCGTGATACGTCGGCAGCAAAGCCATCAGCTCCGCCGGTTGATCCGCCTCACCGCTGCGCTGCCAGAAGCGTTCGACTTCCTGCAGGCCGATGATGTCAGCCTCGCGCACCGTATCGGCAATGCGCCGCAGATCGGTCACGCCATCGCGGCCGCGTGAAAACTGAATGTTGTAAGTGACAACACGCATGATGCGGAGCCTGCCCCCCCCAACTAAATCAGGTCACGCACGCCGGACACATCATAGATTTTCACTGAAATCGACGCGATCTTTACCTTGCCAAGCGCCGCATTGAACGCCCCCATATGCGGCTCCTGAAAATGTGCATCCAGCGCCGCCTGATCGTCCCACAACTCGAATATACGCATGGTTTTGTCATCGGTCACATCGCGCGCATAGGTGTAATCCTGACAGCCCGCTTCTGCGAGCGAGGCTGCAATCATCGCCTGCCCTGCCCCCAGCACAGTTTCCATGTCCGCCACTGAATGAAACGTCGCCGTGCCTGCAACAATAAGCATCTGCCCACCCCCTGCGATCGCCGTGTGATGGCGCGGTCGAAGTGCCGGGCCGTGTGTGAAGGCAAGCCTAGCGCCGGATCGCACCCGACGCGACCCATATGGTCGCCAGGTTAACGCAGCGTTCACCTTAAGATTATCTCAGGACAGCTAACTTACCGTTTTCAAACCCGAATCGGCTTGAATACGGCCATTGATGCCCTACGTACTGTGTGCGACAAATACGCTAAGTGCCACCGCAAAACAGATGGCACACAAAAGACGCCAGGAGAGTGAAACGTGAGTGTAGCCGATACCAGCCAGACACCGTCATCAGCGAACGATGCCCGCCCGTCAGGCCTGTCCGGCTCCGGCTCCCATACGGCAAAAAAGTCTGAAAGCCGCGCGTGCAAAATGCACATCGTCGGCGGCATTGCCATGCTCGGCATCGGCATCGCGCTGCTGGTAATTACCTAGCCGCACCAGCCCGACTTTCGAGGCTCGCCTTGAAGCGCAGCAAATGTGCTACATGTACATAACCTGTTGCGAATTTTGAGAAGGAGCAAACCATGAACGCCCCGAAACTCACAAAAGAAGAAGCGCGCCAGGCAAAATCCGGCCAGAAAGTCCGCTACGTGCTGGGCATTTCCATCATTGCAGCCGTCGTTGTGCTAGCACTGGTGTTCGGTTTGACGCCAACGCCATAGTGCGCGCCCTGACCTGATGACCCCTGCCTTCAACGCTGAACCAGACGATATGGCATGTGGAACAACACCGCCGCTTTGGGGCTGCGCACATCCGTGAGTGAATTCACCCAACTTGACGACGTTGCCGAAGCCCTGCTTCCCGACGACGCTGCGTGGCTGAGCGCTGTGGGCGACACCCTGCGCGCCACCATCGAACAAAACACCCTTGCGGATTACCTGGTTGCCGCCGTCATTGGCGTTGGCGTTTTTGCCTTGCTGGTCGGCGCCAAATACGGCCTGCAGTTCATATTGTCGCGCCGCACGGGCGACCAGCCCCACTCCCGCCGCGCGATTGCCGCCAAAGTCGTCGGCCGCACCTGGTCGCTTTATCTGCTGCTTGTCGCCGTGCTGGCAGGCGCTGCGACGCTCACCTTGCCCGACGGTGTGCTGCCGGGCCTGCGCATCGTCGTGCTGGTTGTATTCTTCATGCAGATGGGCGCGTGGGCCGGCGTGCTGCTCAACGGCTTTATTGATCGCTACGCGTCGCGCCACGGCGAGGATGATCCGCAGGCCACCACCGGACTGTCCATTGCCCGCCTGATCGGGCGGATCATTGTCTGGTCAGTGGTGCTGCTGCTGATCCTCGACAATCTGGGCGTTAACGTCACCGCTCTGGTGGCGGGCCTTGGCATCGGCGGCATCGCCATCGGCCTTGCCGCGCAAAATGTGCTGGGCGACCTGTTCGGCTCCCTCGCCCTCGTTCTGGACAAACCATTCGTGCGCGGCGATTTCATCATCCTGTCAGACGAACACATGGGCACTGTCGAGAAGATTGGCCTCAAGACAACCCGCATTCGCTCATTGGGCGGCGAACAGTTGATCGTTGCGAACACCGACCTGCTGACCAGCCGCATCCACAACTACAAGCGCATGTGGCAACGCCGCATCGTGTTCAAACTCGGCGTCGTCTATCAGACCAGCCACGACAAGCTGAACGCTATCCCCGACATGATAAAGCAAATCATCGACGCCCAGGACGGCGCCCGCCTCGACCGCACCAACTTCTCAGGCTTCGGCGACTTCGCCCTGATGGTCGAAACCGTGTGGTTCGTCACCAGCGCCGACTACAACGAATACATGGCCATCCAGGAAAAAATCTATCTCGCCATCCACAAAAAGTTTGAGGACGAAGGCATAGAGTTCGCCTACCCGACCCAGACGGTGTTTGTGGAAGGCGTTGGCGGCGCGTCGGATAAAACAGACGGCACTACTGGCTAAGCCAGAAAATCTCAGGTGCCCAAGAGGGACTCGCAATCCCAACGCAGCCGTACCATATTCGTTCTCATGTCGAGTCCCTCCAAAAAACGCACCAAGGCCGCGCCTAAATCTGCCACGCGGGACAATAAAGTTCCGCTGAAGGATGATGCGTATCCGCTGCCTGCAGATCAGGTGCCGGATCATGGGCCAGGGCTTGCCGAGGCGCCGGGTGGCTCGTTTGTGCCGGCGGCGGAGGTGGACCCCAAGGAGGCGTTCAAGCTGGATGGCTCCGGCGCGGGGCTTAAATATCTGCCCGACGTGCCGTTTGAGGCGCACCGGCCTGACCGGCCCGAAAAGCTGCTGCCCAATGTCCGTTTCAGGGTGCAATCAGACTACGAGCCCGCCGGCGACCAACCCCAGGCCATCAGGGAACTGGTGGAGGGCGTCGAGAACAATGAGCGTGACCAGGTGCTGCTCGGCGTCACCGGCTCCGGCAAGACCTACACCATGGCCAAAGTCATTGAGGCGACCCAGCGCCCCGCCGTGGTGCTGGCCCACAACAAGACGCTGGCCGCCCAGCTCTACAGCGAGTTCAAGAATTTTTTCCCGGACAATGCGGTCGAGTATTTCGTCTCCTACTACGACTACTACATGCCGGAGGCGTATATTCCGCGCACGGATACCTTCATCGAGAAGGAAAGCTCCGTAAACGAACAGATTGACCGGATGCGCCACTCGGCCACCCGCGCGCTGCTGGAGCGCGACGACGTCATCATCGTTGCATCCGTGTCGTGCATCTACGGCATCGGCTCGGTCGAGACCTATACGTCGATGACGTTCGACCTCAAGAAAGGTCAGCGCATCGACCGCAACCAGATCCTCGCCGACCTCGTGGCCATCCAGTACAAGCGCAACGACACGGCGTTTCAGCGCGGCACGTTTAGGGTACGCGGCGACACGGTGGAAATCTTCCCGGCCCACTATGAAGACCGCGCATGGCGCGTGTCGCTGTTTGGCGACGAGATTGAAGAGATCACCGAGTTCGACCCGCTCACCGGCCAGAAGTCCGCCAAGCTGGATTACGTGAAGGTCTATGCCAACTCCCACTACGTGACCCCGCGCCCCACCCTCACCCGCGCTATCGAGGGCATCAAGAACGAGCTCAAGGCCCGGCTGGCGGAACTCACAGCCCAGGGCAAGCTGCTGGAAGCACAGCGCATCGAGCAGCGCACCCAGTTTGACCTGGAGATGATGCAGGCCACGGGCTCATGCGCCGGCATCGAGAACTATTCGCGCTGGCTGACCGGCCGCAAGCCCGGCGAGCCGCCGCCCACTTTGTTTGAGTATGTGCCCGACAACGCGCTGGTGTTTGTGGATGAAAGCCACCAGACCGTGCCGCAGATCGGCGGCATGTTCAGGGGCGACTACCGCCGCAAATCCACCCTGGCGGAATATGGCTTCCGCCTGCCGTCCTGCGTTGACAACCGCCCCATGCGCTTTGAGGAATGGGACGCCATGCGGCCGCAGACGGTGTTCGTCTCCGCCACCCCGGCGCAATGGGAGCTGGACCAGACCGGCGGCGTCTTCACCGAGCAGGTGATCCGCCCCACCGGCCTCATCGACCCGGTGACGGAAATCCGCCCCGTCGAAACCCAGGTGGAAGATTTGATCGCCGAGGTGAAGGACGTCGCCGCGCAGGGCTACCGCTCGCTGGTCACCGTGCTGACCAAGCGCATGGCGGAAGACCTGACCGAATACATGCACGAGCAGGGCGTGCGCGTGCGCTACATGCACTCGGACATCGACACGCTGGAACGCATCGAGATCATCCGCGACCTGCGCCTTGGCACGTTTGATGTGCTGGTGGGCATCAATTTGCTGCGCGAAGGCCTCGACATTCCCGAATGCGCCCTGGTCGCCATTCTCGACGCCGACAAGGAAGGCTTCCTGCGGTCAGAGACCTCGCTGGTGCAAACCATCGGCCGCGCCGCCCGCAACGTGGACGGCCGGGTTATTCTGTATGCGGACAACATGACGGGCTCACTGGAACGCGCCCTGGCCGAAACCGACCGCCGCCGCAAAAAGCAGATGAAATACAACAAAGACCACGGCATCACCCCGCAAAGCGTGAAAGCCAATATTTCAGACGTGCTCGACAGCATGTACGAACGCGACCATGTGCGCGTCGAAGGCGCGACGGGCAAGGATGGCGAGACCGTCCTCCTGGCCGGCCACAACCTCAAGGCCCACATGGAAGACCTAGAACGCCGCATGAAAGACGCCGCCGCCGACCTCGAATTCGAGGAAGCGGCAAGGCTGCGTGATGAGCTGAAAAAGCTTCAGGAAACAGAGATGGCCATCGCCAACGACCCGATGGTGCGGCAGGATGAGTTGAAGCGAGCGCAGGGTGAAGAGCGGTCACGCCCGCGCCCCAAGCGCGGACGGGGCTCAAAGCGCCGGTGACGCTTCGAGAGCGACGAACGAGCTGGCCATCGCCGACGACCCGATGGTGCGGCAGGACGAGCTGCGGCGGTCACAGGGTGGGCCGGAGAGGCCGAAGCCGCGGCAGAAGCGTGGGCAGCGGTAGTCAGCAGGTTTTAAATCAATCGCACGCGGGCCTCTTCGGCAAAAGGCGATCTGACTAACGGCTCTCGCTCCTTGCCGCAATCCTTGCCACTGTGACTCAACAGCGGTGTCAGTGCGTGACGCTTTGAGATCGACGAACAAATAAGCAATTGCAGATCTGTCGCCAAAACAAATTGGGCAGGTTGCCGGAAAACCCGCGAGGCGAAAGCGTGGACAGTGCTTTCAGTGCAAAACTTCCAAAACCCGGTCTCAACGCTGCCCAGACCTACAGGCAGGCTCGAGCCTCAAACAGGAGGTCAGCAAAAGGCTGGGCAAGGTCAGGTTGCTCCTTCATTCTTTTCTCAACCCAATCACTAAATTCGTCTTTCGACTCTGGTCTCAATTGATACACGCCAGTCTCAGGATCACTGTCCATGGTGGAAATTGCACTCATGATCTTGCATTCCGGTCTGGAATAGTCTGGACGGAGTTCTCCCAAGCTATAAAAACCGAGATTTTGGGCCTCCAATCTCAAGGATGCCGGAAACATGTCTTCCAAAACACAAGACGTATAGTCTTGCTGTAAACCAGCTTTATCAAGCGCAGCAATCAATTCATCGGGTGGAGCCAGATGGCGCCAGAACACCCCATTTACATGCTTCCGCCAACCCGTCCCGCTGACCTTTTTCGGCATAACAGTCCGCCCTGCACCATCATAATCCACAAGTGCAAAAACTTTTCGGTTGTTGCCAAGTGCTTCAAGAGTCAGCCCCTCGGCTGCCAAAGCCTTCATTTTGGGGGTACCCAAAGATGGTTCAAACTTAAATGGACATACATCCTTAGTGAGCGAAGACCACGCAGCAGAGAGTATTTTTGCATCCCCCTCACCTTCTACAAAAAATATGGGTTTTTCTATCAACCGAAGTCTTTCAAGTAGTAATTCTCTTTCTTCCTTTAAATGAAATCTTTCTTTTTCCACTCTATCTACAACTTTGGAAATTATTGGTAGATAAAAATCATCTCCCATAAGTCTTAAGCTATCTATTTCTTCAGATTTTTCCCCAATCTTAGATATAGATTTTTCTTCTATATCACTCACTTGCTTCACAAAATATTTTGCAACACCACCTCCACTCAATGAGTAAAAAGATGGGCTATGACTAGTAAGAAATGACTGTATTACATTAGATTTAGAAGCAACAAGAAAGCGAGCTGCTTCTTTAGATGCAGCGCTGTGCTCTAGTGAATTTTCTGGCTCCTCAAATCCCCAAATATGGAATTTGTTACTATCATTCTCGGAAATAAATTTAAGTATCTCCGGTATATGGCGCGCCTGTATCCCATCACCACGCTGCAGTATTAGTGAGTACTTAGAATTATCATTTTCCTTTCCCGTTTCAAAATCAAGTGATTTAAAAAGATTAGATAAATCTGTAGGTGCAGCAATTACACTATCAAATTTAAACAAACTAGAAAGAGAACCCGAAAGAGCTTCCGTTCTTTTCTGTATATCAGATGAAAATGTACTCAAAGAAGCTCCAAATCCCTCATCTTCAACAAGTATTTTGTATACATCATTGAGAAGATTTGAGAATATTTGCCTATCTTTGACAGCCGGTATATATGTAAATTTTATTCTATTTAAAATTCTAGTTATAGAGGTATATCTGTTTGATTTTCTATGTTCTGAGGAAACTTCTTGATTAAAGTTATTAGTGCGAAAATCTGTCCACTGCCTCTTAACCCAAAACTCTTTTCCAAGGCTCGCCCGATATGAAGGAGGAGTCTCAAAAAAAACCTTCACGTATATAAACTTTCTTATATCTTCGCTTTTTTCTGATTGCTTTAGCCTCAAATTTGAAAAATCGACATCAAAATCAAGATTATAATTGGGGTTTATCCCCTTGAAGCAAGTGGAACAAAGCGCTCTTGTTGCTGCGGTCACGATAACGCGGAAATAGTTGTTGCTTCGCAGACAAAGGCCTGTATGGTGTTCGTGCCGCCCACCCTTGGGTGCATGGAGACTTCATATGGACGACACAACCGAGACCGCAGACATCGCCGCAACGCCGCCTCAAAAGCGGGAGCGCTCACAGATAGAGTTTCCGTACTCGGATATGGAGGCGGCTGAAGAGCTCGCGTCCGTCCTCTATGCAAAAGGCGGTGGCACGGCAGAGCCCACACAGCTTGCGGGATGGCTAGATATGTCCTCCAACGGAGGCACATTCCGCTCGCGCGTTTCTGCCGCCCGCATATATGGCTTTGTTGAAACATCCCGCGGGTCCGTCGAGATAACTGACCTAGGGCGGAATGTGGTCGATGAGCAAGGGGCCGGTGCGGCTCGCGTTGAAGCGTTTCTAAATGTGCCGCTCTACGAAGCGATGTTCCAGAAAAACAACGGGTACGCATTGCCCCCCGCTGCCGCTATAGAGCGCCAGATGGTTGAACTTGGCGTGCCTACAAAGCAGCGAGAGAGGGCTCGGCAGGTTTTCCAGAAATCCGCCGAAAGGGCTCATTTTATTGACCAGTCCAGCGGGCGATTCATCAAGCCCGCAGTGGCCCCTCAACAGCCGCGTGGCGAAACACCACCGCCACCTCCTCCCCCGGGCGATGGTGGTGGAAACGGCGGCGGAGACGGTAAATACCATCCCTTTATTGAGGGTCTTTTGGATGCACTCCCAACCACAGACGGATTTGCTGACTGGACCATTGAGGAACAGGCGGAATGGCTCCGCACAGCGGCAGGCATTTTCAAGCTGATGTCCAAACAAAAGGGCCGGATCGAGATTGAAGCAAAAGAAACGGCGAACGATGTCTCACCATCGTCCGCCGCTTGAAACAAGCCGCTTCATGGTGAAGCGGCAAACCCTGCGAGGCGCAGGCACACCCGGCAGTGAAGATGCCGGGAAGGAGGTCAGGCGGATGCTTTGGTATCCCCTGCGGTCATTCGGGGGCGCATCCCCTTATGATCGCATCCTCTTGTTAGAGGGCTAACCTTCGGCACCCATTGCGGCAAAAGCTGCGATGGGTGCCTCTTTGCTACCAAACACGTGAATCCGTGTCCAGAAATAAGGAGGCACCATGCCCGACTTGGCCGGAACAAAAGTGGCCTACTTTGGCTTCACCGGCCACATAGAGCCGAATGGGGTAACCCGTATTGCCGCTGCGCTTAACCAGGCGCACAATGACAACTATGACGAAGTTCACCTTTGTTTCAGTTCAATGGGCGGCTTCGTCGCGGACGGCATCTACCTCTACAACCACATGAAGTCGCTGCCGTTGCGGGTTGTCGCTCACAATATGGGAAGCGTGTGCTCCATAGCCGTTGCCGTATTTTGTGGCGCGGCAAAACGATACTGTTCACAACACGCCATGTTCATGATCCACCCGACAGTCATAAACGCATCTGCCGAAGGCATGTCAGCAGAACGACTACAACACTCACTTCAATCGACTTTGGCTGATGACAGTCGCACGGAAGACATCCTGCGCGAGCGCACGACGCTCCCCGACGACCTCTTGCAAGCCAGACGTTTCAGGGACGTTCACATCACGCCGTCTGAAGCGCTCAAGTTCGGACTCGTTCATGCGGTGCAGGAATTCACGCTCCCAAAGGGGCACCAGATCATTCAGATTTAATTTCAATCGGTCCACATGACCCTCCATGCGATTAGCCCTTTATAGCCGATAGGTGTTGAAAATGAACAAACAAAAATTGTCGTTAAGACAAGCTATCCAATCCGGCCAACTGGATGCTTTCGTTAAGCAAGAGGAAGCCCGCGGCGTAGGCCCAACAAACCGGGCAGCAGTGGACGCAGCTTTAGACCGGCTCATCAAACAGCCCCTATCAGAAGATCAAACATCGCGTTCTCCATCTCCCGATGGTTCGCGCGGAAAGTGAACTCGCCAAGGTACCGGCCCATGTACTTCTGAGACACATGGATATGCGTACCGGCAACCGACTTCTTAAACAGACGCCAGAACGACTCGACGCTGTTGGTGTGGTGCAGGGCATCATGCCGGTAGTCGTAATAGGCCCACTCCTTAGCGCCGTGCTTCACAGCGCCGTGCTTATAGCCGTCGCCTTCCAGTAAGCCGTAGGACATGAGTTCATCGGTTGAGACGGTAGCGCCTTCCTCAACATTCCGCAGCACCACGCCGCGAAGCGTCGGCATTTTAACGTTCGGTATCACTTCAGCCTTGATCCGGCCATTCCGCTCTTTAAGGCCCATCACAATCGTCTTGCCAGCCGCGCCGCGACCACGCTTGCCGGGGCGGTGACCGCCAACATAAGCCTCGTCAAGTTCCACATGGCCTTGCAGCATGTCGAACTGATCCGCCTTCGTCATGAGATCGCGGATTTGCTGGCCCATGCGCCAAGCCGTCTTGTAGGTCACGCCAAGCGACCGCTCCAGTTCCTTACCGGATACGCCGTGGCGTGTCGTTACAAACAGGTAGATCGCATAGAACCAGAGTTGCAGCGGTGTCCGCGTGTTCTCAAAAATGGTGCCAGCGGTCGGGTACAGGTGATCGCCACAGTGGGAGCACGCATAGGCCCGGCGGTTGCTCATACGGTGGAACGTCGCCTCAACGCCGCAAGCCCTGCAATCATGCTTTAAGCCGTAACGCACCTGCATGATGTGCGTGAGGCAAGCCTCGTCATCCGGGAAGCGTTTGAAGAAGTCGCGAACTGTGAGTTGAGAAGCCATCGTTTCCTCCGATGACTTCAATATAGGTGCTCATCTTACTTGCTTCAAGGGGATAAACCCCTTATAATTTGGGTTCGTCTCTCCATTAAAAAATAGATTCAGAGCACGGACAACATTTGATTTACCAGAGTCGTTACGCCCAAAAAAAATATTCATATCCTCAACATGGCGAATGCGCTCTTTGTAGAGGGAACGGAAGTAAGCAATTTCAATTTCTTTTATGAGCCTCATTTTCTAGACCCTTCATCTTAATTTCATTGCTGGAATCCCGACAGTTATGATTGTGGAGAACTAGCTAATCGTCAATACAAAGGCTCCGAAGTTGTCACTTTCCTAGTGCGGCAACTCCTCTCCACATTCCCAAAAAACCTTATCCCCCCTCCCCCACACCCCCCTTATCCTTGTCGCACCTTCTGCCTGAGGGCATCCCGGACCGGCCGGGCTCTGGGCGGGAGGGCGGCGCCTGGAAGGGGCTGGTTGTTTGCGTTCGGCGGCGGATGCGAGTGGACCCCGGATCAAGTCCGGGGATGCGGGGGAGGAGAGGGAGGCGTAACGGGCTTCTCCGGCCAGGCGGTGGATCTGAGTGGGTGACTGGTGACCGCAGGGATGTGACGGGTTAAAGGCCCTGACCTGCGGGGCGTGATGGTTCTGCCTGCGGCATGGGCCGGAAACCAGCGCACACGACGCCGGGTCACCGGAGATGCAGCGCGCGCGTAATGACGGCGCAGGCGTCTTGAGGGAAGACGGGAAATCAGGGTCGCCGAAGCGATGCCGTGCGGGACGTGCCGGAAGGCGGTCCTGTTCGACGTCATACGGATTGTCGCCCCGGCACGTCCTGCTGCCTTCGCGCGGAAAAGTCTGCGCGGGGCTTTTGGTGTTTGTGCCGGGTGAACGGGTGTCACCCCACCCCGGCCCTCCCCATCAAGGGGAGGGGGACTGTGGGGGGAAAATCAGGGGGCGACACGTGTGGCAATGGGGATGCGGAAAACTTTACCTCCCCCTTGTGGGGAGGTCGGCGCGCGGCGCCGGGTGGGGGTGAGCGAATGAGCGCTGCGGCACGCGGGGGTGCGCGTGGACCCCGGATCAGGTCCGGGGATGCGGGGGAGGAGAGGAAAGCGGAACGCTTACTCTGCCGCGGCCTTTTCGCGGGTGTCTTTATCAATCGGCAGGGGCTGGACGTCGTCTGAGCCCGGCGCTTCGAGGCCTGCATAATCCTTTTCGCGGATGCGGGTGATGATGTCGCCCACAGCTTCACGAGGCGTGCCGAGGCTTTGCAGCACCTGGCCGGCAAGCTGGAGCGAGCTTTCCAGCGTTTCGGGCACCACGCCGGTGGCGCCAAGTTTAAAGAGTTCGTCCGAATGCGTCATATCCCAGGCGCGCACAAAAATGGGAATGCCCGGCCACCGGTTGCGAATGGCCTCGACGGCGCGCGAGGCAGCCGCAAAATTGTCGAGCGTAACCACCACGGCACCTGCATGGTCCGCGCCGATACGCTCAAGCACATCGGGCTTGGAGGCATCACCGTAATATACAGGCTCCCCCTTGGCGCGGCACTCGCGGGTGCGCGGCACGTTGAGGTCGAGCGCCATATAGGGGTGCTTGAGGTCACCCAGCATCCGCGCCACGGTCTGACCAACGCGGCCATAGCCCGCAATGATGACATGGCCCTCAAGGCCGCGCGCCTCATCTTCGGTGGCCTGAATGGGGTCAGCGCCGATACGGTCGTCGATGCGTTTTTTGAGGAACGCACCAAGGTCTGCCAAAAACGGCGTGGTGGCCATGGAGACGGCGGCGACAATCAGCATGTATTGCCCGATCGGATCGGAAATGATGTCCGAACCCATCGCGGCCGTGACGCCGACAAACGCAAACTCGCCGCCCGCCGACAGCAACAGCCCGGTGCGCAGCGATGTTGTCCACGGCAGGCGGAACGCCCGTGCCAGCCCGATGAGGATGATCGCCTTGAGAATGATCAGTCCGGTCACACCGATGATGACGTTGAACCATTCTTCCGCCAGCACGCCAAAATCTATGCTCATGCCGATGGAGATGAAGAACAGCCCCAGCAGCAGGCCCTTGAACGGCTCGATGTCGGTTTCAACCTGATGGCGGAACTCGGTTTCAGACAGCAGCAGCCCGGCGAGAAACGCCCCCAGCGCCATCGACAGCCCGGCAACGCCCGTGAACCACGCCGTGCCCAGCACAGCCAGCAGCGTCAGCGCCATGAACAGTTCCGGGCTCTGCGTCCATGTCACCATGCGGTAGAGATGCCGCACCAGCCAGCGGCCGACAAAGATGATGAGCAGCACCGCGACAACAGCCCGCAGCAGCGCCATGCCCACCAGCTCCGCCACATGGCCGTTTTCGCCGGCGGCAAAGATTGTCACCAGCATCAGCAGCGGCACCACGGCAAGGTCTTGCGCCAGCAGCACCGCAAACGACGCCCGCCCCATGCGCGAGGAAAACTCGCCGCGCTCCATCAGCAACTGCATGATGACGGCGGTGGACGACAGCGCCAGACACAGCCCGATGATGATCGACGCCTGCACCGTGTTGCCCCACCACAGGGCGGCGGCACCAATCACAGCGCCCGACACAACAACCTGCGCAAAGCCAAGGCCGAACACCATGGTGCGCATGGCTTTCAATCGCTCGACGGACAACTCAAGGCCGATCATGAACAGCAGAAACACCACGCCCAGCTCGGCCATGGCCGCGACGCCCTCAACGTCGTCGATTACCGCAAAGCCGAACGGACCGATGATCGCGCCGATAAACAGATAGCCCAGCACCGGGCTGGCCCTGAACCACTTGAACAGCGGCACCACCAGCACGCTGGCAACAAGGAAAACAATGATTTCACGGATATAGGGAACCGTGGCGTGCCCGGCGGCGTGGTCATCGTGCCCCACACCGGCGGCGCCGGACGCCATTTCGGCAGCCTGGCGCGCAACTTCCACAATGGTATCCGGTTCCACGCTCGTTCAGCCCCGTCGATCACCTGAGCGCAGATTTAATGAGTGTCTTTGCAACGCGCGCCCAGCCCATATATATCAGAGGATATCAGCGCGGATACGCCGGGGAGCGATGTTCGGGCAACAAAAAGAAAATATTTCCGGCCAAATATGTGCGGCATCAGCTTGCTGCTCAAATCGCGGGCACCTTTGCCTCCGCGTCAGGTCGCAGATGGGGCAGGATGATTTTTTCCGTGACCGGCAATACACCTCACACGCTTGCAGCCCGCACCGGCTGTGAGCCAGCCAATCCGGCGGATCGGCATTTGCGTTCATGATGTACCTTGCCCTCGCCGGTGGCCTGATCATTCTGCTGTTCTGCGGCGACCTTCTGGTGCGCGGTGCGGTAGCCCTGGCAGGGCGGTTTGGTGTTCACCCGCTCATCATCGGGCTGACGGTGGTGGCGTTTGGCACCTCAGCGCCCGAACTCATGGTGTCGCTCAGGGCGGCCCTTGAAGGCGCGCCGGGCATTTCGCTGGGCAACATTGTGGGGTCCAACATTGCCAACGTGCTGATGGTGCTTGGCATTCCTGCCATAATTTATCCCACCGTGTGCAATCAGGCGTCGATCCGCCGCAACACCTCCATGATGGTCGGCTCCACCCTGCTGTTTGTCGGGCTGTGTCTCACCGGCACGCTGGTGTTCTGGGACGGGTTGATCCTGTTCATGCTGGTGCTGGCGTTCCTCGCCTATTCCGGCCTTCGCGCCCGCAAATCGCCGGACACGGATTTTGACAGCGACCTGGACGAGATCACCGGGTTGCCAGAACGCGTCTGGGCCATCTGCGCCTTCCTGCTCATCGGCCTAGCGGGCCTGCCGCTGGGGGCTGAGCTTGTTGTGGACGGCGCAACGGAGATTGCCCGTCGCTTCGGCGTTTCGGAAGCTGCCATCGGCCTCACCATCATTTCCATCGGCACATCACTGCCTGAACTTGCCACAACGGTGGTTGCAGCCTTCCGCCGACAGGCTGACGTGGCCGTTGGCAATGTCATCGGCTCAAACCTGTTTAACATTCTGGCCATCGGCGGCATCACCGCCATGGTGGTGGACCTGCCGGTGCCCGAAACCTTCATGCGCTTTGACCTGTGGGTGATGCTGGCCGCCGCCCTGCTGGTGGTGCCGTTCGCATTCATGCGCGCCACCATCACCCGGCTGGCCGGTGTCATCTTCACCGGTTTTTATGTCGCATATCTGTTCGCTGTGTTTCAGATCTGATGAATCCGTCGCCAAAAACAGCACTGGTGACCGGCGGTGCCAAACGCATTGGCCGGGCGCTGGTTGAAGGATTGGCCGCCGATGGCTGGGCGGTTGCCATTCACTACGGATCGTCAGCAGATGCAGCGGCGGCGCTGGCCGCCGATATTGAGGCACAGGGCGGCAAGGCTGTGGCACTGCAGGCCGACCTGACCGACGCCGGTGCACTTGAGAGCCTCATACGCGAGGCAACAACGGCCCTTGGCCCGCTGGGTCTGCTCATCAACAACGCTTCGCTGTTTGAAGAAGATACCGCGCACACGGTGACGCCTGAACGTTTCGACGCGCATATGGCCATCAATCTGCGTGCACCGCTGCTGCTGTCGCAGGCCTTTGCCGCACAGCTTCCCGATGACGCTTTGGGCAACATCATAAACATCATTGACCAGCGCGTATGGCGGCTCACCCCGCGGTTTATGTCGTACACCGCATCAAAGGCGGCGCTGTGGACGGTAACACAGACACTGGCACAGGCACTGGCACCCAACATCCGCGTCAACGGCATTGGCCCTGGCCCGGCCCTTCGCAACGACCGGCAGAACCCGGACGATTTTGAAGCACAGGTGCGCGCGGTGCCGCTGTCACGCGGTCCCGACATGGCAGAGTTCCGGCGTACGGTGCGCTTTATTGTTGAAACGCCGTCGCTGACTGGCCAAATGCTGGCTCTGGATGGCGGACAGCATCTCGCCTGGCAGACGCCGGACGCCACCGGCAAGGAGTAAGCGCTGAATGACCAAGCAGCAGACTGGAAATGTCACACCCCTGCGTATCGCCGATGCCGCACGGCTCACCCGCCACGTGTTCGTCCGCGACCTGCGTCTTGATGCCCATATCGGCGTCCACCGCCACGAGGAAGGCCGTGCCCAGCCGATCATCGTCAACGTGGACCTGACCGTCACCGAGGGCGACGAGAGCCTCAACGACAGCCTGGCCAATGTGGTGTGCTACGAGCGCGTGGTGAACAACATCAAGGCGCTGGTGGATGCGGGCCATGTGCGACTGGTGGAAACCCTGGCCGAAGCCGTGGCAGAAGACTGCTTCACCGACGAGCGCGTGCTCGCCGCCCGGGTGCGGATTGAGAAACTGGACGCCATTGCCGAAGCTCATAGCGTGGGCATTGAGATAGAGCGGCTGCGGCCCCTGCCCCAATCCTGAGCCTGCTCAAATACTCACCCTGCCTCAATAGTACGCATGTTTTGCACATGCGCACGGTGTGCATTTTAGGCGGCTGCCCCTCAAATGCACCGGGCCGCAGGCATAGTTGACCCCACACTTGCGCCAATTCTCATTTAAAAATCAGAGGGTTAGCGACCACGCGCCCGGAGGTGCCGCCTGCACGCTTGTCCATTGCGAAAGCGCGCAACTTTCACCCCCTGGGTTTTCAACAGACTTATCCACATGCACAGGTGACCTTTTTAGCCCAGAGCAAACCCGTTTTTGCCCGGCAGGCTGTCTATCAGGTACATATTGACCCCATGACGACCACCCCCGACACCCCCCCGCTCACCGGCGCTGACCTGATTGCCGACTATGTGACCCGGCTGCCCAACGCGCCGGGCGTCTATCGGATGTTTGGGGCGGACGGTGACGTGCTGTATGTGGGCAAGGCGCGCAGCCTCAAGAAACGCGTCACCAGCTATTCCCGGCTTCTCGGCCATACCAATCGCATCGCACGGATGATCGCCTCCACCACTGCGATGGAGTTTGTGGTGACGGAAAGCGAAACCCAGGCGCTGCTGCTGGAGGCCAATCTCATCAAGCAGCTTCGCCCGCGCTACAACGTGCAACTGCGCGACGACAAATCATTTCCCTACATCCTCATCGCCCGCGACCATCCGGTGCCGCAGATCCTCAAGCACCGCGGCGCACACGTCCGCAAGGGGGATTACTTCGGGCCGTTCGCCTCCGCCGGTGCCGTCAACCGCACGCTCAATGCCCTGCAAAAGGCATTCTTGCTGCGATCGTGTTCCGACACGGTGTATGAAGGCCGCAGCCGCCCGTGTCTGCTGTACCAGATCAAACGATGCTCAGCCCCGTGCACCGGTGAGATCAACGAGAGCGACTACGCAGCCCTCGTCGGCGAGGCAGACGCGTTCCTCTCCGGCAAAAGCCGCAAGATCCGTGAGCGCATGGCACAGCAGATGGAACAGGCATCGGCTGATCTCGACTTTGAGAAGGCAGCCATCTACCGCGACCGTTTGCGCGCCCTGAGCCACATTCAGGCGCATCAGGGCATCAATCCGCAAACCGTCGAGGAGGCAGACGTCTTTGCCATTCACGGCGAGGGCGGCCAGACCTGCGTACAGGTGTTCTTTTTCAGAGCCGGACAGAACTGGGGCAACCGCGCCTACTTCCCCAAGCATGACAAGGACATGGAAACCGCTGAAATCCTCGACGGGTTTCTGGCGCAGTTCTATGAAGAGCGCCCCGCGCCCCGGCTGGTGCTGCTCAACGAAACCGTGGAAAACGCCGACCTGCTCGCGCAGGCCCTGACCATCAAACGCGGGCGCAAAGTCGCCGTCGGCAGGCCCCGTCGTGGCGAGAAGCGTGAGCTGGTGCAATACGCCTACGACAACGCACGCGAGGCACTGGCCCGCCGTATGGCTGAATCATCGACCCAGACAAAACTGCTGGCAGGCCTTGCTGATGCGTTTGGTATGGACACACCACCCCAACGCATTGAGGTGTACGACAACAGCCACATCTCCGGCACCAACGCGGTGGGTGGCATGATTGTGGCGGGGCCTGAGGGTTTTCGCAAAAACCAGTACCGCAAGTTCAATATCAAAAACCCGGATACTGAGCCGGGAGACGATTACGCCATGATGCGCGAGGTTTTGACCCGCCGCTTTGCCCGGCTGGTGAAGGATCAGGCCGCGATAGACAATGCGCAGGATGATACGGCGCGTGATCCTGATCCCGATTGGCCCGATCTGGTGCTCATTGATGGTGGTGCCGGCCAACTCTCCGTCGTCCAATCAGTGTTCGACGAGCTCGGCATCGACCGGGTAACTCTTGTTGGCATTGCCAAAGGCCCGGAGCGTGATGCGGGGCGCGAACGGTTTTTCATGACCGGCCGCGCGCCCTTCATGATGGAGGCCAAAAGCCCGGTTCTCTATTATCTGCAACGCCTGCGTGACGAGGCGCACCGCTTTGCCATTGGCACCCATCGGGCGCGACGCAAGAAGGCAATTGGAAAATCCATGCTGGACGGGGTGGCCTCCATCGGCCCCAAGCGCAAGCGGGCGCTGCTCAATCACTTCGGGTCCGCCCGCGCTGTGGCTGCTGCCGGTCTTTCTGACCTTGAATCTGTTACCGGCATTTCAAAGGCTGTGGCCCGCACCATCTATGACCACTTTCACGAAGGGGCGAAATAGCGGCGCGCATTTCGGGCAGCAGCGTTGCGCATAGGCTCTCCCCGCGCCGCGCCGCGTCGTATATGATCAAACCATGTCCAGCTCCAACTCCTCACGTCCGATCTCACCGGCATGGAACCTGCCCAACCAGCTCACCTATGCGCGTATTGCACTTGTGCCGGTACTGGTCGCCACGTTTTTTATTTCCGGCGACATTGGCCGCTGGATTGCGGTGGGCATTTTTGTGGTCGCCAGCGTGACGGATTTCGTCGATGGCTACATCGCCCGCGCATGGCAACAGCAATCAAGCCTTGGCGCCATGCTGGACCCGATCGCCGACAAACTGCTGGTGGCGGCTGCATTGTTGCTGCTCGCGGCTGACGAAACCATTGCCGGCATCAGCCTGTTTGCCGCCGTGATCATTTTGTCGCGTGAAATACTGGTGTCGGGCCTGCGTGAATATCTGGCGCAACTTCAGGTCAGCGTACCGGTCACACAACTCGCCAAATGGAAAACCGCCCTGCAGATGACCGCCATCAGCTTTTTGCTGTGCGGGCCGGAAGGTCGGGAACTGTTCTGGTTTACCAGCGAAGTGGGCATCACCGCCCTGTGGCTGGCAGCCCTGCTGACGCTATACACCGGCTACGATTATTTCCGCGCCGGGATGCGCCACGTCATTGCGGCTGACGGAAAATGAGCACCATCACTGTCCTTTATTTTGCGCGGCTGCGTGAAGCGGTGGGCATTGCGGAGGAGACCATCACGCTTCCCCCTGCCGTTGATACAGCCGCCAGACTGCTGGCTCACCTCGCGGAAGGCGACGAGCAAAAGCGCACAGCCTTTGACAATCAGAAAATCAGGATCGCCGTCAATCAGGTTCAGGCAACACCGCAGACACCCGTAAAGCCCGGCGACGAAGTGGCGTTTTTCCCGCCCGTTACCGGCGGGTAGGCACACAATGTCTGTCCGCATTCAAAGCGAACCATTTGATGCCGGTGCCGAACTCAACACACATGTCACGGGTCGTGCGGACATTGGTGCCAGCGTGACGTTTGTCGGGCAGGTCCGCGACATATCCGGTGGCGACACACTGTCCGCCATGACGCTGGAACACTATCCCGCCATGGCTCAGGCGGAACTTGAGCGTATTGAGGCTGACGCCCGCGCGCGCTTTGCGGTTACCGACATGCAGATAATCCACCGCTTTGGCACGCTCAGGCCGGGTGACCCGATTGTGCTGGTGATCGCCACCGCACCTTCCCGCCAACCGGCTTTTGACGCCGCCAACTTCGTGATGGATTTTCTCAAGACCAACGCCCCCTTCTGGAAGAAGGAACACACACGGTCAGGAGACCAATGGGTGGATGCCAAAGACCGCGACGACGACGCAGCCAACCGCTGGCGCAGCTAGGCCGCCGCGACAGACCCGGTGCGGTTCACCAGCGCCATATAGTCGTTCATCAGCGTTTTGGTTATCTCGCCGGGTGTGAACGTGTACGGACCAATTTCTGATACCGGCGTCACTTCCGCAGCGGTGCCTGTGATAAAGCACTGCTCAAAGTCTGACATTTCTTCAGGCTTGATATGCCGCTCGATGATCTCGATGCCGCGCGCCTTCGCCAGATCAATGACCGTGCGCCGGGTGATGCCATCCAGAAAACAATCAGGCATTGGCGTGTGCAGTGCGCCGTCCTTCACAAAAAACATGTTTGCGCCGGTGGCCTCGGCGACATAGCCGCGATAGTCCAGCATCATTGCGTCCGCGTAGCCTTTGTTTTCGGCCGCATGTTTGGAGATAGTGCAAATCATGTAGAGGCCCGCAGCCTTGCTTTTGCAGGGTGCCGTGTCGGGTGCGGGGCGGCGATACTCCGCCATGTCCAGCCGAATGCCCTTGAGGCGTTCTTCCGGGTCAAAGTAAGACGGCCATTCCCATACAGCGATCGCCAGATTTATCTTTGTGGCCTGCGCCGAGACCCCCATCATTTCGCTGCCGCGCCACGCTACCGGACGCACATACCCGTCCTTGAAGCCCTGGGCGGCAACCGTTTCCTTGCACGCGGCGTCAATTTCATCCGCCGTGTAGGGAATCCTGAAACCCAGAATACGTGCCGACTCGATCAGCCGCTCAGTGTGTTCGCGCAGTTTGAAAATCTCGCCCGCATACACCCGCTCCCCCTCGAACACGCAGCTTGCATAGTGCAGCGCATGACTGAGAACATGAATGTTGGCGTCACGCCACGGACGCAGCCCGCCATTCATCCAGATGGAGCCATCGCGATCATCAAAAGGTATTGTGGCCATCGGGCCGCTCCCTCAAGTCTGGGTCCGCGTCATATTTTGCGGGTATTTGTGAGCACCCGGCATGGGCGCAATGTCCTATGGTCGGGCATAGTATGACGACGGAATGATCCGGTTTAACGCGATTCGCGCCTCAAAAAAGGGCAAATGCTGCGCTGCAAGAATGATCCTGTCGTTTCAATGGCCCCTCAAGTAACAATCGAACCCATATAAGTCAATATGGCTGACATAATTTTATCCGATGAACCCCCCACGCGACCCGACAGCGGGCTGGAGCAGGATGGTCACCTGATCGAGGCCATGGAACTGCTGTTTTTCGCCTATCGGGATTTTGTCAGCGACCCGGACGCGATTCTGGAAGGCCAGAAGTTTGGCCGCGCCCATCACCGGGTGCTGCACTTTGTCGGCCGCAACCCCGGCATCACAGTGCAGAACCTTCTGGCGATCCTGCGCATTACCAAGCAAAGCCTCGCCCGCGTGCTGCGCCAGCTTGTGGAAGACGGGCACGTCGAGCAGCGCACCGGCGCACAGGACCGCCGCGAGCGGCACCTGCACCTGACCGACAAAGGCCAGGCGCTTTGGCAACGACTACAGGCTCCCCAGCGGGTGCGGTTGCAACGCGCCTTCAGGCAGGCAGGCCCGGAAGCTGTAGCGGCATGGCGTCAGGTAATGGACGCCCTGCTGGATCGTACCAGCCGCAACGAACTTCATCCCGGTACCGATCACCTGAATGCCGCCCGCGACACCGCCGATGACTGACAGGCAAATACGACTTGCCGACGATGCGCCACATCTGCTTGTGGTGGATGACGATCGCCGCATCCGCGAACTGCTGAAAAAATATCTTGCCGACAATGGCTTTCGCGTGACGACGGCGCAGGATGCAGCCCAGGCCCGCAGTCGGCTTGAGGGGCTGGCCTTCGACCTCATCGTGCTTGACGTCATGATGCCCGGGGAGAGCGGCGTTACCTTCGCCACCCGGCTGCGTGTTACTTCTGACGTGCCGGTGCTGATGCTGACAGCGCGCACCGAGGCTGAAAACCGCATTGAGGGGCTGGAGGCCGGGGCCGATGATTATCTGCCAAAACCATTTGAGCCCCGCGAACTGCTGCTGCGCATCCGCACAATCCTCAAACGCGCCAACACCCGCCCGCAACCCAAAAAGCAGGTGACGTTCGGTGATCTTACTTTTGATATAGAGCGCGGCATCCTGACCCGCAACGACACACCGGTACGCCTCACCACCCGTGAAACGGACCTGATGACGCTGTTTGCCCGCGCAGCCGGGCGTGCCTTGCCGCGCGAGGAACTGACCGGCGGCGACCCGGACATTTCGGACCGCGCGGTGGATGTGCAGATCAACCGCCTGCGGCGCAAGATAGAGCCAAACCCCAAAGACCCGCGCTACCTGCGCACCATCAGGGGCGAGGGCTACATGTTCATTTGCGATTAGCTGCAACCGCCAGACACAGATTTATGATTTGGCAGGCAATGCACTAGACTGTTCAAGACGTTGTGCGCAGGAGTAATCGTCATGGCCGACACCACCATACCCCGCCCGCCCGCTCGCAAGCCCTTACGCAGAATGTTGGCCGCGATTGACCCGTCAGGTCTGCTGCGGGGCTGGACGCCGCACGGCCTCTTCGCTCGCTCGCTCATCATTGTGATCGCCCCCATCCTGCTGCTGCAGATAGTCGCCGCGTTTGTGTTTTTGGACCGCCACTGGGAGAAAGTAACGCGCGGACTGGCCTATATGGCCGCCAACGATATGGGCCTCGTGATGACGCTGTATGATCGCATTGACGACGAGCGCGACTATGAAGCCTTCAGCGACATGATCGGCCGCAATCTTGAAATACAGATTGCTATCTGGCCCGGCGAACGCCTGCCGCCGGAAGTGAATCCCGGCCTGTTTCCCATCCTCCACGACACGCTGGTCGCCGAACTCGGCAGTCGCATAGACCGCCCGATCTGGGTGGACACGGTGACCTATGAAAAATATGTCGATGTGCGCATTCAGGATACCGGCGGTGTTGTGCGGGCACTGTTTTTGCGCAGCCGCGTGTCGGCAACCAACAGCCACATCTTTATTTCATGGATGGTCGGCACGTCACTGATTTTGCTGCTGGTGGCGGTGCTGTTCCTGCGTGGTCAGGTGCGCCCCATCCAGCGGCTGGCCCATGCCGCAGAAGCTTTCGGCCTTGGCCGCGACATGCCGGACTTCAAACCATCCGGTGCCACCGAAGTGCGGCGCGCCGCGCAGGCGCTCATCCTCATGCGCGACCGCCTGGCCCGGCAGATACAGCAACGCACCGCCATGCTGGCAGGCGTCAGCCACGATCTCAAAACCCCCCTCACCCGCTTCAAGCTGCAACTCGCCATGATGGGCGACAGCCCGGAAATCGAAGAGCTGCGTCAGGACGTCACCGACATGGAGCGGCTGCTCGATGAGTATCTGTCCTTTGCCCGTGGCCAGGGCGGCGAAGCGGCCTCGATGATTGACCTTGAGGCCTTCCTCGAAGACATCCGCGTCAACGCCGCCCGCAAGGGGACAGATATTGCCCTCGACATGGATGGCCCGATTGACCTGCGCGTGCGGCCCGCAGCGCTCAAACGCTGCATCACCAACCTGGTGGAAAATGCTACCGGCCACGCAACCCACGTGCGGCTTGCAGCCCAGGTACATGGTTCAACGGTTACAATTACCGTCGATGACGACGGCCCCGGCATCCCACCCGACCAGATGGAAGATGCGTTCCGCCCGTTCCACAGGCTGGACCCGGCGCGCAACCAGAACCGCTCCGGCTCAGGCCTTGGCCTTGCCATCGCCCGAGATGTGGCGCGCGGCCATGGTGGTGACATTCTGTTGCTTGAAAGCCCGCTGGGCGGCCTGCGCGCGCTTATTCAGTTGCCAATCTGAAACGCGTGGTCCCTAACGCTGGCCCAGGCCAGCCAGCGCCTCAAACGAACTGCGCAGCAGGCCGGATACATTCTCTGAAATGCCGGTCGCCTGTTCCATCAGCGCCTCACCACGGCGCAACCGCCGGTCAAGATCAGCCATGGTCTTGGTCATGTCCTGACTTTCCTCGTTGAGCCAGACACGCAGATTGGCAGCATAAACCACCGCAACAGCCCGCACCCGCAGCGCGCCGCGCACGCCGCTGGTATCCAGATCAGCGGCTTCGAGCATCCACTGCACGCTTTCAAGCGCCGGCGACATCGCCGACAAAAGCGCGCCGGGGTCACCGGGCAAATCCCGCAGGATGGCGCGCAACGCCGGACGGTGCGGCCATAGCGCGTCATACCGGCTCATCAGCACGTCAAAGAGCCGGTCACGCGCAGGCTCATCACTCGCCTCGTCATCAATTTCGTTGAGAACCTGAGCGTCGATATGCTGCGAAAACGCACGGATGATTGCCGTCTTGGACGGCGTAACCTTCAGCGCCTCCACCAGCGGCACACCCGCGGCAGCGGCAATTTCTGCCATCGACAGGTCACGCCAGCCATTGGATTGCGCAAGCGCAAGCGCTGCCTCAACCATGCGGGCGCGCTGGCGGGCCTTACTGCCCTTTTTCAGCTTCGTTCGGGGTTTGGTATCACTGGATGCATTCATAAGCACAACCATAGGCGATGACGCCTTAAGGTTCCACAAACCAGCCTGCGACATGTGACACGCCTAAAGTTCGCGCGCCCGGTCTCTCGCTGCCGTCATGGCTTTCCTCAACAATGCGCCCAAACCGTCATCCGCCATCAGCACATCAAGCGCCGCCGCCGTAGTGCCGCCGGGCGATGTCACATTTTCACGCAGTGTCGAGGGCGTGTCCCTGGCCTGATGCATCAACTCACCTGCACCCGCCACCGTGGCCCGCGCCAGTGTTGCCGCCACCGCATCCGGCAAACCAAGCTCGCGGCCTGCCGCCGCCATGCATTCTGTCAGCCAGAACACATAAGCCGGACCGCTGCCTGAGAGCGCTGTGACCGCATCCATCAGGGCTTCATCGTCAAGCCACACAACCTCGCCCACAGCTTCAAGCAACTGTGTGGCCAAGGCCCGCTGACCTGCCGAAACACCACTCCCGGCAAAAGCACCAGAGATCCCGCGTCCGACAGACGCAGGCGTATTCGGCATTGCGCGGACAATAGGCACATCGCCAAGCAGGGCGGTCAGGTCTGCAACAGATTTGCCAGCAGCCACAGACACAACAAGCGGACGATCTTGTGCAATGGGTACAAGCGTTTTTGCCGCCTGTGACATGATCTGCGGCTTGACCGCAAGCACCATGACAGCAACGTCGCTTAGAGCCGACCCATCCGTATGCAGAGCAATCGCGTGATCACCGGCAAGTGCTTTCATGTCGTTAGACGGCTGGGGGTCTATGACGGCTATGCGTGATGCGTCCGCCCCCGCCTCAAGCCATCCGCGCAACAAGGCACCACCCATTTTCCCGGCACCCAAAAGCACCAGCGTACCGGGCAGCACGAGAGATGAAGCCATGTGATGTTCGCAGCCCTGTGTGTCAGGCCGTCCCTTGTGTTTCAAACATGCAGGCGGTCATCGCATCATCAGCCGATTGCCCGGCCCACAAAACAAACTGGAAAGCCGGGTAGTAGCGCTCACATGCTTCCACTGCAAGCGACAGCAGCATTTCGCACTGCTCAGGTGACGCATCGCCCGCCCCCAGCAACAGCCCGTGGCGAAACAGCACCACGCCTTCGTCTTTCCAGATGTCGAAATGGCCAAGCCACAACTGCTCGTTGATGCGCGCCAGCAGCGCATGAACATCACCCAGTTTCGCCGTGTTGATCTTCAGATCAAACGCGCAGGCCAGATGCAGCCCATGCAGATCATCACGCCAGGTAAATGACAGATCGTAGTCGCACCATGCCCCTGTGACGGCAAGCGACAACTCATCCTCAGCAGACCGGTCAAACGGCCAGTTTTGCGCAGTCGCAATGGTCTCAAGAACATCAATGGGGTTGTCAGGCAGGGTGGCGGCATCAGCGACGGATACAGACATGGCAGGCCTTCCCTTGTGGCGGGGGCCGAATGCCCGTTGGCAGTCTTGGTCAGCCAACCGGCATCACCCGCCCCCACTATGTAGTGGTGACACTCATCTGCATGTCGCGCGCAACCCCAACATATATGCCTTTGCGGCATATATTGTGGCCAAAGCAAAGCGACACACAAATCACACCGTGCCTGTCAGCGTGAGTCGGCGCAAGGCCCGATCCATGAATCTTGCGCGACAGGAATGGCCTGACAGAAATAGCAAGACGTGCTGAAACGCTCAGGAGCCGGACTTTTCCAGCTTTGCAAGCCTGGCTTCCAGAGCCTCAAGCCGGGCCTTGAGGCCTTCAGCGTCGGTGCGTGCGGCAATCGCCATGTCCTTCATGGCGTCAAACTCATCACGCGGCACCAGATCAAGGTCAGCCACCATACGCTCCGCCTGCGCCCGAATCAGCGTTTCCACCTCGCTGCGCATACCCTGTGCGGCACCCGCAGCACTGGTCATCAGCTTGGCGATGTCATCAAGAAGGCGGTTTTCGTATTGCGTCATGGCTTGTTCTCCTGCGCCTGTGCGGCGAGCGGTACTATCGCGCAGCGCACCCGGCGGGGGCAAGTGAGGCAAAAGGCCCGCACGCCATCGCGTGTTTCGCGTTTGCCCGTTTCCTGACATATGTAAGCACCCGGTGTAAGCAACCTGAAAATCCGCCCCGACCGCCGCCAAAAGGCATTGCCCATGTACGAGATCACCTATCCGCAGTTTGACCCGGTGCTGTTTGAAATCGGCCCGCTGGTCATCCGCTGGTACGCACTGGCCTACATCGCCGGCATCATAGGCGGCTGGCGGCTGGCGCTGCGCATGGTCTCGACCCCCGCCCTGTGGGAGGGCTACCCCTACCCGGTGGCCGCTTCAAAGCGAAAGCACGCCAGACCCACCGCACCCCTTACCCGTGACCATATTGACGATTTTCTGATCTGGGCGACAGTCGGCATCATTCTGGGCGGCCGGCTTGGCTTTGTGCTGTTCTACAACCTGCCCCATTACCTCTCGAACCCGATTGAGATTTTGTATGTCTGGCAGGGCGGCATGGCGTTTCATGGCGGGCTGGCGGGCGTTATTGTTGCCATAATCCTGTTTGCCCGCTCGCGCGGCATCAACATGTTTTCGCTGGGCGACCTGATCGCCACAGTCGCCCCGCTTGGCTATTTTTTCGGCCGCCTCGCCAACTTCATCAATGGCGAACTATGGGGCCGCGCCGCTGACGTGCCCTGGGCCATGGTATTTCCGCGCGACGGGTTGCAGATCGCCCGGCACCCAAGCCAGCTCTATCAGGCCTCGCTTGATGGTCTGTTGTTGTTCATCATCATGCTGGTGGTGGTCTATCGCTTCAAGACCCTTACCCGCCCCGGCCTCACCATGGGCGTGTTCCTCACCGGCTATGGCTGTGCACGCTTTTTCACGGAGAACTTCCGCGAGCCGGACGCGCAGCTTGGCTACCTCGTGGGCAACTGGCTGACCATGGGCATGACATTGTCACTGCCGATGATCGTTGCCGGCATCTGGTTCATCTGGCGCGCCCGCAGTGAGCCGCCCCTTGGCACTTCCACAAAAATGGGCGCTGCAAAATAACAATGACGGAACTGGCGCGCATCATCGCCAAGGAAATTCGCGAGACAGGGCGTATGCCCGTGTCGCGTTTCATGGCACTGGCGCTCGGCCATCCGCAGCATGGCTACTACATAACCCGCGACCCGCTGGGCACGGATTTCACAACGTCGCCCGAAATCAGCCAGATGTTTGGCGAACTCATCGGCGCGTGGGCTGCCGACATCTGGGCGCAGCTTGGCAGACCCGACACAGTCCACCTTGTTGAGCTTGGCCCCGGACGCGGCACCCTGATGGCAGATGCCCTGCGCGCAGCCTCAGCGCAGCCGGGTTTTGCGGGCGCTACCCACATCGCCATGATCGAGACCAGCCCGGTGCTGCGCGACACACAACAACGCACCGTTGCCCCCATTGCGCAGGCAAAAGGCTTTGCACCCCCAAGCTGGCACACCAGCATAGACGCCCTGCCGGACGGCCCGCTGATCGTGATCGCCAACGAGTTTTTTGATGCGCTGCCCATCCGCCAGTTTGTGGCGACAGACGACGGCTGGCGTGAACGCTGTGTGGCCGAGCACAACAATAGGCTGGTGTTTGTGCCCGGAGCATCTTTGCTGCCCAGCATCGCGCTGCCGCCAGACGCCCTGAACGCTGATCCCGGCAGCATTCTTGAAACCTGTCCGGCAGGAGCCGCCATTGCGCAACGCCTTGCGCAACGCATCAACGCACACACCGGCGCCGCTCTCATCATTGACTACGGCCACACCAAAAGCGCTGTGGGCGACACACTTCAGGCAATGCGCAATGGTGCCTTCGTGCCGGTGCTTGAAACACCGGGCCAAGCCGACATCACCGCCCATGTTGATTTTGAGACTCTGGCAGGCGCAGCCCGGCCAGCAACCATCGTGCACCGCCCCACCACCCAGGGCGATTTTCTGTTGGCGCTGGGCATCGCCCAACGTGCCGCAGCGCTGGCCCAAAACGCATCCGCGCAAAACGCCGATGCCATCAACGCCGCAGCAACACGCTTGACCGCAGCCGACGCAATGGGGACGCTCTTCAAGGTGATGGCAATCACAAGCCCCGGCCTCATGCCAGCAGGATTTCCAGCAGGATTTTAAGTCTCATGCCTACCCGCCCCCTCAAGGCCCCGCCACTTGCAGCCCTGCCGGGTATTCAGCACGGTTTTTACACCCGTGTCGGCGGCGTCTCGACAGGCATCTACAAAGGTCTCAACTGCGGCCCCGGTTCTAACGACGACCCCACGGCCGTTGAGGTAAACCGCGCGCGCGTGGCGGTGTCTCTGGGCGTGGCGGAAGAAAACCTGCTGTCGCTCTATCAGGTCCATTCCGCAACCGCCGTCAGTGTCGCAGCGCCGTTTGCACCCGATGCCCGTCCGCAAGCAGACGGCATGGCCACCGCAACACGTGGCCTGGCACTTGGCATTCTCACCGCGGATTGTGCGCCGGTTTTGTTTGCAGACCCCAAAGCCCGCGTGATCGGCGCCGCTCACGCAGGCTGGCGCGGCGCAGTCAGTGGCATTGTGGAAGCAACCCTTGCGCAGATGGAAAGTCTGGGTGCCAACCGTGATGACATTCAGGCGGCTGTCGGCCCCGCCATCAGCCAGCGCAACTATGAAGTGGGCGACGACGTGCGCACCCAGGTGCTGGACCACGACGCCGACAACGCAGAGTTTTTTATCCCGTCCACCCGCGATAACCACTGGCGGTTTGACCTTGAAGGCTATGTGCTGCACCGGCTGCGCGCCGCAGGTGTTCATGCCCCCTGTGGCCTGGCCGAATGCACCTACGCCGACGACACCCGCTTTTTCAGCTATCGCCGCACCACCCACAAAGGCGAAAAAGACTATGGGCGGCAGATTTCGGCCATTCGGCTTGCCTGAGCGCTCGCGCACCCCGGATCGCCTATACTCGCCCTATAACCGCAAAGCTGATTCGTCGTATATTCAATGATCCACGCCGCCAAACCCGTCGTCGCCTTCGCTCTGCTTATCGCGGTAGCAAGCTGCGCGCCGTGGGGCGATCAGGCATCAATGCCGATGGACGCAACACCCCTTGAAATTGCCCGCCCCGGCCTTGCGGTTGCTCCGGTCATCGGTGTGCCTATTGAAGCCAGCGAGCGGCTGACGCAAACCATCACAAACGCCGCCGCAGCACGCGGCCTGCCGCTGGCGCGCGACAATCAGGCGGCAGGCTTTGACTATGTTCTGGAAGGCACCGCCTCCGCCCGGCAAACCGCGGACGGAACGGTCATCGCGTTTGCCTGGGACCTGACAGACGCTGACGGCATCCGCCATCACCGTTTCATTGATACCCAGCTTGTGCCCACCCGCACACCTGAAGCGGCATGGAGCACCGCGGGCAATGCCGCACTGTCGCAGGTCGCCATGAAAGCAGCTGACCAGCTTGCGGGCTTTTACGGGCGCCAGGCAGGGTTGTTTCCGGCCACAGATGCAGACCGCATAACAACCGCCGCGCTTACGTCCCCCGCGCAGACACCCGCGCCGACACCCGCGAATGCGCCAACGCAACCCACCCCGATAAAACTCGAGGGCCCGCTAACCCTGCATCTGCGCGAGGTCGCAGGCGAACCGCGCACCTCCACCCCCGTGCTTGGCCCGGCACTGCGCGCGGCCCTGCAAACCAAGGGTGCCAATCTGGTGGCGGCCCCTGAACCCGGCATCATGCTGGTGACCGGCTCCATGGTGGTGCGCCCATCCTCAACCGGCGGCAACATGGTGACACTCCAGTGGGATGTCACGCGCGCGGGCGGGGCACCCGTCGGCTCCATCGTGCAGGAACGCATGTTTGGTGCAGGCGAGTTGGAAACCACTTGGGAATCAGCCGGCGTGGAAGCCGCGAGCGACGCCGCGCGCGCCGTTTATGCGCTGGTGTCGCCCGACCGCGACACAAGAGCCACAACAGCGGCCCTAAACGAGCTTCGCGGGTTTACACCGCCGGATGCGAATTGATACAACGCGCCCGCTGACAGGGCGTCATTGAACTGTCATCTTGGATTCCATTCCAAGATTTGTTGCCTAATAGGGGGGCCCGCACACACGCGGGATGCGGAACCGTATGAAGCTTCTGGCCGGCAACTCCAACAGGGCGCTGAGCGAAGCCATCGCCGCCTATCTCAATGTGCCGCTCACGAAGGCCATCGTCCGCCGCTTTGCGGACATGGAAGTGTTTGTGGAAATCCAGGAAAACGTGCGCGGCGAGGATGCGTTCGTCATCCAGTCCACATCGTTCCCCGCCAACGACCACCTGATGGAACTGCTGATCTGCATTGATGCGTTGAAGCGCGCCAGCGCGCGCCGCATCACAGCCGTCGTGCCTTACTTTGGCTACGCCCGCCAGGACCGAAAGCCCGGCCCGCGCACACCCATCTCTGCCAAGTTGGTGTCCAACCTCATCACCAATGCGGGCGCAGACCGCGTGCTGACGGTTGACCTGCACGCGGGCCAGATACAGGGCTTCTTTGATATCCCGACCGACAACCTGTTTGCCCTGCCGGTGCTCACCAAGGACATAAAAGAAAACCTCAACGGCGAACCGCTGATGGTGGTGTCTCCGGATGTGGGCGGCGTGGTCCGCGCCCGCGCGCTGGCCAAGCGCATTGATGCCGACCTCGCCATCGTGGACAAGCGCCGCGAGCGCGCCGGCGAAAGCGAAGTGATGAACATCATCGGCGATGTTTCAGGCCGCTCCTGCATCCTGATGGACGACATCGTGGATAGCGCGGGCACCCTGTGCAACGCCGCCAACGCCCTGCTTGAAAAAGGCGCCAAGGAAGTGTCGGCCTACGTCACCCACGGCGTGCTGTCAGGCGGTGCCGTCGCCCGCGTGTCGTCATCCAAGCTCAAGAACCTGGTCATCACCGACACCATCCAGGCCACCGAAGCGATCCGCGTCAGCCACAACATCCGCGTCGTAAGCATCGCCCCCCTGATCGGCGAAGCCATGCACCGCATCGCCGAAGAACGCTCGGTGTCGAGCCTGTTTGATTAACGCCAGACACAAACGAAACAGCGAATTCGGCGCAGTGCGGTTTCAGGTCAGGTTGCTCGTGCTACCCACAACCAGGCGATACAGCAACTCAGATAACTGTTTCAGTTCGGCGTCGTCCCAGCGATCCTGAAAAACATATCCAGCCTGCTTGGCAAAGGTCTGCTGCGCCTCGGCGAGCTTTTTTCGACCCGTCCGGTTGAGCACGACGAATGCCAGTCGGGCATCCCGCGTATCTGCCTCACGATCGACCATCCCCAGTTTTTCCATCGGAGCTACCATGCGCGTCACGGTGGATGCGCTTACATGCATCCGCTTGGCAAGCTCCACGCGGGAAAGACGGTGTGCCGGCGCGCGGCTGAGGTGCATCAGCAGGAAAAACTCGTTTACCGACAACCCATGCACAGCCGCGAACTCGCCAGACAGCCGCTCTTTTATCTCATCCGCTGACTGCAGAAGTCGCAACGCATTGATGGTGCAAATAGTGTCCATGGCAAATTGTATCCGATATACTTGCATATGCAAGTATTATGCGCCATATTTTCTGCCACCTGTTTATCGCGCGGAGGATTGGGATATGGATTTTGAAATGGTGTTCTCAGCGGTGGGGCTGCTTGCCATGGTTGGCTGGCTCACGCTGCTCATCTCGCCCCTGATTCCCGTATGGTCGGACCGGATAGCAGGTCTCATTGTTCCGTTAGTACTGGCCGCCACCTACGTCGCGTTCTTGCTGTTTGTCCCGTCAGAGAACGGCGGCGGCTTCAGCAGTTTTGCCGAGGTAAAGCAGCTTTTCACCAACCCTGGAGCGCTCATGGCAGGGTGGATTCATTTTCTCGCCTTCGATTTGTTCGTCGGAGCCTGGATCTGCCGAACGGCCCGTGACGAAAATATCATGTTCTGGATGGTCCTGCCGTGTCTCCCGGCAACGTTTATGTTTGGACCGGCAGGGTTTCTGCTTTTCTGTGCCATTCGTGCTGTTGCCAGAAAAGGCGGCCAGCCGGAAAACGCGGCAGCATAAATCCGCCGCAGGACGCGACGCTCAGGCAAACAAGACTCAGCCACGCAACTCAGATTGACGAAGTGCGGAAAAACACTGCCCACACCAAGAACAGCAGCACGGGAACACAGGCAAGATCAGCAAGCGCGATGCGATGTAACGCCCCTGCCGGGCTGCCGCCAAGCCAATATGCGACTAAGAACCCGATCATGCTCCAGCCGGTCAGCACCACACCAGCGCTGCGTATCTGTGGCATGAACGCAGCAGCAATACAGGCCAACACCACCAGCATGAACATCATTGCCCGGTGATGCAGCAAAATGCCCAACCCGCTTGAGGCTGCAGCAGGGCCGTAAAGCGAGGCCATCAGCTCTGGTCTCAATGCCAAAAGCGCCGGGGAGGCATGCAGGACGGCAAGGATCAAAAACCCAATTGAAATAGCGTAAGGCATGGCAGAAACCCTCAGGATCTGTTCGTCTGCCCGTTCCTGACCCAACTGCCCGCCCGACGAAATTACCTGCAAGGTCATGCCCCCCACTGCCCCGCTTGCGCACCCCCCAGTTTTCCCCTAAAACCCCGCCACCAAAGCCTTTTCCGCACCCCTGGAGGGGACGAGGCGATTGGGGGAGGACGGCTGGTCCGCGTTTTGGGCCGTGCGCCGTCCTTTTATTTTGACGCTCATTTATCAGGAGACGACCAATGGCCAAGACCATGGCGTTGACCGCAGAGCGCCGCGACCGTGCCGGCAAGGGGGCCGCACGGGCTGCAAGGCGTGAGAACAAAGTTCCTGCAGTCATTTACGGCGACAAGAAAGAACCAACTCTCATCAATGTTGAGTCACGTGACGTGACCAAGCTGTGGGACACCGGACATTTCATGTCCACGCTGCTCGACCTCGACGTCGCGGGCGAAACCACCCGCGTGATTGCGCGTGACGTGCAGCTTGACCCGGTCCGCGACTGGGTGATCCACGTGGATTTCCTGCGTCTTGGCAAGGGTGCCAAGATCAACGTGATGATTCCCGTGACCTTCATCAATGAAGAAGAGGCACCGGGCATCGAGAAAGACAAGGGCATTCTCAACGTGGTGCGCCACGAAGTAGAGCTGCTCTGCCTTGCAACCAACCTGCCCGACGAGATTGTGGTTGATCTCACCGGCAAGGAAATCGGTGATGCGATTCACATCTCCGAGGTAACCCTGCCCGACGGTGCCAAGCCCACCATCACCGACCGCGACTTCACCATCGCCACCATTGCAGCACCCACGCTGGCACCGGTGGAAGACGACGCGCCCGAGGCCCCCGATGATCCTGAAACGGAACATGGCGGCGACGATGGCGGTGACGACGCCGAAGAGAAAAGCGACGACTAAAGGTCGCCATACGGTCTGACCGGGCTGCAGACAACAACACCGTCTGCAGCCCGTCATGCCCACCACGCCCAGGACGCCGCACATGCTGCTCATCGCAGGGCTCGGCAACCCCGGACCCAAGTACGAAAACCACCGCCATAATATCGGCTTCATGGCCGTGGATGCGATTGCCCGCGACCATGGCTTTGGCCCCTGGCGGGCCGGGTTTCAGGGGGCCGTAAGTGAAGGCCGGCTGGGCACTGAAAAAGTGCTGCTGCTCAAACCCCAGACCTACATGAATGACAGCGGCATTTCGGTGTCGCAGGCCGCCAACTTCTACAAGCTTGGCCCAAACGACGTGTATGTGATCTATGACGAAATTGACCTCGCCCCCATGAAAGTGCGCGTCAAGGCGGGCGGCGGGGCCGCAGGCCATAACGGCATTCGCTCGATCGCGGCACATTTCGGCAAGGATTTCATGCGCGTGCGGCTGGGCGTGGGCCACCCCGGCGACAAAAACAAGGTGCCCGGCTACGTGCTCAAGGATTTTGCCAAAGCCGAGCGCCCCTGGGTAGAGGCCGTGATTGAGGCGGTCAGCGATGCAGTTGTGCATCTTGCGCAGCAGCGCGATTCCGAGTTCATGAACAAGGTTGCGCTGTATTTGCAGGACCGGGGTTTCGGCACGAAACCGACCAAACAAGAAAGCGGGTTTGGACAAAAACCTCAACAGCCTGCCAAACCAAAAGATGATGGAGAGAACGCCTGATGGGTTTCAAATGCGGCATTGTCGGCCTTCCCAATGTAGGCAAATCAACGCTCTTCAACGCGCTGACCAAAACAGCAGCGGCGCAGGCGGCGAACTATCCATTTTGCACCATTGAGCCCAATGTGGGCGAAGTGGCCGTACCCGAACCGCGCCTGATGAAGCTCGCCGACATCGCCACCTCCAAGGAAGTGATCCCCGCCCGGCTCACCTTCGTGGACATTGCCGGCCTCGTCAAAGGCGCCAGCCAGGGCGAGGGTCTTGGCAACCAGTTCCTGGCCAACATCCGCGAAGTGGACGCAGTGGCCTATGTATTGCGCTGCTTTGAAGACGACGACATCACCCACGTTGAAGGCCGCATTGACCCGCTCAACGACGCTGAGGTTGTGGAAACGGAACTTATGCTTTCCGACCTTGAAAGCCTCGAACGCCGCATGGCGCCGCTGGAGAAAAAAGCAAAATCCGGCGAGAAGGAAGCCAAGGCACAGCTGGCCCTGATGGAAAAAGCACTGGTGCTGCTGCGCGACGGCAAGCCCGCCCGCATGGCCGCCATCACCGACGAGGAGCGCGCCGACTGGCGCAGCCTGCAACTGCTGACATCAAAGCCCGTTCTGTATGTCTGCAATGTGGATGAAGGCTCAGCCGCCACCGGCAACAGTTTTTCTGAACAGGTTGCAACACGGGCTGAAGCCGAAGGCGCAGCATTTGTTGTCATCTCCGCCAAGATCGAAGCGGAACTGGCGCAACTCGATGACGAAGAGGCCTCTGAATATCTTGAAACGCTTGGCCTTGAAGAGCCAGGCCTCAACCGCCTCATTCAGGCGGGCTACGGGCTGCTGGGTCTGGTGACCTATTTTACCGCAGGCCCCAAGGAAGCTCGTGCATGGACAATCCGCAAAGGCACACGCGCGCCCAAGGCAGCGGCCGTCATTCATACGGATTTTGAAAAAGGCTTCATCCGCGCTGAAACCATCGGCTACGACGACTACGTGTCGCTGGGGGGCGAGACACCGGCCCGCGAAGCAGGCAAGATGCGCCTTGAGGGCAAGGAATACATAGTCCAGGACGGCGACGTGCTGCATTTCAGATTTGCAAACTAGGCACGCGACGGGGAAACTAGGATCACATGACAAACAAGCCTGAACTTTACTGGGAAGATTTTCCCGTTGGCGAAGAAGCCACCTTTGGCGCCTATGAAGTGCGCAAGGACGAGATGATCGAGTTTGCGTCGGAGTTTGATCCGCAGCCATTTCATCTCAACGAGGAAATTGCCAAGACATCCCTTCTGGGCGGCCTGGCAACATCGGGCTGGCACAACTGCTCAATTGCCATGCGCATCATGTGGGACGGCTACCTGCACAAGACAGCCTCAATGGGCGCGCCGGGCGTGGAAGAAGTGCGCTGGCGCAAGCCGGTCTATGCAGGCGACATCCTTTCAATGAAACGCCGCACCCTCGAGACCCGCCGCTCGAAATCACGCCCCGGCATGGGTCTGGTGCGCTTTGGCTGGGAAATGTTCAACCAGCACAACGACCTCAAAATGACCATGGAAGGCTGGGCCATGTTCGAGTGCCGCACACCGCACAAGGCGGAGGCATAGATCATGTGGTTTGAAGACTTCAAGATCGGTGCCCGCATGGAGCTTGGCTCCTACACCTTCAGCGAAGACGAAATCATCCGCTTCGCCAGAAAATACGACCCGCAGCCTTTTCACGTTGATCCTGTGGCCGCCAAAGACGGCCCCTATGGCGGGCTTATCGCGTCCGGCTGGCACACCAGCGCCACCTGGATGAAACTGATGGTCGGCACCCGCTTGGGCCAGCCGCGCGCTGCCGGGGATGACAGCCCCCAGGGCGGCCCCTCGCCCGGCTTCTTCGACATGCGCTGGCCAAACCCGGTGCGGGCGGGCGACACCATCACCTACACCGCTGAATGCGTGGAACTGGTTGCTCTCAAGTCACGGCCCGAATGGGGCATCGTGCGCCACAAGAATGAAGGCTTTAATCAGAGCGGCAAAATGGTGTTCCATTTCATCGGACAGGGGCTGATGCCCCGCCGTGACCCCGGCGGTCCGCTTCCCGGCTAACTCGGCCCGCCACACGGCGTCGCGGGCACCATGTTGGAGACTTTGATGCCTCACAAGGGCGAGATGATTACGCTCAAAAGCGCAAGCGACGGCGCGACCATCGCCGCTTATCACGTCAAACCGTCCGGCGAGCGCAAGGGTGGCCTTGTTCTGGCGCAGGAAATATTCGGCGTTACCGATCACATCCGCGATCTGTGTGATGGCTTCGCCCGCGACGGTTATCAGGTGCTGGCCCCATCGCTCTACGACCGCGAGGAGCCGGGATTTGAAGCAACCTACTCAGACGAGGACATCGCCCGCTCCCTCAGGCTGCGTGATGCAGCAGGCTTCACCCACACACAAGGCGACATTCAGGCCGCCATTGACTGGCTGCGCATCAACGGCAACCGGCGCGTTCACATTACCGGCTACTGCTATGGCGGCTCCGTTGCATGGATCGCCGCATGTCGGTGCAAGGGGCTGACGTCTGCGGCGGGCTATTACGGCCGCCACGTCATCGATCACGTGGAAGAAGAGCCCCAATGCGAAACCATTTTGCATTTCGGCGAACGCGACCAAACCATTCCCATGGAGTGGGTGCGTGAGATCGAGGCCGCGCACCCGCAAGTCCGCGTCTATGTCTATGATGCCGACCATGGTTTCAATTCTGATCGTCGCGCCAACTACGACGAAGACGCCACGCTGGAAGCCCGCGACCGCACACTGGAACTGTTTGAGTCAGCCGGCTTCTGACAGCGCTGCCTGCACCTGCGTGAGCATATTGGCGCGCGCATCAGCCTCCATCACCACACGCTCCCCAACGCCCCACACAGGGCCGGGCCATGCAAAATCGCCTTCAGTGCGTGCCACGACATGCACATGAAGCTGCCGTACAATGTTGCCAAGCATGCCGGTGTTGACCTTGGTCGGTTGTGCAATCTGCGCCACCGCTTTTGATATCCGGGCGATTTCGATCATGAGCTGTGCCTGATCCTCCGCACCCAGATCATGCACTTCTTCAAGTCCCGCCCGCCGCGGCACAGCAATGACCCACAGCGTGCGCGCGTCATCCCGCAGCAGCACGTCGCAGAGCGGCAACGACACCGCAAGGATGGTCTCCGCTTCAAGACGCCGATCAAGTATGAAACCGCTCACCTAGTGACCTTCAAAGGCACACAGGGTCTGGGTTTCAACGCCTATCTCATTCAGCTTCCTGCAGCCGCCAAGCTCAGGCAGGTCGATCACGAAGCTGGCCGCAATCACTTCACCGCCCGCCTGGCGAATGAGCTTGATCGCAGCTTCCGCCGTGCCGCCGGTGGCAATCAGATCATCCACCACCAGCACGCGCTGGCCTTTTGTGACGGCATCAATATGCATCTCGACAGTGTCGGTGCCGTATTCAAGCGCATATTCCACACCGATGGTTTCGCCCGGCAGCTTGCCTTTCTTGCGGATCGGCACGAACGGCTTGCCAAGCTGATGCGCGACGGCCCCACCCAGAATGAAGCCGCGCGCTTCAATGCCTGCCACCACATCCACCTTGTTGACCACATGCAACTGCACCAGCCGGTCAATCGTCGTGCGAAAGCCGCACGCATCATTCAACAACGTCGTGATGTCACGAAACATGATGCCCGGCTTGGGGTAGTCAGGAATGGTACGGATCAGGTCTTTGATGTCCATGGGGAGCCCTTCAGGATGCGTTGTTCAGTTGGAGTTGAGCACACGGCCCGCCACAGCGTCGAGTTTGGCCACAAGTGCCGGGTCGCGCGCCTCAGGTGCAGTAATCAGCGCTGTATCAAGGGTGGTATCTACGCCCGACGGGCACAGGTCGCGGGTGCGCGGAAAATCGCGCGCCAGATGCGTGACGAGGTTCACAGCATTTGCCGCATTGGCGTGCATGACTTCCAGAATGTCGGTAACTTCCACCGCGTCGTGGTCGGGATGCCAGCAATCAAAATCCGTGACCATCGCCACCGTCGCATAGGGTATCTCGGCCTCACGGGCGAGCTTGGCTTCGGGCATGTTGGTCATACCGATGACATCGCAGCCCCACTGGCGATACAGGTTGCTCTCCGCCAGCGATGAAAACTGCGGGCCTTCCATGCACAAATACGTGCCGCCGCGTGTAACGTTTATGCCCGCCGCCTCAGCGGCGGCCTGCGCGTGGTCCTGCAGGCGCGACGCAACGGGATGCGCCATCGACACATGCGCCACCAGGCCGTTGCCAAAGAACGATTTTTCGCGCGCAAACGTGCGATCAATAAACTGATCTACCAGCACGAACGCGCCGGGCGGCAGGGTTTCACGGAATGATCCGCAGGCGGAAATTGAAATGATGTCGGTCACACCAGACCGCTTCATCACATCAATATTGGCGCGATAGTTGATGCCCGACGGTGCCAGCCGATGCCCACGCCCGTGACGCGGCAAAAACACAACGCGCTGGCCTTCAAGCTCGCCGATGTTGAGTGCATCAGAGGGCTCACCCCACGGGCTTTCAATCACCGTCCAGCGCGCGTTCCTGAGGCCCGGATGGTCATACACACCTGACCCGCCGATGATGCCCAACACTGTATCCATACACTTGACCCCTGTTATCCGGCCTCACATGCAAAAGGCCGCCCGCATGAACGGACGGCCTTATGTGTAACGTGTCTCTTCGCAGCGAGGCTAGTGCTGGTCTGACCAGATCTTGCGCTGGGTGAAGTACAGCAGCCCGGCCAGAATGACCAGGAACAGTACGACCACAAAGCCGGTGCTCTTGCGGGCTTCAAGCTTTGGTTCCGCCGCCCAGTGCAGGAACGTCGTCACGTCCTTGGCCATCTGCTCAACGGTGGCTTCGGTGCCATCTGCATAGGAAACCGAATCCGGATAGATCGGTTGTGCCATAGCAATCTGCTTGCCGGAGAAGTACGGGTTGTAGTTCATGCCCGGCTGCATGGTCATGTCAGCAGGCGCATCCTCGTAGCCGACCAGCAACGAGTACAGGTAGTCCGCACCACCGTCGCGCGCCTTGGTCATCAAAGTGAGGTCGGGCGGGTACGCGCCGTTGTTGGCCAAACGACCAAGCTGCTCGTTTTCAAACGGATATTTGAACGTGTCTTTGGGTTGCGCAGGACGCTCGAACATGTCGCCGTCTTCGTTCGGGCCGTCCATCACCTGATACTGAGCAGCAATCGCTTTCACTTCAGCTTCGGAAAAACCCGGACCACCCTCATCGCCAAGGTTGCGGTATTTCAAAAACTTGAGGCCGTGACACGCCGAACAAACCTCTTTGTACACCTGAAAGCCGCGCTGGAGGGCTGCACGATCAAAAGTGCCGAACGGGCCTTCCCAGCTCCACGAAATATCGCGCGGCGCCTTGTATTCACCCGCCGCGTTGGCAGGCGCAACTGAGGCAAGCGCCAGGCCACCGGCCATGGCAAGTGTGCCGACAATCCCAAGAACAGACTTCTTAAATGAAGAATGGTGCATCTTGTTTCCTCTCTTCACCTAAGCGTTGCGGTCGGGTGCAGCAGTGGCCCCCGCCGGCGTTGCGCCACCAGAGCCGCCCGGCCCGTCGTCAGTGATGGGTTTATGCGACAGCACCGCGTCTGAAATACTGGCCGGAATGGGCTTTGGCGTTTCCACAAGGCCCAGCACCGGCAGAATGACCAGGAAGTGCGCGAAGTAATACGCGGTCAAAATCTGTGCTGCCAGCACATAGCCGCCTTCAGCAGGCTGCGCGCCGAGCCAGCCCAGAATCAGGCAAACCACAACAAAGATCCAGAAGAACTGCTTGTACAGCGGCCGATAGCGCGCCGACTTGACCTTGGAGGTATCCAGCCAGGGCAGGAAGAACAGCACCGCGATGGACCCGAACATGGCAATTACGCCACCCAGTTTGGCGGAGATCGGCCCAATGTCGAAGGTGATGGCGCGCAGGATTGCGTAGAACGGCAGCAGATACCACTCAGGCACAATGTGAGACGGCGTCACCAGCGGGTTGGCTTCCACATAGTTGACCGCGTGGCCAAGCACGTTGGGGTCGTAGAACACAAAATACGCAAACAGGATGGCGAACACCGTAAGCGCAAACGCATCCTTCATTGTGTAATACGGGTGGAACGGCACGGTATCCTGCTTGTCCTTGACCTCAACACCCGTCGGGTTGTTGTTGCCCGGCACATGCAGCGCCCAGACGTGCAGCAGCACGACGCCGGCAATCATGAACGGGAACAGGTAGTGCAGTGAATAGAAGCGGTTGAGCGTTGCGTTATCAATTGCAAAGCCACCCACAATCCAGGTCTGCAAAGCCTCACCCACAAGCGGGATAGCGCCGAACAGGCTGGTAATCACATTGGCACCCCACAGGCTCATCTGGCCCCATGGCAGCAGATAGCCAAGGAAGGCGGTGGCCATCATCAGCAGATAGATGATGACGCCCAAAATCCACAGCACTTCGCGCGGCGCTTTATACGAGCCGTAATACAGCCCGCGGAACATGTGCAGATACACAGCCAGAAAGAACATCGACGCGCCGTTGGAGTGCACATAGCGCAACAGCCAGCCGTAATTCACGTCGCGCATGATCTTCTCGACGCTGGCAAACGCCATATCCACATGCGCTGTGTAGTGCATGGCCAGGATCACGCCGGTGAGGATCTGTACCGCAAGGCAAAACGTCAGAATGCCGCCGAACGTGTACCAGTAGTTCAGGTTCTTCGGCGTCGGGAAATCGATGAATGAGTCATGCGCCAGCCGCATCAGCGGAAGCCGGTCGTCCATCCAGCGCGCAAAGCCGTTTGACGGCTGATAGGTAGATTCGTGAGCCATGTATGCCTCGTGTCAGCGTGCTTTGCGGATTAACCGATGCGAATGCGCGTATCGGACAGGAACTCGAGTTGCGGAACCGGAAGGTTCTCCGGTGCCGGACCCCGACGGATGCGGCCTGCAATATCGTAGTGCGAGCCGTGGCAGGGACAGAACCAGCCCCCGAAGTCACCCTGGTTGGCCAGCGGTACGCAACCAAGATGCGTACACACACCCACAACCACCAGCCACTTTTCGGTATCAGATGCCGCGCGGTTGATGTCTTCGGCACCCGCATCAGGCGCGATATTGGCGTTGCGTGCCAGCGGGTCCGGCAGTTGATCCACCGGAACCGCGCGCGCTTCTTCAATCTCGGCAGCGGTACGGTGACGAATGAACACCGGCTTGCCACGCCACATGATGGTAATGCCCTGCCCCTCGACGACATTGGAAATGTCCACCTCAGTGGACGCCAATGCGCGGGTGGAAGCGTCCGGGTTCATCTGCGCGACCAGCGGCCATACGGCAAATGTGGCACCGACGGCTGCAAATGAGCCGGTGGCCACATACAAAAAGTCACGCCGGGTCGGCTCTTCGCCGCCTGCGCCGGGTTGGGTGTTCGCGTCTGCCAACGGATGTGTCCTCCGGACTTATGGTCTTGACACCGAAAGCCCCATGATGGGGCCATGCGGCTGGGTAGGCCAGCAACGAAAAACGGCGCTTTGAGTCTAAAGAGCTGTGAAAGTCCCCACGGGCCCTGAAAAAGCCCCTGCACCGCGCCGTTCTTTTGCCACCGGCTAAGCTAAATTGTCCACCCCTGCAGGGTTATGTGGCACGATGCCGCAAGCTTTTGCCCCTAAGTCACTGATATATCGAGCATATGTCGGGGCGCGCAGATGCGCTCCCGCAGTGACGCCGCGCCCTGGCCATTGGCTGTGGGCACGCCCACCATCTCTAATTTGCCATCCCGCGCCAAACAACACCGAGTCACTCCATGCGCCTTGCGCTCTTTGAGCCAGATATTCCCCAGAACACCGGCACGATGATGCGCCTTGCCGCCTGCCTGAACGTGGGCGTCGATATCATTGAGCCCTGCGGCTTCACTCTGTCAGACCGGCGGTTCAAACGCGCCGGCATGGACTATCTCGACCATCTGGACCTGACCGTCCACGCTTCATACGAGGCGTTTTGCAGCACCAGGGCAGACGGGCGGATTGTTCTGCTGACCACCAAAGGCGATGTGGCCCATCACCGCGCGCAATATCACTCCACCGATATGTTGATGGTGGGACGCGAAAGCGCTGGCGTTCCCGACCATGTGCATGAGGCGGCAGACCTGCGTGTCGTCATTCCCATGATGCCGCACCCGCAATTGCGCTCGCTCAATGTTGCCGTCGCCGCCGCCATGGTACTTGCCGAGGCGCTGCGTCAGACCGGGAGCTTTCCCGGCGACCCACAATAAACCGCGATATCTGCGCCAACCGGAGTATGCCTGTGAGTGATCCCGCCGTTACTGCCGACACCTATGTAAGCGAAGCCAACAAGACCCGCGCCGCCGACTGGTTTCGCCAGTTGCGCGACGAAATCTGCGCAAGCTTTGAAGCGCTGGAAAACGACTTGACCGGCACCAACGCCGACATGCCCGCGGGCCGCTTCGAGCGCACGCCCTGGCAACGCGGAGACAAGAACGAAGATAAGGGCGGCGGCGAAATGTCGGTCATGAAAGGCCGCGTGTTTGAGAAAGTCGGCGTCCATATCTCAACGGTCTATGGCGAGTTCTCCGAGGAGTTTCGCAAACAGATCCCCGGCGCTGAAGAAGACCCGCGCTTTTGGGCCGGCGGCATTTCGCTGATCGCCCATATGTGGAACCCGCACGTGCCCGCTGTCCACATGAACACCCGCCACGTTGTCACCACCAAGGGATGGTTCGGCGGTGGCGCAGACCTGACCCCCGTGCTGAACCGTTACCGCACCCAGGAGTTTGAGGACTCGATCGAGTTCCACGCCGCCATGAAAGCAGCCTGCGACCCGCACGGTGCCGATTATCACGAGCGTTTCAAAAAATGGTGCGACGAATACTTCTACCTGCCCCACCGCGACGAACCGCGCGGCATCGGCGGCATATTCTATGACCGCCACAACACCGGCGACTGGGATGCAGACTTTGCCTTCACCCAGGATGTCGGCCGCGCCTTCCGCGACACATATCCTGCACTGGTGCGCAAGCGCATGAATGATCCGTGGACGGATGAAGAGCGCGAGGAACAGTTGATCCGTCGCGGCCGCTACGTGGAGTTCAACCTGCTGTATGACCGCGGCACAACCTTCGGCCTCAAAACCGGCGGCAACGTAACCTCAATCCTGTCGTCCATGCCGCCCGAAGTGAAGTGGCCGTAGCGGCTGTCCGCACACCGCAGACAGCACACCCAAAAAACAAAGGGGACAGTCCGGGGGTAACGGACTGTCCCCTTTTATGGGGCTGCATCCCGTCTTCGGGGAAGGTGGATGAGCCGCAGTCCGGCGAGGAGAACGCGCTGCCGTTTTTATGTCCTGCTTGAAAATCAGTGTGGACAGGTCAGCGCAGCATACCGGACATTTTTAAACCGTCGGACCTTAGTCCTTGTAGTCGGTGCCGCGATATTTCATGTCGCGTCCGTGCTTGGCATCTTCGTGATGTGCCTTGTACGAGGAACCGCGATAGTTGACCTTCTCGCCTTCCTTGTACTCGTGGTGGGCCTCAACATCCTTGTTGCCCTTTTTCACTTCTGTGCCGCGATAGATTTCTTTCTCAGACATAGTTCTTACTCCCAAGTCGCAGGGCGGAAACGGCGCACACAGCGCAAAAACCGCATGAACGGTCCGCCTGGATTGCGAAACTGGATGGCGGTCGGTTTTTGCATCGGCCCTTCTTGCAAACCCTTGCCAGTTGGGAACGCTGAACGTCACGCCACGGTTGCTACAAATCGGCGTCCCCGAAAAAATCCGGCTGGCCGCTTTGAGCTTTTGACGCATGCCCGATGCGGCGGCTCGAAAGGTGACCTTTACAATTCCGCACCTTCTATGTTGGAGAGATTAACCATGTTGGCAACAGAAAAACGCAAGCACAGACAACTTTTATTGGCCTTTCTGTCCTGCTCACATTCAAACTGCACAAGCATTATTCAAACAGATAAGAATGCCCAAAAGTGCAGCGCAACAAAATTGCGGCTTTGACTATAATTTCAGCGCATTGACGCATCGCCCGGTTTTTGAGCACTGCTGACGGAACACACCCATGGACCGAAAAAACACATCACGACCATCAACAACCCTTAAGGCCGCAGTACTGGCCGCAGCACTGTATGTGGCCCTCGCATGGTCCGCAGGGTTCATCTTTGGCGTTGTCCGCGAACTGGCACTAAAGCCACTCATCGGCCCCGTATGGGCACAACTTGCCGAAGCCCCGGTGATGGCAATCGTCACATGGCTTGCCGCAGGCTACGTGCTGCGCAAACTTTCGCCCGCACCCCTTGCAACCGGCCTGCTGGCCGCAGCCGTCCTTATTGTCATAGAAACTGTTTTTGCACTGGGCATACGCGGCCAATCAGTGAGCGACTATCTGGCCGCCTTCGACATGGCGCGCGGCACCGTTTTTCCGCTGCTCATCATCTGGTTTGCAATCGCCCCGTGGGTACGCGCGCAATATGGCTCCCGGCGCGCCTAATACACCGTCGCCTGCACCACCGCCTTGAGGCGCTCGATGATGGAAAACTCATCTTCCGTAAAGTCGGAGTCGATCCACCATTCCTCCACCTCGGCGCGCACCCGGCCCACGTCGGGGCCTTCGGGTACGCCGGCGGCTTTTATCATTGAGCCGGTGAGCGGCAGTTCAGGACGGTCCCAGCTATCGGCCATTGCCAGCAGCGCGCGCCACTGGAAGGCGTTGGTGGTCTTGCCATCGTCCGCCCAGCCCAGCATTACCCGGTCCTTGAACAACTCAAGGCCCATGCTGTAGAGCGCCCGGCGCACCTCGCGCATGGACAGGTAGCAAACAATTTTTGTGGTGTCGGTGTGCATGGCGACGATGCGCGCGGCATCCGACTTGGACAATTTCAGGCGCGCTGCAACGCTGTGCGCGGCATCTGCGTCCGCCAGCAAGGCACCAAGGCGCAACACCGGGTCGCTCGAAAAAAGCTGTGTCGTTTCAATGTCGAGAACGCGTTCGAACCTGTCGAGCCGCGCGGCTTCGGGCAGCACGTCGCTCAGAATGCCCGCCGCCGCCATGGCCCGCAGCACCGGCATTGCGCCGTCGGCACCCAGCAGCTTCATCAGTTCAGCACGTACCCGCTCGGCTGAAAGTCTTGCAAGGCCCTGGCGGCCCGCAGCGCAGGCCGCAAGACCCTCCGCATCCAGATCACCCTTGCCGTAGCCTGCGTGAAACCGGAAGAAACGCAAAATCCGCAGATAGTCTTCTTCAATGCGCGCGGCAGCGTCGCCAATAAACCGCACCCGCCCCGCCTTGAGGTCGTCATAGCCGCCCAGCGGATCATGCACAGTGCCATCCGCATCCGCATACAGCGCGTTCATGGTGAAGTCGCGGCGCTCGGCATCGGCCTGCCAGTCGCCGGTAAACGCAACATCCGCATGGCGGCCATCGGTTGCCACATCCACCCGCAGCGTTGTCACTTCAAAGGAGCGGTTTGCGCCCACGGCCATCACGGTGCCGTGGTCAATGCCAACCGGCACAACCTTAAAGCCTGCGGCTTCGAGCTTGGCCGTTGCGGCAGCCGGGTCATCACTGGTGGCAATGTCAACGTCGTGCACATCCATCCGCAGCAATGCGTTGCGCACACAGCCGCCAACAAAACGCGCCGTCGCGTCACCAGCATTGAGCGCCGCCATCACATTTTGCGTGTCGTCTTCGCGCAGCCATATCTGATGTTCAATAGAGGGAATCTGAGCTGACATGTTGAAGTCACTCCCGTCGTGGTTCTTTTTTATTGAGGCGCGCTATTCAACGCGGCCCGGAATAATCTGCCCGTCTTCAAAGCGCGGCGGAACATACGTGCCCTCGCCTGCCGGGTCGCCGGTAAATACGGCCATATAGATGAGCGCCACAGCCACAAGGGCCGTACCCGCCAACACCAGCCCCGCAATTGGCGCATCACGAAACACACCGCCGGACGACAGTTGTTTGCGTTTCATCACGACAACGTAAAACGCCCACACCACAAACGGCGTAGCGAACAAGGCAAGCTGTATCAACACAACGCGCAGCATGAAAAAATCCTCACCTAAACCTCTTGATGCAGATTGCCCGCACCACTCTCTTGCGGATGCAGGGTCTCATACAGATGCAGGGGCAAAACTGCGTTCATACAAATTGACAATCATGCCCGCCGTTGCGCCCCAGATGTAATGCCCATCATAGGGCATGGCAAAAAACGTGCGCTTCTTGCCCTGCCAGCGGGCTGAATGCCGTTCGTGATTGTCCGGGTTCATCAAAAACGCCAGCGGCACTTCAAACACCTCGTCCACTTCGGCAGGGTTGAGGGTCAGTGTGAAGCCCGGCGTCACAAACCCTACAACCGGCACCACGCGAAACCGCGTGCCTGTCTCATAGGGGTCCAGAAAACCCGCCACCTCCACAAAGCTGCGATCAAGGCCCACTTCCTCCTCGGCCTCGCGCAAGGCGGCATCCACTGCATCCGCATCTTCCGGGTCAATGCGCCCGCCGGGAAACGCCACCTGCCCCGCATGGCTGGACAGGTCGCCCGCGCGCTCGGTCAGCAACACATGAATGCCGTCAGGCCGCTCAATCAGAGGGACCAGCACGGCAGCTTCCTTTATGGCCTTGCTCTCATCAATGTCATCGCGATCATTGAGCCGGAAATCGCCGTTAAGACTGGCATCTGTCTCGCTCAGCACCGGCGCTGAGGCCCGAAGGCCCGCAGTCAGCTTTGCGCGAAAATCTGAAGACGGCACCACGTGTCTTTACCCCGTTACTTCCGACATGCGCTGCATTCTGAAAAACACACCACCGCTCCAGACCCCGAACCACGCCTCACCATCCACCGTGTGTTCCGCGCCCAGCTCCACCAGTTCATAATAGACGGCGCGGTTGATGCGCGCGTCGAGCGCCCGCCTACCCTCACCGCGTATATGCATATAGGGCGCAGGCTCACCTGTCTTGTCATCAATCTCGAAGCGGATGGCATGGTCAGGCCCTGCTACCGCCACATCACCAACAGATGTTGTGAATGCAAGCGTGCGTGCCTCGCCATCGCCCGCAGCCTCAAGCGCCACCACCACAAAGGGCACATCTTCCACATGGATTTGCGCCTGCTCGGCGGGTGTCACCAGATGATACGAGCCGTCGTCTTCACGCCGCAGGATGGACGCAAACAGTTTCACCAGCTTGCGCCGTGTAATTTCAGACCCCTGATAGTGCCAGGAACCGTCGCGGGCGATTCGCATATCAATGGTGTGTTTGCGCTCCGGGTGCCACTTTTCCACCGGCGGCAGGCCCGCGCGCGCTGCCAACTCAGCTTCCTTCAGCCCCATCACGGCTTTTTCAACGGATTCATCGTCTTTGGCGTCATTCGTCTGGGTCATCGCACTCGCTTTTGGGCTAGGGTCATAATCTGAACACAGGCGTTTTTGACAACGCTCGTCCCCACTTGTTCCCGGCTCGCCGGAGATCGCTGTCAGAGTATATGTAGGGCCATGACCTCACTGAGTGAAGCAAACGACGATGTAATCCGCGCGGTTGAACACACCGGCGAGCAGATCGCCCGTGTAAAAGAAGGCATTGGCCGTCTGGTGTTTGGCCAGGAACAGGTGGTTGAGCGGGTGCTCATCACCATTCTGGCAGGCGGCCACGGCCTGCTGGTGGGCGTACCCGGCCTCGCCAAGACCCGCCTCGTCCATACCACCGGCATTGTGCTGGGCCTGTTCGACCGCCGCATCCAGTTCACACCCGACCTGATGCCCGGCGACATTGTGGGCTCCGAAGTGCTGGAGGAAGCCGACAACGGCCGCCGCGCGTTCCGCTTCATTCAGGGTCCGGTGTTTTGCCAGTTGCTGATGGCCGACGAAATCAACCGCGCCAGCCCGCGCACCCAGTCAGCCTTGTTGCAGGCCATGCAGGAGCGGCACGTGACCGTGGCCGGCCAGCGCCATGAACTGCCGCGCCCGTTTCATGTGCTCGCCACCCAAAACCCGCTGGAGCAGGAAGGCACCTACCCCCTGCCCGAAGCCCAGCTTGACCGTTTCCTGATGCAGATCGACGTCAACTACCCGGACCTCGACGCTGAACGCCGCATGTTGCTGGAAACAACCGGCGACGCGGAAGCCACCGCCGTGGCTGTGATGCGCGACGACGATGTGGAAGCCGCCCAGCGTCTTGTAAGGCGTATGCCGGTGGGCGAAAGCGTGGTGGATGCCATTTTGCAGCTTGTGCGCAGCGCCCGCCCCGAAGAAACCGAGCTTGAAGAAGTGCGCAACACTGTAGCCTGGGGCCCCGGTCCGCGCGCCAGCCAGGCGCTGATGCTGGCCGTGCGCGCCCGCGCCCTGATGGATGGCCGCTACGCCCCCAGCGTTGACGATGTGGTGGAACTCGCAGACCCGATCTTGCGCCACCGCATGGCATTGTCATTTGCCGCCCGCGCCGAAGGCACAACCGTGTCCGGCGTCATTGACCGGCTCTGCCGGCCATTCCGCTAGGCGGCGGGGGAACACCACGCATGGCCCGCCACACCAGGCCAGATCACGAGACCCCGGCGCAGGCAGGCCGCGACGGCTCGGTCTATGGCCGCACCCCCCAGCGCCGCGAAGCGGAGGAACTGGCCGACGCCCTGCCGCCGCTGCTTGTGGAAGCCGAGCGTATTGCCGCCACCGTTGCGCCCGGTATGCACGGACGCCGCCGCACCGGACCCGGTGAAACCTTCTGGCAGTTTCGCCGCTACGAACAAACCGACAGTGCCCACCTTGTGGACTGGCGGCAGTCCGCCCGCTCCGACAAGCTGTATGTGCGCGAGCACGAATGGGAGGCGGCCGAAACCGTGTGGCTGTGGCGCGATGCGTCCGCGTCGATGGCCTACACCTCAGGCAAACGCACCCCCACCAAACAGGACCGCGCCACCGTCATTACCCTTGCCGTCGCCACACTTCTTGTGCGCGCAGGCGAGCGCATCGGCGCGCTGGGAGAACCATTGCCGCCTGCGACCGGGCGCACAGCATTGCGACGACTGGCCCATCACTACGGGTCAGGCAGCGCGAGCAGCGCAAGCGACATTCCCGACGCCGCCCTGCCACGCTTCTCGCGTGCGGTGATGGTCAGCGACTTTTTGTCAGACCCCGCCGACATTGCCGCCCGCATTCAAAGCCACGCCACCGCAGGCGTACGCGGACACCTGTTGCAGGTGCTGGACCCTGCCGAAGAAGACCTGCCATTTTCAGGCCGCACGGAGTTTGAGGGCGTGGAGGAAGATCAGCGTCTTACCTTCGGGCGCACCGAAACCGTGCGTGGCGCCTATCACGCCAGGCTTGAAGCGCACCGCGCCAGCCTGCGCGCCGGTGCCCGCCGCTTCGGCTGGACATTCACCACCCACCGCACCGACCGCCCACCCCAAACCGCCGTACTGGCGTTGCACGCAGCCCTTTCCGGCGCACCGATTCCGCAAGCCGCAACGAGCGCGGGGTAATGCGGCCATGCTGACTTTGGGATCACTCGGCTTTGCCGCTCCGCTGGCCCTTCTTGGCCTCACCGCCCTGCCGGTTATCTGGTGGTTGCTGCGCGTCACGCCACCGGCACCAAACCGCGTACGCTTTCCCGCAATCCGCCTGCTCAAGGGCCTGACCGACGAAGAAGAAACCCCCGCACAAACGCCCTGGTGGCTCATCACCCTGCGGCTCACCGCTGCCGCCCTGCTGGTGTTTGCGTTCGCAGAACCGGTCACCAACCCCAGTGCCCAACCGCAAGGCTCCGGCCCGTTATTGCTGGTGGTCGATGACAACTGGGCCGCTGCCCCGCGCTGGGCGCAACGGCAGGCAACCCTTGACAGTATGCTGGCTGGTGCCCGCCGGTCAGGCCGCACTGTGGCACTGCTGCAAACCGCCCAAACCACACGCGCCGATACCCTCGATATTCTGACCGCAGATGATGCCACAGCACTGGCAGCCGCCATCACCCCCAGCCCGCTTGATGTTGACTATGCGGCAGCCGCACAACGGCTCAATGCATCAGCCCTGCGTGACGCGGGTGCATGGCAGGTGGTGTGGCTAACCGACGGGCTGGCCGGAGCAGGCGATGCCGCCCTTGCCGCAGAGCTTGCCCGCCACGGCGACGTAACGGTCATCAGCCCCGCCGCTGACGAAACCGCCCTTGCCCTGCGTCCACCCTCACAGCTTGGTCAGTCATTTGAGGCCACCCTTTTGCGTGCCTCCCCGTCAGGCACCCGCGAGGGGCTGGTCCGCGCCATGGGCGACGCCGGACGCATTCTGACCGAAGTGCCGTTTGCATTTTCAGACGGCAAAACCACAACAACCATCACGCTCGACATGCCGCTGGAACTACGCAACGCCGTCACACAACTGGTGATCGCGGGCGAACCCTCAGCCGGGGCCGTCACCATGCTGGACGATCGCTGGCAGCGCCGCACCGTCGGGCTTGTGTCGGGAGGCAGCAGCGAGGACGCGCAGCCGCTTCTCTCTGACCTTTATTACCTGCGCCGCGCCACCAGCCCGTTTGCCGAACTGCGCGAGGCGCGCACATCTCACCTGCAAGCAGACGACACTTCACAAATTGAAAATCTGCTGTCGCGCCCGTTGTCCATGCTGATCACCGCTGACGTGGGCCAGCTTGTGGGAGATGACGCCCAGCGCGTGGCGGAGTGGGTGGAGGCCGGCGGCACGCTGGTGCGCTTTGCAGGCCCACGTCTTGCCGCGAACACGGATGATCTGATGCCCGTCACATTGCGGGGCGGGGGGCGCGCCCTTGGTGGTGCACTCACCTGGGCGGCACCGCAGGGACTGGCCCCGTTTGATGAAACCAGCCCCTTCGCAGGTCTCGATATTCCCCCCGACGTTGAAATCAACCGACAGGTGCTGGCTGACCCCTCCGGTACGCTGGCGCAAAATACATGGGCAAGGCTCACCGACGGCACACCGCTGGTGACGGCCGCCCAACGCGGCGATGGATGGATCATCCTGTTCCATGTCTCCGCCGACACCGACTGGTCGAACCTGCCCATCTCCGGTCTCTATGTGGAGATGCTGCGCCGTCTGCTGGACCTGAGCCGTGGCACCGGCGCGCAAGACGGCGAGGCCCCGACGCGGCTGCTCGCTCCGTGGCGCGCCCTTGACGGTGCGGGTCGCCTTGTGGCCCCGCCTGCTCTCGCGCAACCAGTGTCGCCGACACGGATTGATGACCTGCGCCCGTCGCCCGCGCATCCGCCCGGCCTGTATGGCGCAGCAGATGCCTTCCGTGCCCTGAATGTTATTGCACCGGGCCAGTCATTGGCCCCGCTCGACACATCCTTTGCTGACGCTACCAGCGCCTATGCAGGCACCGGCGAACGCGCGCTCAAGCCACTGTTGCTGATGCTCGCATTGGCCCTGTTGGTGGTTGATGGTCTGATTGCCCTCGTGCTGTCGGGACGCATCCGGCTGCCACAGACCTGGCGCATCCCAGGCACTGCTGCCGTGCTTCTTGGCCCTGTTCTTCTTGGCCATATGCTTCTTGCAAGCACCCTCATGCCATGGACCAGCACGGCAATGGCGCAGGAGCAATTGCCCGGCGACGACATTGCCCTGCTTGCCACCCTCGACACACGCCTTGCTTATGTGCTGACCGGCGATAATGCCGTGGACGAAATGAGCCGCGCCGGACTGTCAGGCCTCAGCCAGGTGCTGCGCGCCCGCACCGCCATAGAACCTGCAGAACCGCTGGGCGTGAATGTCGAGCGCGACGAACTGGCGTTTTACCCCATGCTCTATTGGCCCATCCTGCCCACCCAGCAGGCCCTCTCGTCCGAGGCGCTGGCCCGCGTTGATGCCTACATGAAGCGCGGCGGCACTATTTTGTTCGACACAATGGATCACCAGCGCGTCAGTGCTGTTGGGTCATCGCCTGGCAATGACGCCCTGCGTGCCCTGCTCGGCAACCTTGATGTGCCCCCGCTTGAACCCGTGGGCGAAGGCCATGTGCTGACCAAGGCGTTTTATCTGCTGCGCACGTTTCCCGGTCGCTGGGCGGGCGGCGACCTGTGGGTGGAAGCGCGCGGCGACGACATTGCAAGTCCCGGCACGCTCAATCAGGACGGCGTGACGCCGCTGCTGATCGGCTCCAATGACTTTGCCGCGGCATGGGCCATTGATGCACGCGGCCTGCCCATGGCGCAGCCCGTGCCCGGCGGTGAGCGCCAGCGCGAAATGGCGCGGCGCTTTGGCGTCAACCTCGTGATGTATGCGCTTACCGGCAACTACAAGGCAGACCAGGTACACGTACCTGCCTTGCTTGAAAGGCTCGGCCAGTGATGCCCACGTCCGGCTGGCAACTCACATTCTCTCCCCTGGTCGCCGACTGGCTTCTGGTGGTCGGCATTTTGCTGGTCATCTCCCTTACGGCACTCAGTGTGTGGCGACGCGGTGCTGGCACATGGTGGCGACTGGCCGCCTGTGCCGCCGTACTGGTCGCCCTGCTCAACCCATCCGCGCTGCGCGAGGAACGAGACCCGGTCACGGATGTGGCCGTCATCGCCATTGACCGGTCACAGTCCAACACTCTCAACAACCGGGCCGAACTCACCGACACGGTTGCCGCCGCCCTGCGCGAAAAGATCACCGCCGAAAACGGCCTCGACCTGCGCATCGTCGATATCACCGACACGCTTGGCAGCACATCATCAGACACTGCGGGCGGCACACAGCTTTTCTCGGCGATCGAGGATGCCATCGCCGATGTGCCGCCGGAACGGCTGGCCGGCATCATTGCCATTACCGACGGGCAGATTCACGATAGCGCGCCCCGCGCCATCGCTGATTCAGGTGCACCCTTTCATGCGCTGCTCACCGGCAGCAACGACGAAGCAGACCGCATCCTCACAATCGAGGAAGCCCCGCGCTTTGCCATTGTGGGTGAAGAGATGACCCTCAAGCTGCGCGTTGATGATGTGGGCGCGGGCGACAGCGTGGCCATTGCAGGCATTACGGTCAGCATTGATGGCGAAGCCCTGCCAACACTCTCTGTCACCACTGGCAGCACCCAGAGCATTACCCTTGAGCTTGAACACGGCGGCGAAAATGTCATTGAGATTGAAGCCGCCCCCGGCCCCGCCGAACTCACACTCGAAAACAACCGCGCCGTTGTAGTCGCCAACGGCATCCGCGATCGGCTGCGGGTGTTGCTGGTGTCCGGCGAACCCCATGCAGGCGAACGCACATGGCGTAACCTGCTGAAGGCCGACCCTGCCGTTGATCTGGTGCATTTCACTATTTTGCGCCCGCCCGAAAAACAGGACGGCACACCGATCAACGAATTGTCGCTGATCGCCTTTCCTACCCGCGAGCTGTTTTCGGTCAAACTCAAAGAGTTTGATCTGGTGATATTCGACCGCTACCGGCGGCGCGGCGTGCTGCCCATCGCCTACCTCCAAAATGTCGCCAATTATGTGGACGATGGCGGCGCGCTCTTGATGGCCGTGGGGCCTGACTTTGCCTCGCCGTTTTCAATCTTCCGCACGCCGCTGGCTGGCGTGCTGCCCGCAGCACCCACGGGTGACGTGTTTGCGCAGGGTTATTACCCCACGGTGACGCCGCTGGGTCAGCGCCACCCGGTCACATCCGGGCTGCCCGGTGCGGACCAGTCACCGCCCAACTGGGGCCGCTGGTTCCGCCTGATTGATACCGAACAGGCGTCAGGCGACGCATTGATGGAAGGCCCCGGCAACCGGCCATTGATGGTGCTGGACCGGGTGGGCGAAGGTCGCGTGGCGCAACTGCTGTCGGACCATGCCTGGCTTTGGACGCGCGGCTTTGAGGGCGGCGGCCCACAGGCTGAAATGCTGCGCCGCCTCGCCCACTGGCTGATGAAAGAGCCGGACCTTGAAGAAGAAAAACTACGGGCCACAGCAACGGGCGGCACACTGACGGTGACCCGCCAGACCATGGCCGAGGAAGCACCCCCCGTCACCGTAACCGCCCCCGATGGCACAACACAGCAGCTTGAACTGGCCGCCGATGGCCCCGGCCGCTTCACAGCGCGCATGGACATCAACCAGATGGGTCTGTATCGGCTGGACGATGGCGAGAAAAAAACCATCACCGCCGCAGGCCCCCTCAACCCCAAGGAGTTTGCCGATGTGCGCGTGACAGACGCACATGTCGCTACTCTCGCAGACGAAACAGGCGGTGGCATCCGCTACATGTCAGCCGCCGACACACCCGACATTCGCCGTATCCGCCCTGGACGCGACGCATCCGGGGCAAGCTGGATTGGCCTCAATGCCAAAAGTGAATATGCCGTGCGCGCTGTCAGCGAACACACCCTGATCCGCCCCGAACTCGCATTACTGTTCGCGCTGGGCGCTTTCATGCTGGCATGGCGGCGTGAAGGCCGCTGACGCACAGGCCGCTGACGCACCGGCCACTCGACGGCTAGGCCACAGCCTCTGCACCCGTCGGCCGCACCATCTCTCCAGCCACACCATTGGAAGCACCCGGCACAAGTTCACGCCACAGCAACCGCGACGGATCAAACGGCTGCGGCATGGAAATGCTGCCGATGGGCACCGTGCTGAAGCCCGCGCGCTGGTAATACGGCAGGTCGCCCACAAGCACGACCAGCCGATGCCCCGCCGCTTTCGCCGCATCCAGGCTTATACGCATCAACGCCATGCCCGCGCCTTTGCCCTGCAGATCAGGCGACACCGCCAGCGGCCCAAGCAGCAACGCAGGGGTCATAACATCATCCGCATTCGGACCAATTGAAATCGGCCAGTAACGGATGCTGCCCGCCAGATGGTCGTGTCCCGGCGTGGTGTACTCAGCCACGAATGACAGGTCATCAAGCGGCTCAACGCCTTCACGCAGTCGATAAGAGGCCTTTGCCAGCCGCCCCGGTCCGAAGGCCAGGTCAAGCAGGGTTTCAACGGCATGGTCATGGCCCGACGTCTGGGCCCGCAGCACATAAGGCACAGCGTCAGTTGAGGTTGAAGTCATAAGACAAAGTATCCTGAGCACCCGGCATAAGGGCAAGCAAAACGAAATCCGCGTCTGTTGCCCTGCTGGCCGCCTGTGCCGGTGTTACGCGGCGGCTGCAGGATGCACGAGACCCGTTGCGCGCTTGAAAAAGCGCGGCATGGGTCGTCGTCGCTGGCAGCTCAGGGTGAACACAGGCCTCGCGCCCTCTTCAAATCTCAGGAAAATTTGGAATATCACGCAGCGCCACATGACGTAAAGCCTGTTGGACCTAAGCGCCTCATCGGGCTAGTTTGCCCGCCAAAGTCACCACGACAACAAACGCAACAGGAGGAAATCGTCAGATGGGTGTTCTTGACGGAAAAGTGGTTCTGGTCACCGGCGCTGCGCGCGGCATCGGCAAGGAATGCGCCGTGCTGGCGGCACGCGAAGGCGCGAAAGTCGTCATCAACGATCTGGGTGGCAGTGTCGCCGGTGGCGATGCGGGCGACGCCAGCCCGGCTCAGGAAGTGGCCGACGAGATCAAGGCTGCGGGCGGCGAAGCCGTTGCCAACTCCGACAGCGTGAGCGACCGCAAGGGCGCTGATCACATGGTGCAGCAGGCCATGGACGAGTTCGGCGGCCTCAACGTGGTCATCAACCCCGCCGGCATTCTGCGCGACAAGATGTTCCACAAGATGGACGACGAAGACTGGGACGCCGTCATCAATGTGCATCTCAATGGCGCCTACAACGTGGCCCGCGCATCCATAAATCACTTCCGTGAGCAGGAAGACGGTGCCTATGTGCTGTTCACCTCCACCAGCGGCATCATCGGCAACATCGGTCAGGCCAATTACGCGGCCGCCAAAATGGGCGTCGCCGGGCTGTCACGCATCATCGCGATGGAAGGCGCCATGAAGAACGTGCGCTCCAACATCATTGCGCCGTTCGCCTGGACCCGGATGATTGCAACGATCCCGGTAAAGGACGAAGCCTCCGCCCAGCGCGTGGACCGCATGAAAAACGCCATGCGCGCCGACCAGGTGGCCCAGCTCGCCATCGGCCTGTCGGCACCCAGCGATGTGTCAGGACAGATTTTTGTCGCCCGCGGCAATGAAATATTCCTGATGAGCCAGCCGCGCCCGCTGCGTGGCATGACCCGCCTTGAAGGCTGGTCGCCGGAGACACTGCTCAGTCATGGCTTCCCCGCCATGAAGCAGGACATGCTTGACCTCGGCAACACCGGCAGCGTGTTTACCTGGGAACCGATCTAGGCCAAGCAGTCAAAACTGCATGTCACGGCAAAGGGGCGGCGCCAAAAGCGCCGCCCCTAATCCATTGCGGCAGTCCCGAACGCATTATTCAGAGTCTTCAACCAGACCCGCGCGCCAGACATCCTGCGGCCGATCTCCATCGTAGCGCACAGACATGGGCAAGGACTTGTGGAACGCGGCAAGTGCCGGATCGTTTGATACGTCAACGCCCACCTCGACGGCGCTGATGATGCACGGATCGTTGTCGCTACGGTTGATACCACCCAGCGACTGGGTACATTGGCGCTGCGCCGTATTGACGATGCGCCGTTGGGCCTGCTCAAGCGCACGCAAGGCATCTTCATCCTGCGGCAGTACATAAGGAGCAGGACTATCGTCCTGCGCGCCGCTGTCGGCCATGGAAACCCCGGGCAGACAAAGTACGGCAGCCGTCACAATCACCGCCCCGCGCATAGCTGCGTCAGACATAATCGTCGCAAATCGAGCCATTTGAAATCCTCTCTGGCACCGGACAAACGGGGCCACTGATTATTTTCTCTTTGCCAGCAGCATTATCCTGCCAGCCTCTTTCTGCAGAGTTTGGATGGCAAAGGATCATGACGATATTCAGGCAGTCAGCGACGTGGATGCAATCACGGTCAAGGCCGCCGAAGGATCGATAGCCGGGATACTGCCTGGCGACATACCGGCGTAAATCAGGCAAAAGAAAACCCCGCCACGCGTTTGCGTGGCGGGGTCTTTGTCGCCAGGCGACGAAAGCGCAGACGCAGTTACTCGGCTACGGCTTCTTCAACAACTTCTTCTGTTGTTTCTTCAACAGTCACATCTTCCTCAACTGCTTCTTCAGAAGCAGCGTCTTCGACGGCGGCTTCTTCGGCAACAGTTTCGTCAGCCATAACTTCTTCAGCAACAACTTCTTCAACAACGGCGTCTTCCGCGTAAGCGGGCGCACCAAATGCAAGGCCAAGGGCAAGCACAGCAGCACCAGACAGCGCGGCATTCTTCAGATCAAAACCCATATCAGTCTCCATGTGCGCAGGATTTTGGGCAGTTCATGCCAAAAGATCCCGCGATATTCCGCGCTGCCAGAAATCAGGCAGAAGTCGGATTTAAAAAAAGGTAGCCCCCGCTATCACGCTTGAAGGTTTTTCCGGACAGGTAAACCTGCGGTCCGGTACCCTCATGCTCGTGCGCGCTCGGCACGGATCGGTGCAGATCAGCATTGTCACATCACTCTCACCGAAGTGTCATATTTTACCCGATTCAAGGCAAAATTGCGGCGTAACATGGCTTGCGAACGTTCTTCCGCAGGAAAAATCAGGTGTACAGAACGCTCATCACCCACTGCGGCACGCCGGTATAGATCGACGCAATATACAGCCCATAGGCCAGCAGGAACGCCGCGCCTTCGGCCCGCGAAATCCGCCGCCCGCTCATCATCACCGGCACCATGATGGCCGTGGCGGCAACCATCACCCACACGTCATACCGCGCAATCTGGTCGGCCACCGGCGCGCTGCCCATGGCGGCGGTGACGCCCAGAATAAGCAGCAGATTGGATATGTTGGAGCCGATGATATTGCCGACGGCAACACCTGCCTGCCCCCGCAACGCGGCAAGTCCTGATACGGCAAGCTCCGGCAAGGATGTGCCGACCGCCACCAGCGACAGGCCGATCACCGCCTCAGACACACCGGCACTGCGCGCGATGTCTGAAGCCCCCTGCACCAGAAAATCCGCCCCCAGAATGACGCCCACGAGCCCGACAAGAATAGCCGGAATGGCGGCAAGAAACGTCGGCGGAATGCCCTTGTATTCAGCCACCTCCGCCACCCGCCGCTCTGAGGAGGGAGCGTTGCGTATAACCTCAGACCAATAGCTGTAGGTCAGATACAGGATCAGCAGCACCAGCATCGCCACGCCCTGCGTCACCGTAATGATGCCCGTGAGCGCCACCATGGCAACCGCAAAGCTGACCGCCAGCACAAACATGCCGTCGCGGAACACCATGCGCGGATCACACGTGATGGGCTGGATGAGCGCCGTTACCGCGAGCACCAGCAAAATGTTTGAGATGTTGGAGCCGATGACACTGCCAATGGCAATGTCGGGAGTGCCGGCCATCGCCGCGTTGATGGCCACCGTAAGCTCCGGCGTCGAGGTGCCGATCGCCACAACGGTCAGACCGACAAACACCGGCGAGATGGACAACCGCTCCGCCAGCGCCACAGCACCGCGAATAAGCGCCTCACCCCCACCAGCCAGCAATACCAGGCCGCCCAGAACCAACAGATAACTCATTGCCGACTTTCGTGCTTCATTGCGGTTTCACCGGACACCCCGGATTGCGCCACACTAACATGCCACTCAGGGCGTTAAAGCACCGTGCAGCCCGTGAACTTCATAAGGCGCGATAGCATAGGCATATGACACATGCCACATCCTCATTCTAAGATGCCTGAAAACAAGAGCATCACCATTGAGGGAAGGCCCGCAGCATGTCAGGTTTCAAAGACTACGATCAGTATGACGCACTTGGCCTGGCCCACCTGGTGGCCAAGGGCGATGTGACCCCCGGCGAGCTGCTGGATGAAGCCATCAACCGGCTGGAAGCCGTGAACGGCACCCTCAATGCCGTCACCCTCAAGCACTATGACGAAGCCCGCGCGTCGATTGATGCAGGTTTGCCGGACGGCCCGTTCAAGGGCGTTCCGTTTTTGCTCAAAGACCTGCATCTGCTGATGAAAGGCACCATCACCACCTTTGGGTCTGCCGCCTTCAGGGACAACATGGCCGACCATGATTCGACCCTGACCGAGCGCTATCGCAAAGCCGGCATGGTGATTTTCGGCAAGACAAACACCCCTGAGTTCGGCCTTGCGGGCACCACCGAGCCACGCCTGTTTGGCCCCACCCGAAACCCGTGGAACACGGAGCATTCCCCCGGCGGGTCATCAGGTGGTGCGGCCGCCGCTGTGGCGGCCGGTGTGCTGCCCATCGCCAATGCCTCTGACGGCGGTGGCTCAATCCGCATTCCCGCAGCTGCCTGCGGCCTGTTCGGCATGAAGCCCACCCGTGCCCGCACCCCCATGGGGCCGGACCGGGGCGAAGGCTGGGGCGGCATGTCCATCAGCCATGCCGTCAGCCGTACCGTGCGCGACAACGCAGCGTTGCTGGACGCCACCTGCGGCCCCGCCCCCGGCGACCCGTATCACTGCCCTGCCCCAGCCCGGCCTTTTCTGCAGGAAGTCACAACAACACCGCGCGCCCTGCGCATTGCCATGACGGCAACCGGTCCCAACGGCAACCGCGCTGACGCAGATGTTCAGGCAGGCCTCGACGCCACCGCGAAGTTGCTTGAGCAGCTTGGCCACACTGTGGTGGAAGACGCACCGCAAATAGATGCAGGCGAAATGGCGCTCGCGCAGGTGGGCCTCATTGCCAGCAGCACGGCGCTGGCGCTGGATCAGCGCAGCGCAGCGCTGGGCCGCCCGGTGTCGCAGCAGGACGTGGAACACATCACCTGGGCCATCGCTGAAAACGGCCGCGCCCTCTCAGGGCCCGACTACGCGCGCGGCAGTCTCCTCATTCACCAGTTCGGCCGCAAGGTCGCTGACTTTATGACAGACACCTATGACGTGCTCCTGTCGCCAACGCTGGCACTGCCGCCGGTGCCACTTGGCACCGTCAACATGAACAGCGATGACATTGCGGCGTATCTCGATATCAACGCCCGCTACATGCCCTACGCGGGCCTGTTCAACATGACCGGCCAGCCCTCCATGTCGGTTCCCCTGCACTGGACTGACACCGGCCTGCCCGTCGGCATGATGTTTACCGGCGCGTTTGGTGATGAAGCGACATTGTTTCAGCTTGCCGGTCAGCTTGAGCAGGCACAGCCCTGGGCTGACAAACGCCCGCCCGTACACGCAGGCAGCTAAACGCGAACACTACCAGTACGTGGTCGGACGGCGCTGCTTGAAAAACTCCTCAAGCCGCAGCCGCGTGCCTGGCGTTGTGCCTGCGGGCAACGCATCGGGGGCAAAAAAACCCATCTCGGCAATCTCGACACCCAGATGCGGCGCGGGGCCAGCGTCTTCCCACGCGCTCACGGCATACACCAGCACATGGTCTGACTTGAGCTGCAAAAAGTTGGCATACGCTCCTACCAGCGTAAGGTCGCCGGTGACACGAATGCCTGCTTCCTCATACAGCTCGCGCGCGGCTGCTGCTTCCAGCGTCTCGTCACGCCCCACACCGCCACCGGGCATGAACCACCCCGGCGCATAGGTGTGGCGGATCAACAGCACATGGCCCTCGTCATTCAGCACCAGCGCGCGCACCCCCAGCGTGACCGGCCTGAACACTGCCGAATAAAGCCGCCGCACGCGGTATCCAAATTGCAGAACCCGGTGCGCCACAGGCTTTACCAAAGGATGGGCCAACACCGATGTCACCGCACGCACGCTCCTGCCTGCTCTGAAAACCAAATCAAAAAAGCCGGACAATTTGTTCGAATGCAAAACGCCGGTTTAGCCGCCCCTTAGAGCGATGCGCGTAACCTGCCTTGCATGAACGCCATTAGCAAATCACCGGCCCTTCTTGTTCCTGCGTTCGCGCAGGCCGTTTTTGAAGCCGTGCAGGAGATCACCAACCCCAGGGCGGCCCATCGGCGGCGCAAGGCTGCGCGTCTGTGTGCGCTGGCCAAAGGCCGCGAGGCGCTGGCCCGGTTGAAGGAGAAAGGCAACATCGCTGAAGGCAGACCTGTGGCTCCGCATCTGGCTGCCGCCATATCCGCAATCGAAACACTGGAAGCAGCAGTCCTGTCGCTTGACGCGATTTCGAACCGACTGCGCGACGCCCGCGAACTGGTGACTGTCGCGTCAGACGCATCCGGTGCAGATGACGGCTCACACCAGCCGGTCGCCCCCTCTGATGACGATACACCCAACGGTGCCCGCGCCTTGCTGGCGGAGCGCTACGACGAACTGCGCGACGACATAGACCGCATCGCCAGCACGGCCTATGCAGGACGCATCAACCTGCTGGACGGTCTGGGCGGCATACTGGAAGTTCCCCTCGACGGTACCGGTCGATCGCGCGCCGCCATCACCGGCGCCAATGTGACATGCACAGACCGCGGCCTCGCCCTGCCGCCGCCCGAACAGGCCTTTGCCACCCACGCTGAACGCCTGTCCATTGGTGCCAGTGTGGATGCCGCCATGCAGATGACGGCGGCACTTGCCGCCCGGTTTGAGGTTGAAGCCGCACTCCTGGCGGCTCGTATTCGCGATCTTTCAGTGCCCTGAACAACCAAAAGCCCGCGCCACACACAACCGAAAACCCGTAAAAGTCGAAAAAATACCGCCCACTAATACACTTTTAACGTGTACTCGGCACACTCTCTCAACCGAAAACGAGCACACCCGTCGCTCCGGAGGGGGGACCGACATCTATGGCAGATCTCAATTTCAGGCGCATCCACCTCCTCGTTGTCGAGGACAACCTGTTCATGCGCAATCTCTACAGCGCCATTCTGCGCGCCATGGAGTTTGAACAGATTCAGATGGCCGCCGACGGCTCGGAAGCCTTTGAACTGATGCGCGACTTTCCGCCCGACATCATCATCACCGACGCGGCCATGCAGCCGCTGGACGGCTTCGACTTCGTGCATCTGGTGCGCACCGCCGCCGATAGTCCGGACCCACTGGTACCGATCATCATGGTAACGGGCTATCACAACCGCGCCTGTGTGGAACGCGCACGCGACGTGGGGGTGAACGAATATCTGGCTAAGCCGGTGACGCCTGCGGGGCTGTATTCGCGCATCACCCAGGTCATTTCCAAACCGCGGCCCTACGTGCGCAGCAACAACTACTTCGGCCCCAACCGCCGACGCCGCAGCAACGCCAATTATTCAGGCCCCTTCCGACGCGAAAGCGACAAGATAGTGGGGCCCCCAACACGCGCTCAGGCGCACGCAAACGGCAAACCCAAAACCCAACAGCGCAGTTCCCTCAGCCTTATTCAGAACAGAGCACAGGGCCTGACATTGCGCACCTCCAACGACGACGCATCCATAACCTGGGGAGCCACACAATGAAGCCGATATTTTTCAAAGCCGACGGCAGGCTGAAAAGACTCTTCGGGCGCAATCTGCCATCCACAATACCCCCCGCCCTCGAAAAAAAGGCGAACGCCGCCATTCAGAACATCGCGCCGGAAGTAGCCGCCGATGTGCACGCCCGTGCCCAGGACCTGTACCGCCTCACAGACGGCCTGAGTGACATCACGCCGGACCAGATACAGACCGTGTTTGAAACAGCGCACGAACTGCGCGGCGTGTGCGGCACGGTCGGGCTGTTTATTCCCGGCGGCATCGCCAACGCGCTATGTGCCTATATTGAAGAACTGCAACAGGCGCGCCTGATGCCGCGCGCCAATATCATCTGGCTGCATGTCAGTTCCCTCAAACGGGCACTGAACGAAGACACCGCCGCAGACACCATCGGCACCTATCTGATCGAAAGCCTGCGCGACCTGCGCAACAAGGAACTTGAGGCCACCCGTCAGGAGTTCTCCCGACCGCTCAAATCATTCAAAAACATCTCCTGAGCATGGGTCAGGGGCAGCAATGCTTGCGCATTGCGCATTGCGCAGGAGCCGGGGTGGTGTCAGACTTCGCCATCGGAAAAGTCGTGAGGTCGAAATGCACCCGGTGTGCGTCAAGACGAACAAGACAGGTGCTGCGGTTGCGCTGGCCATCGGCACGCTTGCCGCGCTGACACTTCTTCCGCCCCCCTCTTTCGCCAACGTTTTTGACACCGACGACCGTCGTCCGCTGACGGCGGAGGACGGTTTTTCAGCCGTCGGCCAGTTTGCGTGTGCCAACTCAACCCGTCTGCCGGTCGGCACTATCGTCTCTCACCCCTCCCTCGCACCCGACCGGGATTTTGAGCTTGTGGCAACCGTCGCCCACACATTCAGCGGTCGCCACAATCAGATGCAGACAACCTGCGCCTTCTTGCCCGGCGGACATGAAGCCGATGCAACGCCCGTGGTGCATGTGGCGCTGGGCACCCTCAACCCTGGCCGCGCCTGGCATCATGACTGGGCGATTGCTGTTGTGAAGGGCCGCATATCCGACGCCTACGGATCATTGCCGCTTGCCACCATCACCGGCGACGACCTTGAACCGCTGGAGCAACAAGGTGCGCGCTATGCGCTGGTCGGCAAGAACGGCGAACGCCCGCAAATGCTGATCTCTGAAAATTGTGCGCCGGTGCCCAAGCTGCACTGGCACCACGGCTATTTTTCAGATGGCGAGTTCAACCACAACTGCGACATGATTCCCGGCTGGTCCGGCGGCCCGCTGGTGCTCATCCACGAGGGTACGCGGCAGATTGTTGGCATCAACGCAACAGAGCTTAACGGCATTGTCCACAAGGTGGGCGATGAATATCACCCGCGCATGTTCGCCAACACAGCCATCCGGTTTGATGGCGAGTTCAGGGCCACCCTCGACCGTCTGGCGGCGTCACCGCCGCCGGTCATCAGCACACCTGATGTCGAAACAATGGCATTTTCTGTTCTGCCCGGCTCATGTACCGGCACCGCTGACACCACGTCTGACATCCTCGCTCTCGCGGTCGAAATCGCGTTGGTGCCCACAGCGCAGGCAACCTCAATCTGCTGAGGCAACGCAGCGAGCCTCTGCGCAAATCACGGATGACGCCGCAGATTGCAGCGCTATAGTAGCTCCCGAAAAGACCAAAAGATTATCAGGGAGACTTCAACATGGCCTGGAACTTCGGTGACATCCTCGACACCATTGCCCCCGTGCTGCCCGGCGACAAGCCCGCGCTCATTCACATTGCCAAGGACGGCACCCCCGCCATCACTACTTGGGCGGAGTTTGATGCGCGCACCAACAACCTTGCCCGCCAGCTCATTGAGCGCGGCGCAAAGCCCGGCGACAAGGTGGCGTTTTATATGCGCAACCGCGCCGAATACGCCGAGCTGCTGGCAGCCTGCTTCAAGGCGCGGCTGACCCACGTCAACGTCAACTACCGCTACCAGCCCGACGAGCTGCACTACATTTTTGATAATTCCGACGCCCAAACAATTGTGTATGGCGATGAGTTTGCCGCCAACATCGCCGCGCTAAAACCGCGCCTTGGCAAGGTCGGCACGTTCCTTGAGGTCACATCCGGCACACCCGCAAACGATTTTGCGCAGCGCTACGAAGATCTGACCCAGATCGGCAATGGCGGGGCGCTTGGCATTGAACGCTCCGGCGACGACCAGTTGTTTTTGTACACCGGCGGCACCACCGGTATGCCCAAAGGCGTTATGTGGCCTGCCGACGATCTGCGTGAAGCCCAGTTGTATGCCCTGCGCGCACTGGGCCCCGTGCCTGAGACGCTGGATGAAATAAAAGCTGCCATCAAGGAAACCGGCACCGGCGCAGGTCCGTTCATTCCCGCCTGCCCGATGATGCACGGCACCGGCCTGTTCACCGCCATCGGCAATATGATGAACGGCGGCTGCATCGTGACGCTGGACAATGAGCACCTTGATGCCCACGCCATCTGGAAGGCCGTCAACGATTACAAAGTCGAACAGATCGCCATTGTTGGCGACACCTTCGCCAAACCCATGCTGAAGGCACTGGAAGAAAAACCCGGTACATATGATCTGTCATCACTCATCAGCATCATTTCGTCCGGCGTCATGTGGTCGCTCGAAGTGAAACGCGAGATGATAAAACACATGCCGCAAGCCATGCTGGCAGACAGCTTCGGCTCATCCGAAGGCATCGGCTTTGGCTCATCCATTTTCACCGCCGACGGCGAAGTGAAAACCGCCAAGTTCCAGATCGGCGAACGTTGCAAGGTGTTTGACGAAAACGATGAGGAAGTAGCCCCAGGCTCCGGCAAATCAGGCGTTATCGCCGTCGCCCAGCCCATTCCGCTTGGCTACTACAAGGACGAGGAAAAAACCGCCAAGACCTTCCGCACCATCAACGGTGTGCGCTACTCGATCCCCGGCGACTTCTGCACCGTGGAAGAAGACGGCACGCTCACGCTGCTGGGCCGCGGCTCCGTATGCATCAACACCGGCGGCGAAAAAGTGTACCCGGAAGAAGTGGAAGAAGCCCTCAAGACCCACCCGGCGGTGGACGATGCCCTTGTGGTTGGTCTGCCCGATGAAAAATGGGGACAGGCCATCACCGGCATCATTACGCTGGCAACCGGACAGTCAGCCGACGAAGCCGCGCTGATTGCCCACGTGAAAAACAGCCTGGCGCACTACAAAGCCCCCAAACGCGTGCTTGTGGCGGCAAACGCGTTCCGCGCGCCCAACGGCAAGGCGGACTACAAGGGCGCCACCAGCTTTGCAAAACAGGAGCTGGGCATTGCCAGCTAACCAACGCCCCGTCCTCGCCCTCACCGGCTCATTGGCATCGTCAAAACCCGGTGAGGGCCGCGACCTCATTGAGCAGCACCTGACAACCGACTGGGACATTAAAACGTGGGACCACGCGGACGGCGAACCGGCGCTTGAAGCCCTGCTGGCGCACGCTGATGTGGTCGTGCCCGGCGTTGACACTTTGTTCGTTGGCGCGTTCTTCAAGGGTCTGAAAGCCAGCCCCGCGCTGCGTATGCTGCAAATCCCCTTTGCCGGCACAGACTGGTTGTCTGCCGAATTGCTGCCACCGCAGGCAATCGCCGCGGGCTGTAGCGGCCACGAAATCACCATGGCGGAATACACGCTGGGGGCGATGCTGGAATGGGAAATCCGCCTGCGCATCATGGACCCGGACTTCCGCTCCGGAAGCTGGCAGTTCTCCGGTTCATCAAAAGATCCCGGCTCGTTCCACGGCGAACTCTGGAACAAGACCGTCGGCATCATCGGCTATGGCGGCATCGGTGAGGAAACCGCCAGACGCGCCAAAGCCTTCAGTATGCGGACCATGGGTCTCAAACGGTCTGCTGCAACGTGCCCGCCTGAACTGGATTGGCTGGGCGCAACGGCTGATGACCCAAATGCCCTCAACACGCTTCTGACACAAAGCGACTACGTAGTGCTGGCCTGCGACCTCAATGAGTCGACGCGCGGCATGATCGGTGCCGACGAACTGGCCACAATGAAAGGCAGCGCCGTTATCATCAATGTCGCGCGCGGCGAAGTCATACAGGAGGAGCCGTTCTATCACGCCCTCAAATCAAAACAGATTGCCGGTGCGGTCATCGACACCTGGTATCGCTACCCGGCACGCGGCCTTGCACCCGGTGAAACACCGGCGGACCCTTCGCCCTCGGCGTTTCCCTTTACGCAGCTTGGAAACGTCATTGTCACCCCGCACTGCTCCGCCCATTCGCGCAACGCCGATTACCGCCGCATGATCTCCATTGCCGCCAACCTCGACAAGCTGGCGCGCGGTGAAACCCCTGACCGCGTGATGGTGCGCGGCACGGGTTTTGCAGCCTAGGGCACCAGCCTTGCGCAAATGACGTAGTGGGTATCCCGGTCGCCCGGTGTAGCGTCGCCGCCCCATGACCGACACAACAGTCATCTTCATCCTGCTGCTGACCGCCGTCATGCACGCCACCTGGAACACGGCCCTCAAGGCCGGAACAGATCGCGTGCTGGATATGGCCGCCATGCGCGTGTCCGGCATTATTTTTGCGTTGGTGCTGATCCCGTTTGTGCCGCTGCCGGACGCTGCCGCATGGCCCTATCTCATCGCCAGCGCCGCTGCGCACATGGTCTATTTCGGCTGCCTGATTGCCTCCTACAATCGTGGCGACCTCAGTCAGGTTTACCCCATCGCCAGAGGGTCGGCGCCGCTGCTGGTGGCCCTTGCGGCCTATCTCACCATTGCAGAAACACCCACAGCACTTGGTCTTGCGGGCGTCATCATCATTGCCATCGGCATCATTGTGGCGGGCACAGGTGCCTTCCGCCAGAACCTGCATGCCATCGGTTTCGCCCTCATCACCGGGCTCTCAATTGCCACATACTCCCTGCTTGGCGGCATTGGCGTGCGCGCGTCAGGCACCATTCTGGGCTATGCCGCATGGCTTGAACTGCTGTCCTGCGCGCCGTTCGTAGCCTTCGCCCTTGTTTATCGCAGGCGGCATGTGGTGGCCTATGCTTCAAGCCGCACCGCGCGGATTGCCCTGTTGCTCGGCTTCGGCAGCGCCTTCTCCTATCTGATTGTTCTGTGGGCAATGACGCTTCTGCCGCTGGCAACCGTCACCGCCGCGCGCGAAACCAGCGCCATATTCGCAGCCCTTGCAGGCGCTATTTTGCTGAAGGAACCCTTCGCTGGCAGGCGTATCGCGGCCGCAGCCCTGGTAACGCTCGGCATCGCATTGCTGGTGATCGGCTAGCACGCGGCGGCCTCCGCAGCCATTCCAGGCGGCAAAACCGATTGCGGATTCAGGACTCGCCTTGTGGCGTCAGCCCTTTATATTCCCTGACAGAAAATCAGACACACGCTGCAACAGTCCGGGAGAGACCCCATGGCCGACCTCGAAGCCTTCCGCAAAGACGTTCAAGCCTGGCTTGAAGAAAACTGCCCCCCTTCCATGCGCACCCCCATGCCGGAAGAAGAAGTGGTGTGGGGTGGCCGCAACGCAACCTACCCCAACCCGGACTCCAAGAAGTGGCTGGATGCCATGGGTGCAAAAGGCTGGACCGCCCCCACATGGCCCGCAGCCTATGGCGGCGGCGGCCTTTCAAAAGAAGAAAACATGGTGCTGCAGCAGGAGCTGCGCCGCATCAAGGCGCGCCCGGCGCTTAACTCCTTCGGCATCTGGATGCTTGGCCCGGCACTGCTTGAATTCGCCTCCGAACAGCAGAAGCAAAAGTTCATTCCGCCGATCGTGCGCGGTGAAATCCGCTGGTGTCAGGGCTACTCGGAACCAGGCGCCGGCTCAGACCTTGCCGGTCTGCAGACCAGCGCCGTGCTGGATGGCGACACCTACACAGTGAACGGCCAGAAGGTGTGGACCTCCTACGCCGACAAGGCCGACTGGATTTTCTGCCTCGTGCGCACCGACAAGACCGTGAAGCATGACGGTATTTCATTCCTGCTGTTCGACATGGCCTCACCGGGTGTATCCACCAAACCCATCAAGCTCATTTCCGGCTATTCACCGTTCTGCGAAACATTCTTTGACGACGTGAAGGTGCCTGCCGATCAACTGGTCGGCGAACTCAACAAGGGCTGGACCATCGCCAAGCGCCTGCTGCAGCACGAACGCGCAATGATCTCAGGCATGGGCCTTGGCGGTGCGCTGTCAGGCGCTACCGGACAGACCCTTGCCGGTGCGGCGAAAGAATATCTGGGTGACGACAACGGCAAAGTTGCAGACCCTGTCGTCCGCGAGCACATCACCAAGCACAACATGGACTCCAAAGCCTTCGCGCTGACCATGCGCCGCGTGCAGGAGGAAGCCAAGGCCGCCAACGATGTGAGCGCCACCTCGTCGGTGTTCAAGTTCTTTGGTACCGAACTCAACAAGCGCAAATATGAGCTGCTGATCGAAACCATGGGCACTAAAATGCTCGGCTGGGAGCCGGACGACACCTATTCGGCTGATGAAATCGGCAACACCCGCGCCTGGCTGCGGTCAAAAGCCAATTCCATTGAAGGCGGCACCTCTGAAGTGCAGCTCAACATTATTGCCAAACGCGTGCTGGGTCTGCCGGATTAGTCCGGGCCCGGAGTTTTTATAAGCGCGAACACATTTTTCAAGGGAGCACCCCATGAGCTTCGTCCTCAACGAAGAACAGCAAATCCTGCGTGACAGCGCCAAAGGGTTCATTGCTGAAAAATCACCCGTTACGGAACTGCGCCGCCTGCGCGACAGCAACGACGCCAACGGCTATGACACCAAGCTGTGGTCGCAAATGGCCGAAATGGGTTTTGCCGGCATCATCATCCCCGAAGAATATGGCGGGGCAGGCTTTGGCTATCGCGGTCTTGGCCTCGTGCTCGAAGAAGCTGGCCGGTCGCTCACCGCATCACCGCTTGTGTCAACATCGCTGCTGTGTGCCTCCGCGCTGCTGATTGGCGGTTCGGAAGCCCAGAAAAAAGAGCTGCTTCCAAAAATCGCCGATGGCAGTCTCGTCATGGCCATGGCGATGGATGAAGGCGCGCATCACGCCCCCGCCAACATCGCCGCCACTGCCGGCAAGGACGGCGACAGCTATGTCCTCAACGGCACCAAGTCGTTCGTGCTGGACGGCCACGTGGCAGGCAAGCTGATTGTCGCCGCCCGCACCCACTCAACACCCGGCGACAAGACCGGCACCACGCTGTTCATTGTTGATGGCGATGCTGCAGGTCTCACCCGCACCCGCCATTCGATGGTGGATAGCCGCAACGCCGCCGAAGTGAAGCTCGACGGCGTGAAGGTCAGCCACGACAACGTGCTCGGCAATGTGGATGGCGGCTTTGCCATTCTCGACGAAGCCCTCGACCGTGCCCGCATCGGCCTCTCTGCTGAGATGCTCGGCGGCGCACTTGAAGCCTATGAGCGCACGCTGGACTACCTCAAGGAGCGCAAACAGTTCGGCGTTGTCATCGGCTCGTTTCAGGGCCTCAAACACCGCGCCGCCAAAATGTTCTGCGAGCTTGAGCTGTGCAAGTCTGTCGTGGCGGATGCGCTGCAGGCCATTGACGAGCGCCGCAACGACGTGGCCCAGGCAGCGTCGCTTGCCAAATCGCGCGTCGGGGCCGTGTTCAACGAAGTGTCGTCAGAAGCCGTGCAGATGCATGGCGGCATCGGCGTGACGGACGAATACGAAATCGGCTTCTTCCTCAAGCGCGCCCGCGTGGCAGACGCCACCTTTGGCAATGTCAGCTTCCACAGCCAGCGCTATGCCGAGCTGGAAGGCTATTAGGCCGAAGGCCTGATAGCCTTCCATCCTTCGGCTCAACCGGAGGATCCAGGAATCCACGATCCTGCAAAAGCCCCACTGCCTCCCCGCGGCTTGACCGCGGGGAGGCAGGGCAATGTGCGCAGGCTTTTTCCGCGCGGCACTGGACCCCGCGGTCAAGCCGCGGGGAGGCAGATGGACGGGTAGAGAAAGCACCGCATCGCCTCACACATTCTGAAACGTAAAGCTCGACAACCCGCGTGCGTGCTCATCCACAATGAGTTTGCGGTTGATCGGCGGGAACGCGCGCTCGGCACAGTCTGGCCGCTCGCACAGGCGGCAGTTCACGCCTATCGGCGTCACAGCTTCCGCCGCCGTCACATCATACGCCCGCGCATATTTGAGCCGCGACGCCTCGCTGATTTCGCACCCCAGCCCCACCGCCAGTTCCTGTTCAGGCGCCAACACCCCCGCGCCGGGCCGCCGCACTGTGCGGGCGATGGAGAAATACGTTGTATCGTCCGGCAACTGAACAATCTGCGTGATGATCTTGCCCGGCGTGCGAAACGCATCATGCAGGTTCCACCGCGGACATGTGCCGCCATAGCGCGAGAAATGAAAACCGGCCGCTGCAAACCGCTTCGACACATTGCCGGCGCTGTCCACACGAATGAGAAAAAACGGAATGCCCCGCTCCCCCGCGCGCTGCAACGTGGTGAGCCGATGGCATGTCTGCTCGAACGACGTGCCAAAGCGCCGGGCCAGCAGTTCAATGTCATAGCCGCTGTCTTCAGCCGCAGAATGAAACCGCGTGTAGGGCATGATCAGGGCCGCCGCAAAATAGTTGGCAAGGCTGATGCGTGCCAGCCGCAGCGTCTCCTCACCCTTGAGCGACGACGCCTTGACCATCCGTTCAATCAGGTCCGCCTGCTCCAGATAGGCAATCTGATAGGCTAACTGAAACGTCCGCGCCGGCGCATCCAGAACCTCGGACAACAGGATGCGCCGCCCGTGCCGGTCATACCGGCGCACCGTCGCACCCAGCACATCAACCGGCATCACCTTGACACTCAGCCCATGCGCCTCGTCGAGGTGCCGCCGTAACCCGATATACAGTTCGTCCTGCGCAAAGTTGCGGTAGTCGTAAAGCGCCTCCGCCGCATCATCCAACTCACCAAAATGGTTGCGGTTGGCATGGATGTAGTCGCGCACTTCCTCCACCGGAAACTTCATCAGGTCCAGATGATCGCTCTTGTCGCGATCCGCAATAATGTCGGCAGGGGCCACCGGGCCAAGGCCAAGACCCTTGCCCGCAAGCTGCTCGCGATACGCCTGATAAAGTGACGTGATGGCATCCGCCACGCTGGGGCTGGCCGCGGCCACATCCTGCACGTCCTGCCGTGACAGCCCGGCATTTTGAAACAGCGGGTCGGCAAAAACCTCGTTGAGTTCGGCAAATGCACGCGCCTCGTCGTCGCCGGAAAGCTCACGGATATCCAGGTCAAACCCGTCCGCCAGCTTTAACAGCAACTGCGCGCTTACAGGCCGCTGATTGCGCTCCACTAGGTTGAGATAGCTCGCCGAAATGCCAAGCTGTTCAGCCATCGCCGCCTGAGTGAGCCCCTGCTCGCGCCGAATCCGCCGCACGCGGGGGCCAGCAAAGACCTTTTGCGGACGCTTTCGTGAGGGTTCGCCAGCCTTTTTGTCGCCCAGGCGCGCCGATACGGCGTCTGATGTGGATTTTGTTACCATAGCGGCCTCATACTTTACAAACTTAACAGATTTACAAACTACTCCCACACATCTGTCAACACGTTCACCCGAATGTTTGCCTCAGCTTGTGGACTCCTGACCGCCCTTTGTCATTTATGTGCGCACGAAATCCACACCGTGCTGGTGTTGCCCGAAAGCCGGGCGTGCCCGTGCAAAACCCGAAGAAGAACGAAGGATCCGTCTTATGAGCAAGACCTTCTACGACCTCATTCCGTCTGCCCCCAAGGGCCGCTTTGAAAACGTCAAGCGCAACTACAGCGTCGAAGACGTTGAGAAGCTGCGCGGCTCGTTCCCGATCGAATACACACTCGCCACACGCGGTGCCAACAAGCTGTGGGACCTGATCCACACCGAAGAGCGCGTGCATTCGCTGGGTGCCCTGTCCGGCAACCAGGCCATGCAAATGGCCCGCGCAGGCCTCAAGGCCATTTACCTGTCCGGTTGGCAGGTTGCCGCAGACAACAACACCGCCGGCACAACTTACCCGGACCAGTCGCTGTACCCGGCCAACTCCGGCCCCGAGCTTGCCCGCAAGATCAACCGCACGCTCAAGCGCGCTGACGAGATTGAACATTCCGAAGGCGGTGCAAAGCGCGACTGGTTCCTGCCGATCGTCGCAGACGCGGAAGCAGGCTTCGGCGGCCCGCTCAACTGCTTTGAAATCATGAAGGCCTACATTGAAGCAGGCGCTGCGGGCGTTCACTACGAAGATCAGCTGGCGTCTGAAAAGAAGTGCGGCCACCTGGGCGGCAAAGTGCTGATCCCGACAAAGGCGCACGAGCGTAACCTCAACGCAGCCCGCCTCGGCGCAGACGTGATGGGCGTTCCGACCCTCATCATGGCCCGCACGGATGCTGAGTCTGCGAACCTGATTACGTCTGACATCGACGAACGCGATCACGAGTTCATCGACTTTGACGCAGGCCGTACACCTGAAGGCTTCTTCCGCATCAAGGAAGGCATGGGCGTTGACCACTGCATCAAGCGTGGCCTGGCATTTGCTCCGTATGCTGACCTTCTGTGGTGGGAAACCTCCAAGCCGAACCTTGATGATGCGCGCCGCTTCGCCGAAGCCATCCGCAAGGAATATCCCGACCAGCTTCTGGCCTATAACTGCTCGCCTTCCTTCAACTGGGAAGCCAACCTCGACAAGGCAACTATCGAGACCTTCCAGCAGGAAATCGCGGCCATGGGCTACAAGTACCAGTTCGTGACGCTGGCAGGCTTCCACCAGCTCAACCACGGCATGTTCCAGCTCGCATCCGGCTACCGCGATCGCGGCATGGGTGCCTACTCCGAGCTGCAGCAGGCTGAGTTCGCCTCTGAAAAGGATGGCTACACAGCTACCCGTCACCAGCGCGAAGTCGGCACCGGCTACTTCGACATGGTCTCCATTGCAGCAGGCGGCGGCGAAAGCTCCACAACGGCTCTTGGCGACTCGACGGAAGCAGCCCAGTTCAAGAAGTAAGCGTCTTGAACTGACACCACCATCAAAGGCCGCGGGCAGCACTGCTCGCGGCCTTTTCTTTTTGACCCTCGCCGCCCGGCCCCCTAGCCTTCGCGACAAATAGAAATCAAAAACCTTAGGGGAGCCTTCCATGACAACCATCCACGGCACCTGCGCGCCCGCCTTTGAGCGCGCCCGCGACCAGTTTGCGGACAACTTCCAAAACGACCTCGAAATCGGCGCCTCCTTCTGTGTCATCCACAAGGGCAAAACCGTGGTTGACCTGTGGGCAGGCGACGCTGACGAAACCGGCGCCACGCCGTGGGCGCACAACACGCTGGCCAATGTCTGGTCCACCACCAAGGGCGTGTCCGCCATCTGCATTGCGCTGCTTGTCGATCGTGGCCTGCTTTCCTATGACGACACGGTTGCAACCCACTGGCCGGAGTTTGCCGCGCACGGCAAGGGCGGCATCACGGTTGCGCAGATGCTGTCGCACCAGGCGGGCCTGTCGGGCCTGCGCGAACCCACCACCCTCGAAGACTGCTACGATCACGACCTGATGGCGCAACGCCTCGCCGCGCAGGAGCCTTTGTGGGAGCCGACAACGCGCTCCGGCTACCACGCCTTTACCTATGGCTATCTGGCGGCCGAACTGGTGAAGCGCATCACCGGCAAAACCATCGGCAAGTTCCTGCGCGACGAACTGGGCACGCCCCACGGCATCGACTTTTTCATCGGCCTGCCCATAAGCGAAGAACCGCGCGTCGCCCCACTGAGCGAAGCGACCGACATGCAGCCGCTGTCCGGCACCACCGAAATCCAGAACCTCACATTTGCTAACCCGGCCATCGGCCAACTGGCCCCCAACGACCGCGCCTGGCGCGCCGCCGAACTGCCCGCCGCCGGTGGGTTTGGCAGCGCCTCCGCCCTCGCCAAACTCTATGCCCTGCTGGACGACGCAACCGCGCCCGACGGCAAAGCCATCATCAGCCGCGCCACCATGGACGCCCTGCGCACCACCCGCATCCAAAACGAAGACCTCATTCTTGGTGTGCCGGTACGCTGGGGCTCCGGCATGGCCATGAACGGCTTTGAAATGTACGGCCCCAACGATCAGGCATTTGGCCACACGGGCTGGGGCGGTTCGTTCGGCTGCCTTGACCCCGAAGCAGGCATTGCCATCGGCTACGTCATGAACAGGATGGGTGCCGCCGTCGTCGGCGACCCGCGCTCCATGGGGCTGGTTGCGGCAGTCTTCGCCTGCGTCTAGGCGTCAGTGCTCACTCCAGACCCATCCGCGTACGGTACGCTACAATAATGGGCGTATAATCCGTAGGCTGACCATCATAGGTAAGCGCGTCGTCGGGCAGCTTGATCCAGTCGGTCTTGCTGCTTTGCCAGATATGCGCCACCGGGTACGTCCAGTCCTTGTTGTCCAGCGTGCCGCCGCGCAGCGAATAGATACCCTGATCCGGCACGCTGCCATGGCGAATGCGCGTGCCGCAGTCAACGCAGAACTCTCCATAGCGATGCACGCCGCTCTCCACCGTCCAGTCAACACGCGCCAGCTCACCGCGCGTGATCTCCATGGTGTCCTGCAGAACGGCGCAGGCAACAGCAAACGCGCTCCCGCAGATACGCTGACACTGCTTACAATGGCAGGCATAGGCCATGATGGGAGGAGCAGTGAGCACATAACGTACGGCACCACACTGGCAGCCGCCTTCCAGCCTGAAATCTGACATCGCAGTTCCTCCGGTTTGTCGCGTCCAGTTTGTGGGCTGGTCGCACCTGCACCAACTACGTAGCAGGTAAGAACCGCACAGCAAAAAGTCTCCGCTTGCGAAGCACGCCGCATCGGTGGGTACAGTCGTTGCCCCCAAAGAAGGGGCGTGGGAGCGCCTTGTGCCCGCCGGGCATGAAAGGCGTGAATTCAAACGTCAGTCAGGTGGCAGGCAACAAGACGCTCCACACACGGACAGGCTTCGGCGATGGTCGATCCAGCGGCACATGGCACGTGTTGCGTGCCAGGCTTTGCTGCGACCCCATGCGTCCGCATCCCGCACTTTGGAACCGCACGGTTGAATACGGGGCCAGCTTTTTCAGGGCGTGACCGGGGCCGAACCATCTACCGCCCATGCGATGCGCACCCGTTACTTGCACATCGCGCCTGGCGCCTTCGTCTCCACGTTCCCAAGGAGACATCCAGCGCCCGCTTCCGGGCATCCGCCCTCACCGCTCAAGACCGGACGGCCCGGTTTGCCCTTCAGCGGCGAGGTGACACAAGTTTAAGCCCGCGCGGCAGCACCGTGGATAACCTGGCAACCAGCGAGTCGCTGCTGCATCGCCGGCTGCAAAAAGGCCGCGGAACCCTGCGGCTTGCGACGGCCCCACGCCTGCGCAACACTCAACACACAAGCCGCTCATTCGTGGATAGACAAAATGCGCCGTTGTTTTTTTGCCGTCATGGCCGTGTCGCTTGGCGCATTTGCACTTTCTGCCTGCGCCACGCTTACGGCAGAACAATGCACCACCGCCAACTGGCAGCAGCTTGGCTATCAGGACGCCGTCAGCGGCCACACGCCCGACCGGCTGGCTCAGCACTTTGACGCCTGCACAGAGCACGGCATTACGCCTGATCAAACACTGTATGAAATGGGCCATTCAGAAGGGGCGCGGGTGTATTGCGACCCGGAAAATGCGTTTCGCCTGGGCGTCGCAGGCACAGCCCCCGCCCCCATTTGCCCCGCCGACATGGCGGTGATCTTCAACGACAATCACGCCGCAGGTTTTGGCCTGTTCGAGCGCCGCCGCGCGGTAAACGAAAGCCGCAACGCCATGGTGCGCGCCGAACGGGCAATCGAAGACCTGGAGCGATACTCAGCCGACCTTGAAAACGAACTGGCGTTTCAAAACCCGACCCCGGAGCGCCGCAACACTATTGTGATCGAACTGGAAGACAACCGCACGGAACGCCGCCGGATCCGCGACGACCTGCGCCGCTTCCGCTCAGACCTGCGCACCCACGAACGCGAGCTGGACACCTACAAAGCCCGGCTTGAGTTTGTGGTGATGGAACCGGGCTTTTAACTGAACGGCACACTTGGCATCACGCCCCCACCGTATCCCCGGACTTGATCCGGGGCCTACTCGCGGACGCTTTACACCGCAGCAGTCGAGAGTGGACCCCGGATCAAGTCCGGGGTGACGCTCTATTCTGCTGCGGCAGACACCGCCGCCGCCTCCCGCGCCACGGCCACGTAGTCATCCCAGTTCACTCGGCGCGTGCGCCTGTAATAGGTCAGCGTCGAGTTGGGCCAGTTGTTGGTGATGCGGCCATCCGCGGTCTTGTACCAGCTGGTGCAGCCGGACGCGAAAACAGAGGCGGCGTTGTCCGCCTGAACACCCCTGTCCCACTCAGCCTGCGCTTCGGGCTTCACGTCCACATAAGCCAGATTTTCGTCACGCATTTTTTGCGCAATCTGCGTCACATAGGCCGTCTGGCACTCAATCATGTAGATGATCGAGTTGTGGCCAAGATTGGTGTTTGGCCCGTACAGCAAATAGAAATTGGGATAGCCCGACACACCGATGCCCAGATGCGCGTCCGCGCCATCCTTCCAGTCGTCACGCAGCGACCGGCCATCCAGCCCGGTGACATCCACCGGCCCCAGAAAATGCGTGGTGTCGAAGCCGGTGCCATACACAATGGCGTCAACCATGTGTTCATTTCCATCAACAGTGCGAATACCGTTCTCGGTCACCCGCTCAATGCCGGTGGTCTCGATATGCACATTGGCGCGGCCCATCGCGGGCCACCAGTCGTTGGAAAAAAGCACCCGCTTGCAGCCGGGGTCATAGTCCGGCAGCAGCTTGGCGCGTTTTTCAGCGTCGGGCACATGCTCTTCAGCTTCTTTGACGTGCCCCTTGCGCAGCGCCCAGCCCATGTAGCGAAAACTCAGCAGCAACTGCTCGCCGTTGAGCCACATGCGGCTGCGCTGAACCCACATCAGCCACGGGAATGCGCGATAGAGTTTCTTCTCCCACTCATAAAATACCCGCTCAGGGCGCGGCAGCACCCAGCTTGCCGAACGCTGAAAAATGCTGACGTTGCCCGCGCGTTTGGCAATCTCCGGCACAAACTGAATGGCGCTTGCCCCGTTGCCGATCACCGCGATGCGCTTGCCGGTAATGTCCACATCATGGTTCCAGCGGGCGGAATGCCATGCATCGCCCTTAAAGTCGTCCGTACCGGGAATATCAGGCATCTGCGGCCGGTTGAGCTGGCCGGTGCCTGCCACCACAATGTTGGCATCCACGGTTTCGCCGCTGCCAACAACCAGCCGCCAAAGGCCGGCCTTTTCATCAAACGAGGCACGTTCCACCGGGCAGTTGAGTTTGATGAACGGGCGCAGACCGTACTTGGCCACCACCTTGTCCAGATACGCCTTGATCTGCGCATGGTCGGCAAACTTGTTGCGCCAGTCAGCGCTCATCTCGAATGAATACTGATACAGGTGCAGCGGCACATCGCACGAACACCCCGGATAGGTGTTGTCGCGCCAGGTGCCGCCAATGTCATTGGCCTTTTCATAAATCGTGAAGGCGATGCCCGCCTCCTGCAGCTTGATGGCCTGACAGATGCCCGCCACGCCGGCACCGATAATCGCCACATGCATCGGCGCTGCATTGGCCGCTGCCGTGTTGCGATAGGCCGCCATATCATGAACCGCTGCCATGATTTTCTCCCCGGTCTGTTTCCCTGGTGCCGCCCGAAGCCTCATGAAACGGGCCGGGTCGGCAAACATATTCAGTTGCGTAAGTGCCCCTAGGATAACGCAGTTTTGGCTGTCGCATAGCCCCGTTCCCGCATTCGCACATGTCGTGCTAGAAAACGCCGACACTCATCGTTCAAGGAGCGCTCCCATGGCCAAAAGCGCTGGCAAAAGCCCGGCAACCACCGACATCAGCGACGACCACGGAGATGCCGTGCGCGTGCTGGATGCCATTTTCGCGGATTTCGGCGGCGTCGAGGCGTTTCACGGCCCGGTCAAAACGCTCAAATGCTTTGAGGACAACGCCAAGGTGCGTCAGGCTGTGGAAAGCCCCGGCAACGGACAGGTGCTGGTGGTGGACGGCGGCGGCTCAGAGCGTTGCGCCCTGTTTGGCGGCAACCTTGCCGAACTGGCCGAGAAAAACGGCTGGGCCGGTGTTGTGGTCTATGGCTTCATCCGCGACTGGGCCGAAATCGAAACCTTCAAGATCGGCATGAAGGCGCTGGGCACGCACCCGAAAAAGTCCGTCAAGGCAGATGGCGGCACCTACGACGTGCCCGTGACGTTTGCAGGCCACACCATCAAACCCGGCGACTGGCTATACGCCGACCGCGACGGCGTGGTGGTGGCAGACAAAGAGCTTTAAGCACACACCACCCGCAACCCCGGACTTGATCCGGGGTCCACTCTCATAGCGCCCATGCATAGCCACCGCGAGTAGGCCCCGGATCAAGTCCGGGGCACCGGCACAGGCATGGGGTGAATCACGCATCTCCCCGCGCCGCACGTTGCTCAGCCAGCGCGGTAGCCACCTCCGAGAACTTTTCATCCGTAAGCGGATAAAACAGCATGGCCACGGCACCGGCCACAAACAACAATACCGGGCCAAGCGCCACCATGAACAAGATGCCCCATAGCGCGTCAGGCGTTTGCGGCACGTTGGGCACATAGCCGGTGGCCGCCAGAATGAGCGCTGCCCCCGCACCGCCAACCGCCATAGCCATTTTCTGGAAAAAGCTGGCGGCGGCATAAATCGCCCCGTCGGCGCGCACATGGCTGCGGTACTCGGCGTAGTCCACAGCGTCCGGCAGCATCGACCAGCCCATGACGGTGGGCGCAGCAAACATGATGGAGCCGAGCCACGAGATGATGAATATCAGCGCAATCTGATCAAACGGCGTCAGATAAAGCGCGATGCCCGTGAGGCAGCCACCAAACGCCCCCCACAAATAGGTGCGCCGCTTGCCCAACCGTTTGGCCACCGCAGGCACCAGCACAATGCCAATGAAGTTGAAGGCCGCAACGCTGACCATGAACAATGGCACCAGGTCTTCGCGCGCCACATTGTAAGTGAAGTAATAGATGATGGCCGCCGAGCGCACCGTGAACGCCATCATGCCCATCCAGAATGCAAAGATCAGCAGCGCCAGCGGCCAGCCACCCGCCTTGAGCGCACTCAGCGTCTGCGACAGACCCGGCACCTCTTCATGCGCAAACGCGCGTTCGCGGGTGGTGGCAAACGTAATGGCCAGCAACACACAGGCCAGCACGCCATAGACGGCAACCGTGCCCTGAAAACCCGCAGCCCCACCGCCGAACATCTCAACCAGTGGCAACGTGGCGGCGGCCACCAGCAACCCGCCAAGCATGGCAAACGCCATCCGGTAGGTGGACAGCACGGTACGCTCATGCGCGTTTTCAGTCAGCGCCGACGTCAGCGACGAATACGGAATGCTCACAATCGTGTAGGCAATGCCAAACGCAATGTATGTGGCGTAGGCATAGATCACCCGCCCGGTGTCGGAAAAATCAGGCACCGTGAAAGTGGCAACGCCCGCCAGCGCCAGCAGTGGCCCGCCGATAATGAGCCAGGGCCGAAACCGCCCCCAGCGGGTGCGCGTGCGGTCTGCGATCACGCCCATGATCGGGTCCGTCACCGCATCCACAACGCGCGCCACCAGAAAAATCGACGCCGCCGTGGCCGCCGCAATGCCTGCCACATCCGTATAGAAAAACAGCAGGAACAGCAGCGCGGACTGAAAAAACAGATTGACCGCAAAATCGCCGATGCCATAGCCCGCACGCACCGAAACCGAAAGCGGGCCGGACGGAGATGCGGCGGTGGTCTTAGGCATGAGCAGTTTGTCCCTGAGTTTTTGTGAACGCAGGAAACACCCGAACGCTCTTGTGTTTTTTGCGGCAGGTGCCATTACCCGCACCACCCGAAGGGCAACCTTAGCAGCGCCCGCGACCCATACCCCACGCAAAAAACCGTCAGAAACCTGAAAACCCAAACTTTCTTGTTGCGAATGCTTCTTAATAACGGTTATTAGAAAGCACCTTTTCCATTCGCAACAAGGCTTGCCCATGCGCCATATCAGTGATGCCGAACCCGCCTCAACCGCCGCCACACAGCAGCCGGCTGAAAATGTCAGCGAACATCTGGCAGACCTGAGTTTCGCCCCGCGCCTGCTGGTGTGGGCGGCACGCGTGTGGTGGCAGGATGCAGCCACCGCGCAGACCAGTCCGCCAGGCCCGGCACACCCCACAAACCCGGCACACCCGGCACACATGATTGGCCAGGCATTCGCCCTTGCCCGCTGCCGCGATGCAGCACCGGCCTTTGATGAGCTTATGCTGATGGCCCGCCACGGGGCCTGTCGTCACCTCGACATTGCCAGCCACACATCACGCCTGGGCCGGGATGAACAAGCACTGCTGGGCGTCGTTGCGGCATTTCAGAACGACGCGGTAATCGGCGGCGAACGCGCACTGGAAAACTGGCTGCCGCCCGCCACCGCCCGCCTGGCCGCAGACGCCGCCCTCAAACTCGCCCGCGAAATGGGCCGCGCGCAGCTCTACGTTGAACGCCGCTGCCCCTACGCGTAAGCCTCAGGACAATTGGCCGCCGCTGGCTTTTCCCTTGCCGCGCGCCGCTGGCTTTTCCCTTGCCGCGCGCTGCTGGCTTTTCCCTTGCCGCGCGCTGCTGGCTCCGGACATGACACCCGGCAGGCCTTCGGGGTCAGGCCAACTCAGCCGCGATGGCATGAGCCGCCCGTTCACCGGACTGCACCGCCCCATCCATATAGGAGCGCCACACGTCGGCGGTTTCAGTGCCGGCAAAATGGATGTGCCCCAATGGCGCAAAAAGATCGGGCGCACCGCTCCATCCGCCAATGCCACGACGGCTGGCATATCCGCCGCGTGAATATGGCTCCTCGTTCCAGTCAAAAGACCGCCCGCCCAAAGGGGCTGGAATGTCATGTCCGTACACATCCGCAAGCCACCCGACAAAATGCGCGATCCGGGCAGTCTCATTGCCCACGCCCGCCAGAATATCCCGCCCGTCGCTCGTGCTGAAAGCCACCAGGAGGCCTGAACGTATGTCCGGCGGCGTCCCATCAACCACCGCTGAAAATACACCGCCGGGCTCAACCGTGGTGCCGGAATATCCCTGCTCCCGCCACCAGGGCCGGTCAAACTCGACAACCGTCTTGATGACCCTGCCCTCCCGAAAGCCCTGCAACGCCTGCTGTCGGGCTGCCGGCAGCGCGGGGGTAATGGCAAGCGATGGCAAAAGCTGCGGCGGCACCGCCAGCACCACCCGACGGGCCACATGCTCACCACGGGCGCTTTCAACGCGCACATAATCCTTATACTGAGCAATTGCCCGCACCGGCGTATCCAGCACCAGCGCATCGCCGATGTGGCCCGCCAGATAGTCAACAAGCCCAGCCGACCCCCTGCTGATGGTCCACTGTTCGGCATTTTCATATGCCGCAAGTCCACCCACGCTGCGGGCTTGCTCAAAAAGCTCGTAGGCTGAAACATCGGTCAGCGGCAGGCACATGCCATCGCTGAACAGACCTGCAAGATACTGTTGCGCCTGCGTACCGATTGTTTTGGAAGCCATAAAATCCGCACCACTCATGGCATCAAGGGCACCGATCTGTGAGCCATCAATCCCGCCCAGCGCGGACCCGAACCGCCAATAGCTGAGGCCGGTCAATATCTGTGCAAAAAACGACATCGGCAGTGCATCCCCACCCACCCGTCGGGCGGGGTCTTCGCCGGTAAAAAGAGTGTCACCAGGCATGTGTGAAGCATGTTTTTCAACTCCTGCCTCCTCTGCAAGCGCGGTGATATATGTCTGGTCATCGCTGATAAACTGCGCCCCGACGTCAATCACGGTTCCGGTTTCAAGCGTCGCGGACCTGACACGCCCCCCCGGCTGTGAGCGGGCTTCAAGCACACGCACCGACAGGCCATGGTCGCGCAGCCGCCGCGCTGCCGTCAGTCCCGCAAGACCAGCCCCCACAACAATCACGTCAAGCATCCCGGTGTCTCCGGTTTTGGCAGGCAGGGGGGATGCTGCCGCAGCACCTCGCAAGCCCGGCGCAAGCAGCGAGGCTGCGGCAGTAGCCTGCCCCAACACCTGCCCCAACACCTGCCGCCGTGTCGGCAACCACATGGTTATTCTCCTGCCATACGCACATCGTGGTGCGCGGCAATTTCTTCAGCAACACGAATGGCGGATTGCAGCGCACCTTCCATGTAGCCCTGCCACTGGGTTGCGGTTTCAGTGCCTGCCCAGTGAATACGCCCGCATGCCTCGCGCAGCGCTGACCCGAATGTGGTCAATACCCCCGGCGCCATATGTGCCACATAGCAGCCCCTGCTCCACTCCTCAGCCAGCCAGTCGTTATCCACATAATCTATGGGTGCCCCGGCCTGCGCCCCAAAGAACGCAGTGGCCGCCTCGATCACCGCTGAGCGGCGCGCATTGTCACCCTGGCTGGAAAACTCGGCCGCCGCATCCGCATCAAAGAAGCCGACAAGAATACCGCACGACAAATCCTCCGGGCTTTGATCAAACAGCACATTGCACGCCAGCGTATCGCTCACCGCCATCCCCGACAGACCCTGGTCGCGCCAGAACGGCGTCTCATAGGCAATATGCACCTTGATGACCGTGCCCATGGGCATACGCTGCATCAGGTGGTCGCGCCGCGCAGGCAGCGCATTGGCGTAGTCTATGCGGCTGGCAAGCGCAGGCGGCGTTGCCACCACAACACGTGCCGCGCGCACGACGCCGCGATCCGTTGTTACTGCCACGCCATCATCGTGCTGCAGGATGGACCGCACCGGCGCGTCATATACAATCGGCGCTGCAAGCCTTAGCGCCATTTTTTCGGTAATCTGATGCGCGCCGCCGCGAAACTTTGCTTCCTGTGCACCACCTGATACGCCCAGCAACACATCCAGTCCCTCACCGCCGCGCACATAGTCGAGCACGAACAGCAACGACACATGCTTGGGTTCACAACAAAACACTGAGCGGGTGGCAACGCGCAAAAACTCCCGCGCCGCGTGCGTCCAAACGTTGGCGCGGATCCAGCTTTCAAATGTCTGGCTATCAAGTGTCTCAGCGTTACGCGCCGTCCACGGCGTGTCGGGTGGCAAGGTGAATGCCAACGCGTCCAGCCGCGAGACAACGCGCTGCAACTCAAGCAGCGACACCAGCGGCAGACGCGGCATCTCGCCGGTGGATATCTTCGACACGCCGTTAAAATGCATCACCGATCTACCGGCAGTATGCTGATTGTATTTTTCAACCCCATAGGCAGCCGCTTCGGCCAGCAGCAGCTTTTGCTGCGGACCCACCCACTGGCCGCCCTTGTCAATTTTGTGGCCCGCCACATGACCCGGCTTCAGGCGACCGCCCACCCGGTCGCGCGCTTCAAGCAGACAGCCTGAAAACCCCCGCGCCTCAAGCTCAAGCGCCGCCTTGATCCCGGCCATGCCCGCGCCAACAACGGCTACATCAACTGTCTTGTCGAGCGCGCCTTCATTCATTGGGCGCACCTTCAAGATGCGCGCCCTCACTCATTGCGCCCGCGTCACAGGACCCCTTGTGGTCGCTCATGCTTGTCGTCTCCTGTCTCAAAAACAATCGCACGATAAAAATCCCGACGGCGCAAACCCGGCGGCGCAAACCCGACCGCTCATAGGCGTCGGCTGTTGCCAATCCCGCCACATGTGTTATTTTAGTGAACGCGTTTATTTTAATCAAGGTAAAACCGTTTTCCATGCCCGGCACCGCATCTCCCGCCACACGGGGCCGCCCCAGACGCTCCACTGCAGACACCCGCGAAATGCGTGGCCGCATCATGGCAAGCGCCCGCAGGCTGTTTGCCGCTGACGGCTATGAGGGGGTGTCGATGCGCAGGCTGGCGACTGATGCCGGCTGTGCGCCCGCTGCGCTGTATGCATATTTTCCCAGCAAGCGCGCCGTGTTGCATGTGCTGTGGGAGGAGATTTTCCGCGACCTGGCTGACGACATGACCAGGGCCGCCAAAGCTAGACGCGACCCGGTAAAGCGGCTTGAGACACTGACCCGCACCATGATGACCTTCTGGCTTGAGCGTCCCGACGATTTTCGGGCGATCTTCCTGATCGAAGACCGCCCGCAGCGCCCCGGCGACGCCTATTTTGCCCACAGCCCGGTCAGCCTGGAGACGGCAGCCATTCTGGTAAAGGCCGCTCGGGCCGCCATTGATACCGGGCGCATGGCCCTCACGGACGCTGACCGCATCAGCCATCTGCTGCTTACCGGCGTGCTGGGCACTGCCTTGAGCCTCATTACCATCCCGGAGCTGGACTGGGGTCGCAGCGGTGCGCTTGCCGACGACATGGCAACGACGCTGATCAGGGGTCTGCAAAAAGCGTGAACCCCGCGACCAGCCGGCACCATCCCATCGACATTGGCCGGGCATTTCTCCATACTCGCGTTACGTTAAACCGGATTCTCAAAGAAGGTTGCTGACCCGATGTCCGACGAAAAACTGCCCGACCGCATCACCGTGCTGGCCAAGGAGTTCACGCCCGCCGCGATGGAGTTTCACCGTCGGCATATGTCAGAAAAAGGCTACCGGCTGGACGGCGGCATCACCGCGCGCCAGTTTCAGGTCACCGACGGCCTCGGCGACCCGGACATTCTGTTCGACGGCGATATGTATTACGCCGCCACCTTCGTCAAAGGATCGGCGGACGAATAAGGCACCGGCTGTCACGACAACACCCGCCAACAAATCCAAACCCGCTTTCACTGATCTTGCCCCGGTGACCCTGCCCCGGTGACCTCGCCGATAACCGTTGCCCGGTGACCGTTGCCCCGGCAAGGCGGGCAAACCTGCGACATGTTCACCATGCGTGAAGGTATTTCTTGCAATTGCGAATGCCTCGCAGTAAATAGTATCCACGAAATGCGAATGAGACGCATCCAAGCCTTGGTTTTGTCTTGTCATTGTTAGTGGAGATACTCGCCCGATGTTTGTGTGTAGCTGCAATGCCTACCGCGACAGCCAGATCGCCGAAGCCGCCCGCAACGGCGCACGCACCGCCTGCGAGGCCTATGAGGCTTTAGGCAACGGACCAAACTGCGGCGGGTGCCTGGAGACCGCAGACCGGATTGTCGAGCAGGTGCACGCCGCCCGCACGGCATCGCACGCCGCTTTCAAGAGCGCTGCGGATTAACCGCCATGTATGCGTGGCGCGCCCAGCTTGAGCGAAACATGCACACAAAAACGCGCCGCCGGGTGCCCGGCGACGCGCCTTCATCATCTCAAACAGATGTCGCCGAAACGCGGCCTAGCCTTCTGGACCGACTGACTCGGTATGTAGCTGCACGTAGTTCTGCAAGCCCATCTTCTCGATAAGGCCCTGCTGGGTTTCCAGCCAGTCCACGTGCTCTTCTTCGCTTTCGAGAATGGCCACAAACAGATCACGGCTCACATAGTCGCGCGTGGCTTCGCAGTCCACAATCGCGGCCTTGAGGTCCACCACGGCTTCCGCCTCAACAGCAAGATCGGCGGCCAGCACCTCCTCAACATTTTCACCGATGCGCAGTTGACCCAGATCCTGCAGGTTTGGCAGGCCTTCCAGAAACAGGATGCGCTTGATGATCTGATCCGCGTGCTTCATCTCATCGATGGAGGCGTCATACTCGTGCTTTTCGAGTTTGCTCAGCCCCCAGTCGCCCAGCATCCGCGAATGAAGAAAATACTGATTGATCGCCGTCAGTTCGTTTTTCAGAATCCTGTTGAGGTGGTCGATGATAACCTTGTCGCCCTTCATCGTAATGCTTTCCTTATTCGCTAACGGCATTTTCCTGCGTGACACGCAATGGCACTGAATAGCACGTTAGAAACGACACATACACAGCCCCGCTCGCACAAGAAGCCTACGGTTTCAGGCCGGCACGTCTGGCAAAAACCCCGATCACTTCGTCGCCAGCATCCTCCTGCACGAAGTGGCCCGCATTGGGGATGGTGTCGAAGGTGGCACCTTCAATGAGCGACGCCCACTGCTTGCCCCATTCCGGTGTAAACACACCATCTGCATCGCCAAAGATCACATGCACCGGCTTTCCAGGTGTCTTGAGCGCCTCAAAACAGCGCTCCTGATCCTTGCCGTTGCCTTCTTCGTATTGCCAGTTGGGAATGCACCACGGGAACCGCCGCGCGCCTGCCCGGCTGGCACCACCATCCATGTACGGCGCTTCATAGGCTGCCTTGATGGCGGCCCGATCCGCATCAGGCCGCCGCGCTGACAACGCCACAATGCCCCCACACGGAAAATACCCGTCCATCGCGTTGAGCCAGATCGGATTGCACGCCGAGTCCCGCCAGAACCTGATGCCGTCGGAATACTCATAGCCTTCGTGGTGCAACCACGTATTCATGATGACGATCCGCGAAAACCGCTCCGGCATATCCACCGCCTGCCGCAGCCCCGTCGGTCCGCCCCAGTCCTGCACAAACAACGTGATATCCGTGAGGTCCAGCGTTTCGATCAGGTGCCGCAGCCGCTCGCAATGGCGCTCGATCACATACCAACTGTCATCCACCGGCTTGTCGGAGCGCCCGAACCCCGCAAGATCAGGCGCGACAACCCTAAACCCCAGGTCCAGCAGCGGCTGAATCATTTTGCGCGACAGATAACACCAGGTTGGTTCGCCATGCAGCAGCAGCGCCACCGGCGCACCCTTCGGGCCTTCGTCAATATGGTGAACCCGCAAGCCCTCCCACTCCAGATAATGCGGCGCATAGGGCCAGTCCGGCATGTTTTCGAAGTGACTGTCGGGCGTGCGGATAAAGTCCATGATTGTAAATCTTCCCTGCTTGTGTTGTTGGCGTCAGGTCGGTGGAACCTTGCACCGATACGCCGCGCAGCTTAAGCCTTTGATCCAGAATAAAGCATATCAGCCGGAGGCACACCCATGTCAGCCACACCCGTCATCTTCGATGGTGTCCGCACCCCCTTTGGCCGCCACGGCGGTGCCATGTCGCGCCTGCGGGTGGATGAACTGGCGGCAGCCCCGATCCGCGACGTACTCAAGCGCACCGGCCTTGATGGCGACGCGGTGGAAGACGTCATTTTGGGGGATACCAACCAGGCAGGCGAAGACAGCCGCAACATCGCGCGCAATGCCTCGCTGATTGCGGGCCTGCCTGAAAAAACCGGCGGCCTCACCGTCAACCGCCTGTGCGGTTCAGGCCTTGCCGCCGTCATGGATGCGGGCCGCGCGGTGAGATGCGGCGAAGGCGACATGTTCATTGCAGGTGGCGTTGAGAGCATGAGCCGTGCGCCGCTGGTGATGTCCAAAGCCACCAGCCCGTTTGATCGCGGCCAGCAGCTTGAAGATTCAACCATCGGCTGGCGCTTCCCCAACCGCGACCTGTTGCAGCGCATCGGCAACGACACCATGCCCCAGACGGCCGAAAACATTGCCGAGCGACTGGGCATCACCCGCGAACAGTCCGATACATTCGCCGCCGCCTCCCACCAAAAATATGAAGCCGCCCTGGCCAATGGTTTCTTCACTGACGAAATCATGGACCTTGAAGTGCCCGCCACCAAGCGCAAGGCCCCGCCCGAAATCTGCAACACCGACGAAGGTCCGCGCCCCGGCACAACCGTTGAAGGCATTTCCGGCCTGCGCCCCATTCATGGCGACAGCGGGGTTGTCACGGCGGCCAACGCTTCGGGCATCAACGATGGAGCGGCGGCCCTTGTGGTGGGCAACGAAACCACCGGCCGAGCAATGGGCCTGACGCCGCGCGCGCGGCTTGTGTCCGCCGCCATTGCAGGCGTTGAACCGCGCGTCATGGGTCTTGGCCCGGTGGACGCCTCCAAAAAGGCACTTGCCCGCGCAGGCCTGTCGCTCAAGGACATGGACGTTCTGGAACTCAACGAGGCCTTTGCCGCTCAGGTGCTGGGGTGCCTCAAACAAATGGACGTGGCGTTTGATGATCCACGGGTAAACCCCAATGGCGGTGCCATCGCCATTGGCCACCCGCTGGGCGCATCCGGTGCCCGCCTTGCCCTCACCGCCATCCGTGCCCTTGAAGCGCGGGACAAGAAATACGCGCTGGTCTCCATGTGCATCGGCATCGGCCAGGGCATAGCGGCCATTTTTGAGCGCGCGGAATAAGACTGATCATCACCACAGCGCGACGGGAAAGCCGCGCTCGTAGCCCCTGGGTTCCGCGATCAAGCCGCGTAAATGCAAAGTGTGGTTTTGGTGAGGTGCACATAACCGGATACCAGCACCCAGCCCACCCCCTCCACAAACCATGCCTCCGCGCGGCTTGACCGCGGGCCCCGGAGCGCCACACTAAGACGCTCGCAACCCAAGCTGCGCCGCGTGACGCAATCATTGTGCGGGAAAAAGAAAACAGAGCGGCTACGAGACCCTTATGACAAAACACCTGCTCATCGTCGCACACGCCCCCTCACCCAATACGCAGCGATTGCGCGATGCGATTGTGGCAGGCGCAACCCATGCCGACATTGCGGGCGTCAGGGTGGACACCCGCTCCCCGTTCGACACCGGCCCTGACGTGGTGCGCACAGCCGACGGCATCATCCTCATGACCACCGAAAACCTTGCCTATATGTCCGGTGCCATGAAGGATTTTTTCGACCGCACCTACTATCCCGTGCTGGAGGAAAAACAGGGATTGCCCTGCGCCATCGTTATCCGCGCCGGTCACGACGGCACCGGCACAAAGCGCGCGCTCGATACCATCCTCACCGGCCTGCGCTGGAAACAGGTAACAGACCCGCTGATCTGCAAGGGCGACTGGGATGATAGGTTTGTGGCGCAGGCCGAAGAAGTGGGCATGACCCTGGCCGCAGGTCTTGAGGCGGGGGTTTTCTAGCGCCTCATCAAGTTCCTGTTTTCCATAGCCGAACGCTTCGTTAACCACCGGTTGCTACCTTAAAGCGGTTAATAGTTGCGTAGTACCCCATGCTCCCCAATCCGCGTTCAAACCCATCTCGCCCCGGTGCAATTCGCACTCCCGACGATATTGTCGCGGAGGACCGGCGCATGCGGATTGATGTGACACACTTCCAAAAACCTGAGCACCCCGACGGTAAGCTGCTGCTCGCCTATTACGAACACCAACTGGCAAACGGCACTCTGCCCCGGCGCCGCGATATGCCTGCCCGCGAGATTTTAAGCATCCTGCCAAACATGTTCATTCTGGAACCTGCCAACGCGCCGGCGACTGACTGGCGTTTCAGGTTGATGGGACAGCATCTGGTGACCCGCTTTGGCGCGGATGCAACCGGCCTTTGCATCTCACAAGCCTATGCATCCGATCAGGTGGAGCACAACGCCGCCGTGTACCGCGCCGTTGTAAACGGTGAACGCCTGAGCATCACGCGCGGTATTTTTGAAGGCATTGACCGGGAGTTTCTCGAAATGGAGATCGTCCACGTCCCCATGTTGGGCTCAGACGACAAGACGCGCTGGATTTTGGGCGGCCTCTTCTTTGAAGGTGAGCACCTCAGCGTGTGACGCCGCCGCACTGGCTGCATCGGTCCGCATAGGCTAAACGCATGGACGATGAGCCGCGAAAATGCACCCCGCCCTTTTGACTACACGCCACCGCAAGAGCCGTGGCTCGATGTACTGCACGCAGACGACACGCTTATCGTCCTCAACAAGCAATGCGGCCTGCTCAGCGTTGCAGGCAACCGCCCCGGCCTGGAAGACTGTCTGGTGGCGCGCGCCGAGGAGAAGTGGCCAGGCGCGAAACTCATCCACCGGCTCGACAAGGATACGTCCGGCGTTTTCGTCATGGGTCGCCACCACCGGGCGCAGCGCCACATCAGCCGACAGTTTGAATCGCGCCGCGTCACCAAGCTCTATGTTGCGCGCGTTGTGGGTCACGTAACCGGCGACAGCGGCACGGTTGACCTGCCGCTGACCACAGACCCCGCCAACCGCCCCATGCAACACGTCGATCAGGCGCAAGGCCGCCCGGCGATCACCCACTGGCAGGTGCTTGCGCGCGAGAACGGCATCACCCGCGTAATGCTGCGCCCTGAAACCGGCCGCTCACACCAGTTGCGCGTCCACATGCGCGAACTCGGTCACACAATTCTGGGCGATAATTTCTATGCGGATGATCGCGTGCTGGCCATGGCAGACCGCCTGCAGCTCCATGCCCTGGCCCTGACCCTGCGCCACCCGGACGGCGGCACACCCATGACGTTTTTTGCGCCGGTGCCATTTTGATGGCTGCCGTTCCGATTGCCTAAATCAGCCCCTCCGCACGTGCCTTGGCCTGCATGGCGCGCGTCGTTTCGCCGTCACCGTCGGGTGACCAGCCCGGAGCCATGAACATATGGCCAAGGGCGGCGCGCACGCTGCCTGCCTTGCGCACGTCGCGCCAGATCGCCACCCATTCATGGAATGTCACTTTGATGGGGTTGCGCGTTTCAAGCTGATGGCGGATGCCGAACACGCACGGCTCATCTTCGCGCTCGACTTCGAATGTTCCAAACAGCCTGTCCCAGATGATGAACGTGCCTGCGTAGTTCTTGTCGCAGTACCGAATGTTGGATGCATGATGCACCCGGTGATGCGACGGCGTGTTCATGATCCACTCGAACGGCCCGAGCTTGGGAATGAGCCGGGTATGCAGCCAGTATTGATAAAGATGATTGAGCGAAATCAGCGCGATCACCATCACCGGGTCCATGCCCAGCAGCACAGCGGGAATAAGAAAAATCGGCTCGATCCATGCTTCTACAAACGAAGAGCGCAAGGCCGTGCCCGCATTCATGAACTGGCTTGAGTGGTGGTTGACGTGCGCCGCCCACCCCAGCCGCACTTCATGGATGGTGCGGTGATACCAGTAGAACAGAAAATCAACGATCACATAGGCGCCAAGAATGGCAACAACGCTGCCTGTCCAGTCTATGTCGGTTACGGCAAACTGATGGATCCAGTAAAAAATCGCCAGTACCGTGGCCGCCGCCAGCGCAATGGACGCCGCATAGGCCAGCCCCAGCGTGACGGAACACAAGGTGTCGGTGGCCGCGTAATAGCCCTTGCGCAAAATCCACACGAGGCCAACCTCGATGCCGATAAAGCCGATCAGCAGCCATATCTGGTCCACATCGCGGATTGCCAGAAGCCCGTTGAGAAACTCAAGCATCGCCGTTCCCTCCTGACCGACAATCGGCCAAACCTTTATGCAAAACGTTTGTTATGCAAAAACTATTACAAAACAGATGTTTTGTAAAGTGTCGTTTCGGGTTAGGTTTCCCGATGCCAAAAATCGTCGATCATGATGCGCGCCGGGCCGAACTTGTGGAAGCAAGCTGGCAGGTGATTGCCACACAGGGCCTTGAAGGCGTGACCATGCGCAGGGTCGCCGACGCGGCTGGCTGTACCACCGGCCGCATCACTCACTATTTCGCCGACCGTGAAGCGCTGGTGCTTGCAGCCCTGCGCGCCGTCAATGACGCAGCCGGCGACCGCACGGCACAGATCATCAAGAGCGACCTGTCTGCCCGCGACAAGCTGATGAAATGCCTCGAAGAAGGTTTGCCGCTGGACGCAACGCGGCTGCTTGAGTTCAAGGTGTGGATCGCCTTTTGGAGTGCCGCCGCCTCAACGCGCCAACTGGCCCGCGAAAACGATGCCCGTCACACAGCATGGATCAGCGCGATGAAACCGCTCATCAACGCGGTAGCACCAAATGCCGATGCCGAACATCATGCGCACACGCTGATGGGCCTGCTTGACGGGTTGGGCCTCACAGCCGCCATCAACCCGACACAGCGCAACAGGCAAAATGCCAAACGCGCCGTGCATCGCTATGTGGACAACATGATGCGTGCGGACGCCTAGTCGCCGCCCCGGTCGCTGCTGGAAATCGCCACCGCCCTCGCCTGGCGCATGGCCTTGAGCACACGGAACGGTTGCGCCAGCTGTCCGCTGAAAGCCGCCGGCATTTCCTCACGGATGCCGATATCAGCAGGCGGCCGCCGATCCGGCAGCAGCCAGGTGCCAAACAGCACGTCATAAATCATCAGCACTTCGCCATAGTTGGAATTGCCCTCGCTGACAATTTTCGAGTGATGCCAGCGGTGCAGCTCCGGCGTGTTGAAGATGTAGTTCAGATAGCCGTTTTTCATTACGACGTTTGTGTGCGTCAAAAGCCCGCTGAACGCGGTAATGCCCCCCACCCACATGAAAATCTCAACCGGCGCTCCGGCCAGAAACAACAAGGGCTGGCTGAGCGCAATGCTCAGGAACGTATCAACAAAATGAAACCGCCCGGTGTTGATGACCCACAGCCGCGTCACCGAATGATGCACCGAATGAAACGGCCACAGCCACGGCACTTCGTGGGCCAGCCGATGCGCCCAGTAAAACCCGAACTCGGCAATGACCAGCCCCAGAATGACCTGCGCCCACATCGGCCAGTCCGTCGGCCACAGCGCACCGGGTTGCGGGTCAACTGCTTGCACCACCACAAACAATGTGGTGACGGCAGCCGCCGCCTGCACCAAGCCCTTGTTCAGCAGCGTGTGCGCGATGTTGGCAAATGTCTGCCCGTCATTCTCAAGCCACAGCGGTTCATGGGTCATCCAGCGCTCAAGCAGCAGCAGCGACACACCCAGCAGAATATACGCCCCATTGAAGCCCAGAATCGGCGCATCATTGGCCATGCCATAGGCGGTAATGGCGATACACAGCGTCATCAGCGCCGGCCATGATGTCCAGGTGATAACACTCTTCAGCCGCATCATCGCGGGCGTTTCCATCCGCGGCGCTGCGCCTGTCTTTTGGTCCACACTCATTACACTCAGTTTCCTGCTTATCGTGGCTTGCGGATAACGCCCGGCCTCACGCACATGACTTGCCGGGCACCCGCAAATCGCGTCTTGTGGCAGCTTAGCACACCTGCCCATAATCCGGGACACACCCGATGGTAAATGACGACACCCCAGGCCAGCATCCGGTGAGCCATGCCTATAACCTGGCGTCACGCGACCTGGATTTTCTGGCGTCTGACGATTTGCGCCACGTTCGCCTGCAACTGGAGTTTCTCAAACCGGAACTCTATTTGCGCCAGGCGGCCATCCTCTCAACCATTCCCGTGTTCGGCAGCGCCCGCATTGCCTCACCGGATGTAGCAGCCGCAGCCCTTGCCCGCGCCCAGCAGCACGCCCGCGATACGCCCGACGCCCCTGACGCCGCATCAACCCTCGCCCGCGCCCGCAAACAGGTGACCTACGCCCGTTACTATGCGCAGGCGGAAGAGTTTTCAAAGCTTGTGACAAGCGAGCTGCAAAACGGCGACGGCCATCATTTCGTCATCACCACAGGTGGCGGGCCGGGCATCATGGAAGCCGCCAACAAGGGCGCGCATGATGCAGGCGCACCCAGCATCGGCCTCAACATCACTTTGCCCCATGAACAACACCCCAACCCCTATGCCAGCCGCGAGCTGTGTTTCCAGTTCCGCTATTTTGCCCTGCGCAAAATGCACTTCCTGCTGCGCGCCCGCGCCCTTGTGGCGTTTCCCGGCGGCTACGGCACGCTGGACGAACTGTTTGAAGTGCTGACGCTGATCCAGACCCGCAAGATCGCTCCAATTCCGGTAATCCTCATCGGCGCGGACTACTGGAACCGCGTTGTCGATTTCAACTTTCTGGTCGAGGACGACTTTCTGGATGCAGACCACATAAAGCAGTTCAGCATCGTCGATAGTGCCCGCGAGGCGGTGGACATCATTGCGGCGTTTTACGCGCATGACGGTGCTTCAGGAGCGCACGAATGAAGGTAACCTTCACCGGCGCCGCTCAGGAAGTCACCGGCTCATGCACGCTGATCGATGCGGAGGGTGTTCGCTTTCTGGTTGATTGCGGCATGTTTCAGGGTGGCCGCGGCGCTGACGGCAAAAACCGTGCGGCTTTTGCTTTTGATCCGCGTACGGTGGATTTTGTTCTGCTGACACACGCGCACATGGACCATAGCGGACTGCTGCCCAAGCTGTGGAAGTCAGGCTTCCGTGGCCCCGTCTATACCAGCCACGCCACCGCTGAACTTCTGGAGATCATGCTGCGCGACAGCGCGCATATTCAGCAATCAGACGCTGAACGAGCCATGCGCCACCGCCGCGCCAAAAAAAATCACGACGGCACGAAAAAAAAGCGCGCCGACACCGAGCCGATTTATACTATGCAGGACGTGGAGGCCGTGCTGGAACACGTGCGCGGGCTTGACTACGAAACCATGACGCAGGCGCATGACGCCGTGCGCTTTCAACTGCGCGATGCCGGCCACATTCTGGGGTCCGCCATCATTGAGGTCTGGCTCACAGAACACAGGCACGAGCGCGCACACGAACGCAAGCTGGTGTTCTCCGGCGACCTCGGCCAGCCGAACCGCCCCATTCTGTGTGACCCGGCCATCATTGAGCAGGCGGACGTTTTGTTCGTTGAATCAACCTATGGCGACCGCCGGCACAAGAACCTTGCCGATACGATTGAGGAACTGGTGTCGGTGGTCAATCACACCCTGCATGATCTGCACGGCAACATCATCATCCCCGCCTTCGCCGTCGGACGCACGCAGGAGCTGCTGTATTACTTCAACCATCTGTCGCGTGAGGGTCGGTTTTCGGGGCTGAATGTTTTTGTCGATTCGCCCATGGCCACCGCCGTCACCCGCCTGACCATGCAGCATCTGGAGCTGTTTGACGCCCAATCCCGCAACCTTGTTGCCTGGCAGAAAAACGGGTCGGGCGTGCCCAACATCACCTTCACCGGCAGCGTCGATGAATCGCGTGCCATCAACGCCATCCGCAGCGGTGCCGTTATCATTGCCGCCAGCGGCATGTGTACCGCGGGCCGCATCAAGCATCACCTGCGTCACGGCCTGTCAGAGCCGCGCAACGCCGTTATCATCACCGGCTTTCAGGCAGAAGGCACTTTGGGTCGGCGGCTGGTGGATGGGGCGCGCCGGGTGCGGATTTTCGGCGACGATGTGACGGTGCGCGCAAGCGTCCACACGCTGGGCGGCTTTTCCGCCCATGCCGATCAGGCCGCCGTGCTGTCATGGCTTGGCGGCTTCAAAAAAGCGCCCGCCACAACCTTCATCATGCACGGCGAACCCACAGCGTCGGCCGCACTTGCCGAGAAGATTACCAGCACGCTTGGGTGGCAGGTCGAACTCCCCGAGCGCCACGAAAAATATGTGCTTCCACCACCCTAGCGCGTGTCAGCAGCAACTGCCGGGATGCGGACATTGAGGCACGACTGATGAAAACAACCGGCGTGAGCTATGACACCGGCGAAATTTTCCTTTCAGACGCACTGCACCCTGACGCACCGCCCGTCAAAGGCCGAAGCGCTCGATCACCATCTTGCCAAGGGTCATCAGATGCACCTGGTCCGGACCATCCGCCTGACGGCACCAGCGCGCGTAGTTGTAATGCTCGGCCATGGGGTAATCTTCGGTCAGCCCCCCTGCGCCATGCATCTGCATGCAGCGGTCAATCACCGTCTGCATCATGATCGGCACCTGTGTCTTGGTGGCTGCAATCAAGTCGCGGCTTTCCTGCGCGCCTTTTTCGTCCATCGATTGCGCCGTGCGGTGCACCAGCAGGCGTGCCATCTCGATTTCTGAAAACGACTTCGCAATCTCCTCACGCACCGATTGATGCTTGGCCAACGGTCGGCCAAACGTCTCCCGGTTGAGCACCCGGTGGCACGCCAGCTCCAGCGAGCGCTGGCCGGCACCGATCAGCCGCATGCAGTGATGCATGCGCCCCGGCCCAAGCCGGCCCTGCGCAATTTCAAATCCACGCCCTTCACCCAGCAAAACGTTCTCGGCAGGCACACGCACATTTTCAAACACAATCTCTGCATGACCCAGCGGCGCATCGTCATAGCCAAGGGTCGTCAGCGGGCGGATGAGTGTGATGCCCGGCGTATCCTTGGGCACAAGCACCTGGGTTTGCTGCTTGTGTCGGTTTGCGTTGTCCGGGTCTGACTTGCCCATGACGATCAGGATTTTCGTCCGCTCATACATGGCATTGGTGATGAACCACTTGCGACCGTTGAGCACCCACTCGTCGCCCTCGCGCTGGATGGAAAACTGGATGTTTGTCGCATCACTTGAGGCAACGTCAGGCTCCGTCATCGCGTAGGACGACCGGATTTCACCGGCGAGCAGCGGCGTCAGCCATGTCTCCTGCTGCGCCGACGTTGCATACTTCATGAAGACTTCCATGTTGCCGGTGTCCGGCGCATTGCAGTTGAAGACTTCAGGTGCCCAGATCACACGCCCCATGATTTCCGCAAGCGGCGCATAGTCAAAATTGCTGATGCCCCCATGCTCCGAATACTGAGCAAACTCCGGCGGCACAAACAGGTTCCACAACCCTTCTGCGCGCGCCTTGGCCTTCAGGTCATCCATCAGCGGCAGCGGCGCAAAACGGTTGGGCGCCGCCGCCAGCGCCTGCGCATAGGCGTGTTCATTGGGATAGACATGCGCGTCCATGAACGCGCGCAGCTTGTCCTGCAGAACAAGCGACGTTTCGCTGTAGGTGTACATAGGAGGCCTCAGGTCTGAAGGAGCAGATGTCTTGTGCAACGCCACTGACTGAACCAGTGCACCACAAAAAGACAAGGGGAAATGGTAGCGGAGGAGAGACTTGAACTCCCGACACGCGGATTATGATTCCGCTGCTCTAACCAGCTGAGCTACTCCGCCACTTGGCATCCGGCACGGCAGCCCTTTTTGAAGGGCAGCATGGAAGACCGGTTTTGGCCGGAAATCCGCGACAAAAACGCCGGAGAGACGGGCATATAGACGGGCCGCTTGGGCGGTGTCAAGCGCGCCGCCTGAACCGCATCAGCGTGAAGATGCGCAGCAGGCCCAGCGCGCGTTCTTCAACCAGATCCAGGTCACGGTGGTTCAACACCTGCTCGCGACCAAACGCCGGGTGCCAGCCAATGAGCGCTGCCACGCGCTCCAGCTTGCGCTCGAACCACAACACCCACCCGTCTGACCTGGCAAAGTGATTGACGATCACAACGTCGCCGCCGGGTTTTGTCACCCGCGCCAGTTCATCCAGCACCGCGTCAGGGTTCGGCGCGACCGACATCACATACATCGCAACCGACACATCAAACACAGCGGTGTCATAGGTAAGCGCGCCCGCATCCATTTCTTCAAGTGCCGCCACATGGCCCAACGCCCGGTCGTCCACGCGCTTGCGGGCCAATGCCAGCATGTCAGCCGACAGATCAATGCCGGTAATGCGCATGTGGCGGTCATAGCCGGGCAGCGACAACCCGGACCCGACACCCACCTCAATCACCTTGAGGGGCACATCGCCCGTGTGCCGACGCGCAACTGAATTGACAGCGGCCACGGCAGCCGCGCGCCCCACATCCGTAACCGGGCCAATAACCGCATCATAAAACCGTGCCCAGCGCGCATAGGCGCGCCGCACGGCATTCTCGTCGAGGGAGTCCGTTCTGCCTGTCATCTTTGTCAGATAACCGCGAAGCGTGGCAATTTAAAGAGGGGCGGTTGCTATTTGCGGCAGATCAAAACCGGCACGCACTCAAAAGGTTTTCAGTTGCCCGTGCGACGTATCCAGCCGCCGCCCAGCACCCGTGACCCATTGTGCTGGTCATAAAAGACGCAGGCCTGCCCCGGCGATACACCTTCTTCGGGCTGATCCAGCACCACGGTTGCCCCGGTGTCAGATACCGCCACGCGCGCCGCAAGCAGCTTGCCGGTTGAGCGCACTTTCACATTGACCGGCACTGCAGACGCGCCAAGCGCCCCATCCCCAAGCCAGTTCACATCTGTCAGGTCAACACGGGTGACGCCGAGCGCCGAACGCGGCCCGACAATGACGCGCTTATGCTCCGGGTCCAGACGCACCACAAAAAGTGGTTCGGCATTTTCACCGCCCGCATCCGTATCGCTGATGCCAAGGCCACGCCGCTGGCCGATGGTATAGCGAATGATGCCCTTGTGGTCGCCCAGCACGCGGCCATCCATATGCACAATGTGGCCCGGCTCTGCGGCTTCGGGGCGCAATCGTTCAACAATGTCGGCATATTTGCCGTCGGGCACAAAGCAGATGTCCTGACTGTCGGGCTTGGCAGCCACCGCCAGCCCCAGCCGCTGTGCAATCGCGCGGGTTTCATCCTTCGGCAGGCCGCCCAGCGGAAACCGCAGAAAATCGAGCTGCTCAGGCGTCGTGGTGAACATGAAATAGCTCTGGTCGCGCCCCGCATCCACCGCGCGGTGCAGTTCAGGCCCATGCGCACCGTCAAACCGCTGCACATAGTGCCCGGTGGCCAGCGCATCCGCCCCCAGGTCACGGGCGGTCGCCAGCAGGTCGCGAAACTTGACGCGCTCATTGCAGCGCACACACGGAATGGGCGTTTCGCCGCGCGCATAGGCGTCGGCAAAATCCGTCATCACCGAATCCTTGAAGCGGCTTTCGTAGTCCAGCACGTAATGCGGCACATCCAGACGCTCCGCCACCCGGCGTGCATCATGAATGTCCTGCCCCGCACAGCACGCGCCTTTCTTTTTAATGGCAGCGCCGTGGTCGTAAAGCTGCAGCGTGATGCCCACCACGTCATAGCCCGCCTGCGCATACAGCGCGGCCGCCACAGAACTATCAACACCGCCCGACATGGCAACCACCACGCGCGTGTCCGCAGGGGCCTTGCCGGCGGCAACCGGCGGCAGGGTGATTTCAGGCGCAACAGGGGCAGCAACATAGGTCATGGCGCGGGACTATAGCGGTGTGACGCGCCCCGGCAAGTCCAACCGGTCACCGGCATTTTTTGCCGGGCAGAGCGTGCAAAACAAGCCAGTGCCGCCCGAAGGAGCATGCAAAAAACCCACATTTTGAGCCATTTTTTCCCGCTCAGCCCGTCTGGCCCCGGCCTTGCTCATAGAACGCCGACGCAATGTGCCTGTCCCCGCTGCTTTGCCGGGATCGCAGGAAAAACCGAACACGGGACAAAAACCGCAAAATGAGCACGACAGACACACTTCTCGCCGCCCAGGCCCGCAAAGCCGACACCGGCACGTCGTTCAAGGCAAACGACATCCGCAGCGCACAGGACGATGCCCGCTTTGTCGAAGAATTGCGCACGACCCGCATGGAGCAGGCCCGCGCTGAGGAGCGCGCCCACGAGCAACGTATGGAGCAGCGCAACGCCGACGAGGCACGCCTCGCAGATGCCCGCGCCGAAGATGCCCGTGCAGAGGCTCGTGAAGAGGTTGCGCGTGCTGACAAAGCGGATGATGACACCCGTGGCGCGGATGCCGAGCAGGCAACCGGCGATGAAACCGCACAGGCACAAGATACTGCTGCCGACGATGCGGATGATGCTGATGCGGCATCCACCCTGGCGGATGCCTCAACCGAAACCAGCAGTGTGGCTGATGCCGCCACATCTGAAGCCCAGTTCAGCGAAGCGGACACATCTGACGCTGAAACGGATGCAGCCGGTCTGGCTGCAAACGGTGCCGCCGAAAACGCTGAGACGCACGCAGCAGGTTCGCAGACAACACCTACGGGTGAGCAGGCACAGGCTGCCGCCGCATCCATCGGCCAGACTAAAGCCACTAACACCAACACCAATGGCACCAACGCCGCTGAGACTGGAACCGCACAAAAGGCGCAGAATGCAGCAAACCCATCGGCTGCGCCGGTTGATGCCGCAACGCCAAAAACCGGCACCGGCGAAACGGCACAGGCTGCAGCCGCTGCAACGGCAACCAAAGCCGCGGCCGTCGAAGTCACTGATGCACCCGTTGAGGCCGAAGCCGCCCTTGCCGCCAAGGCAGCGGCAGCCAACGGCAAACGCGGTCTTGGCCACGCAGCAGCAGACGCCATGTCTGACGCAGGCAGCGCGACCAAGCCCGATGCGGCACGCCCTAACACATCTACAACCGCCGACGCTGACGCGCCGCCCGCAGCCGACAAACCGGTACTGCCACAGCCCGTGCGCTCTGCCGCCTCTGAAATTGCCATGCAGGCAGCCCTTGCCCGCCCCGGCACTGGCACTGGCACGCAGGACATGCGGCTGGCCGCTGATGCGCCCGCAAACTCAACACCTGTCGCCGCAGACGCTACAGCGCAACAGTCCACCACAACCATTCGCGCCATCATGGTAGCGTCCGCCCAGCCCGGCACCCCGGCCCAGCCGCAGACGCCGGCCCGCGACATTGCCGTCACCATGGCGCGCAATCTCAATAACGGCACAAACCGCTTCGACATCCGTCTTGATCCGGCCAATCTGGGCCGCATCGACGTGCGCATGGAAGTGACCGCCGAAGGCCGCGTGCAGGCCCACCTGACGGTCGAAAAACCCGAAACGCTCGACATGCTCCAGCGCGATGCCCGCGCGCTTGAAAAAGCATTAAGCGATGCAGGCCTTGATCTGGATAGCGGCAGCCTTGGCTATTCCCTGCGCGACGACAGTGAGGGCGGCTTTGCCATGAACCGCAACAGCGCCGACGACGCATCAACCGGCAAACCCGGCGAGGACGACCAGACTGCCGACCTTGCCGCCATCCAGCACATCTATTCATTACGCGCGGGCTCAGGCACCGGCGTTGACATCCGCATCTAGCGCAACCGCATTTCAGCAGGAACACCTCATGTCCACACTTGATGCAATTGCCGCCTCACAAGCCTCCCAGGGAGCGGCTGCCACGTCGTCCTCAAAGCTAAGCGGAGACTTCGATACCTTCCTGACACTGCTCACCACGCAGCTCAAAAATCAGGACCCGCTGGAGCCGCTCGACAGCAGTGAGTTCACCAACCAGCTTGTGCAGTTCTCAGGCGTTGAACAGTCCATTGCCACCAACAAGAACCTTGAGCAGCTCCTGAACCTCACCTTCGCCAACTTCGCAACCGATGCTGTTGGCTATATCGGCAAGGAAGTGGTGGCGGAAAGCCAGACCGCCATTCTGACCGACGGCAACGCCCAATGGGGCTACGAGCTGTCGGCGGCCGCCGAAGAAGTGCAGTTCTTTGTAACCGACATTGCCGGTCGTCTGGTCCACTCCGATACGGCGTCCAACCTCAGCGGCAACGGCACCTTCCAGTGGGATGGCAAGGATGCCGGCGGCCGCCAGTTGAGCGACGGCTCCTACAATCTTCGCGTCATCGCCACCAATGCGTCGGGTGAAGAAGTGCCCGTGACCATGAAGCAGTCCGGCATCGTGACCGCCGTCGAGTTTGACAACAACACGCCTGTGCTCACCGTCAATGGTTCCGGCATTCAACTGTCGGATGTCATTACCGTGCGCAATCCTGAAAACAACGTGTGATGACACCTGCCCCATACCGACACACAGGCCGGACAAAACTTAACCGCGCATTCACCATGGCGTTTATCCCTTCCTTAAACGCCGCGCCCGTACTCTTAGCGTCACACAGGACGTGTCGTAGTTTGTATTCAGGAAGTGCTTGAGATGGGCATGCAGTATCAATCGCGGGTAAGCTACGTAATCGGGCCGGATGGCAGCCCGCTGACGATTGCCGATCTCCCGCCGCCGGAAACAAAACGCTGGGTCATCCGCCGCAAGGCTGAGGTGGTTGCCGCCGTGCGTGGCGGGCTTCTGTCTCTTGAGCAGGCCTGCGACCGCTACACGCTGACCGTCGAAGAGTTTTTGAGCTGGCAGCGCTCCATTGAGCGTCACGGCCTGCCGGGCCTGCGCGCAACGCGTGTGCAGCAGTACCGCGAACACTAGATAGAGGCCCACATTCGGATCGGCCCCCAAGATAGTCCAATCGACTAGCGTACTTGTGCGCCGTGGCGCCGCAGAGCATTCGTGCTCTGCGGCGTTTTTCGTTCTGGCGAACGCACTTTATTTGCGCCGGTGGGCAAAAATTGCCGGGATTTGTTTCAGCGTTAAGACGTTGTTTAGCGCTCGCCGGTAATTCTTGCCTAGCTGGATTACACCGGACACGGACAAACAGGCGCCCCAGGACACGGGCGGTGTCACGTGACCCGGTCCTTCTATCCGGCGCGATGATCCACCAGGCCCAGGATGAGCCGGACCTATCGCGCAGTTCCCGACTTGGGGGTGCGCCGTGAACGGCACATTGGGGTTTTTCAAGGGGCTTGGTCCCTCTCGGCTTCTCGCGCTTGGCGGTGTAACCATCGCGCTGGTCGTGTTCTTTGCCTTCATCATGATGCGCGTGTCACAGCCCTCGATGGCGCTGCTCTATAGCGGCCTGCCTGTGAGCGACAGCGCCGAAATTGTCTCCAAGCTCGAGGCCATGGGCGTGCCGTTTGAATTGCGCGGCGACGGCACCACCATCATGGTGCCCAAGGCCGATGCCCTGCGCCTGCGCATGAACATGGCTGAAGCGGGCCTGCCTTCAGGCGGCTCAGTCGGTTACGAGATTTTCGACGAAGCCAGTGCCCTTGGCACCACCAGTTTCGTGCAGAACATGAACCATCTGCGCGCTCTTGAAGGCGAGCTTGCCCGCACCATTCGCGCGCTCGACAGTATTCAGGCAGCCCGCGTGCATCTGGTCATGCCGGAACGCGAACTGTTCAGCCGCGAGCGGCAGGAGCCCACAGCCTCCATCGTGGTGCGTGCCCGTGGCGGCCTTGGCCGCAGCCAGGCACGCGGCATTCAGTTTCTTGTGGCCTCCGCCGTTGAAGGGCTTGTGCCCGGCAATGTCTCGATCATTGATGAAACCGGCGCGATGATTGCCGGCGGATCCGATGGTGCAGTCGGCGGCTCATCCTCCATGGACGAGCGCCAGCGCGAATATGAAACCCGCCTGCGCCGCCAGGTCGCAGACATCGTGACCAGCGTTGTGGGCACCAACCGGGCCCGCATCCAGGTTGCCGCCGAACTCGATTTCAACCGCATCACCCGCAACTCTGAAACCTTCGACCCCGAAGGCCAGGTGGTGCGCTCAACGCAGACCGTTGAAGAGTCCTCCTCAGCCGTTGAACGAGACGCAGCCGGTCAGGCAGGCGTCACCGTCGGCAACCAGTTGCCGGATGCCATCGGCCAGGGCGGCAACGGCGACGATGCCACCTCTAACGAAAGCAACGCGCGCATTGAGGAAACCGTCAACTACGAGATTTCCCGCACCACCACCACGGAAGTTGTGGAAGCAGGCTCGGTCAAGCGCCTCTCCGTCGCGGTGTTGGTGGATGGTGTCTATGAAACCGCCGCCGACGGCTCGCAGATTTACGCAGAGCGCACGGCACAGGAACTTGATCTGATCGGTCGCCTTGTGCGCTCCGCCATCGGTTTTGATGAAACCCGCGGCGACCGTGTGGAAGTCGTGAACCTGCCGATCAGCGACACCGGCATTGAACCGCTTGTTGATGATGCGGCCCAAACGGGCCTGATGGCCAGCCTCGACACCATGCGCCTTGCCGAACTCGGCGCGCTGCTTGTGGTGACGCTGCTGGGCATTTTCCTGGTCGCCCGCCCGCTCATCAACATGCTGACCGGCGGTGGCGCGGGTGTGAAGCAGGCCGGACGCGCCGCAATTACAGGCGGTGCCAGCGGCGCCCCGCAGCTCACGGGCCCCGGCATGGAAAAGATGCTGGCGCAGGCTGAAAAGGACGGTCAGGCGGTCATCAAAGGCCCTGACGGCAACCCCATTGCGCTTGCAGCCCCCACGCCTGAGCAACAGGCCGCCATGATGATGCAGGACAAGAGCGGCTCGATGATCGACATCGCGCAGATTGAAGGCCAGGTGCGCGAAAGCTCCGTGCGCAAGGTCGGCGAGATTGTGCAGAACCATCCCGAAGAGTCGTTGTCCATCCTGCGCACCTGGCTCCACGAAACCGCCTAAGACGATAAAAGCTGAAAGTTAGTCCCATGGTCGTAAGCACCAAAGCAAAGACAGATCCCGGCAAGCTGCTCGGCCCCGAAAAAGCAGCCGTCATGCTGCTCGCCCTTGGCGAAGAGCACGGCGCGCACCTTTGGGAAATGTTTGACGACGACGAAATCCGCGAACTGTCGGCAGCCATGTCGAACCTGGGCACTGTTGATTCAGAGCTGGTTGAAAAACTGCTGCTCGATTTCGTGTCCAAGATGTCGTCCACCGGCGCTCTTGTCGGCTCGTTCGATTCAACCGAACGCCTGCTGTCGCGTTTCCTGCCCGAAGAACGCGTGAACCTGGTGATGGACGAAATCCGCGGCCCCGCCGGGCGCACCATGTGGGACAAGCTGGGCAACGTGAACGAGGTGGTTCTCGCCAACTATCTGAAAAACGAATACCCGCAGACGGTTGCCGTCGTGCTTTCCAAAATCCGCGCCGACCACGCCGCAAACGTGCTGGGCGCCCTGCCCGAAGACTTCGCCATGGAAGTCGTCAACCGTATGTTGCGTATGGAAAGCGTGCAAAAGGACATTCTCGACAAGGTGGAACACACCCTGCGTCAGGAGTTCATGTCCAACCTTGCCCGCACCAACCGCCGCGACAGCCACGAAGCCATGGCTGAAATCTTCAACAACTTCGATCGCCAGACAGAAAACCGCTTCATGACCTCCCTTGAGGAACGCAACCGCGATGCGGCCGAACGCATCAAGGCACTGATGTTCACCTTCGAAGATCTGGCCAAGCTCGACCCCGGCTCCGTGCAGACGCTTCTGCGCGCCGTCGAAAAAGACAAGCTGGCATTGGGCCTCAAGGGCTCCTCCGACACGCTGCGCGATCTGTTCCTGTCCAACATGACGGAGCGCTCCGCCAAGATGCTGCGCGAAGACATGGAAATGATGGGCCCCGTCCGCCTCAAGGATGTGGACGAAGCACAAATGATGATGGTCAACATCGCCAAGGACCTTGCCAACAAGGGCGAGATCATGATGGCGGACGGCAACGCGGAGGACGAGCTTATCTATTAGTCCGGTTACGGATGAACGACAGGCACATATATCATGTCCCACCCGGCAATCATCACAGGCGTAGCAGCCGCCAAGTTTGAGTTTGACCGCGAATTTTCGCGCGGCGCTGTCATTCAGCCCCGCCGCGAACGCAAGAAAACCAAATGGACCGAGGCAGAAGTCGAAGCCCTCAAGGCGGAGGCCTTCCGCATGGGCGAGGACCAGGCCCGCACCAGCGAAGAAGCTGAAGTTTCCCGACAGATCGCCGCAGGCGCACAGCGCGTGGGCGAGCAGCTTTCCGCGCTGATGCAAAGCCTGCACGAAGACCGTGCACAGATGCGCGCCGAGGCCGCCGACATTGCCCTCACCATCGCCCGCAAACTCATGCCGACCCTTATGAAGCAGGCTCCCGTTGCGGAAATCGAGGCCGTGGTGACGGACGCCCTCGCTTTGTTGCGCGACGAACCACGCGTGGTTGTGACGGTTACGCCTGAACAACTCACCATGCTTGAAGACCGCATCAATGAAATGACCCGCGATCAGGGCTTCGAAGGCCAGCTTGCCCTGCGCACTGACGAAGCCATTGCGCCGGGCGACGTGCGCATTGAATGGGCCAGGGGTGCCATTACCCGCGACACGCCTGCGCTTGACCAAAGCATTGAAGAGATTGTCCGCACTTACCTGAGCGCCCCATCAGACGATGGCACCGACCAGGCTGATTTTTTTGCCCTGCTGGGCAAGTAACCAGGCCCAAAGCAGCAAGCATACAAAGGAGACACCACAATGGCCGACGAAACCGAGATGCACCTTGACGACCTGAGGGAACCCGCAGCCGACCTGCCGGTACCCGCCGAGGCATCCGCCAGCGACGACGCCGACAATGGCGACGAGGAACCCGAACGCTATGCCGCAGATCTTGAGGCGGTGTTCGATGTGCCCGTCAACGTGTCTGCCATTCTGGGCAAGACCCACATGGAAGTGAGCCAGCTTCTCAAGCTGGGTCGCGGTGCCGTGGTGGAGCTTGACCGCAAGGTGGGTGAGGCCATCGACATCTATGTCAACAACCGCCTGGTCGCCCGTGGCGAAGTGGTGGTGGTGGATGAACGCCTGGGCGTCACCATGACCGAAATCATCAAAGGCGGAAACGCGGCGTAACCCGCCCGTTTAGTGGAACACACGCTCATGCGCACCTCACTCACAGCCATTTTCGCCCTTACCGCCAGCTTCGGCCTGCTGGTGGCAGCGCTCACCATGGAGGGCAATGCAACGGCATTTCTCGACATGCGCGCCGCACTGATTGTGCTCGGCGGCACGCTGGCTGTGACCATGATCTCGTTTTCGCCCGTAGAGGTCGGCATTGCCGCGCGCGAAACATGGGCCGCGCTTGCCGCCCCGCGCCTCGACCGCAGATCTGCCGCCGACCGTATGCTTAAAATCGCCGAACGCACCCGCAAGGACGGCATGTTGGGTGTTGAGCGCCTGCTGCCGCAGCTTCGCCGCGACCCGTTTCTCGCCCGTGCGCTTGGTATGCTGGTGGACGGTGTGGATGTCGCCGAAGTGGAGCGGATGCTGGAAGATGAACGCTTTGCAACCGCACACAGGCGCGCCCAAAGCGCTGAAGTGCTGCGCCGCGCCGCTGACATTGCGCCTGCCATGGGCCTGATCGGCACCCTTGTCGGCCTCGTCCAGATGCTGGGAGCGCTGGACGACCCGTCAGCCATCGGCCCCGCAATGGCCGTGGCTCTTCTCACAACTTTCTACGGCGCAGTGCTGGGCACCATGGTGCTTGGTCCGCTCGCCGCGAAACTCGACCGCATCAACGGCGACGAGCGCGACATGCTCGCGATCTATGCCGCCGGTGCGGCCGCCATCGGCCGCAACGATCATCCCCGTCAGGTCGAACACACCCTCAACGCCCTGCTGCCACCGGCAGAGCGTGTTCAGTATTCCCGCTAAGGAGCAGTTCTCATGCGTTTGCTTATTGTCGGCAGCCTCAACGGCCAGCTCACCACCGCCACCAAAATGGCCATGGAGACCGGCGCCAAGGTGGCCCAGGTGGACACCGGCGAACAGGCCATGGCCGCGTTGCGCGCCGGCCAGGGCGCGGATCTTTTGATGGTCGAAGTCTCAAACGACATCGGCTGGATGGTGGCGCAGCTTCAGGCCGAGCGTATTGCCCTGCCCATCGTCGCCTGTGGTCTGGGATCTGACGCGCGCGCCGCCGTCAATGCCATCCGCGCCGGTGCCAAAGAGTATGTGCCCCTGCCGCCCGACGCCAAACTCATCGCCGCCGTGCTGGAAGCCGTTGCCGATGACAGCCACGCGCTGATCTACAAAGACGCGATGATGAACAATGTCATCCGCCTGGCCGACCAGATCGCCCCGTCCGAAGCCTCCGTGCTGATCACCGGCGAATCGGGCGTCGGCAAGGAAATCATGGCCCGCTACGTCCACCGCCATTCCCTGCGCAAGGACAAGCCGTTTATCTCGGTCAACTGCGCCGCCATCCCCGAAAACCTTCTGGAGTCAGAGCTGTTCGGCCACGAAAAGGGCGCCTTTACAGGTGCCGTGTCGCGGCGCATCGGCAAGTTCGAGGAAGCCGACGGAGGCACGTTGCTGCTGGACGAGATTTCCGAAATGGATGTGCGCCTGCAGGCCAAACTGCTGCGCGCCATTCAGGAACGCGAGATTGACCGCGTAGGCGGCAACAGGCCCGTTAAAGTGAATATCCGCATTCTGGCCACGTCCAACCGTGACCTGGCCTTGGAGGTGCGCAACGGCACCTTCCGCGAAGACCTGCTGTATCGCCTCAACGTTGTGACCCTCAACATTCCCGCCCTGCGCGAACGCCCGGCAGACATTCTGGAACTCGCAGAGCACTTCGTGAAGCGCTATGCGGATGCCAACGGCGTGCCCGCCCGGCCGTTGTCGGAGAATGCCAAAAACCACCTCACCCGCCAGCACTGGCAGGGCAATGTGCGCGAACTTGAAAACACGCTCCACCGCGCGGTGCTGCTGGCCAATGGCGACGAAATTGACGTCGAAGCCATTCGTCTGCCGGACGGGTCGCGCATTGACGACACCATCGCCCGCTCATCAAGCGACCCGGCTTCGCGCGCGGCCCAGGTGGCTGAAACCGTGAGCCGCAACCTTGTGGGCATGACCGTGGCCGACATGGAGCGCGACCTCATTCTCAATACACTGGACCATTGTCTTGGCAACCGCACTCACGCGGCCAACATTCTGGGTATTTCCATCCGTACCCTGAGGAACAAGCTCAATCTTTACACTCAGCAGGGCGTTGCCGTTGCAGCCCCCGGCGAAGCTCGCGCAGCCGGATAAGACGCCGGTCAACACCACCCGTTCGTTAACCCGCCTAAGAGTCGGAGCGCAGCCGCGCCATGTCTGAAACGACACAAACACCAGCAACAGGCAGCCTTTTTGCAGGCCTCAGCCTCGGCAGCATCGGCGCAGCCATAGGCGCACGCTCCGAACTGGCGCTGGCCCTGGGCGTGCTGACCATCATCGTGGTCCTCATCCTGCCGATGCCGTCATGGATGCTGGACTTTGCGCTGGCTATCTCCATCACCTTCTCGGTGCTGGTGATGATGACGGCGCTGTTCATCAAAAAGCCGCTGGAGTTTTCGTCGTTCCCCACGGTGCTGCTGATCGCCACCATGCTGCGGCTGGCACTGAACCTTGCGTCCACCCGCCTCATTCTCTCTAACGGCCACGAAGGCACGGACGCGGCAGGCGCTGTGATTGAGGCCTTCGGCAACTTCGTGATGCAGGGCAATTTCGTCATTGGCATCATCGTGTTTGCCATTCTGGTGATCGTGAACTTCGTCGTCATCACCAAGGGGTCAGGCCGTATCGCCGAAGTTGCGGCCCGCTTCTCACTCGATGCCATGCCCGGCAAGCAAATGGCGATTGACGCTGATTTGTCAGCCGGTCTCATCGATGAAGACACCGCTCGCGCCCGCCGCAAGGAGCTTGAAAGCGAAAGCGCGTTTTACGGCTCCATGGATGGTGCCTCCAAGTTTGTGCGCGGCGACGCCATTGCCGGCCTGCTCATTACCTTCATCAACGTCATCGCCGGCGTCATTGTTGGCGTGGCGCAGATGGATATGTCATTCGCGGACGCCTCCACCACCTACACGCTGCTCACCGTTGGTGACGGCCTCGTCAGCCAGATCCCTGCCCTGATCGTGTCCATGGCCGCGGGCCTGCTGGTGTCAAAGGCCGGTGTGGACGGTGCGGCCGACGAAGCACTGTTCGGCCAGCTTTCCGGGTATCCGCAGGCGCTGGGCATGTCGTCGGGCGTCATGGTTGTGATGGCCATGCTGCCGGGTATTCCCATGGTGCCGTTTCTGGCGCTCGCAGCCCTTACCGGCAGTGCCGCCTGGTTCCTTGTCAAAGGCCGCGAACAAAAGGCCGCCGACGAGGCCAGCGCTGCCGTTGCCGCAGAACAGGCCGTGCCCGAAGTTGAAGAACCCATTTCAACAGCGCTTGCCATGGACGAATTGCGCCTTGAGCTTGGCTTTGGCCTGCTGCCGCTGCTGGAAGGCGACGGCGAAGGACATACCCTGACCGAGCAGGTAAAGGCCCTGCGCCGCCAGATTGCGCAGGACATGGGCTTCGTCATGCCGTCGCTGCGCATTCTCGACAACATGCAGCTTGAGTCCACGTCCTACGTGTTGCGCGTCAAGGAAGTGGATGCAGGTGCGGGCACGCTCTACCCCAACCAGTTGATGGTGATGGACCCCCAGGGCGGCCCTGTCGATCTGCCCGGCGAACACACCACCGAGCCGACATTTGGCCTGCCCGCCACATGGGTGGATCATACCCAGCGCGAGGAAGCCTCGTTCCGGGGGCTGACGGTTGTGGACCCCGCCACCGTGCTGACCACGCACCTGACCGAAATCATCAAGGCCAACATGGCCGAGCTTCTGTCCTACGCAGAAGTACAAAAACTGCTGGACGAGATCGGCGGCGACAACCACAAGCTGGTGGACGACCTGGTGCCCGATCGCGTGTCCGTCACAACCATCCAGCGCGTATTGCAACAGCTCCTGACCGAGCGCGTATCAATCCGCGACCTCGCCACCATTCTGGAAGCCGTCGGCGAAGCCACCGGATACACCCAGAGCGTGACGCAGATTGTCGAGCATGTACGCACCCGCCTTGCCCGCCAGATTTGTCACGCCAACCAGAGTTACGCAGGCTACCTGCCGCTCATCGCCCTGTCACCGCAGTGGGAAGATGCCTTCACCAACTCGCTGATTGGCAATGGCGACGACAAGCAACTGGCGATGCCGCCCAGCGAGTTGCAGAAGTTCATTCAGGCCCTGCGTGCCGCCTACGATCAGGCCGGTGCAGGGGGCGACGTGCCGGTGCTGCTCACCAGCCCCGCCAACCGCCCCTATGTGCGCTCGGTTGTTGAGCGCGTGCGGCCGCAAAGCGTGGTGATGAGCCAGGCCGAAATCCACCCGCAGGCGCGTCTCAAGACGCTGGCCCAGGTCTAGGCGGACAAACAGCCCATGCGCCTCCGCCGTTTCAAAGCCCCCTCCATGCGTGATGCCATGGCGCTTGTCCGCGCCGAAATGGGCGACACCGCCATTATTGTGTCGAGCGAGGAACTGGCGTCCGGCGGCGTAGAAGTCACGGCCGCCGTCGAGCGTCGCGCACCTGCGCCGGACACAAACCCGGTCCGCGAAAGACTTGAAGATCGCCTGCGCGCCCGTATGCAGGCCGAGGCCGCCGGCGCACCAACGGTTGACGCAGCTGCCACCTTCGACATCAGCGACATTGACACCATTCTGGCCGACCACCGCGTTCCCGACGCCCTGCATGACCGCATTGTGCGGGCCGCAACCGCACATCAGGGCAACGACGCACGCTACGCACTGGCCCACGCCATCGACATCGCCATCGGCTTTCAGCCCGTTGGTGATAAACTCGCAGGCTCCATCATGCTCATCGGCACACCGGGTGCGGGCAAAACCGTGACGGCTGCCAAACTTGCCGCCCGCGCCGTGCTGGCGGGCCAGCAGGTTGATTTTATAACCGCCGACGCTGTGCGCTCCGGCGCGCTGGCCCAGTCGCAGGCCTACGCGGATGTGCTCAATCAGGATGTTGCATCGGTGCGCGGCGCGGATGAACTGGCTTTAATGCTGGACACCCGCGCCGAACTTGGCCGCAGCCGCCCCTGCATCATTGATACGCCCGCCACCAACCTGCACGACCGCGCCGAGCTGGACCACACAGCCCGCCTCGTGCAGGCGGCCCGTGCCGCCCGTACCGCAGGCGCACCGGGCACAACCATGCCGGTTGAACCCGTCGGCGTCATCGCCGCAGGGGGCGACACCGAAGACATGGCCGACGCCGCACAGTTTTTTGCCCGCCTTGGCTGCCGCCGCGTCATCATCACCCGCACCGACGCGACACCGCGACTGGGCGGTGTGCTCGCAGCCCTTGCTGCGTCCCGCCTTGCGGCTGCCGAGTTCGGCATCAAGCCCTATCTCGCCGGTGGCCTTGCCGCCGCAACACCCCACACGCTGGCGACCATGATGATTGCCAAATCCACTACCAGTCCACCCGTGCCGCATCTCATGCCGCACCGCCCATCATCACCGGAACACACCCCGTCGTTTACGGAGCCGACCCCAGCATGACCATGAGCGACACCCAGATCAGTGCCCCCCAGCCCGGTACCATCACCCGGCCGCGCAAAATCATCACTGTCGCATCCGGCAAGGGCGGTGTCGGCAAGACCATGATTTCGTCCACCTTGGCGCACAGCTTCGCGTTCGCAGGCGAAAAGGCGCTGCTGGTGGATTGCGACCTCGGCCTTGCCAATGTGGATATTCAGCTCGGCATTGCTCCCGCCCATGATCTCACCGACATCATTGCGGGCGACGTGGCGTTTGACGCAGCAATCACGCGCATCGGCGATACGCGTGCGCGTGGCGCGTTTGACGTGATTGCAGGCAGTTCAGGCTCCGGCACACTCGGTGCCCTTGCCAAAACCCAACTGGCGCAGATCCGTCAGGGTGTCACGCTCATTGCCGCACATTATGATCGGGTGGTCGTTGATCTTGCCGCCGGCATTGACCCTGCCGTCACGCTGTTTGCCGCCATCGAAGGGCCAACGCTGGTGGTTGTCACCGACGAACCCACGTCCATCACCGACGCCTATGCCTTCATCAAGGTCGCATCCATGAACGCTGACGCCGCCTCGACAGATATCCGCGTCGTCGTGAACATGGCGCAGACCACCGAAGCAGGACGCAAAACCTACGAAACCCTGTCACGCGCCTGCGGCAATTTTCTCGGCCTGACACCAGCGCTTGCAGGCATCATTCCGCGCGATACCGCCGTGCGCGATGCGATCCGCCATCAAACGCCCCTCCTGACCCGCAGCCCCAATGCGGCGGCCGGCTCAGCGATTGCAAAAATCGCCTCAGACCTCGCACACTGAAAAAGCCGCAGATTTCCGGGCGTGTTCACTTCGTTTTGCACCGCAACACCGTGAGTTCTGTGCAAATCGGCCAGATGCGCGTAATCTTTCGCACGTTCACGCTGGACCCGGTCACACAGTTGCAAAAGAACCGGGCCATGATGAGGAACAGTCGTAAAGACGCAGACCTGAAGGGGGGTCTTTAATGGAACAAGTAATGCAATACGCCCAGCCCGTGCTGGATTTTTTTGCTGCGGGTTTCAACCAGGTAAATGCGATTCAGGGGATCATCATCGGTATCCTCGCAGCCTTCGTGCTGCGTGAATACAAACGCATTCTGGTTGTTGCTTTCGGTGCCACGCTTATTCACGTGATTGTCGATACGGTCATGCCTGTCGTTCAGGGTGCCGAAATCAAACTGCCGCCGCTTGCGGACGCAAGCTGGTGGCAATATGTGGCGACACTGTTTGTCGGCTACATTGTCATCATCACTGTGTTTTACATTCTCAAGCGCATGTTGATCCGCGGCTGACGCTGCATACGGACCACAAAAAGGCCGCATACGGATGGGTTCCGTATGCGGCCTTTTTCGTTTTTGACACACCGTACAGGAGCATATGGCTGCGGACTGCGGATCAGGTCCGGGGTGACGGCGTGTGGGAAGAGACCAGACGTCTAGCGAATATCCGCAGCCCGGCTGTGCGCGGTGAGTGCCATTTCATCAAGCTCGGCCTGTTCGCGACGGCGGGTTTCAGCCTTGGCGCGGGTGCGGGCGGTTTCCTCCACCAGCTCGACTTTTTTCAGCTCTTCAAACGCATCCGCCAGCTTGTCACGCTCGGCATCCACCTGCCGCGACAGCTCTGAAATGCTTTGCGCCAGATTATCGCGCCGCATGGATGCATATTTGGCATAGGTCGGATAGGCGTAATGCGCCTCGTCCGAAATACCGGCCTTTTGCTGCTCATAGCGCACACGCTTTTCAAGCTCTTCCTCCTCACGGCGGAAGTCGTCAAGCATCTGCTCAAGGTCAGCGACCCGGCGCTGTATTTCCTGAACCTGAAACCGCTGAACGCGGATCAATGACGTGCGGGATTTCATTTTCTGCCCCCTAAATCATCGGCTGGTCGTCACCCGCACCCTGGTCGCCCTCCTGGGCCTCCATCGGTCCGAGTATGGTTGCGAGATGCCGGAACCCCTCTTCCAGCGGTGTGTGATCATTTTTCTGCTGCGACAGGAACGCTTCAAAGGCCGGCGTCAGACGAATGGCTTCATCCACCGTCGCGTCCGCCCCGTGGCGATAGGCGCCAATGCGGATCAGTTCTTCCATGTCGGTATGCGCCGACATCAAAGCCCGCGCGCGCTTCACCAGTTCAAACTCATCCGCCTGCTGACAGTCAGGCATCGTCCGCGACACGGATTTCAATACGTTGATAGCGGGATAGCGACCGCGCTCGGCAATGGCGCGCTCCATCACAATGTGACCGTCAAGTATTGAGCGCACGGCATCCGCTACAGGCTCATTATGGTCGTCGCCCTCCACCAGAACCGTGAACAGCCCGGTGATGGAGCCTGAGCCAACCCGCCCAGGCCCCGCCCGCTCAAGCAGGCGCGGCAGTTCTGAAAATACGGTTGGCGTATAACCCCGTGTGGTGGGCGGTTCACCGCCTGACAGGCCGATCTCGCGCTGGGCTGTGGCAAAGCGTGTGAGGCTGTCCATCAGGCACAGCGCATCCGCGCCATGATCGCGGAAATATTCTGACAACGTCATGGTCAGATAGGCCGCCTGCCGTCGCATCAACGCGCTTTCGTCAGACGTCGCCACAACCACCACGCTGCGGGCAAGACCTTCCTCGCCCAGATCGTCTTCAATGAACTCCTGAACCTCGCGGCCACGTTCACCAATCAGGCCGATCACCGCCACATCTGCCGACGAGTAGCGCGCCAGCATAGAGAGCAACACGGATTTGCCGACACCGGAGCCCGCAAAAATACCCATGCGTTGACCGCGGCACGTGGTGGCAAACGCATTGAGCGCGCGCACGCCAAGGTCAATACGTTCACCCACACGGGCGCGGTCATGCGCCGGGATGGGTCTGCCGCGCAACGAATAGGGAGCCGCCCCCCCTGCAATCGGGCCCTTGCCATCAATCGGCTCGCCCATGGCATTCACCACGCGACCAAGCCATGCAGTTGACGGATGCACAATCGGGTCAGCGCCATCAAAGCGGGCCGGTGCGCCCATGCGCAGGCCTTCGATCGCCGCAAACGGCATCGCCAGCGCACGGTCATCCCGAAAGCCGACAACCTCGCAGGGCACGGATTCATCGCGCGCGCCAGGCACAACCACGCGGCTGCCCAGGCTCAACGCCGTGAGCGGCCCTTCAAGCTCCACCATCAGCCCGCGCACAGCAGCTACGCGGCCATATTGCTCGACAGGCGACAGACGCTCGATTTCTGCAAGCAGCGGCTTCATTGGACCCCACGACCAAAACAGGTTTCGACAGCAGACCTGCCGAGTAAGCGCTAAGTGTGGGGGCAAGGCGCTTAAGACCCGGTAAACCCTATTGAGGGGTTACGATAAAAAATCACGTTGGGACGTATTTCCTCAAGCATGTCTTTGCGTGGCTTGATCACGCAATCCAGCGCAACGGGCGCAGAGGCAGTGGCTCTGGACCCCGGATCAAGTCCGGGGTGACGCGGTGTTTTTTTCGGGGGATAGCGTTCAATTCGTGCGCATCACCATTTAAAAACTTGCGGCGAAATGACTCAGAAACCCTCGTTTTTCGGGCATCCCCGCAAGGCTTTCGCAATAGACGTTAAAAAAATGCCCCGCCGTTAAGGTTCGTTAACCATTTGCCCGTAGCCTCCAAACAGGGATTAACTGGGGTTGCGGCGAATCACTTGGATTGCCGGGCCGATCTGGCACATGCGGGCGTTAAGCCCGCCGCCGTTTTGAAGGGGGAGCAAGAACATGCGGGTTCTTCTCATCGAGGACGACAGCGCAACCGCCCAGAGCATTGAACTCATGCTCAAGTCGGAAGGCTTCAACATCTACACCACCGATCTGGGCGAAGAGGGCATCGACCTCGGCAAGCTCTATGATTACGACATCATTCTGCTGGATCTGAACCTGCCGGACATGTCGGGCTATGAAGTGCTCAAGACACTTCGCCTGGGCAAGATCGGCACACCGATCCTCATTCTCTCCGGCATGGCCGGCATCGAGAATAAAGTCCGCGGCCTTGGCTTTGGCGCTGACGACTACATGACCAAACCGTTCCACAAGGACGAATTGGTCGCCCGCATTCACGCCGTGGTGCGCCGCTCCAAGGGTCACAGCCAGTCGATCATCCGCACCGGCCGCCTGACAGTGAACCTCGACACCAAGACTGTGGAAGTCGAAAACCAGCGCGTGCACCTCACCGGCAAGGAATACCAGATGCTGGAGTTGCTCTCGCTGCGCAAGGGCACAACGCTCACCAAGGAAATGTTCCTCAACCACCTGTATGGCGGGATGGACGAGCCGGAACTCAAGATCATCGACGTGTTCATCTGCAAGCTGCGCAAGAAACTTGCCGCAGCAACCGGCGGAGACCACTACATCGAAACCGTGTGGGGCCGTGGCTATGTGCTGCGTGACCCGGTGGAAGAAGAAGTAACGGAAGCCGAAGCCGCGACCGCCTAGCACACGATCGGGACAGATCATTCCAACAAAAAGGGCGTTGCTTCGGCAACGCCCTTTTTCGTGTTCGATGATTGGTTGCCGCTAGGCAGTGCGGAATACCGGTGCCTGGTTGGGCACCGTTGTGGCCGATGCTGTCATAGCTGGCCGCACACCCGGTGCCGCCGGGGCTTTCACACTATCCACCAGCAAGGCAGGGTTGCGGGCATAAAGACCGCGCGCTCCGGGCACCGGCTTGAAGGCATCCGTAATACCCACAACGGTTTCAGCCGCACCCAGCAGCAAGCACCCGTCTTCGGGCATCAGCTCGGCGATGCGCTCCAGCACCTGTTTTTTGGTCGGCTGGTCGAAGTAAATAAGAACGTTGCGGCAATAGATGATGTCGAACCGGCCCATGCCGACAAACGGGTCCAGCAGGTTGTTTTCCTTGAACCGAACCATGGTGCGGATGGCGGCATCAATCTGCCAGCTCTCACCGTGCTGCTTGAAATATTTCATCAGCAACTGAATGGGCAGGCCGCGCTGCACTTCAAACTGCGAGTACATGCCTTTTCTGGCGCGCTCCAGCACCTCGCCGGACAAATCCGTACCCAGCATGTCAAAGGTCCAGCCGCGCGCAGCAGCCGTATCGTTGATGAGCATCGCCAGAGAATAAATCTCCTGGCCGGTAGAGGCCGCCGCACTCCAGATGCGCAAACGCCGCTGGGTGGCGCGGGTTTTCAGCATGTGCGGCAGAATTGTATCCGTGAACAGATTGAACGGCGTCTTGTCGCGAAAGAAAAACGACTCATTGGTGGTCATGGCTTCGGTCACGTCCGCCGCCAGCTTCTCGTTCGCGCCGGGTTTCAATGCTGTCACCAGCTCTGAAATGCCGCCAAGTTCCGCCTTGCGGGCAACCGGCATCAACCGGCTTTCCAGCAGATAGGTTTTGTCGGCGGCCAACACCAGGCCGGAGCGCTTGCGCACCAGGCCCGCCAAAAACTCAAACTCTTCCGGCGTCATCTGGCTCTCCCGGCAAACTGGCGAATGATCGCCGAACTGATCTGATCCAGCGGATAAACGCCCGCACATATGCCCGCCTGGGCACACGCCCCCGGCATACCCCAGACCACACTTGTATTTTCGTCCTGCGCATACAGCGTGCCGCCCTTGTCGGCGATCACGCGGCCGCCGTCGCGCCCGTCATGCCCCATGCCCGTCAGCACCACGCCAAGACTTGCAGCGCCAAACACCGTCGCCACGCTTTCAAACAGCGGGTCAACGGCCGGACGGCAAAAATGAACGGGCGCGCTTTGGTCAAGCGCAATCGCCACGCCCGGTCCGTCACGCACAACGCGCATGTGAAAGTCGCCGGGTGCAACATAAATGTGGCCCGCCATCAGGCGTTCGCCGTCAATGCCTTCATGTGCCACGAGCCCGGACAACCTGCCCAGCTTGTCCGCCAGAATCTTTGTGAACGATGCAGGCATGTGCTGGGTAATCACAACCGGCACGCCACCAAGCGACGGCCCGATTTTCTCAAACACCGCAAACAGCGCCTGCGGCCCGCCGGTGGACGAGCCGACCGCCAGAATGCGCGGCGGTACGCTGGATGGTTTGCGAAGTTCAATGGCCGCTTTGCCAATGGCCGCGCCCGCGCCTGCTGTTGCCGCCGCGTGCGGCACAATCCCCCGCTGTGCCCGTTTGAGCACGGCCCGCCCCAGCGCGCTTACCTTGTCGATCAGTTCACGCCTAAAAACATCAGACCCGGCAATGCCGCGCGCACTGTCAGGCTTGGGCACATAGTCAGCCGCGCCCAGTGTCATTGCCTTCAGCGAAATGTCCGCGTTACGAAGTGTCAGCGTGGACGCCATGATGATCTTTGTTTCAGGCGACGCCGCCAGTATGCCGGGCAGCGCCTCAAGCCCGTCCATAACCGGCATTTCAATGTCCAGAATGACCACATGCGGCCTGATCTTCGCCGCCGTCTCCACTGCCTGCCTGCCGTTGGAGCATGAGCCCGCAACCTCAAGCCCGTCGGTTTCGTCGATCCACCGCTTCACCAGACCGCGAATGACGGCACTGTCGTCCACCACCATCACCTGAACTGCTGGTGCAGCACCTGCCCGCACAGGCATACGTGCAACCGCAGGCGCGCCCGTGGAGTGCGCGGCTGACTGTGCAGAAACTGGTGAGAGCGCGTGATCCATCAGCGTCAGATAAGCCCCGCTTCAGCAAATTTCGCCTGCATGATGTCGCGGTCAAACGGCTTCATGATGTATTCGTTGGCACCCGCGCCCATGGCTTCGCTGATATGCTCCATGTCGTTTTCAGTGGAGCAGAAAACCACAACGGGTTTGGCCCCGCCGTCGCGCTTGCGCAGCGCCAGCAAGAACTCAAGGCCGTTCATCACCGGCATGTTCCAGTCCAGCAACACCGCTTCGGGCATCCGCGCGTCGCACACCTCAAGGGCAGCAGCGCCATCGGCGGCTTCCTCGATGTTGAAGTTCATTTCCTCAAGAATGCGGCGCGCCACTTTGCGGATGACACGGCTGTCGTCCACCACAAGACATGTCTTCATGGGTCTCACTGCCTTTTACTGGGCCACGCACGAAACAACGGGCGGGCCGAGAACTCACAAACGGTTTGCAGGCTCCTTCCGCAGCTATGCCGCTGCGGATGCCGCCTGCAGATCAAGCGCCCGCGCCACGTCGAGCACCACCATCAGGTCGTTTTCCAGGCGGTGAACACCACTGGAGACCTGCTGCCAGCGCGGGTCGAGATTGGCCGGGCTGCGTTCCACATCCTGCGCGCGAAGGCTTAAGACTTCTCCAACACTGTCCACCATCAGGCCATACGCCTCGCTACGCTCCTCGATACCCACCGCCATGCGCGAGGCATCGCTTGCAGGTTCGGCAAGTCCCAGCCGTATGCGCATATCAATCGCCGTCACGATGCGGCCACGCAGGTTGAGCACGCCGCGCACCTCCGCGGCCGATAGCGGCACAGTTGTAAGCCCCTGCACTTCAAACACGTCCTGCACCACAGTGACGGGAATGCCGAACAACTGTTTGCCCACATACACCGTGATGTAGTCGATCAGGCTGCCGTCGAGATGAGCCACTTAGGTATCCGTTGTCTTGGTCATGCTGCTGCCCCTTCACTTTGAAGCGTGGCGCGCAGAACATCGATCAGGCCGTCGCGGTCTGTTTTGGCCACATAATCCGTAAAGCCCACCGCATGACCGCGCGCAATGTCCTCGCGCGAGGTGCGTGACGACATGGCGACAATCGGCGTGGCACCCCATGCCGCATCGCCCTTCACCGCCTGGGCAAAGTCAAAGCCGTCCATACCCGGCATTTCAATGTCGCTGACAATCACATCAAAGCGCGCGCCCGCATCGCGCAGGCGGAATGCATCATGCGGGTCTTGCGCCGTGGTTACCTTGTAGCCCGCGGCATTCAGCAACGGTGCCAGCATGTTGCGGAAGAACGGGCTGTCATCCACCAGCAGCACGCGCTTGGCCTTTGCAGCCTCGCCGCGCACATTGTCGGCACGGGCAAACCAGTCCTCGAAGGCCAGCGTCAGAAAATGGCCGACATCAATAATCTCGGTCGCTTTCTCGCGCACAATGGCGCTGCCCAGCATACCCGGCGTGTCAGACGTAATGTCCATGTCCAGCCGCGCATCGATGACATCCACGATTTCGTCAACCAGCAGCCCCATGGAGCGGCCCTCGTCGGTGAACACCAGGATCGGTTGGCGGCCAGACGCTTTCATCTGCTGGTCCGGCGACACTTTTTGCAGCGGCATCAGCTTGCCGCGATACTGCACCACCGGCTTGTGGTCAGACATTTCAATGTCATCAATCGTCACTTCTTCAAGTCGCGTCACCAGCGACAGCGGCACGGCCTTTGGCTCGCCACCGCCGGCGCGGAAAATAAGCAGCGACGTTTGCTCGCCATCCAGATTAAGCGCGTCCGTTTCCGCAACATCCTCAAGCTGGGCCGCCACCTCGCGGCTGACGCACTGGGCAATGCCGTTGGGATCAATGATCATGATGACGCTGCCGTCACCCAGAATGGTGTTGCCGGAAAACATGGTGATGTCGCGCAGCATGGAGCCGGACGGCTTGACGACAATTTCCTCGGTATCAAAAACCGTATCCACCACAATGCCGAACTGCGCACTGCCCACCTGCGAAACGATGACGAAGGCTTCGGGCCGCTGGGCCGTTGACGGTGGCAGATTGCCTTCCGCGTCCGGCTTGCGGCGCTTGTCGAGCAGCAAAAGCTCATCAAGATAAACCAGCGGCAGCAGCTTGCTGCGCAGGCGCAGCACCGGCGTATCGTTGATCTTTTCAATGCGCGCGTCACTGTCCGCCTTGGCCCGCACAAGCTCGACCACCGCAAGCTGCGGAATGGCAAATTTCTGGGCACCCGATTCAACAATCAGCGACGACACAATGGCCAGGGTCAGCGGAATCTTGATGGTGAAGGTTGTGCCTTTGCCCGCCACCGACAGCAAATCAATGTGCCCGCCGATAAGCTCGATGTTGGTGCGCACCACATCCATGCCCACACCGCGACCCGACACATTGGTGACGGCGGCGGCCGTGGAGAACCCGGCGGCAAAAATATATTTGTGGATTTGCTGGTCGGTCTTTTCGTCCAGCTCGGCGGCCGTCGCCAACCCGTTTTCAATCACCTTTTCGCGAATGCGCGCGGTGTTAAGACCGTGGCCGTCGTCGGAAATCTCAATGATGATGTGCCCGCCTTCATGGAAGGCGCGCAGATTGATGGTGCCGGTTTCAGGTTTGCCAGCCGCCAACCGTGCCTCAGGCATTTCCAGCCCGTGATCGGCCGAGTTGCGCACCATGTGGGTGAGCGGATCCTTGATGAGGTCCAGCACCTGGCGGTCAAGCTCGGTGTCGGCTCCCACCATGTTAAGCTCGATCTTCTTGCCAAGGTCATTGGACAGATCACGGATGATGCGCGGCAGCTTCTGCCAGGCATTCCCGATCGGCTGCATCCGCGTTTTCATCACCGCTTCCTGAAGTTCGGCGGTGACATTGGACAGCCGCTGCAACGGCACCTTGAACTCTGAATCGTCCAGCCGCCGCACCATCTCCAGCAACTGGTTGCGCGTCAGCACCAGTTCGGAAACCATTGTCATCAGCTCTTCAAGCGTATCCACGTTGACGCGGATGGACTGGTTGGCCACAGCCGATTCACGCGGTGCCGCTTCTTCGGATTTGGCAACAGCAGCAGGTGTAGAGGCAGGCTTGGGAGCAGGTGCCGCAGGCGCTTCGACCTCGGCAACAGCCGCCACAAAATCGTCCGGTCCTTCGGCCTCCTGAAAGGCGCGCTCCAGATCTTCGAGCGATACTTCGCCAGGCTTCAATTCACGCGCAAGCGGCGCAACCTCAATCGGGGCCTCAATCGGGGCCTCAACAGGAGCCTCGGCGGCATTGGCATCCGCCTGCGTCGGCCCGGCTTCTGCAACCAGCGAACAGGCTTCAAGCTGCTCGATCAGATCGGAGTCATCACCTACCGGCTCAGCTTCGGTCGCCTCAAGCTCACCCAAAATGATTTTGATCCGGTCGAGCGTGTGCAAGATCAGCGTCACCCCGTCGCCGGTCACTTCAGCGCCGTCGCGGTATTTGCCCATCAGCGTTTCAGCGGCATGGGCCAACGCTTCAAGGCGCGGCAGCCCCAAAAAGCCGCACGTGCCCTTGATGGTGTGCACAAGCCGAAAAATGTTGGAGAGAATGGCCGCGTTGTTGGGATCCTGCTCGAACTTCACCAGTTCGACATCCACCACATCCAGGCTTTCAAAAGTTTCCGTCAGAAACTCGCGCAGAAGATCGTCCATCAGTTCCCACCCCGGCAAAAGTCGGGCGGGACCACACTCATGTCCCGCTTCATCCTGCCGGAGTTTTGGCGCAAATCCTTAAAATCAGATGAAACTGCGTGCAATCAGCGTGCGAACACAACCATAAAGTGCGAACACACCCCGCACGCGCCACAAACTGGCTGTCTAGCCGATCATGCCGGTGATGTTTTCAGCATCAGGCCCGTAGGTGAGCGCAAATGTCACCGGGCCGTCTTCCATCGGCTGGCTTACTGCAAGCGACGCGTGCAGCGCCCTGCACAACAGACCAATCAGATAAGGCTGCACTGCCCGGCTGTCAGGCATCGCATCAAGCGACATACCGCTGGCCAGGTCGCTGTGCTCAGGCACCCGTGCCCGGTCGCCGGTGGCCACCAGTACCATGCCGTCATTGCCGTTTTCGACGATGATTTTCAGTTCGCCGCCGCGCGGAATGGCGCCGGTTGCAAACTGCACCAGGTTCATCAGCAGCTTCATGCGGGTTTTATGCAGCGCGCCGGGCTTGACGTCCCACGCCAGCGTAATCCGCCCGCCCGCCATCAGACCTTCAGCGGCGCGGCGCGCATCATCAATTTCAATTTCTGCGCCCGCAGAGCCGGATGCCCCAAATGCCAGCCTCGCAAACTGCAGCTTGGCAGACGCCTGAAGCGCGCTCTTGGCGATCAGCAGCAGCGCGTGCTCGCGCATCTCGTCGTCGTCTTCTTCCTCCAGCACTTCAAGGCCGTTGACGATCGCGCCCACCGGGCTGATGACGTCATGACACACCCGCGAACACAAAAGCGCTGCAAACTCCAGATCATCCGGCTTCACATCGTTACTGGTCATGGCGTGTCGTCTCCCGCTGTTTTGCGCATCCTGCGGCCTCCATGCCGAATCACTTCAGCTAATTTTTGATACACTTCACCGGGCATTCGTGCAAAAGAGGGCCACGCTCCTGCCGCAACAAAAAATTTGCCGAAAGTATTGTCCGTGTCCGACACAGCCCTCCTCGACACCCTGACCGCCATTTCGATAGACGCGGGCGCGCGCATCATGACGTTGTATGAGCGCCCCATCGCGGTAACGGAAAAAGACGACAAGTCACCGGTGACGCAAGCCGACCAGGCCGCCGAAGACATTATTCTGGCGCGCCTTGCAACGTCCTTCCCCGACATTCCCGTTGTCTCCGAGGAGGCCGCTGCTGCCGGTCACATTCCTGAGTTTGGCGACCGTTTTTTTCTGGTGGACCCGCTGGACGGCACCCGCGAATACATCAAGCGCAACGGCGAGTTCACCGTAAACATTGCGCTGATTGAAATGGGCGTCGCCACTGCTGGCGTGGTCTATGCCCCGGCCCAAGCACTTCTCTATGCAGGGGCACTCGGCGCGGGCGCACATGAAACCCGTGTGGATGCCCACGCGCCGGACAAGGCCGGGACACCGCGCCGCATCACAACCCGCGCCATGCCGGACGCAGGCCTCACCGCCATCGCCAGCCGCAGCCACCGCGACCACAAGACCGAAGAGTTCCTGAACCACTACAACGTCAACGACATTGTCACCGCAGGCTCATCGCTGAAGTTCTGCGTGGTCGCGCGCGGCGACGCTGACATTTATCCCCGCCATGGCCGCACCATGGAGTGGGACACCGCCGCAGGCCACGCCGTGCTGAGTGCGGCGGGCGGCACCGTCACACGGCTGGATGGCACGCCGTTGCTGTATGGCAAAAGTGCCGACGGATTGGCAAACCCCTACTTTATCGCCAAGGGCGACCCGTCAGCCTACTGAGTATGATTAGTGGCCATCGCCAGTGGCAATCGCATCCAGCAACTCGCGGTCATTGATCTGCACCCGGTTGCCTTCCTTCAGGGTGATGATGCCGCTCGTCTTGAGTTTGGTGATCGAGCGACTGACGGTCTCAACCGTGAGGCCCAGATAGTCACCCATGTCGCTGCGGCTCATCGGCACGCGCACCGGGTTGGCGTCCTCGCCACGTTCTGCGGCCCGGTTGGAGAGCCAAAGTAAAAACGTTGCAATACGCTCCTGCGCCGTCTTGCGGCCCAGCAGAAGCATTTGTTCCTGCGCCACCGACAGTTCAAGCGTTGCCAGGTTCAACATGCGGTTGGACAGTTTGGGAAACTGCTCAACCAGGTGCTGCATCCGGTCAGACTTGAGCGAACATGTTTCCACCTGCTCAAGCACTTCGGCGGTGTAGATGTATTCCTCGCCGTGGCTGAGGCCCAGAAAATCACCCTTGAACAAAAACCCGGTGATCTGACGGCGCCCGTCCGGCAGCAGCTTGTAGAGCTTGAGCGCGCCCTTTTGCACAATGAAACACTCACCGGCTCTGTCGCCTTCAAAAAAAAGCGTCTCACCCACATCGTGGGACTCAGAATGGGTCAGCTTCGCCAGCGCCCCCAGCTCGTCATCGTTGAGCACAGCGCAGATGGCCTGCATCCGCACATCGCAGTTGACGCACGGGCTGGAGCTGTCACGCGGCAGAGCCGGTGAAAGGGCATCATGGGTGCTGTTGTCCATCATGCCGTTGTTTACGCCAAAATCCTGCATCTGTTCCCCCAGGTTCCGCGCCAGTGCGATATCGATCAAGGCCTCGTTTGATATATATCAAACGGTAAACCTGTGGGTCACCATCCACAAGCGCGGGAATTGACGCACTGTCAGACGTAGCTATGCAGGTGTGGGAAGTATCCAAACATGTGGCCGGCTGCAGCCCCCGAATAAGCCCCCCGACAGTTCAGGGGCCGCGCCGGCCTGACCGCCAGCAGGCATTCCATACAAGGAAACGCCGCCCGCCTGCGGACATTCAGTGTGAGGAAGAAACATCACCGCCTGTCCAAAGAAGCAGGGGCGCTTGTCTCCAAGCCCTCGCGCTGCATCGCCACCATGTCCCGATGCGTTGCAACAGCACAGCAAGCTGCAACGCCCGTGCCGGGCAGGCTGATCAAATGTCAAACGGGAAGAAACGCCGAAAATACGGTGCAAAACCAAGGGCGCTTGCCGTGCACCCGCACGCGCGCAGTGTTTGTACGAGACCGTGTTCAGACCATCAGGCCACCCAAAAACGGGTCAGACCTGTATCAGTCCGGGACGCTACTTGCGCTGCCAGCCGGAGCCGGCATTCACATACTGGCCGGCGGGCGCCTGACCGACGAGCTTCTGCCCGGCAAGCTGCTCAACCACGCTCAGGGTCGTGCCCTGCTGGGCGGCAATGGAACTGTAGCTGGCCTTGCGACCCAGATTGACGCCGTCCCCAAGCTGCTGAACCGCTGGGGAAGGGGCCGACGGATAGCCCACATACCCGGTGGACATTTCACCGATCAAACCCTGCGCCTTGGCCTCGTCCAGCGTCAGCGCATAAGCAGGCGTAAGCGCCATGAAGACCAGCGCCACAAGGGCAGCCACTCCCATAATCACAGTACGGCCAAAACCGTGCTGTCGGGCGGGAATGCTGGGTGAAGCCTGTGCGGTGCTCATGGTCCTGATCCTTGAGAAAGACATGTCCGGCATTAGAAAAGGTCCGGGTTGTTGGCGAACAGATCGTCAAGCTCGCGATCAACCTTGATGCGTATTTCCTGTTCGATCTTCACATTGAGGTTGATCTCGATGGGTTTGTCAGGGGCCTGCACTTTTATTGTCGGCGTACACGCCACAGCACCAAGCGCACATGCGCACACAAGCACCGTGCTTGCCACACGCCGGGGCCACATACGCCCTGAAAATCCCGTAGCTGTCGTCGTCATCGCAGATCCCGATCTATCTTGCCTATATCCTGTTGTGACGCATTCAACCGAACCACGGCTGAACGCTGCATGAATGGGCATTTCACGGGTCCACCCGCTCAACGTCAATGCCACCCAGATCTTCCTTGCCGGTCACAACATCAAGCGCCCGGAACCCCACCGTACCACGGCGCAGCAAATCCATGAACGCCCCTTGTGTGGTGATGGTGAGGTGCACCGGATAGCCCTCAAGCAGCTCAGGATTGGCACCCTTGAGCACAATGCGCGCGGTCAGATCACCGTCCACCGGCCCGTCCAGATCAACACTCAGCACTTCAAACTGAAAGTTCTCCAGTGCCTGAAACGCGATATTGGCGCCTTCCGCAACCTGCCCTGCCGCATCCGCCGTTGCGCTGACATAGCGGATGACGCCTCCCGGTTGGGCAGCAAGCTGCGCATTGACCACATAAACGCTGGCATCGCGTATCTCGATGGGCACAGCCCCCTCCAGCACGCCAGCGCCCGACAGACCCTCAAGGTCAATCAGCGTCAGGAGTTGTGCCAGGTCCAACTGCAGGGCTGAAAGCTCTGCATACTGAATATCTTCCTGCGTGTTAAGCGCACCCGATGTGAGCACAAGCTGCCCGCCCGCAAACGGCCAGTTGGCGTTTTCAATCACCACCTCGCCGCCGCCGCGCACCTCCACCATGGCCTCACCCCCCTCAAGGGGAAGGCCCGGATCGATCACACCAAGAATGATTTTCTGCGGCCCGTCGGTACGCACCGGCACCAGACTTGAAAACGCCAGCGTGCCCGACACGCCGTCAAAGCGCGCGACAGGGGCCTGAAAACCAAGTTGCGCCATGGTTACCTGCGCGGACGATGCCGCAATGCCCGCGCGCGTCCAGTTGAGCGTGCCCTGCGCAGATGCCGTGCCGCTGACCACCGCCACGACACCACGCAGCATCGGCGCCAATGCCTGCGGTTGCAGGCCTTTTTCAGCAAACACCTGCGTCCCCGTCGCAAAATCAGCCTTGCCCTTGCCGGTCGCCAGTTCATGCCGCACCGTGCCGCTGGCCAGTGGCACGCCCTTGGGGGTGGCGACACTGAACGGGCCTGACACCACGCCTTCAAGCGGCGTGTCTTCGCCCAGCACATCAACCGACAGATCTGCGCGCGCCGTCACGGGCGCGAAGCGTTGCGCGGCTGCAAGATCACGTATCAGGGCCGACCCGACATCAAGCCGCGCCACCTGACCCGTCTGGCCCGCGACGTAAGACAACCGCCCGGCAATATCAGACACAGCAATGCTTTGTTCGCGCAGCAACAGGTCGCCACCGCGAAGCGTCAGCGCAACGCGCGGGGCCTGCACGGTGGAACCCGTCACCGTCGCGTCAATGGCGGGTGCGGTTCCGTCAACAAGACCTGCAACACCGAGCTTCGTGGCCGGCATGGTGAACCGCGACACGACGTCAATGCCGGCAGAGGCATCACCAACCATCGCCGTTACAAGCGCCCGGTCGCCCGCCGCGCAAAGCCGCGTATCCCCAACCTGCCACCCGGCACCCGCTGCAGGGGTCACGGACACAGGCATACAGGCAGTCAGGTGAACAGCCAGCACGCCGCGCTCCGGCTGATAGTCAAAACGCACGGGCACCGATGTGCTGATCGCAGACACCGGCAGCCCCGCCTGCCCATCTGCCTGCCCGCCTGCCTGCCCATCTGCGGCATAGGTGATATCAGCAGTCACCGTGCCTGATACAGCACCGTCCAGGGTCATCTGCGCTGTTGCCTGCATCTGCCGCGCACTGACCGCGCCGCGCAGCGCGGGATGCGCTGAGGCCAGCGTGTCACTTGCAAATGTGCCGCTCCAAACACCGCCGTTGCGCGCGACAGTGATCTGCACATCACCGCGCAGTACGGCACCATCAAACATCAGCGCCATGTCGCCACTGGTGTCATCAGCACCCAGTGTCGCCCGGCCCGATGCAGTCACATCAATGTCGCCGTCCGGCGTGCGCACAACACCTGTGGCGGTGCGTATATCACCCGCCCAGCCATCAGCATTCCCGGCCAGTGCCACATCAGCCTCCAGGTCAGCCATCGCACTGCGCAAGGCCATCTGCAGGTCCAGGGAGGTTTGCCCGGTGCCCAGAAAAACCCCGCCGCTGACATCCATCTCGACCGGGCCGCGTGGTGTGTCGAGCACAACCTGACTGTTGCGCAGAGCAATAGACTCCACCGGCGGCGGCCCGGCAGGTAACGCATCAGACGGCGGATCAGACGGCGTCGGGCTGAACCGTTCGATCCACTGGCTCACAACTCCCAGATCAAGACGGTTGTCCGTTATGGTACCGCGCACCAACCCGCCATCCACGCTCACAGTCGAGATATGCCCGTGCAGCAGATCAAGCGGTGTGTAAGTCAGCGTCAGGGTCTCAACCGTGAGATCGGCAGCAGCCCCAACCCCAACCCCTGCCGTCACCTTGCTGAGTGATGTTGATCGCCAACCTATATCGAGGGATGCAAAATCCACGTCGCCCAGTTCAAGCCGCTCTACCGTGGCAAGCACCAAAGGCCGGGCAATCTGCGGCAGAAACGCAAGCGCGGCAGCTATCATCGCGCCGACACTGATCACCAACACCGCAAGCAGCCGAAGCCACCGCCTGCGGGGCCCGCGTGGCGATGGGTCGGATGCTGTCTGGTCTGCCGTGCTCATGAAAACCTGCAAGCCTGCCTTATTGATGCCCGACCCTGTATATAGTCACATCAGTATGGCATTTACCCTGCCAATGCGTCGCGTATGGACTGGCGCGGGCTGGCACGATACCCAACGCTGACGACAAGAACCCAGGAAGAGAATAAAGATGAACCGCTTTTCACCTTCGCGCCACACGCCGATGTTGTCCCGCCTTTCAGCATCCGTATCAACACCTGTGGCCCTGTACGCCGCAGCGTTCCTTTTTGCGGTCGCAGCCCTCCTGCCTCAACCCGCCAACGCCCAATGGGTGTCAACCAAGGAACTGGTGGATACCTATTGCGACAGCGATGACCCTGAACAGGCGGCTTTTTGCGTCGGCTATGTGGCCGGTGCCCTGCACGTGCTGATGGCCCCGCCCGAAGCCATGCCGCAGGGCCGCTTTTGCATTGACGTTGACGCCCAACCCAAACTCTCCGCCATTGCCGAGCGCCTGATCGTGCTGCGCAAAGAGCAGCCCGACATCGAAGCAACGCCCGCGTTCTCGGTGATTGCCGCCATCATTGAGCGTGGCTTCCCCTGCCCGGATGGGCTCGACGACGCCACGGCCATGCCGTCCGCCCCCGCGCAGGCACCGGCTGTGGTTGAAGACCCGTCCACGCCGTCAGACCTGTTCGGTTTGCCGGCGTCGGAATAACGCCCGGCACATCTGATAACCCCAAACGCAAAGGAACCTCGAATGGTCTCACGCATCATAAGCACCACCCCTGCTGCAAGGCTGATGGGGCTGGCACTTCTGGCGTTTGCATTTCTGGCGGTACCGTCTGCGCAAGCCGCCGACGACACCTACTCCCGCGATGAGGTGCTGAACGCTGCCAAGGGCTTCTTCGGTGATGTCTCCGAAGACATGGCCCGCGCGGTTGACCGGGTGTTTTCAGACCATGGCCGCCCCAACGCCTATATCGTGGGCGAGGAAGGTGCGGGTGCCATTGGCGTGGGGCTGCGCTATGGCAGCGGCAGCCTGCACATGAAACCCGGCCGCGTACAAAAAGTGTACTGGCAGGGACCGTCCATCGGCTGGGACATTGGCGGCAATGCCTCCAAGGTGTTCACGCTGGTTTATAACCTGCCCGCCATGGACGACATTTACCGCCGCTTTCCCGGTGTGGAAGGCTCGCTCTATGTGGTGGGCGGCGTGGGTGTGAATTACCAGCAGGCCGGTGACACCATTCTGGCACCCATGCGCGCGGGCGCAGGGCTGCGCGCCGGTGCAAATGTCGGTTATCTCAGCTACACCCGCGAACGGCGCATTCTGCCTTTCTAGGCGAGCCGGACAGATAACCGACAGCCAATGAAACAGCCAAATGAAAAAGGGCGCTGCTCCGCCGGGAGCCGCGCCCTTTTTGTATCTTCAGACCCCGTGTCACCCTGCCGGTTTGGATACGCGCAGCAGAACTTACAAGGCCCAGGCCGATGTCGGCTTAATACTCTTCGTAGGTTTCCTCGATGATGGTCTCTTCTTCATAGACCTCTTCGATGACCTCTTCCTCGTAGGTTTCTTCGTAAACCTCCTCGTAGGTCTCCTCGTAGGTCTCCTCGATAACAATCTCTTCTTCGTAATAGACGTCCTCGGCAAGCGCTGCTGTCGGGAAAGAAGAAACGCCCATTGCCAGCCCGAAAGCGGCGGCAACAGCCAGACCAAGATGCATGTCGCGTATCATGTGGAATCCCCCATTCATGAAACTGTAAAAAACAACTGTGCTACCGCCGAAAGGCAAGCGCAAGCAGCACGAGCCTCACTGCTCAACATATGTTTTTCGCAGCGACACGCGATATTCATGGTGTGTTCAGAAACCAGGCTCCGGACGCAGGCAGAAACTCAGTCGGTATCTCGACCGTTGCCATCAGCGCGCCTCGCCACCTCACCCAGCACCACCGCAACGCCGCGTACGGCAAAATAGCCCAGTGCCCCGGCAACCAGCGCAACGAAGGGCCAGTCGGCAAAATATCCGGTGACCTGCATCGCCCCATAGGCAACCACAGTCGTGCCCGCCCACGCGCCCAAAGCGGTTTTACGCCCGCCATCTTCATACCAGGCGGGTGTCCAGTCATCGTCACCCATCACCGATGACGCCCCGTCCAGCGGCTCAACATCAGCCAAAGGGGCGCTCTGCGCCACAGCCATTTGCGGCTGGGCAGAGGCGGATGTGTTCAAATCATGTGGCTCGCGCGCATCGTTCATGCGGTGAGCTTAACGGTGTTTTGCCATCAAGGTGGCAAGTTTCGCGCGTTTTTGGCAATCTTTGTGAGAGCATCCCGGTCGGCAACGTCCGGGCATGGGGACGTGCTCATTTTTTTGGGCCCGGGCGGCAAATCTGCGCGTACGACTGTCTGATAGGCGGTCTGCAGATCCCGGGGCAAGTTGGGGTTTAATGAAACGGCATGCTTGAAGCATTCATGCTCATTTTGCTGGGTGTCCTGATAATGGCACTCATCTCACTGGCCCTGGCCCCCCTGCTGTGGTCACGCGCGGCACGTATCACCACCCAGCGGGTGCAGCAGGATGTGCACTCGACGGCCTTCTCGGAGGCCAGCCAACACGTCTCCAAGCGCTACGAAGGCAAAATCGCCGAGCGGGAAAGCGCCCTTCGCGCCGAAATTGCACAACTGGAAGCCTCGCGCGAAAGCATCTCCGCCGAAGCCTCAAACCGTGTCAGCAACCTCGAACAAACCCGTGCCCGGCTTGAGCAGGATATTGCCGCCCGCGACGCCCAGCTTGCCGAAAGCCAGCGGCTGTTTCAGGAGTTGGCGCAAAGCGTGCGCTCCCTGAGTGACCGCGCGGATATGCTTGACCGCGCCCACCACGAGATTGCCGCGCCCTCGCACGCACCAGACGATCAACAGCCCGCAACGGCACAGGCTGTCAGCCACCAAATGGCCCCTGAGCCTGATCCAAACTATGAGCCTGAACCCGGATACGAACCTGAACCGACACATGAAGCGCCGTCAGCGGTTCAACATGAACCGGTCGCAGAGCAGTCTGCACCGGCCGTTGTCCAAACGCAGGATGAGCAAGACGACGCTGAAACACCGGCACCGGCTCAAGCGGCGCGTGAAACTCCGGCAATGCCGGACCTGCCGCGCGAAACCACCCTGTCAGATCGCATCCGTGCCCTGCGCAACGGTGTATCAGCCTAGCGCGTTTGCCTAGGGCACCAGCGGCGTCAGCACCAGCGAACTGACAACGCGCCCGTCGCGGGTATTCACCACCATGATCCGCTCCGGCAGGCCATTCGTGTTGCCCAGATGAATGACAAGCCGCCGCTCATCACCCGTGACCGAGCGGATCTGATAGCCTTGCGGCACCGGCACTTCAAAGTCGCCGGTCATCGTGACAGCGACTGAGGCTGGCACCGGCGCTGACACTTGGGCTTCATCACCCGAAGATGCTATCCGTGAGGCAATGGTCGCCACCACAATGGCAAAGCCGATTATCAGGAGAATGCCGAGCACAATGACCGTGACAAGCAACACACGCTGGGTGCGCGCGGTCGCTGCATCAATTTCCTGCTCTTCTGCCGTCCCGCCTGTTGCGTCGTTTTCGTGTTGAGCCGCCATGACCGATCATCCTTCGCCCGCTGATCCTGCCTTCCCATATCGCGTTGAGACGCTGGAGGCCAGCGGTGACGCAACAACCCTGCGCGTGACCCTGCCTGACGACGTGCCCGCCATGCGGGTGGACAAGCTGCTGGCTCTTGCGTTGCCGGACTTATCCCGCGCCCGCCTTCAGGCGCTGATCGCCGAGGGATGCGTCCGGCTCGTTGATGATCCGAACACGGCACAAAGCAGCACGCCGTTCAGCGATGCCTCTGCCCGCATCAAACCCAGCACGGCCTTTGATGTAACCCTTCCGCCCGCCAGGGCAGCAACGCCGCAACCACAAAACATTCACCTCGATGTTCTGTATGAAGACGATGACCTGATCGTCATCAACAAACCCGCCGGCATGGTGGTGCACCCCGCCGCCGGCAACGAGGACGGCACGCTGGTGAACGCCCTGCTGCATCATTGCGCAGGCTCACTGTCAGGCGTCGGCGGCGTCGCCCGGCCCGGCATTGTGCATCGGCTGGACAAGGAAACATCCGGCGTGATGGTGGCCGCCAAGAACGACGCGGCCCATCAGGCACTGGCCGCGCAATTTGCCTCCCACGGCGCTGACGGTGCCCTTGAGCGCGCCTACTGGGCACTGGTTTGGGGGCATCCGCGCCGCCGCAAGTTCACCATTGATGCGCCACTGGGCCGCCACCCCAATGACCGCAAGAAAATGGCCATCGTCGCGCAGGCTGCCGCCGACAAAAGCACCGGCCCCAATCGCGGGCGGCGAGCTGTTACCCACCTTGAGGTCAAAAAGCGCTTCGAGCCGGGCGGCAAGCCCGTTGCCGCGCTGGTTGAATGCCGTCTTGAGACCGGACGCACGCACCAGATCAGGGTGCATCTCACCAAGGAAGGCATTCCGGTAATCGGCGATCCGGTGTACGGCCGCAGCCACATGACCATGGCCAATGGCCTGCCCGAACCCGCCAAATCCGTTGCCCAAAGCTTCGACCGGCAGGCGCTACATGCATATCTTCTGGGGTTCAGGCACCCAAAAACCGCAGAAAAGATGGTTTTCGAGGCACCTTTGCCACCCGATATGGCGGAATTGCTGGCCTCTTTAGAAGCATTATAAAATATCTGTGAACAACCCCTTCAAGATTCACGGTCAATGCCCTATATTCAGGTGGCTTGAGGGCGACCCTGCGTAAAACATTGAACCAAAAAATGTTTAGGGTATTGAGCCTCAATCAGGGCCCGCTCCCATTCTTGCGGGGTCCGGAGGGGAGTTTTCGACATGGCGACCAAATCCATTCCAACTCTGACGCCTGACGGCAGCCTGACGCGCTACCTGCAGGAAATCCGCAAGTTCCCGATGCTGGAGCCGGAAGAGGAATACATGCTCGGCAAACGCTACGCCGAGCACGAAGACCCCGACGCCGCCCACAAGCTGGTGACCAGCCACCTGCGTCTGGTCGCCAAGATCGCCATGGGCTATCGCGGCTATGGCCTGCCGATTGCCGAAGTGATTTCCGAAGGCAATGTGGGCCTGATGCAGGCCGTCAAGCGCTTTGACCCTGAAAAAGGCTTCAGGCTTTCCACCTACGCCATGTGGTGGGTGCGCGCGGCCATTCAGGAATACATTTTGCGGTCGTGGAGCCTGGTGAAAATCGGCACCACCGCCGCACAGAAGAAGCTGTTCTTCAACCTGCGCAAAACCAAAAGCAAAATTGATGCGCTGGAAGACGGCGATCTGCGCCCTGAGCACGTCACATCCATTGCGACCAAGCTGGGCGTGCCGGAGCAGGACGTCATCAACATGAACCGCCGCATGTCCAATGGCGGCGACCAGTCGCTGAACGCCCCCATGCGCGCTGATGCGGACGGCGGCGAGTGGCAGGACTGGCTGGTGGACGACAGCGAAACCGCCGAGGAAGTGCTCTCCGAAAGCCAGGAGCTGGGCCGCCGCCGCGAAATGCTGAGCGCCGCCATGCAGACCCTCAACGAGCGTGAAATGCACATCCTCACCGAGCGCCGTCTCAAGGATGAGCCCTCAACGCTGGAAGACCTCAGCCAGGAATACGGCATCAGCCGCGAACGTGTCCGCCAGATTGAAGTGCGCGCCTTTGAAAAGCTTCAAAAAGCCATGCAGGCCGCCCACAAGGACGAAGTCCGCGCAACCCGTGAGCGGGCCGAGGAATACGCGAGCTAAGCACTCCGCACAGCAAACGAAAAAGGCCGGTCCGCATTGCAGCGCCCGGCCTTTTTATTTCCGCACCCCCGGACGTGATGCGGTGTCCACATCAGCGCCCGCCACATCAGCGTCCGCCACATCCACGCCCTTGCAGGCCCGGCATCGCAGTTCGATGGTCGAACCATCCGTGCCCCTGAACTGCATCTTCACCCAGCGCCCCTGATCGTCGTACCAGACCTCGTTGTCAATCGCGCCGGAATACTGGTAGCGCGTGGCGTCGATGGTGCCGTGTGCGGTCTCAACCTGCTCCACGCCAAGCGGCGCAAGCTCGACCCCGGCGATACGTCCGGTGAACGTATCCAGCACCTGCGTCGCGCCGATGACACCGGCATTCCAGTGGTTGGTCGGATAGATGCCTACCGGCGTCTGATCGGTGCCATTGGGCCCACGAACAAAGAGGACGCCGTTATTCGCCTCAGCATCAATCTCAATAACCGAGCCTGCGTCATTGGTCCGCGCTGTCAGCGACATCAACGCGCCGTCGCGCCACACAGCATCCGACTCATAGTCAAACCTGTACACCGTGATGAACAGGGCTGACACCGCAAGACTTGTGGACGTGGTGACGCGCAGGCCCTCATCAGCCGCCTCGAACTGCACGTAATGCTGCCCGACAGGCGATCCGTTGCGATAAACCCCGAACTCCATGCGGTCGCCGTAAAGCGCACGCACATCGCCGATGGATACCGCCGCCGCGGGCACCGCACTGAACGCAGACGACATGGCGGAAGCAATCGCCACCAGAACAGCACGCCGCATCACTGACCTCACTTGATTTGCTGACACTCAAGGCTGTTTACGCACCAGCGCACAAACCGGATCGGCCAGCCTCACAAGCCATACCGACGGCCCTCACTCAGTGCTTCCCCGCGGCTTGACCGCGGGGCCCAGAGCTAAATGCACTTCCCTCAAAAACCACCCTGGATTCCGCGGTCAAGCCGCAGAAAGGCATGAGGGGTGTGCCGCGCAGTGCAACAACCAAAGGGCGATGCTACTCAGCCGCCACACCCGTGCCGATCGGGCACGTCACGCCCGTGCCGCCAAGCCCGCAATAGCCATTGGGGTTCTTCGCCAGATACTGCTGGTGATAATCCTCGGCAAAATAAAACGCCGGTGCTGAGCGTATCTCCGTCGTCACAGCGCCAAACCCGCGTGCTCCAAGGGCGCGTTCATATAACGCCTTTGATGCCTGCGCCGCCTCAAGCTGATCATCCGTGTACGTATAAATAGCCGAGCGATACTGCGTGCCGACATCACCGCCCTGCCGCATACCCTGCGTCGGGTCATGGGATTCCCAGAATGTTTTCAGCAATGTGTCAAACGAGACCCTGGCCGGGTCAAACACCACCAGCACAACTTCCGTGTGCCCGGTCTGCCCGGAGCATACTTCCTCATAGGTGGCGTTGGGCGTATAGCCGCCCGCATAGCCAACGGCAGTGACATGCACACCGTCCAGCTCCCAGAACTTGCGCTCAGCGCCCCAGAAGCAGCCAAGCCCGAACTGCACTTGCTGCAAGCCTTGCGCATATGGACCCTTGAGCGCTGCACCATTCACAAAGTGGGTGTCAGCGGTGGGAAGCTCAAAATCACGGCCCGGCAGCGCTGCGTCCGCGGCAACCATCTCAGCCTTTTTGCGCCCAAACATCGCGTGTACCTCCTGCTGGCAAAATATCGTTACGACTAATGTAGGGGCTCGCCCCCCTGCGGACCAGCCCGCTAGCGCCGCACCATCAGCACAACACCGGTCGCCCAGTCCATTTGCGTGAACACAAAGCCGTGACGCGCCCGCAAATCAGCAAGATACGCATCCACATTGGCCTGATGCCCGTCGGGCCAGTTGGGCTGCGGCAGCAGATCATCCACCACATAGATGCCACCGGGTGCAAGCGCCCCCAGCGCCTCATCCAGATGCGAAAACTTGCCCGGCCAAGCATCGGCAAAAATCAGGTCGAGCGACGCAAGCGCCATGCCCTCCAGCACCGCCCCGCCATCTTCAAGAAGAAATGACACACGGGCGTCGCTGCCCAGCACCTCACGGGCGATAGCCTGCGGGGCCTCATCCGTATCAACGCTGACAAGCCGCGCCTCTGCATCCATACCCGCCAACAGCCAAGCCGCCCCCAGCCCGCACCCGGTACCAAGCTCCAGAAACTGTCCGCCGGGCTTCGCCGCCGCAAGCGATGCCAGCAACTGCCCGACAGGAACGCCGGAGTTCATGTCGAAGTCCAACGCCGTGGCGCGGGTTTCAATTTCAGAAAGTGTCGTTGGGTAGCCCGTTTCCATTCTCACCCCCACCCCAACCCTCCCCACAAGGGGGAGGGGGAATTTTTGCTGTGTCGCCGCCCCCTGCTTCCCCCTCCCCTTGATGGGGAGGGCCGGGGTGGGGTGACAGCCTAAAAACAAACGCCGAAAAAGAAGAAAGGGCCGCACCGGCGCTCTGCCGGATACGACCCTTTCCCGTGACTTCAGCGGGGTCAAAACCCCTAGAGCCAAAAGCACTGACCGGTTAGCAGACCACCTCGAAGGTTGCCCCAATTAGACCCGCTACCGACAAGGACCCGTAGCCCCGCTGCGTGACACTCGACATTGGATCACCTCCTTTCAATACGTTAAAACCACGTACAAGGCTGAGGTGATTTGCAGTTTTTCGCAAGCAGGAATTTGCTAATCGAATTTAAAGGCCGCTTTTTCATACACATCAGAGATCACCTTGGATTTCTTCCAGTGCGACCTCTCGTCTTTCGCCATTCGCGAAGTCGCCATTACGAGAGCAATGCGAACAGACTGGGAAAGCTCGTCATAGCTATCTTTCACATGAAGAACATCAGCTCGGCTGGACACCTTCGACATCGCGATCAGACACTCACGACGAACAACCAGGTCATCAGTACTCTGATAAATTGTCAGTAGTTTTGCGGAAAGTTTTGTTAGACCAGCTTCACCAATCAACCAGACAATCCAGAATAGTGAGTGGCCGGGAACAAAAATTGTCTTCTTTGAAAGGTCTGCAAGTATGGAGCTGCAGAACTTTTTGACCTCAGTTTTTGTAAATTCTGTGGATCGCGCCAGCGCCTTACAGATCGCATCGAGCACCGGAAACAGCCTGTCCACATTGGCAATCGCCTTATCAATGATCTGGCGACGGACATCGGAATCGAAGTCCTCGCGAAACACAACTCTCTCGAGAATGTGCCGGGTGAGGCCATATTTCGGCTCATCTTCAATGCGCAATGCTAGGTCGAATACGCTTGCAACATCCTCCGGTGTCACTTCGTCTTCTTCATCACCATCATCGTCAGGGTCTGCCTCATCCGTGTCGTATAGGCTTTCAGCCTGCATGCGACGGACCAAGTCTCTAAAGTGCTTGTGCTCTTCGTCATAAGTCTTCCAGACGTCATTCACAAACTTGTCTTTCTCGTACACCTCCGTCTTTTTTAGGTTAAGGGTTAGACCATGATGTTCGCGAAGCCATTTGGAAAGGTACTGGATGACCTCCACCGCTTGGCCGTGGGTTTTGGTGAACACTGTGAAGTCGTCCATCCAACGAACAAAATCGACACCTTTCTGCTCAAGTGCACCATCGACATCGATCAAGAGCGCTTCCGCAAGCACTCTACAAGCGTACGGACCCGTCGGAATGCCATAACTATTGTTACCGCTGAAGTTGGAAAGTAGTTTCGCAAGTACACGCACTGCGTCAACCTCACGCGTGGTCTTGGCAGCAGCTTGTAGGCTGTTTTCAAGCCGATGCTGATACACATTCGAGAAAAAGTCTGCGATATCTATGGTGGCTACATATCTAGCCTTTTTCAGACGCAGCCTCTTGGCAGTCTGAGTTCGGTACTTCTCAAAAGCACCTGAAGTCTCGTATAGCGCCTCCCTTCGTGAGCCTGCTCGGTAAGAGAAAGACTTTTTGCTACTAGTAGGCAGGCGAGCTGCTACTACAGAGTCTCTGAGCAATCTACACAAGGTGACGAGAATAAGGACGTCCTGTATATGCAAGAGCTCAATAGGACGAATGACCTTTGAGTCTTTAGCAACGTAAGAATTCAGAACCGGATTCGGTTTGTAAGTGTCGAGATCTAACTTTTGGATGTGATCGACGACCGCATCCCAATCATCTTCAACAATCCGCAATTCGGGGGGCGGCGGGAAGAAGCTTCCCACGCCGTGGAAAAGCACGGCTTGTTTTCCTAGAGTTAGTTCGTCCTCTGTCAGATAGAACAATGATTGCTACCCCTTCAGCGCCTCATTCGACTCTTTCACCGCTTCCAGTTTCTCCGCATCCTGATAAATCTCGCCGCCGGTATTCCGAAAAGTTTCAGCCATTTTTTCCATGCCCTCAGCCGCTTCCTTTTCGGCCGCGTAGTCGCGCACGTCCTGGCTGATTTTCATGGAGCAGAACTTGGGGCCGCACATGGAGCAGAAATGCGCCACCTTGTGGGCTTCCTTGGGCAATGTCTGGTCGTGGAACTCGCGCGCACGTTCAGGGTCCAGCGACAGGTTGAACTGGTCCAGCCAGCGGAACTCGAAGCGGGCCCGTGACAGCGCATCATCGCGCAACTGCGCACCGGGGTGCCCCTTGGCCAAGTCTGCGGCGTGAGCGGCAATCTTGTAGGTGATGACGCCTTCCTTCACATCATCACGGTCCGGCAGGCCCAGATGTTCCTTCGGCGTCACATAGCAAAGCATCGCACACCCGAACCAGCCGATCATCGCCGCGCCAATGCCCGACGTGATGTGGTCATAGCCCGGCGCAATGTCAGTGGTGAGCGGGCCAAGCGTATAGAATGGCGCCTCGCCGCATTCACGCAGCTGCTTGTCCATGTTGACCTTGATCTTGTGCATGGGCACGTGGCCCGGCCCTTCGATCATCACCTGGCAACCCTTGGCCCAGGCGATCTGTGTGAGTTCGCCCAGCGTTTCAAGCTCGGCAAACTGCGCCTCGTCATTGGCATCCGCAATGGAGCCGGGGCGCAACCCGTCGCCCAGCGAGAACGACACGTCGTACTTGGCCATGATGTCGCAAATCTCGTCGAAATGGTCGTAGAGAAAGCTCTCCTTGTGGTGATGCAGGCACCACTTGGCCATGATGGAGCCACCGCGCGACACAATGCCGGTCACGCGCTTGGCGGTGAGGTGGATATAGGCCAGCCGCACGCCCGCATGAATGGTGAAGTAATCCACCCCCTGCTCTGCCTGCTCAATGAGTGTGTCGCGATAGACCTCCCATGTCAGGTCTTCGGCCACACCGTTGACCTTCTCCAGCGCCTGATAGATGGGCACGGTCCCAATCGGCACCGGCGCATTGCGGATGATCCAGTCGCGGGTGTTGTGAATGTTGCGGCCCGTGGACAGGTCCATGACGGTGTCCGCGCCCCAGCGGATCGACCACACCATCTTGTCCACTTCTTCCGCCACCGAACTCGTCACCGCCGAGTTGCCGATATTGGCGTTGATCTTCACCGCGAAGTTGCGGCCGATAATCATCGGCTCAAGCTCCGGGTGGTTGATGTTGGCGGGAATGATCGCCCGCCCGCGCGCAATCTCCGAGCGCACGAACTCAGCCGTGATGAACTCAGGAATGTCCGCGCCAAAACTCTCGCCCTGCGCTACATCGCGCGCCGCATCTTCCAGCGCCTTCTTGCGGCCGATATTTTCGCGCAGCGCCACATATTCCATTTCCTTGGTGATGATGCCCGCCTTCGCACACTGATACTGCGTCAGCGGCTGAGAGCCGTCGCCCTTGAGTGGCTTGTTGACCACCGGAAACGCCCGCGCCAACGCGCCCTCTGATACATTGCCGTTGTCTTCGGGTTTCACCTCGCGGCCATCATATTCAGCCACACCGCCCAGCGCCAGCGACCACGCCGTGCGCGTGCGCGGCAGACCGGCTTCAATGTTGATGGCAACATCAGGGTCTGAATAGACGCCCGACGTGTCATACACCCGCACCGGTGGTTCCATGGCGGTTGGTTCAAGCTCGATCTCGCGCAGGGGCACACGCACATCCGGGTGCCCGTCCGGCGACACATACACTTTGGTGGAGGCCGGCAACGGCCCCGTCGTCACATCGTCCGTAGTCGGAGCATTGGGGGTGGAGTGAATGTTCATGACACGTGGTCCTTACGCTTGCACACGCGGGTCTTTGGCAACAACGCTGCCCACAAGCCCGATGAGAGATGACACAAATGCCGCGCCGATGAGCGCGGTCAAAAATCCGATTTCAATGTTGGTGGTGGCCGCAGCCGCGTTGGAGGCATCAACCAGCTTGCCGAAGAACGATCCGTACAACATGCCCGCTGCGGCCGCGAACGACGCGGAGAACATGCAGCGCCTTGCCAGCATGGTTTTGAGTGTGGGTGAGGCCAGCAGCAGCGCGGTCACCACCAGCGGCACGCCGATGAAAAAATCATCCAGCACAAACAACGGATGCCGACCCTGCCCCCACGAGCGGATCAGCTCGCCGATCATCAGCGATGACCCCAGTAAAATGGCCCAGATACGCCAGAACAACATCGCGCAGCCTCCTCACATACAGCCCGCCCATATGAAAGGCCAAACGCAGCGTGACGCCCATGAGGGCAGTCATGTCCTGGAGATACGCCACGTCCCAGTCCCTTCGCCGGCATGACCCGGATCAGGTTCAAAGGGTTCAGCTGCAGCCATCTCAGCCCCTACAAACAGTAGGGACACCCCTTGGAACTCAAATGAAACTACACATTCTTTTGGTTCGACGGAAGGTCAAGCCACCCGGTAGGTCATCTTAATCCGAGCCATTCAGACTACCGCCCAACATAGCGTCAACTTAAGTGCGCAAAACACCTTCAACGTAGTGTTGAGAGGGATGCGAGTCAGTGTGGGTGACGCTTAGCCCATTCTCATCGAACCAACCTGTCAGCTCATTCAAGCTGTACCGTTAAGCATATGGGGGATGATACCAATCGAAATTCACAATATCGCTTCTCTCATCGCCAAATGCTTCGTTATGCCAACACTTGACGACATGATTGTATATCAAAGTTTGCACGTCGTGGCTGCCAGCCTCTATGCCGAGAAACGTCAAATCACGAGGGATATGCACTTCTTCCTTGATCGCTCTGAGAGCCTTGCCAAGTTCGGAAAACTCGGCTGCAACCTTTAATGCTTCGTCGTTAGACATCTCAGTAATCATGGAACGCAACGCGTCATCCAACACTTCCCGCATGATGGCCTTTTTACTGTAGGCAGATATGGCGATGGTCCCACCGGGTCTTAAAACATGGCACAGGGACGCAAATGTTTTTCGCGGGTCGGGTGTATGGTGAATTGCATTGCGACAAACGACATAGTCAAAACGCATATCGAGTGGCAATGGTTCAGAAATATCGTGCCTCGCGAAGACAATCGACTCTGCATCTACACCAGTTGGAAGCTCTATCTCCTGTAGCCCTTCCCGAATATCAGCTCCAACGTAGGTAAGTTTTCCGCTCCCGCTCCCGCTCCCGAAAGGAGCAGCAAGAGCGTGTAAAATCCCCCCATACCCGCAAGCGGCATCATATACGCTCACGGGGCGCTTCATCGCTTCCCCGCTGATCTCATCAAATAGACGACGCCATCCCAATACAAACTGCATTGTCGAATCGACGGCCGTTGTCGTCAGCATAAATTTACCCATGCCTCGCTCTGATGACCATTGATCCGAGTAGTGGGTGGAGGTCGCGTTGTCTAAAGAGCCGCCTATAAAGTCATGATAGGGCAAAAACTGGATCCTCATTTATTGTCCGTGTCATCCAGGACACCGGCGTGCGTTGCGGAGAATTAAACTAAACCATATCGCTGAAGTCGCACATTTGACGATAATAAAGGATACCAACAAAGCAACACCAACCTACCATTGCGAAGGCAAATAGCCTCACCAATCTGTTATTTGACGCACTCCAATAACCCCACGCATCCTGCGCATCAAAGCAAACAAGCCTTGGCGATATGTGAATGGAATCGGTTTACTGGGTCTTGAACTGGGCCTGCCACCGCAAATGCACCCACTGCTACGAAACGCGCTTTCGCCCCTATGTGCGCGATGCGCTGGAAGCGGTTGTGCGAGAGTCGGAAGAGGCCTTCCCGAAGATCATCGCCAATCTGCCCGACCGGATGACGTATCTGGACCTGGCGTCGCCTGACGATAGCCCGGCCGGCTACGCGGAGAAACGCGGCCGCATCATCATGGCCGGCGGCGAAGTGCTGGTGGACCCGGTGCGTGAGCGGGTGCTGTATCCGGTGCTCGACGCCCTCAACGCCAAATACCGCAACAAGGGCGGCGTTGACATTTCAATCCAGACCACGGGCGATCTGGTGACTGAAAAAATCCTCGAAGAGCTGCGCGAGCGCGGCATTCGGATGATTGCCATTTCCGGCATGGATGATTTTCACGTCGGCATGGAAGGCGACAAGCGCAAGCCGCTGATAAAAAAACTGCACGAGATGTTCGCCAAAACGGGGTATGCGGAGCATTCAACCCGCAGCGGTTTTGGTGAGTGGCAGAAGAACGACGGGCCGACCTATCTGTTTTTTGGTGCAACAGAAGACCAATGGATCGGCAAGATCTGGCCGCGCGGGCGCGCATGGGAAAACGGCCTCAGCCGCGCCACCATCAAGGACAATTTCTGCAACGCCTGGTCCGGCGGCCTCAACTTCCTGAACCACAGATATTCAGGCTCGGAAGTGTCCATTGATCCGCAGGGCGACGTCTTCCCCTGCTGCCTCAAGACCAAGGCCCCCATCGGCAACGTCACCGAGGAAAAACTGACCGACATTCTGGATAGCCTCGTCGGCCACCCGGCGTTTGAGGCCATCAACATGGGCCACCCGGAGCGCATGGGTCTGGCGCATGGCTGGGACACGGCGACGTTCTATGAAAAGTCGAAGACCACAGACCCCAAAGGCAACGCCTACCGCAACCTGTGCATCGGCTGCGACAAGTTCCACGAGGAAGTGCTGGCGCCGGTGATCGAGGACATCAGGCAGGAACGGTTGCGGGCAATCGGCGTTGTGTCAGGGCCGCTGGTGGCGGCAGAGTAACTGTTCTGCGAGTGGACCCCGGATAAAGTCCGGGGATACGGTCACTACACAACCACCACCCCGGACTTGATCCGGGGTCCACTCACGATACCGTCGATCATGGCATTTTTCGTTTACATCATGACCAACCGCAAGCACGGCACGCTGTATATCGGCCAGACCGATGATCTTCCAAAACGTGCACACCAACATCGCAACGGATTGGTTGATGGGTTCACTAAAGAATACGGGTTGAAACGGCTGGTATATTTCGAGGCGACAGAAGACCGCGACTCCGCCCGCTACCGCGAGCACCAATTGAAGAACTGGCAACGCGCGTGGAAGATTGAACTAATTGAAAAGATAAATCCGGATTGGCAGGATCTTTTTGATGAGCTTGTGTGAGCTTTTTCAAGGTTCAAAGCGAGTGGACCCCGGATCAAGTCCGGGGTAGCGGTCAACCAGAAAACCACGCTGCCCCGGACTTGATCCGGGGCCTACTCGCAGCTCAGCACACACTCAGCCTGCATCAATCCGCAAACGGATCATGTACCAGAATTGTGTCTTCCCGCTCAGGCGACGTTGACAGCAGCGCGACCGGCGCCTCGATCAACTCTTCGACCAGCCGCACATACTTGATTGCCTGTGCCGGCAGGTCGGCCCACGACCGGGCACCCTGCGTACTGTCTTGCCAGCCATCGAGCGTTACGTATTCGCACTCGACGCGCGCCTGACTGGGCGCATCGGCTGGCAGGTGGTCCAGCTTTTTGCCGTCCAGCCGGTAGCCGGTGCACACCTTGAGCTCGTCAAAGCCGTCCAGAACATCGAGCTTTGTCAGTGCAATGCCTTCGATGCCGCCGGTCTTGATGGCCTGGCGCACCAGCACCGCATCAAACCAGCCGCAGCGGCGCTTGCGGCCTGTGACCGTGCCGAACTCGTGGCCGCGTTCACCCAGTTTCTGGCCCACGGCATTGTCCTGCTCGGTGGGGAACGGGCCTTCGCCCACCCGCGTGGTGTACGCCTTGGTGATGCCCAGCACATAGCCGATGGCGCCGGGACCAACGCCCGCGCCGCCTGCGGCCTGTCCGGCAATGGTATTGGAGGAGGTCACGAACGGATAGGTGCCGTGGTCAATGTCCAGCAGCGTGCCCTGCGCGCCTTCAAACAAAATGCGCTTGCCTGCCTTCTTGGCCTCGTCCAGCACCAGCCATACGGGCTTGGCGAACGGCAGAATGCGCGGCGCGATTTCCTTCAGGGCACTGACGATCGGCTCGGCAGTCAATTCGTCCAGATTGTTGCCCCGCCGCAGCGCATTATGATGCACCAGCAGGTTTTCCACCTTGGCGTCGAGGGTTGAAAAATCCGCAAGGTCAATCACCCTCAGACCGCGCCTCGCCACTTTATCCTCGTAGGCCGGACCGATGCCGCGCTTGGTGGTGCCGATCTTTGTGCCGGAGTTGGAGCTTTCGCGCATCTCGTCCAGTTCACGATGCACCGGCAGAATAAGTGTCGCGTTCTCGGCAATCATCAGATTGTCCGGCGTCACGGCCACGCCCTGCCCGGCAATCTGGTCCGCCTCTTTGGCAAACGCCCACGGGTCCAGCACCACGCCGTTGCCAAGAATCGACAGCTTGTTGGGCCGCACAATGCCCGACGGCAGCAGCGACAGCTTGAACACCTTGCCATCAATGACGAGCGTGTGGCCTGCATTATGGCCGCCCTGAAAGCGCACAACCACATCGGCGCGCTCGGACAGCCAGTCCACGATCTTGCCCTTGCCCTCGTCACCCCACTGGGAGCCGACGACTGCTACATTCGCCATCTTTGGAATCCTCACATGTTCGGGAAGCGGCGGGACTATAGCCGGGTGGGCGCGCAAGCCCAAGCAGATACCAACGCCGCCGCCCCCCACCCCGTGAAAGGGTGAGAGGAAGGCGTCGTTCTAGAACTTCAGCGCCTTGGCCTGCTTCACGTGCGGCAGTGCCATGACTTTTTTCAGAACATCCGCAGGCACCGGCTGGTCAACATCGATCAGCGCAATCGCGTCACTGCCCTGGCTGACCCGGCCCAGGTTGAACGAGGCGATGTTGATGTCCGCATCCCCCAGCACCGTGCCGAGCGCACCGATGAAACCGGGCTTGTCGTCATTGGTGACATACAGCATGTCATGCGACAGCGCTGCTTCCATGCCGATGCCCTTGACCTGAATGATACGCGGGCTGCCGTCGCCAAACACCGTGCCGCCAACGCTGCGCGTCTGCCGTTCGGTTTTGACCGACAGCATGATGTAGCCTTCATAGGCCCCATGCTGGCTCTTCTTGCTCTCCGACACCTTGATGCCGCGGTCTTTCACGATGGCTGGCGCCGACACCATGTTGACGTCAGTGAGAATGGGCTTCATCAGCCCCATCAGCAGCGAGTTCACCAACGGCTTTGTGTTGAGCTCGGCAGCGTCACCAACAAAATCAATCGCAATTTCCTGAATGCCGGTTTCCGTCAACTGGCCGGCGAACAGACCAAGCTGCTCACACAGCGTGATCCACGGCCCCAGCTTCTGTGCGTCTTCCGCAGACACTGACGGCACGTTGATGGCGTTGGTGATCGCACCATCCAGCAGATAGTCCGCCATCTGCTCGGCCACCTGCAGCGCCACATTTTCCTGCGCCTCTGACGTGGACGCGCCCAGATGCGGCGTCGCAATCAGCTTGTCCATGCCGAACAGCGGGTTTTCCTTGGCGGGTTCTTCCTCAAACACGTCGAGTGCTGCCCCGGCTACCTTGCCGCTTTCAAGCGCCGCCTTGAGGTCGGCTTCCACTATCAGCCCGCCACGCGCGCAGTTCACAATGCGCACGCCGTCTTTCATTTTGGCGAAGGCCGCCGCATTGATGATGCCGCGCGTTGAATCCGTCATCGGCGTGTGCAGCGTGATGACGTCCGCACGCTTGAACAACTCATCCAGCTCGACTTTTTCGATGCCCATGTCGGCTGCGCGTTCCGGTGTCAGGAACGGGTCAAAGCCGATGACTTTCATCCGCAGACCCAGCGCCCGGTCACACACGATGGAACCGATATTGCCGCAGCCGATGACGCCCAGCGTCTTGGCCGTCAGCTCCACGCCCATGAATTTGCTCTTTTCCCACTTGCCGGCGTGCGTTGATGCATTGGCCTGGGGAATGTCACGCGCCAGCGCCATCATCATGGCAATGGCGTGTTCCGCCGTGGTGATCGAGTTGCCAAACGGTGTGTTCATCACGATGACGCCTTTGGCGGTGGCGGCGGGAATGTCCACATTGTCCACGCCGATGCCCGCACGGCCCACAACCTTGAGGTTGTCGGCTTTGGCCAGCACGTCTGCCGTTACCTTGGTGTTGGAGCGAATGGCAAGGCCGTCATACTGGCCGATGATCGACAGCAGTTCGTCCTTGTCGAGGCCGGGCTTGAAATCAACGTCGAGACCACGGTTCTTGAAAATCTCCACAGCGGCGGGAGACAGTTTGTCGGAGATAAGTACTTTGGGCATTGGATGCGTCCTTAGGAGTACTGAATGTCGCAGTTTGGTTTGGGTGGCTGGTGGCTGAAAGCTGTTCCCTCACATGCCTTGCCGCCGCCTGATCGCGGCATCCAGAGCAACACGGAAATGACGTTGCGTGTGGCGCTGGACCCCGTGGTCAGGCCACGGGGAAGCACATAGACGGATTTGCGGTCATGCAGCCTCAGCCCGGGTCGCCTGGGCATAGGCCCAGTCGAGCCAAGGCAGCAGCGCCTGCATGTCGGACAGCTCAATGGTGGCACCGGCCCAGATACGAAGCCCGGCTGGCGCATCGCGGTAGGCACCAATGTCGTATGCCACCCCTTCCGCATCCAGCAGGCTTGCCAGCTTCTTGGACACCACCGCCTGCTGCTCGGCATCCAGCGCCGGGTCAACAAGTGTGAGGCATACGGATGTATTGGAACGGTTGGCGACATCCCTGCACAGGAAATCCACCCACGGCGTGCGCTCCACCCACTCGGTGAGCACCGCCAGGTTTGCATCCGCCCGCGCCATCAGGCCCCGCAGGCGGCCAATCGAGTCAGCCCATTGCAGCGCATCGATGTAATCCTCGACGCACAGCATGGACGGCGTGTTGATGGTCTCGCCCTTGAAAATACCGTCAATGAGCTTGCCGCCTTTGGTGAGGCGGAAAATCTTCGGCATCGGCCACGGTGGCGAATAGCTTTCAAGCCGCTGCACAGCGCGCGGGCTCAGGATCAGCATCCCATGAGCTGCTTCGCCGCCCAGAACCTTTTGCCAAGAATACGTGACAACATCGAGCTTCGCCCAGTCCAGATCCTGCGCAAAGGCCGCAGACGTGGCGTCGCAGATGGTCAACCCTTCACGGTCTGCCGCGATCCAGTCCGCATTGGGCACACGCACGCCGGACGTTGTGCCGTTCCACGTAAACACCACGTCATGGGCGGGGTTCACCGTTGAAAGATCAGGAAGCTCACCATAGTCCGCTTCAATCTTGCGGGCATTGTCCAGCTTCAACTGCTTGATGACATCCGTCACCCAGCCGGAGCCAAAACTCTCCCATGCCAGCATGTCCACCGGGCGCTCGCCCAAGAGCGACCACATGGCCATTTCAACAGCGCCCGTATCAGACGCCGGCACAATGCCGATGTGGTAGCTGTCGGGAATGCCGAGTACGACGCGCGTCAGGTCAATCGCCTGCGCCAGCTTCGCCTTGCCCGGTTTCGAGCGGTGCGAGCGGCCAAGGCACGCGTCTTCAAGTTTTGAAAGAGACCAGCCGGGGCGCTTGGCGCAGGGCCCGGATGAAAAGTTGGGGTTCGCCGGACGGTTGTCCGGAGTAGTCGCGCGGTTAGATGTGTCGTCTGCCATGGTTTTTACTCCCTCCTCGCAGAGGGTCGCGCTTCGTTGGGGAAGCGTGGCCCGCGCCGTTGATAGGCGCTTATGCACCAAACGTCAAATGACACTTCATGGTTCAGAAACCATATATTTTTCAATAGCTTAGGGCCGCAACCTTGGAATCATCCGTCAGATGAGTCATGATGCAGGTCGGCTCACTAAGAACCGAAAGGAGTTCAAATGGCATTCGCCAATTTGAAAGACGTGTATATCGATCAGCTTCAGGATCTCTACAGCGCCAACAAGCAGGCGCGGCTTGCGACACAAAGACTCGCTGCCGCAGCCACCAACGCAGATCTGCAAAAGGCACTTGAGGCTGGCGTCATCGGCATTGAAAACGGCATGTCGGCCCTTGACGTGATCATCACCGGTCATGGCGAGACACCCAACGGTGAATACTGCAAGGGCATGGAAGGCCTGGTGAAGGAGGCCCACGCGCACGCGTTGGATGCAACCTTCACGGATGACGACGTGCGCGATGCCGTCATCATCACCCAGTATCAGCGCATGGTGCACTACGCACTTGCAGGCTACGGCTGCGTCCTGGCCTTCGCCAAGCGTCTTGATCTGGATGCAGAAGCCAAGACCATCGACAAATGTCTTGCTGAAACGTACGAGGGCGACCGGACGATGACAGACATTGCAACCGGTGGCATCAACAAGAAGGCCGCATAGGCACTACGCCCTCAAACGCAGTTTGCGCCCGCAGCACCCGCTGCGGGCGCTCTGCGTTCTGCGTTCTGCGTTCTGCGCCACGATGGGGCGCTTTGCGTTCTGCACAATGACGCAACCCTAAAAATCCCAATAATGACTTGCGGTCAGTTTTTGGCGTGCTTAACTGCAAGCGGACACTTGAAGCCGGGAGGCCATTATGGGCTGGAATGCAAACAACGTCCCTGATCAAACGGGAAAACACATCATTGTCACCGGCTCAAACAGCGGCATCGGGTTTGAGGCCGCGAAGGTGCTGGCCGCCAAAGGCGCGCATGTGACACTCGCCTGCCGCAATGCTGACAAAGCCAAAGCGGCGCAGGCGCAAATCCTCAAAGCTCACAAGAACGCCACGGTCGAGACAGGGTCGCTTGACCTGGCCAGCCTCAAATCCGTGGCCGCCTTCGCAAAGGCCTACCGCAAGAAGCAGGGCACGCTCGACATCCTCATCAACAATGCAGGCGTCATGGTGCCGCCCTACGGCAAGACCGAGGACGGCTTTGAGCTCCAGTTCGGCTGCAACCATCTGGGCCACTTCGCGCTGACCGCCCAACTCATAGATCTGATCAACGCCTCGCCCGAAGGCCGCGTCGTGTCCGTGGCCAGCCAGGCGCATCGCGGCGGGCGCATCAACTTCGATGATCTCAACTGGGAGAAGGGCTACAAGCCGTGGCCCGCCTACGGCCAAAGCAAGATCGCCAACCTGTATTTCACCTATGAGCTGGATCGCAATCTCAAGGACGCAGGCCACACCACCCGCGCCACAGCCGCCCACCCCGGTTACTCGTCCACCAACCTGCAGCGCACCATGACAGCAGGCACCATCGCCAACGCCATTTTTGCGCAAAGCCAGAAAGCCGGTGCCCTGCCCACGCTGCGCGCCGCAACAGACCCCGACGCTGAGTCAGGCAGCTATTGGGGGCCAAACGGCATCATGGAAATGCGTGGCGCACCCGTTAAAGTAAAGTCCAACGGTCGCTCCCACGACAAGCGCGTGGCGCGGCGGCTGTGGGAGATTTCTGAAGAACTGACCGGGCAAAGCTTCGCGCTGCAGGCCCGCACCGCTTAAGAGGGCATACCCCGTGGGCCGCAACATTCTGCTCATCACAACAGACCAGATGCGCCATGACGCACTGGGCTGCAACGGCGGCAAGGTAGCCCGCACACCACACATCGATGCGCTGGCGACATCCGGCATCAACTATGCCCGCGCCCACAACCAGTGTGTGACCTGTATGCCCGCGCGCGCCAGCATCGTTACCGGTCAATACCCTGCAACCCACGGCGTGTGGACGAACGGCGTGCCCCTGCCTGAAGACGCACCCTCCGTGGCGCGCGAACTTGGCAATGCGGGCTACCGCACGGCCCTCATCGGCAAGGCGCACTTTGAGCCGTGGCTCTCACCGCCGGGCTTTTATGAAAACGACATGGCCAAAAAGGGCGAGACCGGCCCCCACAGAGGCTTTGAGCGTATGGAACTTGCCAACCATTTCATGACCGGCAACTTCCACTACGACCAGCTGATGATGGGCCAGCACAAGGACAAGATCAGCGGCTTCTACCCCATGGTGACGCCCCAGGGTCAGCAGAACCACGCAGGCGGCGGCGATACCGGAGCCATCCAGTGCTGGCACAACGACATGCCCCGCGAGCTGTATCACACCGACTGGGTGGCGGACCGGGTAATCGCATTTCTTGATACTCTGGATACGGACGAAGACTGGTTCATCTGGATGAGTTTCCCTGACCCCCATCACCCGTGGGATCCACCGGCATCAGAGATTGGCCGCGTCAACTGGCGTGACCTTGATCTGCCGGAACTCTATGCCGCAACGCCTGAAAAACGCCAAGAGCTTCTGGAGCGCAAACCGCGCCACTGGAAAGGCGCGTGGGATGGCTCCCTGCGCACAAACTTCGAGTTCCCACCAAACTTCCGCCCTGCCGACCTGACCGACGACCAGGTGCGCGAAATCAACGCCATGAACCACATCGAAAACGAACTGATCGATGACGCCTGCGGCCGCGTGTTTGACCGTATTGCCGCGCGCGGCTGGGACGGGCGCACGGATATTTTCTTCACCACCGATCACGGCGAGTTGCAGGGCGACTTCGGCCTGATGTTCAAGGGCGCATTCCACGTGGATGCCCTCATGCGCCTGCCATTCGTGTGGCGTCCGGCACCAGATGCCGACGTAACCCCGCAAACGCTGGCAGACCCGGTGGCCCACATCGACCTTGCCCCTACCTTCTGCGATATCGCCGGACTGCAGGTGCCCACGTGGATGGAAGGCACCCCCCTGCCGCGCACCGCCGACGAAGCTGCAGCGCAAAACCGTGACAGCGTTTTGACAGGCTGGGACAGTATGCACCGCAATTCCAGCGATCCGGAAAAACGCACACTCTCTTTGTCCCTGCGCACCATCACCACGCGCGATCACGTGCTGACGGCCTATCTGCCCGGGTCAATTTATGAGGGTACCGAAGGCGAACTTTACGACCTCAAGGACGACCCCCTTCAAACCGTCAACAGGTGGGATGACCCGGCCTATGCCGCCATTCGGTCAGACCTGACGGCGCAGATGCATGACCAGTGGCCGGATGAGCCGGCCGAACGCCGCAAACAGATCGCGCCTGCGTGACCTGCATATTCGCAAATTGACATGTCCGCCCGCCCGCGCGACATGCTGTCCATGCAAGCTCCTGGCCCCGACAAAGCACATAGGCGTGCAGCCCCGTGAGTGCCCCCGTCCGCAGCCCGCGCGCGTGGCTGGACCTGTGCCTGCTCACCGGGTGCTGGGCCTCCGGCTATACATTCACGGCAATGGCGCTGGATGGCATTGCGCCTGAATGGGTGGTGGTGCTGCGCCAGCTTGTGGCCGCAGCCATGCTCATTCCGCTGGCGCTGTATTTCACCCGCAGCACGCACATTGCCCGCGGCCTGTGGCCGTGGCTCATTGCGCTTGCCATCGTCGGCAATGTCGCGCCGTTCTATGCCATAAGCTGGGGGCAGCAGCATGTGGAGTCCGGCCTTACGTCCATTCTTGTCACCACCATGCCGCTGATGACGCTCGCCATGGCGCATGTGTTTGTGGCCGGTGAACGTATGACACCCCGCCGCTCGTTCGGCTTTACCATCGGTCTGCTTGGCGTCGCCCTCATTGTCGGCCCCGAAGTGCTGCTAACCATCGGAGACAGCCGGATCGAGATACTGGCCCAGTTCGCCATCCTGCTCGGCGCCCTGCTGTTTGCCGCAAATGCCATCATCGCGCGCAAATCCCCGGCCATGGACATTTGGATGCGCGCCGCCGTCACCAATGCTTTGGCCTTTGTCATTGTTCTGCCGCTCGCCTGGAGCGTGACGCCGCCACCCACAACCTTTCCCGGCTGGTGGGCCGTGACAGGCGTACTGGGCATCGGCATTTTCGCCAGCGGGCTGGCAACGGTCATCTACTTTCGTCTGATCGAGGAAGCAGGCCCCACCTTCATGTCGATGACCAATTTTCTGGTACCGCCGGTAGCATTGCTGGCAGGCATGATCGTATTGGCAGAACGCCCAGGCCTGTGGGCACTGGGTGGCCTTGTACTCATCATGGCAGGCATCTTGATTGCCGAAACAAAGGCACGGCGCGCCTAATCAGCAATCACGATCTCGCCTTTGAGATAATCAGCACACGTTCCCTCAACAACAACACGATCACCTTCAAGTGCGCACCACACCGTGCCGCCGCGTGGCGATATCTGCCGCGCAACAAGTGTGTCTTTCTTCAGCTTACGCGCCCAGAACGGTGTGGCATCGCAATAGGCGGAACCCGTCACATGGTCCTCGTCAATGCCGTGGGCGGGCGCAAAAACGCGGGTGACAAAATCAAAGCCGGAGCCATCATCACCGGCTGCTGTTGCAATCAGCACCTGGTTGCGGGGCTTGAGGTATTCAGCCAGTGGTACAAAGGCTGGCGTAAGACGCGCGACATCAGCTGCACTGTCAAACACCGCAATCATATTGGCACCGGTCAGCACCATGCGCGGCGCAACGCCCAGTATTGGCCCCAGCACCTTGGGGTCTGCCATCGGCTTCACCGGACGAGCAGGAAAGTTCATTATCAGCCGACCCGTCTCACCGCGTGCAACGGTCAGTTCGCCGGAGCGGGTGTGGAAAATAATCGTGTCGCCCGCAAAGGCCAGATGCGTGAACAGCACATGCGCCGTTGCAAGCGTTGCGTGCCCGCATAAATCCACCTCGACTGTCGGTGTAAACCAGCGCAGACGAAAGCCGTCACCCTCGGCCACCAAAAACGCCGTCTCGGCCAGATTGTTTTCAGCCGCAATCGCCAGCATCTGCTCGTCGCTCAGCCATGCTTCAAGCGGCACAACGGCAGCGGGGTTGCCCTCAAACGGTTTGGAGGCAAACGCATCAACCTGATAAAGCGGAAGCACCATGGCGGCAGACCTTATGCGGGCGGTAAACGTCAATCCCGGTCGCGCAAAACCCACCCATGGTCCAGCGGCCCGGCACCTGCGCCCAGACCCGGCGCATGTGTCATCGCCATATGCACATAATCGCGGGCATCTTCCACCGCCTCGCCCACATCCCTGCCCTGCGCCAGAAACGTGGCAATGGCACTCGCCAGTGTGCAGCCGGTGCCATGAGTGGAGGTCGTCGCAATACGCGGGCTCGTAAAAGTGCGGATTTCCATCGGCGTGGCCAGCACGTCAACCACCACATCGCCGCCCAGATCACCGCCCGTCACCAGAACACAGTCCGGGCCGGATGCCAGCAACGCCTGCGCCGCCTCGCGCATGTCACCCGCCGTTTTCACCGGCATGTTGGCCAGCACGGCGGCTTCGTGAATGTTGGGGGTAGCCATGAACGCCAGCGGCAGCAGCTTGCCGATCATCGCCGCCTCGGCGTCACGCTCCAGCAGCCGGTCGCCGGATGTTGCCACCATCACCGGGTCCACCACCAGCGGCGGCACGTCTTCGTAAGCACTGATGGCGTCAGCAACAGCCGCAATGATTTCGGCGGAGTGCAACATGCCGGTCTTGAGCGCATCCGCCCCGATGTCGGCCATCACAGCATCCATCTGCCGTCGCACAAGATCAGCGGGAAGACCATGCACCCCGTGAACGCCGGTGGTATCCTGAACCGTGATGGCCGTCACCGCGGTGGCCGCATAGCCACCCAGCGCCGTCACGGTTTTGATGTCAGCCTGAATGCCCGCGCCGCCGCTGGAATCAGAGCCGGCAATAATCAGCACACGGGCGATACCACCTGCGGACATCTCACCGTTCACCCGGCACGGCTTTCGATCACCGTGCAAATATCATTGACCACGCGCTTCACCAGCGCCTCGTCGTCACCTTCCGCCATCACGCGAATAAGCGGCTCGGTGCCTGATTTGCGGATCACGAGACGACCATGATTGCCCAGCGCGGAAGTGCCTGTCTCAATAGCGTCAATCACCTGATTATCTTCAAGCGGTGCCCCGTCGCGGAACCGCACATTGCGCAAGAGTTGCGGCAGCGGATCAAACAGATGGCAGATTTCGCTCAGTGGCTTGCGGGTTTCCGCCAGCACCGCCAGCACCTGAAGCGCTGCAATCAGCCCGTCGCCCGTGGTGGCAAAGTCAGACAAGACCACGTGCCCCGACTGTTCGCCGCCCAGGTTAAACCCATTCGCGCGCATGTGTTCCACCACATAGCGGTCGCCCACCTGCGTGCGGGCCAGCGTCATGCCCTTGCCCGCCAGATAACGCTCAAGCCCCAGATTGCTCATCACCGTGGCGACGATGCCGCCGCCCTGCAGCATCTGCTTGTCAGCCCAGGATTGCGCAATGGCCGCCATCACCTGATCGCCATCCACGGTCTCGCCGTGTTCATCAACGATAATCACACGGTCCGCATCGCCATCCAGCGCAATGCCGATGTCGGCGCGCAGCTCACGCACTTTGCCGGCCATCATGCCAACAGACGTGGACCCGCAGCCTTCATTGATGTTGGTGCCGTTGGGGTCAACGCCGACGGAAAACACTTCAGCGCCCAGTTCCCACAACGCCGCCGGGGCCACCTTGTAGGCCGCCCCATTGGCGCAATCGACAACAATACGAATGCCCTCAAGGCTCAGGTGGCGCGGGAACGTACGCTTGGCAAACTCGATGTAGCGTGCCTGCGCATCGTCAATGCGCTTTGCCCGGCCAATACCTGAGGGCACCGCGAGGCCTTCCACCAGCCCGTTATCCATGTGGTGCTCAATCTGATGCTCTACCTCATCAGACAGCTTGAAGCCGTCCGGGCCAAACAGCTTGATGCCGTTATCGCCAAAACTGTTGTGCGAAGCTGAAATCATCACACCCAGATCAGCACGCAGCGAGCGCGTGAGCATGGCAACAGCAGGCGTCGGCAACGGGCCGAATTGGAACACATCCATGCCGACCGACGTAAAGCCCGCCACCAGCGCGTTTTCAATCATGTAGCCCGACAGGCGCGTATCCTTGCCGATCACCACCCGGTGACGATGGTCACCGCGCGTAAACACCCGGCCCGCCGCCATGCCCACCCTGAGCGCGGTCGCCGCCGTCATCGGTTCAAGGTTTGCCCGACCGCGAATGCCGTCGGTTCCAAAATATTTGCGTGACATGAACTGTCCCCCGCATACCCCGGCCGGATTATCGTGTTCCGGCTCATCTGGCGCGCACTATACCCAAACCCGTTGAGCACAAGGTTAACGTTTGTTTTCAGCGTGTTACGGCGAAAATAGCCGTAAAGCGCGTGAAACCGCCAGGGCATCCCGCAAGGAACCCGGCGCATGGGTGCGGATATAACGGGCACCGGCGGATACCGCAAACATCTCAGCCGCCAGTGTGGCTGGTGCAATGTTGGCCACATCGCGCCCGGTCATGGCCCGCAAAAAACTTTTCCGCGACACAGAAATCAATACCGGCAGCCCGTAGCGCCCCTCAAGCTGACCCACACCGCGTAAAACCGTGAGCGACACCTCAGGGTCCGTACCCAGAAAAAACCCCATGCCCGGGTCCAGCACCAGCCGCTCGCGTGCGATGCCGGCAGCCTCAAGCGCTGCAATGCGGTCATCGAAAAAGCTGAAAATGCGCGGCCATATCTCATCCGCAGGCACGTCGAGTCTTCTCGCCCGCCCGCGCCCGTGAACCCCATGCATCACGACAAGCTTTGCCGATGCACTGGCCAGCGCCGGATAAATATCCGTATGCGGAAAACCCTGAATATCATTGAGATAGGCAACGCCCTGCCCCAGCGCCCAAAGCTGCACATCAGGCTCAAAGGTATCAACGGACAGTGGCACACCCGCCGCCACAAGCGGTGGCACGACACGTGCCAGCCGTGCAATCTCTCCCGCCGCACCCACATCCTCCGCATCCGGATGACTTGAGGCAGCCCCCACATCAACCACATCCGCCCCGTTGGCCACAAGCGCGTGGGCGTGGCGCAGCGCGTCATCAGGCGCGAGATATTTGCCACCATCGGAGAACGAGTCCGCCGTGATGTTGAGAATGCCAAACAGGGTGGGTGCGTGCATCATGACACTCACTTGCCGCCAACCAACTCTTCGGTCAAGCGGGAGAGCCTGTCATGCCACGTCAGACATGACACGCAAACAAAAAAGGCCCGGACGCCATTTGCGTCCGGACCTTCTGGTTCATAGTGCGCGTCGCTTACGTGCCCTGCGGCTCGGCACCTGGCGGCACGCTACCCGTATCGCCTGTGGGCTTGCGGCCCGCAGAGGGGACTGATGATGTCGCACCCGGCTCAGGGGTCATGTCATCATCCGTGTTGCGTTCAGGCTTGGTGCCTTTGAGCAGCGCCTTGATTTCGTCGCCGGAGAGCGTTTCGTACTCAAGCAGGCCCTGACCGATGATCTCAAGGTCATCACGCTTTTCAGTCAGAATGCGCGTTGCTTCCTCGTGACCTTTTTTCACCAGGCGCGCCACTTCGGCGTCAATCTGCCGGGCCGTATCCTCAGACACATTCTGGTTGCGCGCCACCGAGTGACCCAGAAACACTTCTTCCTGGTTTTCACCAAAGGCCAGCGGCCCCAGCGCATCGGACATGCCCCAGCGCGTGACCATGTTTTTAGCAAGCTTCGTTGCCTGCTCAATGTCAGAACCTGCGCCCGCCGTCACGGCGTTGTGACCAAACACAAGTTCTTCCGCCACGCGGCCACCCATCAAAATCGCCATGCGCGACATCATTTCCTCGCGGCTCATGGACAACTTGTCGCCTTCAGGCAACTGCATGACCATGCCCAACGCCCGCCCGCGCGGAATGATGGTTGCCTTGTGGATCGGGTCGGTGGACGGCACGTTGAGCGCCACCAGCGCATGACCCCCTTCGTGATAGGCCGTCAGCTTTTTCTCGTCGTCCGACATCACCATGGTGCGCCGCTCGGCACCCATCATGACCTTGTCCTTGGCGTCTTCAAACTCACCCATCGTGACCAGCCGCTTGGCACGGCGTGCCGCCAGCAAGGCGGCCTCGTTCACCAGGTTGGCGAGGTCAGCGCCTGAGAAACCCGGTGTGCCGCGGGCAATGGTGCGCGGGTTGACGTCCGGTGCCAGCGGCACCTTGCGCATATGCACCTTGAGAATCTTTTCGCGGCCGACAATGTCCGGATTGGGCACAACCACCTGACGGTCAAAACGGCCCGGACGCAGCAGCGCCGGGTCCAGCACATCAGGACGGTTGGTGGCGGCAATCAGGATGATGCCTTCATTGGCTTCAAAGCCGTCCATCTCAACCAGCAACTGGTTGAGGGTCTGCTCGCGCTCATCGTTGCCGCCGCCAAGGCCTGCCCCACGGTGGCGACCCACAGCGTCAATTTCGTCAATGAAGATGATGCACGGTGCGTTCTTCTTGGCCTGCTCGAACATGTCGCGCACGCGGCTGGCGCCAACGCCCACAAACATTTCCACAAAATCAGAACCCGAAATTGTGAAGAACGGCACATTGGCCTCGCCCGCCACAGCACGCGCAATGAGCGTTTTACCAGTGCCCGGAGGACCAACGAGAAGCGCACCCTTGGGAATGCGCCCGCCCAGCCGCTGAAACTTCTGCGGGTCCTGCAGAAACTCGACAATTTCCTGCAGGTCATCCTTGGCTTCGTCCACGCCCGCGACATCGTCAAACGTCACGCGACCATGCCGCTCGGTCAGCAGCTTGGCTTTGGATTTGCCAAAGCCCATGGCCTTGCCGCCACCGCCCTGCATCTGCCGCATGAAGAAAATCCACACAGCAATCAGCAGCAGCATCGGGAACCACGACACCAGCACGCTCAGCAGCGTCGGCGAGTCGGAGCTTGTGGGGCGCGCTGAAATCTGCACGCCGCGCTCATACAACCGCTCGGTCACGTTGGCGTTGGGTGGGGAATAGGTGACGAACTCACGCCCGTCCGAGAAATTGCCGGTGATCTTTTCGCCCTGAATGGTCACATCCGCGATCGCCCCCGCATCCGCTTCTGCAAGCAGTTCAGAGAAGGTGATATCGGTGCTGGCCCCTTGCTGAGATGGAGCCTGAAACAGGTTGAACAGCGCCACCAGCAGCAGCGCTATGATGACCCAAAGAGCGAAGTTGCGGAAATTATTCACGGGGATAATGGTCCTTACGCGCGTATTTGCCCCAAAAACGGGAGAAACACGACAGTTTTCTGGCTAGGTGTCAGCATACTGAAACATAGGCGTCCAAGAAAGAATTACCAGTCCCTGGAACAATTCCAATCATGCTTAAGCAGGCCTTCACCGCCAGTGATTTAGCCGTGATCGCGGGTATGGCAGGGCGTCAAACCGCCGCTGCCAGCCCCACGCGCTGCGGCCCGACAAAGCGGGCGGTCAGACTGGCGACATCCCCCCCCGCTGTCAGGCCAAGTGACGGAACCTCCAGCAAGGTGCCGCCGTCAAACACCGCCGGCAGGCAGGCCGCAGCAGCGGCAGGCAAGGCCGTATCAGGTGCCACATCCCGCATCCATCGCCAACCCTTCTGACCAAGCGGCGCGATTGTAACGTCAGCCACCGGTGCCTTGTTTGGTGCCATGTCGTGAGTTCCGACTTCAAACCTGCCATCCCACAGCAAAGGCAAATGACGCGCCCTGCGGACCGCAGGGGCGATCGCACGCGCCTCCCGAAACACCATCAGCGTGTCGCCGCGCCTAACGAGGCGGGCCCCGCCAAGGGTGGCACCGTTGAAAGAGGCATCGCCCAGCCGCACCACCAGTGCCCTGGTGTGGTGCAGGCGGGGCGGATAGGCATTGCCGGTAATCGCCATGATGAGTTTGGACGCTGCCCGCAGCCTGATTTCATCAGGCGCGTCCAGCAGCGCGGCAAGATCAGCGGTGCCATAACCGCACTTGTGGAACGTGACCGCCCGCGCCAGATGCGCTGAGGTCCAGCCGTCCAGCGCCTCACGCGCAGTCATCATGCGCGCCGCCGTGTCAGCCAGCCGCTGCGCCGTCAGCCCCTCAGCTTCAAGCACAGGGGCAAGAGCGCGCATCCGCACACGGGCATGGCGCGCGTCAGCATTGGACGGATCAGTGATATAGGCCTGCCCCGCAGTCGCCAGAACCGCGTGCAACGCATCACGCGGCACGTCCAGAAGGGGCCGCAAAATGCGCATGTCGTTGCGGCGCGTATCCGCCGCCATCGCCGACAAGCCATCCACGCCGCTGCCGCGCGCCAGCCGGAGCAAAAACGTCTCCGCCTGGTCTTCGCGGGTATGCGCCACCAGCAGCGCCGCCATGTTGTGGGTGGCGCACCACTCCGCCATCAGCCGATACCGAATGCTGCGCGCTGCCGCCTGCACACTGGCGCGCGGGGTATCACCTGAATGGGTCAATACAGTGTGCGCTACGCCAAGGGCCCTGGCCCACCCGCCCACCTGCAGTGCCTCGGTGCCGGCCTCAGCCCGCAACCCGTGATCCACGGTCAGGGCATGAAGCGACCGGCCGGACCGGCGTGCCTCGTCAGCCGCGAGCAACAGCAGCGCCATCGAGTCAGGACCACCCGAAACAGCCACAGCCAGCGGCACATCGGGCGACAGCCCGAACGGCGCCATCAGATCATCAAAGGGAATGTCAGTCTCAGGCAACGGCGCTAGACGCAACCGGCGCGGTCACGCTCCTGTTCGGCACGCAGCTTGACGCTTTGCGGTGCACCGGGAAATGTGCGTGGCACTTCTGAAAGCGTCAGGCACGCATCCTGCGTCTGCCCAAGCGCTGCCAGCGTGATGCCGAGCTTCAGCAGACTGTCAGGTGCCTTCGGGCTGGACGCATAGGTCTGATAGCCTACCAGAAATGCGCGCGCTGCATCCTGATACTGCTCGCGCACATAGTATGTCTCGCCCAGCCAGTACTGCGCATTGCCCGCCAGGCTGGTGTCGCCATAGCTTTCCAGAAACTGCGAGAATGCAACTTCGGCGGCCCCATAGTCACCCTGCCGCAAAAAGCTCATGGCGTAGCTGTAGGCCGCATCCGGCCCCCCTTCGGGAAGGCCCGTGGTGGCGGCGGACGCAATCTGGCGCGGCGGTGTCAGGACCGGTGCCGAAGGCTGTGCAACCCCGGCCGACATCGACCCAAGCGTGCCGATAGTGGCCTGCTGCGCCTCGGAGAGCGGACGCTCGCCTGTCACTTGCGCACTTGCTCCGGCTGCTTGCGCACTGGCCCCGGCTGCTTGCGCACTGGCTAAAGACCCAGGCTGACCCTGTGAGGCTGTCGGGCGTTCACCGCCCCCGGTGCCTTCAAGTTCGCGCAGCCGGTAGTCAGTGTCGGCGGCAAAATTATCCAGCTTCTGGTTGGCCTGCCGCAGCTCGAACTGCAGCCGTTCAACCTGCCCGGTCATGTCGCGCAATGAAGCTTCGATCTGGTCCAGCCGCAGCGACAGCCGCGCCGCCTGCGTGGCTTCCATCTCAGCGCCAGCCCCAGCCGCAGAGCCAGGCCCAGCGCCAAGGTTAGCAGGCGCGCCCCCCTGATACACACTTCGCTGCACATCCTGCAGATCACGCTCAAGGCGCAACAGCCGGTCATACAGTGCACGCGGGTCGGTTACCGACTGTTGCGCGCTGGCGGGCGTCCCCGCAACAGGCGCGATAACACCAGCGCCAACCACAAGGGCTGACAGCACGAACAGGGCAATACGAATGTTGACCATGGGGGTTCTCATAAGCCGCAAATCATCTGACAAGGTTGGCTAAATTGAGGCGTTGCGCAACAGCTTGCCGCCTCAGAACACAAAAAGGGCGCACACCCGTTTGGGATGCGCGCCCTCCTCGTATTTGCCGTATGACGCTTCTGAGCGCTTAAGAGCCTGCGCCCTGGGTCACAATGGTGACGGCCCGGCGGTTCTGCGCCCAGCAGCTTTCGTCAGAGCAAAGCGCCACGGGGCGTTCCTTGCCGAACGAAATGGTCTGGATGCGCGACGGCGCAACACCCAGGCTCACCAGATAATCCTTGGCGGAGTTTGCACGACGCGCACCCAGTGCCAGGTTGTATTCGCGCGTACCGCGCTCATCCGCGTGGCCTTCGAGGTTCACGCGCACATCCGGGTACTGGTTCATCCACGCAGCCTGACGCTGCAGCGTCGCCCGTGCGTCAGCCCGCAGGGAAGACTGGTCGGTGTCGAAAAACACGCGGTCCCCCACATTGACCACAAGATCCTGCTGCGTGCCCGGTGTCGGACCCGACGGCGCCGCCGTCGGCTGTGTTGTGGTCTGCACCACCGGCTGTTCAGGGTCGGAGCTACATGCAGCCAGCAGAAGAGCCGCAAAGCCGGCGAGCGCCATCTTCAACGCGCGACCGCCTGTACCGGAAAAAGTCCCCGTACCGAAAGAAGTCATTGTCCGTGAACGGACCAATGCTGTGGTCATAGTGATTTAGTCTCCTGACAAAAGCGGACCCCACAAATGCGGCCGCTCAAAAGTTGCACCCCTGAAACACCCCGCCACCAGCGGGACGTTTCAACCTCGATATGCCCGTCGCCCCGCGCGCGGGATCCCGGTTGCTGGCCAATGCACACATTATGCGCATTCTGGCCGCCAAACATGACAAATGCCTCAAGGTACTGTTTAAGCCCTTGGAGGCGCTGCGTCATTTCTCCCGATCCCTTTAGCCGTTCATGCTATGCGCAAGCTCCCTAGCGAATCAAGGGAGACCACGCGGGATCAGAGCCAAACCCCGGCGTTGGCACCTGCCGTTCGTTGTAGCCGGTCAGATCGACCGACCACAAAGACGGCCCGCCACGCTCGCCCGGCGTTTCGCGGAAAAACATCAAAACCCGACCGTTGGGTGCCCATGTGGGGCCTTCGTTGTGATAGCCCTCGGTCAAAATGCGCTCGCCGGTACCGTCGGGACGCATGACCCCAATCAAAAAGCGGCCTTTATATTGTTTGGTAAACGCAATCATGTCGCCGCGCGGCGACCACACCGGCGTTGAGTACCGGCCCTCGCCAAAGCTGATACGGCGCACGCCGGAGCCGTCGGCGTTCATCACATAAATCTGCTGGGTGCCGCCGCGATCACTCTCAAATGCAATCTCGCGGCCCGCCGGGCCATAGCTGGGCGAGGTATCAATCGACGGAGAATTGGTCAGCCGCTGGGTGGCGCGGGTGCGCAGATCAAGCTGAAAAATATTGGCATTGCCGCCGCGCTGCAGGCTCATGATGACCTTGTCACCGTCCGGCGAAAACCGCGGCGCGAATGTCATGCCCGGAAACTCACCAACCACTTCCTGCTGCTGGGTTTCGATGTTGAACAGATAAACCCGCGGACTGCCGCCTGCATACGACAGATACGTGATCTCCTGATTGGTGGGCGAGAAGCGCGGCGTCAGCACCAGCGACGACCCGTTGGTCAAAAAGCGCGGGTTATGCCCGTCCTGATCCATCAGCGCCAGCCGCTTGACACGCTGACCCTTGGTGCCGGTCTCCGACACAAAGACCACGCGGGTATCAAAATACCCGGTCTCACCCGTCAGCCGCTCATAAATGGCATCTGAAATAATGTGAGACACCCGCCGCCAGTTGTCCGGCTGGGTGAAATACTGAAGGCCGATCAGTTGCTCCTCGGCGAACACGTCCCACAGGCGAAACTCAACCCGCAATCGCCCGTCTGGCTGTTGCGTGAGGGAGCCCGTCAGCAGCGCCTGCGCGTCAATAATGCGCCAGTCGCCAAACCGCGGCGCGGTATTGGGGTCAGTGATTTTTTCGATGAAGGCCGCTTCGCTCAGGGTACGGAACAAACCGGAGCGCTCAAGATTCTTGCGAATGACCCCGGCCATCTGGTCGCCGGTCTGGGCGGCCGCCTCATCGCTGCCGACAAAATCCGTCACCGCCAGCGGTAACGGCTCAATCGTGCCCTGGGTAATGTCGATGCGCAGTTGCGCCTGCGCAACGGCAGGCAAAAGAATCGCCAGAACGGCGACAAGCGAAGGCCAGCCAAACAGATGTTTAGTCTTACTGCGGCACATAAATATCTCTCCCGACCTTCGTTTCCCTAGCGCCCGAACATCTGGCTTGGATCAAACCGGACTTCGATTTCGCGCCACGACGCATATTTGTTCACCGGCATCCGGTATGGCGCGCACCTGCGTACCGCCCGCAATGCCGCATCCTGTGCAGCACGCTGAAAGGATGAGAGCGCAAACCCGCCACGCGCAATTTCAGGCGCACGGGCCAGCGACCCGTCCGGGTTTAGCCATATGTTGAGTGAAACAATCAAATCCGCCGCATTTGTGGCACCCACAGGCGGAGACCAACACGCGCTGATCTGTTGCCGAAGTGCATCAACTTCCGAAATGCTCAGGGACGTCTGTGCGCCAACCCGCGATTGATCCGGCACCTGCGGGCTGGGCGCAGGTGTCGGCTGGGGTTTGCGCTCCTCCGGCATCTTGTCGAGCAACGCTGCAATGCGACCAGGGTCAAACGCCGGACGCTCAGGCTGACGCGGCGCCGGGGGTGTCGGCCGCACCTTGGGAGCGGGCGGCGTGGGTGGTGCCACATTCACAATTTCTTCCGGCTCAGGCTCTGGATCAGGCTCCGGTGTCGGCGCGGGTTCAGGCTCCGGTGTGGGAGGTGGGGGCGTTGGGTCAGCGGGCGGTGTCGGCTCGGCCACGGGCTGGGGCTCAGGCTCAGGTGCCTCCTGCGGCTCCGGCTCCGGCTCCGGCGCGGGCGGCGCAGGCTCTGCTTCAGGTTCCGGCGCGCGGGTGATGCGGGTATATTCGTCGATCTCGATGATCTCGATCGGCAACGGCTGGGCTATCTCAAGTTGCTCAAGTTTCGGCGCGGGAAGGCCCACCACGGCAACCACAACGATTGCCAGGTGCAGCAGGACGGAGAAGAGGACACCGCCGCGCATATCAGGCAGTTACCTTTCGCTCGCCGGTGAGCGGCCAGCACCTGACGGGCTGGCATCAGGCCCGCCTTGTTCCGTCACCATACCGATGCGCCTGAAGCCCGCCGCCGACAACGTGCCCATCACATTCATGATGGCGCCATAATCAACTGTGCGGTCGCCACGCACATACACGCGCTCTTCGTAGCCGCCCTGCGCAATGGCCAGCAGACGCGCCGACAGCTCGGTCACCTCGACGGGTGTTTCCTGCAAAAAGATCTGCCCGTCCGCATTCACCGTCACGGTCAACGGTTCGTCGTCACCCTTGAGCGGCTTGGAACTTGTTTCCGGCAGATCAATCGGTACACCGACGGTCAGCAGCGGGGCTGCCACCATGAACACAATCAGCAGCACCAGCATCACATCCACGAACGGCGTAACGTTGATTTCGCTCATCGGCGCGCGGGTGCGCCGCCCGCGACGACGCGACCCGCCGCCTCCGGAGCTTTCGGTTTTCATTGAACCAGCGCCCATGGCTAGTTGCCCTCGCGGGTTTCATCAATCTGCCGCGACAGGATTGCTGAAAACTCATCCGCAAATCCGTCCAGCCGGGTGGCATAGCGGTTAAGCGACGTTGAAAACGCGTTGTAGGCAATCACCGCAGGGATAGCCGCCAGCAGGCCAAGGCCGGTGGCAAACAGCGCTTCGGCAATGCCCGGAGCCACAACGGCCAGGTTGGTATCGCGCGTTACGGCAATGGCCTGAAACGCATTCATGATGCCCCACACCGTGCCGAACAGACCAATAAACGGGGCGGTTGCACCCACCGTTGCCAGAAACAAAAGCCCGCGCTCAAGTCGTGCTGTTTCACGCGCGATGGAGACTGTCATCACCCGGTCGATGCGCTCCTGCAAACCAAATATCGCCCGTGTGCCGATTTCCGCCGACCGCCGCCACTCGCGCATGGCCGCCACAAACAGCGTGGACATGGGGTGGTCGGGCCGGTGGCCCATGTTCTGATAAATGTCTTCCAGTGACTGGCCCGACCAGAACACCTGCTCGAACTTTTCAGCCTTCTTGTTGACCGAGCGGAACCGGCCCCACTTTTCAAATATGATCGCCCACGTCCAAACGGACGCAAGAATAAGGCCGATCATCACGGCCTTCACAACGATATCGGCGCGCAGGAACAGACTGAACAACGAAAAATCCGTGTTGGCTGCATGTGCTGCCGCGTTGGTGATGAGATCAGGCTCCATCGTCGAAATGTCCTAAGTCCTAAAGAGCATGGCAGCCCGGCGGGAAGCTGCGGCAATCGCCAAACACCAGATAGACACGCTTGATGACAGGCTTGCTGCCAGCGCGACTGTTATCGGTGTTTTTGTGTCGAAACTATGGGCGGGAGACCGCGAGAAATGATGTGCCGGAACCGGGGTTGCGTCAGGGGTGTTACGAAGCACCAACATAAGGGGCAAGCGCCTCGCGCACAAATGCCGGTATCCGCCGGGCGCGGCCCTTCTCGTCCAGCACTGCCACTTCCACGTCGGCGGCAAAAAGCTGCGTTTCACCCCGCCAAACAGACTGGGATGCCACAATGCGCGCGCCTTTGACCTGGCTAAACACCGTGCGGACCTCCAAAGCATCATCCAGCCGCGCGGGCGCCATGAACCTGATCGTCATCTGACGCACCGCAAAGGCGGTCGAATCGTCCGCGTCCATCATGCGGCGATGATCCAGCCCCGCACAGCGCAAAACGTCCGTGCGCCCGCGCTCAATGAAGCGCAGATAGTTGGCGTGATACACAATGCCCGACGCATCCGTATCTTCGTAATAGACCCGCAGCGGCATCACATGCGTGCCGTCAGCGTGGAGCGTGCCCGCAGGTCCAAGCGCGTCACTCATCTTCAAAAAGCCGTGTCTGCACGCCTTCAAACGATGCAGGGATCGTCAATCCCAGGTGCTCAAACGACGCCCCCGTCAGCAGCCGCCCGCGCGGCGTGCGTTGCACAAACCCCTGCTGGATCAAATACGGCTCGATCATTTCCTCAATCGCATCGCGCGCTTCAGACAGCGCAGCGGCAATGGTCTCCACCCCCACAGGCCCGCCCCCAAACTTGAGCGCGATCGTGCGCAGATAACGATGATCCAGACTGTCCAGCCCGCGCCCGTCCACCTCCAGCCGGTCCAGCGCCCGGTCAGCCACTCCGGCATCAATTTCCGCCGCCCCGGCCACAGATGCAAAATCGCGCACGCGGCGCAAAAGCCGCCCCGCCACGCGCGGCGTGCCGCGCGACCGCCGGGCGATCTCGCCCGCGCCATCTGCCGTAAGCGGCGCACCCAGAATGACAGCCGCGCGCTGCACAATCTGTTCAAGCTCTGCGTCGGAATAAAACTCAAGCCGTACCGGAATGCCAAACCGGTCGCGCAGTGGCGTGGTCAGCAGGCCGGATCGCGTAGTGGCCCCAACCAGTGTGAACGGTGCCAGATCAATTTTCACCGAACGTGCCGCAGGCCCTTCTCCGATGATGAGATCAAGCTCAAAGTCTTCCATCGCCGGATAGAGTATTTCCTCAACCGCAGGCGACAGCCGGTGGATTTCATCGATGAACAGCACATCGCGCGGCTCAAGGTTTGTCAGCAGCGCCGCCAGATCACCCGCCTTCGCAATCACCGGTCCCGACGTGGACCTGAAATTGACACCCAACTCGCGTGATACGATCTGCGCCATGGTGGTCTTGCCAAGCCCCGGCGGACCCGACAACAGCACGTGATCCATCGCTTCATTGCGCGACCGCGCCGCCTGAATGAAGACGCTCAGATTCTCCTTGGCGCGCACCTGCCCAACAAACGCATCCAGCGCAGTTGGCCGGATGCCCTGATCCGCTTCATCTTCTGCGCTGAAATCTGCATGAACCACGCGATCAGACATTGAACGTTCCAGACTTTACTCCCCTCCCCCTCGCGGGGAGGGGTTGGGGGTGGGGGGTGTGACGTCGCGCCAAAGAAAGCATCAGCGCTGTCACCCCACCCCCGCCGCTGCCGCGCCGGACCCTCCCCCTCAAGGGGAGGGTGACTGTGCTTTGGTTTTTCACCCGGCCAGTTCCTTTAGTCCTACGCGAATAAGTTGTTCGGCGGTTTGCTCATCATCCGACTTCGCCGCCGCCCGCGATACCGCCTGCGCCGCCTGTGCCTGAGCATAGCCCAGATTGACCAGCGCCGAGATGGCGTCTGCTTCAGCTCTGTGTGGTGCCGCACCGGACTGAGCAGTGCCAGCGCCTGCATCCGTATCCTTACCAGCCACAGCAAGCGACGCAGGCACCTTGTCTTTCAGCTCCGCGACAATGCGCTCACCCACCTTGGGGCCGACACCCTGGGCCGTCGCAATCGCCTTGGCATCCTTGAACGCAATCGCGCGGGCAAGCGCTGCTGCATCCAGCACCGACAGGATGGCCAGCGCCGCCTTGGCGCCAACCCTCTGTACACTGAGCAATAGCCTGAACCATTCGCGCTCAGCCTCGGTTGCAAAACCAAACAACCGCAACTGGTCTTCGCGCACATAGGTTTCAATAAAAAGCACGGCGGCATCGCCCGGCCCGCCAATCTGCCGCAACGTATTGGCAGAGCATGATGCGTGGTAGCAGACGCCGCCCACATCAATCAGCGCCCAGTCGAGGCCGGTTTCATCCACAACGCCTTTGAGCTTGCCGATCATGCGCCGCCCTCCAGCGCTGCTTCAATGCGTGCCGCACCGGCAGAACCATGCGCATGGGTGATCGCCACTGCCAGCGCATCCACCGAATGCTCCGAATGCGGATCACATGTCGGCAGCAGCATTGTCACCATGGCCAGCATCTGCCGCTTGTCCGCGTGCCCCGCGCCAACAACTGATTTCTTGATATGATTGGGGGCATACTCTGCCACACTTAGTCCGGCCTGCGCCGCCGCCAGAATGGCAACACCGCGCGCCTGACCCAGTTTCAGTGTCGCCTGCCCGTCGCGGCTGACAAAAACACTTTCAATGGCCGCTTCGTGCGGTGCGTGGTCAGCGATGATTGTAACGAGCCCCGTGTGAATAGCGGCCAGACGGTCCGACAGGGCATGAGACGCCTTCGACGTGACCGTGCCGTTGGCCACATGCACCAGCCGCGAGCCTGTGACATCCACAATGCCCCAGCCGGTTGCTGTAAGCCCCGGATCGAGCCCCAGCAGTCTGCGGGTGTGGGTAGCTGTTGAAAGTGTCATGCGCCCTGCCCTCAGGTCCGGCACATGAACGCGCCTAGGCCGTCAGGCTTTCCAGAACCGAATCGGATAGCTCGAAGTTTGCATAGGTTTGCTGGACATCATCATTGTCGTCCAGCGCATCCAGCAATTTGAGCAGCGTCGAGGCGGCGTCGCCGTCCACTTCAATCAGGTTCTGCGGCTTCCAGATAAGCGCGGATTTGCGCGGTTCGCCCAGCTTTTCTTCCAGTGCCGTCGCCACTTCATTGAGGCTGTCGGCAGCGGTGATTATTTCGTGGCCATCTTCGCCAGACGTGACATCGTCAGCCCCCGCCTCAATAGCCGCTTCAAACATCGCCTCGGCGTCGGCCGCATCAGCCGGATATTCGATACGCCCCACCTGATCGAACATGAACGACACCGAGCCTGTTTCGCCCAGATTGCCGCCGTTTTTTGAAAACGCCGAGCGGATTTCACTGGCCGAGCGGTTGCGGTTGTCGGTCAGCGCCTCAACGATGATGCCGATACCGCCGGGACCAAACCCCTCATAGCGGACATTTTCGTAGTTATCGTCGTCGCCCGCCTGGCTCTTCTTGATGGCGCGGTCGATATTGTCCTTGGGCATGTTTTCCGCCCGCGCCGCCTGAATGGCGCCGCGCAGGCGCGGGTTCATGGCAGGGTCCGGCAGGCCGAGCTTTGCGGCCACGGTTATTTCACGCGCCAGTTTGGCAAATACCTTCGAGCGTTTGGCGTCCTGTGCACCCTTGCGGTGCATGATATTCTTGAATTGTGAGTGGCCGGCCATAAGCTCAAGCGCTCCGGATTATCGACTGCGACGAGGTGATTTCGGGCTTTATAGAGAATTGTGCCCGGTGATGGCTAGCCGATCATGCTTTGCTTCAGCCGCCCGCCCAGCCGTACCGGCTCGACGCGGCTTGCCAGCCCGCTCGCGTCATCCGTTTCCACGAACACGCCACAGACCGTCGCCTCCCCCTCGGCAGGCGCAAACCGCCCGCTGGAGATCTTGCGGGTAAACCGGTTGAGCGGCTCTTCCTTCTGCATACCAATCACGCTGTCATAGTCGCCGCACATGCCAGCATCCGTCTGGTAGGCGGTGCCGCCAGGCAGCACCTGCGCGTCTGCTGTTGGAATGTGGCTGTGGGTGCCCACAACGAGCGACGCCCGCCCGTCGCAAAAATGCCCCATGGCCATTTTTTCAGACGTGGCCTCGGCGTGAATATCCACGATCACCGCATCCGCCACATCGCCCATGGGCGCTGCGGTCAGTTCTCGTTCCACGGCAGCGAACGGGTCATCCAGCGGATCCATGAACACTCGCCCCATCACATTCACCAGCAGCACACGTCGCCCGCCACGCGCTTCAAACAGCCCGGCACCGCGCCCCGGTGTCCCAGCGGGAAAGTTGGCAGGCCGCAGCAAACGGTGCTCGCGTTCAATGAACACCAGCGCCTCACGCTGATCCCAAGAATGATTGCCGCCGGAAATAACATCCGCGCCTGCATCCAGCAGTTCAGTGGTGATCTTCTCGGTGATGCCAAAGCCGCCTGCGGCGTTCTCGCCGTTGACCACCACGAAATCCAGATCAAGGTCAGCCCGCAGATCAGGCAGCGCCGCCACAACAGCGTCACGCCCAGACCGGCCCACGACATCACCTAAAAACAACAACCGCATGTTTTGCTCACTTAACCCTGGTCGCGGCGCGGACCACGCGCCGCTCCGTCACAATCCAGTTCATTGGCGCGTCATGTGGTTCCCGGTCAAGGGCGTCACCAAGCTGGGCGTCATAGCCAATGCCGACAACGGTCACATTTGCGCCAATGCGTAACGCCTCAATGGTGCGGTCATAAAACCCGCCACCATAGCCAAGCCGCCCGCCGGTGCGGTCAAACAACAACCCCGGCACCAGCACCAGCGTGGGTGTCACCAAAGCAGCGCTTAGCGAAGGTTCGGGAATGCCAAAGGCACCCGGCACCAGCGGCGCGCCAGGCTCCCACCGGCGAAAGGCCAACGGCTGACCACCACCCGTAACCTGCGGCAAAGCCAGCGTGTGCCCCCGCAGCGCCAGCGCCAGCATGGCGGGCAACGGGTCTGCCTCACTGCGGATCGGCCAATAGCCTGCCACCGTTTCGTGATTGCGCACCGGCACGCCTGCCAGCAGCCGCTGCGCGATCATCGCGCCAGCCGCATCGCCCAGCCGCAGTGCCGCTTTGCGCCGCGTCTGCGCAGCCTGCGCGCGCACCTTTGATTTGGATGCCCCGAAAGGCGTGGGCGTTGTCATGTGAAAGAGACCGGATGAAGCGGAGCCGCCTTGGCCGCTGGAGCAGAAATCCCCGGGAACCTACAGATGTAGGTGGGCGCCGTGATGTTAGGGCCCTCGAGCCCAGACAGGGACAGCTCCCTAGGAGACCGTAAGGCCCCGAGCAGTGTGGCTCCTGGCGCACCAGGCAGCCCCTTCATATGTCGTAGTAGTCAAGCACAGATGGTGATGAACCTAGGGTGCCTCAAGCCGCCCGGCAATATCTTCAAGGCGGCGGGCGGCCGCTTCCAGCACTTCAGCCACCTGATTTTCAGCGTCCTGACTCTTGGACGCCACGCCCGCCCGCGCATCCTTGAGCGAAGCAACCTCATCTTTCAGGGTTTTGACCTCGCCCAACGCCTCGGACAGTTCATCGGCAACCAGAAGCCCCGCCATCAGCATCAGCCGCTGGTCGCCCACCTGCCCCACACCCTGCGCAAGGTTGGTCACATGCTTGTCCAGATAAGCGGCCAGCCCTTCCAGATGCTCTTCCTCGCCATCATCACAGGCGAGTGTGTATGTGCGTCCGTTTATCTTGACGGTGACCTGTGCCATCGGCGTTCCTTCACTCGGCCTTTCTATGGCTCCAGCACGGCACGTATGCCGGCAATGGCCTCATCCAGCCGTTGCGATACGTCGCCCGCCGTTTCATCAAGCTGGCGCGCATGGGCTTTCACCTTGTCCAGCTCATTGGCCAGCCGCGACCTGTCATCGCGCAGCGCGCTCAACTCCCGTTCAGCCGTTGAGGCATTCTGCGATTTGATGCCGCGCCGGTTAATACCCGCCTCAAGCTGGTCGAGCGCGGCTGAAAACCGCTCCATTGCTGACTCAAGCTTGCTCATATGGTGTGATTACTTTCATTCGGATTGGCGACCGGACTGCCGCGGCGAATATGCAACAGGTTCGTGACATAAAGTAGGCATCGCACCAAGCACCGGTCAACGCCCGCAAAATTGCCTACACCCGCGTGCCACGGGCGTGTTGACGTTGCAAGGGCACGTCGTCATTCTCCCGCCCGAAATCGACAGGCCGGGATTTTTTAGTTGTGGAGGTTTTTCTCACACCGCGACCCCGAATCGGCCCAAATGAATATCCGGCGGCGCGAGCCAGCCATAACAACCGTGAGCGGCGCACGACCGCGTTTCAGCTACTTAACCAAGAGGCAGCCGCGACACCCGCTGACAGGGCGGACGCGGCACTAAAGGCAACCAACCCATGACACCAGCAAACAGCGCCGCCGCATCAACTGACGCGGACACCGCAGCAGCATACCCCGCCGCAGGCACAGAGCACGCCATGATGGCCAACGCCATCCGCGCGCTGGCCATGGATGCCGTGCAGGCCGCCAATTCCGGCCACCCCGGAATGCCCATGGGCATGGCGGACGTTGCCACCGTGCTGTTCACGAAGTTCATGAAGTTCTGCCCGCAGGACCCCACCTGGGCTGACCGCGACCGGTTCGTGCTCTCCGCCGGTCATGGCTCGATGCTGCAATATGCCCTGCTGCACCTTCTGGGCTACGAAGACATGACCATCGACCAGATCAGGAACTTCCGTCAGATCGGCTCTCTGACGCCGGGCCACCCGGAAGTGGACCATACACCGGGCGTTGAAATGACCACCGGCCCGCTGGGGCAGGGCATTTCATCCTCCGTCGGCATGGCGCTGGCTGAACGTATGCTCAATGCCCGCTACGGCGATGATCTTGTGGATCATTACACCTACGTGATCGCGTCCGACGGCGACCTGATGGAAGGGATCAGCCACGAAGCGATTTCGCTGGCGGGTCACCTGAAGTTGTCCCGCCTCATTGTGCTGTTCGACGACAACGGCATCACCATTGATGGCTCGCTCGATCTGTCAGAATCCGGCGACCAGATTGCCCGCTTTGAAGCGGCGGGCTGGGACGCAACCCGCATTGACGGTCACGACCCCGCCGCGATTGCCTCAGCCATCGCCCATGCCAAAACCACCAACAAACCCTCCATGATTGCCTGCCGGACCAAAATCGGCTTTGGCGCTCCCACCAAGGAAGGCACCGCCGGATCGCACGGCGCACCGCTGGGCGACGACGAAATTGCCGGCACCCGCAAGGCACTTGGCTGGACCAGTGCACCGTTCGAGATTCCTGCCAGCGTGCTGGACGGCTGGCGCGTGGCAGGCCTGCGGGCCGCCAAGGATAGGGCCGCATGGCAAAAGCGCCTTGAAGACACACCCGAAGCCACCCGCGCCGAGTTTGAACGCACCCAGATGGGCTCACCGCCCAATGCGCTGCACGCTGAGATCAACAAACTCAAACGCCAGTTCAGCGACGAGAAAAAAGAAGTCGCCACCCGCAAGGCATCTGAAAACGTATTGAACACACTTGCAGACGTCGTGCCTGAGCTTGTCGGCGGCTCAGCTGACCTGACCGGCTCGAACAACACCCGCGCCAAATCACAAAAACCTGTGACGGCGGATGATTTTGCCGGCAGCTATATCCATTACGGCATCCGCGAACACGGCATGGCCGCTGCCATGAACGGCATGGCGCTGCACAAGGGCCTTATTCCCTATGGCGGCACGTTTTTGGTGTTCTCTGATTATTGCCGTCCGTCCATTCGCCTCGCCGCGTTGATGCAGCGCCGTGCAATTTACGTGTTCAGCCATGATTCGATTGGTCTGGGCGAAGACGGACCCACCCACCAGCCGGTGGAGCATCTGGCCGCCCTGCGCGCCATGCCCAACGTCAATGTCTTCCGCCCGGCGGATGCCATCGAAACCGCCGAAGCGTGGGAACTGGCCCTCAAGGCCACCGACCGCCCCAGCATCATTGCGCTCACCCGTCAGAACCTTGTAACCGCCCGCACCAAACACACCGACGAAAACCTGTCGGCCAGGGGCGGCTACGAACTTGTGCCCGCCGACGGCGAGGCAAAGGCCACGTTGATTGCCACCGGCTCTGAAATCGGCATTGCCATTGCCGCCCGCAAGACATTGCAGGCAGAGGGTATTCCCACACGCGTTGTGTCCATGCCCTGCCAGGAACTGTTCGATGAGCAGCCGGAGGGCTATCGCGACGACGTTCTGCGCCGCAAGACCGTGCGCATTGCCATCGAAGCAGGCGTCGAGATGGGCTGGACCAAATATGTTGGTATCAAAGGCGGCTTTGTCGGCATGACCGGCTTTGGTGCCAGCGGCCCCTACAAGACGCTGTATGAGCAGTTCGGCATTACGTCTGATGCTGTGGCACAGGCAGTTCGCGAGCGGCTCTAGGTGCACTTGCTGCGTATTTGAGCCTTAAAAAGTCACCCCGCACACAAATGCAGGGCGGATTCCCTGTTTGGCCGCCTTCCATCCCCAATCAGGTTTCGCTATACCCACGCCAAACGCGGGCCGCACATGCTTTTTCAGCGCGGCGCTTTGGGCGACAGACGCATTTCAAAAGGGTGATGAGACATGGCTGTGAAAGTGGCAATCAACGGGTTTGGACGCATTGGCCGTCTGGCATTGCGCGGCATCATCGAATCCGGCCGCAAGGACATTCAGGTTGTGGCCATCAACGATCTGGGCTCGGCCGAAGCCAATGCGCACCTGCTGCAATATGACACCGTGCATGGCCGGTTCCCTGCCAAGGTCTCCAACACCAAAGACTCGATCACCGTTGACGGCCACAAGATCAAAGTCACCGCCGAGCGCAACCCGGCAGACCTGCCGTGGGGCGAACTGGGCGTTGACATCGCCCTTGAATGCACCGGCATCTTTGCCTCGAAGGAAAAAGCCTCCGCCCATCTCAGGGCCGGTGCCAAACGCGTGCTGGTGTCAGCTCCCGCGTCAGGCGCAGACCTTACGGTGGTTTACGGCGTCAACAATGAGGCGCTGAAAAAGTCGCATACGGTTGTGTCCAACGCCTCGTGCACCACCAACTGCCTGGCCCCCGTCGCCAAGGTGCTGGACGACACATTCGGCATTGAGCGCGGCTACATGACCACGGTTCACGCCTACACCGGCGACCAGCCGACCCTGGACACACTGCACTCAGACCTGCACCGCGCCCGCGCGGCCGCAGCCAATATCATTCCCACATCAACAGGCGCGGCAAAAGCCGTTGGCCTTGTGCTGCCAAAGCTCGCCGGCAAGCTGGATGGCACGGCAGTGCGCGTGCCCACACCCAATGTCTCGATGATTGATCTTGTGTTCACCGCCAAAAAGGCGCTGTCCGTTGAGGCCATCAACGACGCCATGAAGGCGGCTGCACGTACCAAGCCGCTCAAGGGCATTCTCGCGGTCAACGACCGCCCGCTGGTGTCGATGGATTTCAACCATACCCCGGCATCCTCCACCTTTGACCTGACCCAGACCCAGGTCATCGAGGGCAAGATGGCGCGCGTGCTGTCCTGGTATGACAACGAATGGGGCTTTGCCAACCGCATGGCTGACACAGCCGTCGCCATGTCAAAGCTGCGCTAATCGCCTCACAGGACAAATCACAGGAGCGCCTGATGAGTAAAAAATCGTTCAAGACCCTGGACGACCTTTTTGCGGGCGCTGATGTGTCGGGCAAACGCGTACTGATGCGCGCTGACCTGAACGTTCCGCTGAACGATGGCGTGGTAGGCGATGCAACCCGCATTGAGCGCATCGTCCCCACCATCCGCGAGCTGACCGGCAAGGGGGCCATTGTTGTCCTGCTGTCGCACTTTGGTCGCCCCAAAGGCGAGCGCAATCCCGCGTTTTCACTCAAGCCCGTTGCCAAAGCCGTGGCTGATGAAACCGGCCTTGATGTTGCGTTTGCCGACGACTGCATCGGTGACGCTGCATCATCCGTGATTGCCTCGGCAAAACCCGGCAGCATCGTGCTGCTGGAAAACACCCGCTTCCACAAGGGCGAAACCAAAAACGATGCCGCCTTCGCGGATGCGCTGGCAGCTTTGGGCGACATCTACGTCAACGATGCTTTCTCATCCGCACATCGTGCCCATGCCTCGACGGAAGCTCTTGCCCACCGCCTGCCCGCCTATGCAGGCCGCGCCATGGAAGCCGAACTCACAGCCCTTGAAGGGGCGCTTGCAAAGCCCGAAAAGCCGGTGGTGGCCATCGTCGGCGGTGCCAAGATTTCCACCAAGCTGGACCTGCTGGGTAATCTTGTTGAGCGCGTGGATTATCTCGTCATCGGCGGCGGCATGGCCAACACGTTTTTGGCGGCACAAGGCATCGACGTCAAAGCCTCCCTGTGCGAGCACGACCTTGGCGACACCGCGCGCGACATTCTGGCCAAAGCCAAAGCCGCAGGCTGCGAAGTGCTTCTGCCGCGCGACGTTGTGGTGGCGCGGGAGTTCAAGGCCATGGCCCCATGCAAAACCGTGCCTGCCAATGCGGTGCCCGACGGCCACATGATTCTCGACGTCGGCTCCGACACCATCGCTGATCTGGCCGCGCGCTTTGAAGCCGCCAAAACGGTTGTCTGGAATGGCCCGCTGGGCGCGTTTGAAATTGCGCCGTTCGATAACGGCACCAACGCCGCCGCCCGCCACGTGGCGATGCTGACGAAAATGGGCCAGCTCAATTCCGTCGCAGGCGGGGGCGATACGGTTGCCGCTCTCAACAACGCAGGCGCTGCCGACGATTTTTCCTATGTGTCCACCGCAGGCGGTGCTTTCCTTGAATGGCTTGAAGGAAAAACCCTGCCCGGCGTTGCGGCACTCGGCACAACGGCAAAAGCCGCCTGAACCATACTCGACCGATTTTTTCGTATTGGGGATATCAAATGACCGAAACACTTCACGACATTGCCCAGCGCATGGTCGCACGCGGCAAAGGCATTCTGGCCGCCGACGAAAGCTCCGGCACCATCAAGAAGCGCTTTGACGCGATCAATACGGAATCAACCCAAACCACGCGCCGCGATTACCGCGAAATGCTGTTTCGCACCGACGAAGCCATGCGCGAGTACATTTCCGGTGTCATTCTGTTTGACGAAACCATTCGCCAGACCGCCCAGGACGGCACCCCGCTGGTGGACATCATCAAGGCCGCGGGCTCGATCCCCGGCATCAAGGTGGACGCAGGCGCAAAGCCGCTGGCCCTCAATTCAAGTGAAAAAGTGACGGAAGGTCTCGACGGCCTGCGTGAGCGCTTTGCCGAATATCACGACCTGGGTGCCCGTTTTTCCAAGTGGCGCGCTGTCATTGAAATTGGCGAGGGCGGCAACCGTTCCATGCCGTCGCACAACTGCATTCACGCCAACGCCCATGCGCTGGCCCGCTATGCAGCGCTGGCGCAGGAGCAGGGCATTGTGCCCATTGTTGAACCCGAAGTGCTGATGGACGGCGATCACGACATCGACACCTGCTACAACGTCACCAAATGGGCGCTCAAGGAGCTGTTTCAGCAGCTTTACTTTGCAGGCGTTGACCTCGAAGGCACCGTGCTGAAGCCCAATATGGCGATTGCCGGCAAGAAATGCACAAAGCAGGCCAGCGTCGCAGAGGTCGCGGAAAAGACCGTGAAGCTGCTCAAGGAGTGCGTGCCATCGGCGGTGCCCGGCATCGTGTTCCTGTCCGGCGGCCAGTCCGACACAGACGCCACCGCGCACCTCAATGCCATGAACGCAGCCTACGACCTGCCCTGGAATCTGTCGTTCTCCTATGGCCGTGCATTGCAGGCTGCGCCGCAAAAGGCATGGGGCGGCGACAACAACAACTGGTCTGCCGGTCAGGCGGCGTTCCTGCACCGCGCCCGCATGAACTCGCTGGCGGCCACCGGCAACTGGACCGATCAGGTGGAGCAAGAGGCTGCCTAAAGCACCGCACCGCATGCCCTGCCGGGTCTATCTCATCACGCCGCCGCGTCTCGACGACGTGGCGGCGTTTTCGCGCGTGTTCGAGCAAGCCCTCAAAGGCGGCGATGTGGCGTGCGTGCAGCTTCGCCTCAAGGATGTGGACGATCAGACCATCATCGAGGCCGCCAACGCCCTCATCCCCATCGCCCACCACTACAACGTGGCGGTATTGATCAATGACCGACCCGATATTGCCCTCAAGGTCGGGGCCGACGGCGTGCATATAGGCCAGCAGGATATGTCGTATGACGACGCCCGCACGCTGCTGGGGCCGGACGCGATCATCGGCGTCACCTGCCATGACAGCCGCCACCTTGCCATGCAGGCCGGTGAACAGGGCGCGGACTATGTGGCGTTTGGCGCGTTTTTTGACACCACGACAAAACAAGCCAGCACCCGCGCCCGGCCTGAAATCCTGTCATGGTGGCAGCGGTTGTTTGAAGTGCCCTGCGTTGCCATTGGCGGCATCACGCCGCAAAACGCGGCCCCGCTGGTGGCGGCGGGCGCGGATTTTCTTGCGGTCTCGTCCGGCGTATGGTCGCATCCCGACAAGGCCGGGGGGCCGGGAGGCGCTGTTGCAGCACTCAACGACGTGATTGCTGCAACGCCGCTCAACCTATTGGAAACCGATGCCTAGTTTTCGTACCCGTCCACGTCTTGCCAGCCTTACACTTGCTGCAAGCCTCGCATTCGCCGCCGTGCCTGCATCATTTGCGCAGGGCACAGACCCGTCTGTCAAAACCGTATCACCCGAAGTGGCGCAGGCGGTGGAGGCGATCAAACAAAACAACGTGTCCCGCGCCGCAGCCTTTTTGCGTCCTGCCGCCGAAGCAGGCGACCCCGCCGCGCAGGCCCTTCTTGGTCAGATATACCTTGAAGGCGGTGACGGCATTGGCGTGGATCTGCCACAGGCCGGGCGCTGGTTGCGCGCAGCAGCCTCCAATGGTGACCCGTCAGGCGCCTACGCGCTGGCCGCCGTCACCGCAGACGGCACCCTCACCCCGCCGGGCATGGACCCGACAGATAGCGATGCCCGCACAGCAGAAGCCACCCGGCTTTATCTGGTAGCCGCCACGGCAGGCTCCGTCCCGGCACAAATCGAAACCGGCCTGCGCTACACACAAGGCATCGGCACGGTGCCCAACCGCGTTGAAGCCGCACGCTGGTTCCGCGAAGCTGCACAGGCAGGCAACCCCATCGCCCAGTTCAATCTGGGTGCGCTCCACGCAGCTGGCTTGCTGTCAGGCGGCACGCCGGACTACGCCGCCGCCAGACCCTGGTTCGAGCAGGCAGCAGCGCAGGGCCACCCCGACGCGCAATACAATCTGGGCCTTGCCGCAGCACAGGGCCTGGACCAGCCGGTGGACAACGAAAGTGCCGCGCGCTGGTTTGCGGCCGCCGCGCAAGCAGGCATTGCCGACGCACAGGCCGGTCTGGCCTACCTTACCTATCAGGGCCTTGGCGTGCCGCAGGATGCAGCCAAGGCTGCAGATCTCTACGCAAGAGCCGCCGAGCAGGGCCATCTGATCGCGCAAAACCGCCTCGCCCGCCTCTATGTGATGGGCCGTGGCGTGGACGCAGACCTGGCGGAAGCCTGGAAATGGCATTCGCTGGCTACCCGCGCAGGCTTTGAAGACGCCGAACTTGATGCCCGCTTCGACAAGTTCCTTGAGGCCGACCAACGCAGCCTCGGCGACGCCCGCGCAGCCACATGGCTTGAGCAACGCGCCAGCCAATAATTATCCATAGCCCGGTTGCCCTTGCGTCTGGCCCTTGCGTATAGGGCACGGCTGGTGCATGTCAGGCTCCGCACACACACAAACCCTGCGAAAGCGCACACCTATGAAGATCAACGGAAACGAAATCCGCCCCGGCAATGTCATTGAGCACAAGGGCGGCCTGTGGGCTGCGGTAAAAGTGCAAAGCGTGAAGCCGGGCAAGGGTGGGGCCTATGCGCAGGTGGAACTCAAAAACCTGATCGACAACACCAAGCTCAACGAGCGCTTTCGTTCGTCAGAGTCCGTCGAGAAAGTGCGCGTGGACACCAAGGATTTTCAGTTTCTGTTTGAATCGGGCGACATGCTGACCTTCATGGACACCGAAACCTACGAGCAGATTGAGCTGGCCCGTGAGTTCGTCGGCGACCGCGCCGCGTTCCTTCAGGAGGGCATGGCCGTGACGCTGGAGCTGTGGGAAGAAAAGCCCATCGGCATCAACCTGCCCGAACAGGTGATACTCGAAATCACCGACACCGAGCCTACCATCAAGGGCCAGACGGCAGCCTCATCCTACAAGCCCGCCGTGCTTGAAAACGGCGTCCGCACCATGGTGCCACCCTTCGTGACGGTTGGTGAGCGCATTGTGGTGGACACCACCGAGATCACCTACATCAAGCGCGCTGACTAGGCTGGTCCGACACAATGGCTCTCAAGTCCCCGGTTATCAATGTGATGGTTGGCGCTGCCCGCAAGGCGGCCCGAAAACTTGCCCGCGACTTCGGCGAGGTTGAAAACCTTCAGGTATCGCGCAAGGGCCCCGGTGACTTTGTAACCGCCGCCGACCTGCGAGCAGAAAAAATCATCCACGAGGAACTGGCTGCCGCCCGCCCTGGCTACGGTTTTGTCATGGAAGAATCCGGCACCGTCGAAGGCCCCGACAAAAGCCACCGCTGGATCATTGACCCCCTCGACGGCACCACCAACTTCCTGCACGGGATGCCGCATTTCGCCATTTCCATCGCCCTTGAGCGCGACGGACAACTGGTCAACGGCGTTATTTATAATCCGGTGACGGATGATCTGTTTGTCGCCGAAAAGGGCCAGGGTGCCTATCTCAACGACCGTCGTTTGCGCGTTGCGGCGCGCTCAAAGCTGAGCGATGCCGTGTTTGCGACCGGCATTCCGTTTCTGGGCATCGGACCGCATGAAACCTTTGCAAAAGAACTCAGCCACATCATGCCGCAAGTCGCTGGCATCCGCCGTTTTGGCGCCGCCTCGCTGGATCTCGCCTGGGTCGCCGCAGGGCGTTTCGATGGCTATTGGGAACACGGGCTTCAGCCCTGGGATGTAGCAGCAGGCATTGTAATGGTGCGCGAAGCAGGTGGCTTTGTGACCGACATGTCCGGCGGCGACCGCCTGCTCGAAGGCAAAGGCGTCATTGCTGCCAACGCGGATTTGCTGCCACAATTGCAGGACATGCTGAAAAAAGCTGCCCGCGCTGACTAGCGCCAAGGCTTTACGTACAGCGCACAAGCGGCTAACCCCTTTTGTAGTCTTTTTTCCTGGTTAACTTTTCCCAAGCGCGGACGTTGCACCCGGCATGACCAAGCATCGCAAACTGGCATTCGTTGCCCCCTTGGCCGTCGCCGCAGCCCTCATATGCCTGCCGACGGTGGCGAGCGCCCAGACGCTGGCCAATGATGTGGAAGTCAACCTTGATGCGCTGGGCCTGCGCCCCGGATCAGGGGCAACATCCAGCGAGCCGCGCCTGATCCTCAAATATCCCGGTGCCAGCACCGCCACCCGGCAGGTGCCGCAACTGCGCTACCCCAACGTGCCCGCACCGACGCCACGGCCCACCCCACCGGCCACCAGTACGCCGGTTGCCGCCGCACCGGACCCACAGCCCGCACTGCCTGCCACTGATCCTGCCACTGATCCTGCTCGTGATCCTGCTCCGGTTCCTGCCGTTGTGGTTGAGGCAGAACCAGCATCCAAGCCCAAGCCCGTTGAAGCTGCAGCGCCACCGCCGCCGCGCGAACCAGCAGAACCGGCGCCCGCGCCCGCGGCAGAACCAGCACAACAACCCGCACCAGTCCCCGTGCCGGTTATTGAGGAGGCCGCGGCGGCACCAGAACCTGACCCCGTCGAAACGCAGGTCGCAGCCCTGACCGACCCCGCGGCGCCGACACTGGCCGAGCCTGAACCTGCCATCCTCAGCGTCGTTTTTGACCCGGAGGCCGCCGCCATTATTGGCCCCGCACGTGGTCAGCTTGATGGCATCGCCGAGAGCCTGCGCTACGATCCGCGCCGCATCGAGCTCAAGGCCTATGGCGGTACGCCGGGCGACAAAACCAGCGATGCCCGCCGCCTGTCGCTCAAGCGCGGCCTTGCGGTGCGCGCCTACCTCATTGACCTTGGCATCGACAGCCGCCGCATCGACGTGCGCGCACTGGGCGGCGTGACCGATACAGGTGCCGCGGACCGCGTGGACGTCGCCTATTCCGGCAGCTAGGGTCAGCTTAACCCTGTCCTCATCTGGTTCTGGCATACTGCACAGGTCCACAGTTTAGCCCTATTGCGCCGCCAGGATTTTGCCCTTCTGCCCTACCCGCCCCGTCCGCCCCTGCCCGCGCTGAGGAGACGCCCCGATGGCACGAGCCGCAACAACTGACACCCTGAGCCTCACCCAGCCCAGCCGCCACATCTCGCGAATGCTCACCTTTCTGGTCATCGTGGGTCTGGTGCTGGTGGTGCTGTGGCCACAGCTTGCGCAGGCGTTCTTTGCCAACGTGGTGCTCAACGGCCTGATTGCAGGCGTGCTGCTGCTGGGTGTGCTTTACACATTTCGGCAGGTGCTGGTGCTTGGCCCTGAAATCCGCTGGGTCAATGCGTTCCGCCGCGCTGACCCCGGTCTGACGCTGCCGCCACCGCCGCGCCTGCTGGCCCCCATGGCCACGTTGCTGGGCGAGCGCAAGGGCCGCGTCGCCATATCACCGCCCGCCATGCGCTCAATCCTTGATTCGATCGCCTCACGCCTCGATGAAGCCCGCGATATCTCCCGCTACATGATCGGCCTGCTGATATTCCTCGGCCTTCTGGGCACCTTCTGGGGCCTGCTTGAAACCGTGTCCTCCATCGCCGACACCATCCGCACACTGTCGCCCGCAGGCGGCACCGGGGAGGATGTGTTTGAAGACCTGCGCACCGGACTTGAAGCGCCATTGACGGGCATGGGCACGGCATTTTCATCGTCGCTTCTGGGTCTGGGCGGCTCGCTGATTGTCGGGTTTTTGGACCTGCAGGCCAGTCAGGCGCAAAACCGCTTTTACAACGAACTTGAAGAATGGCTCTCCACCGTCACCCGGCTGGACGCCTCCGCCGACACCGACAATCCGTTGCTGAGCGAACTGGCAAAACGGCTGGATGATCTGCGCCGCGACATGGGCGGCTCGTCGGGCGAACGCTCAGCCACCACCGCATCGCTCATGGCGCTCACGGAACGGCTGACAATTCTCTCCGACCAGATACGCGCGGAGAGCCAGTTGCTCAATCAGGTGGCCAGCAATCAGGCTGACCTCAAGCCGGTCCTTGAGCAGATTGCCAAACTCGCAGCCCGCGACAGGAGCTGACCCATGGCGCTTGCCTCCCGCCGCATACGGCAGGGCCAGGCCGACTACTGGCCCGGCTTCGTGGATGCCATGGCCACGCTGTTGCTGGTCATCATCTTTCTGCTGTCGATCTTCATGCTGGCGCAGTTTTATCTAAGCCAGGCGATCACCGGCAAAGACACGGTGCTGGACAACATGCGCGCCCAGATCAGCCAGTTGACGGATCTGCTGGCGCTGGAACAGTCGCGCACCGCAGACCTTGAAAGCACGCTGGCCGGTCTGAGCGCATCCCTTGCAGACGCCGAAGAAGAACGCACGCGCCTTGCACGACTACTGGCGGACGCGCAATCCGGCGGCGAGGAAAATCAGGCCCTGCGCACACAACTCACCGAACAGGAACAACTGACGGCCGAGGCACAGGCACAGGTCGAGCTGTTCAACCAGCAACTGGCCGCGCTGCGCCAGCAGCTTGCCAGCCTTGAAGCAGCCCTTGAAGCTGCCGAGGCAAAGGACAAGGACAGTCAGGCGCAGATTGCAGACCTTGGTCGCCGCCTCAACTCGGCGCTTGCGCAAAAAGTGCAGGAGCTTGCCCGCGCCCGATCAGAGTTTTTTGGCCGCCTGCGCACAGCACTTGGCGACCGCGACGACATTCAGATTGTCGGTGACCGCTTTGTGTTCCAATCGGAAGTGTTTTTTGAATCAGGCTCCGCCGACCTCAACCCCGCAGGCCAGACCGAACTCGACAAAATGGCCACTGCTATCCGCGAAATAGCAGGCGACGTGCCCGACGATATCAACTGGGTGCTGCGCATTGACGGACACTCGGATTCGCAACCCATCTCCACGCCGGAGTTTCCCTCCAACTGGCACCTGTCCGCCGGCCGCGCCATCTCCGTGGTGCGCTATCTCACAGCGCAGGGCGTGCCGCCCAATCGCCTGCTCGCCGCAGGCTTTGGCGAGTTTCAGCCGCTGGCCGCAGGCGCAACCGCAGAAGACCTGCGCCGCAACCGCCGCATCGAGTTCAAGCTGACGGAACGCTAGCGCGCTTAGCTATCCAGCGGGCACACCAGCACATGGCCTTCAAACACGGCGCCGACAATCAGCGTGTTGTCCAGAACAGCCCCGACACTTGAGCCTGACAGCGTGCCGTCAGTTGCCACGAACACGTCCCGCGTTTCGCCGGTTTGCGGGTCAAGCCGCACCACCTGCGACGCGGCTATGGCATTGGGGTCTTCCGCGTGGGCCAGAAAATCCAGCACCCTGGGGTTGCCGCCAATATACAGCGTGCCGTCAGGCGTCACTTCTATGTTGTCCACGCCGGTCTCAAGCGGCAGGTCGTTCACATGCGTGAGCGCACCCGTCTCAATATCGCGGTCATACACGCCAACGCTGCGGCCCAGAAACTGGGCAATGTAAATAGTGCCGCCATCAGGGCTTTTGTTCACGCCATTGGCAAATGCAAGCCCACTGGCAACAACGCTTCCCTGCTCGCCGTCCCAATACACAGCATTGGACAACGGCAAAGCCAGATAGGCTTCAAGCGTGCCCAGAACGCCGCCGACAAACCCGCGGTCGTTGGACGCGTAAAACTGTTCAGGCCCAACCGCCACAAGATCATTGGGTGAATACATTTCATCAAACGCGACGGTCTTGACGTAAGCCAGCACGCCGCCGGCACCCACATCAAAAATCTCTACGGTATGTCCGCCCGCCTTGGGATGGTTGATGGCAAACAACCGCTGCGCGCCGTCATCGCCGGTCCACAGGCTGATGCCATGCGGCCGGAAATCATCCGGCGCATCTGCCGACACCAGACTTGGCGTAGGTGCTGCCTCAATGCTGAACGCATAAATGCCCCCTGCAGGTTGCATCGGGTCACGCCGATCAGCAGCAGACACATAGGCGATGCGTGTTTGCGGGTGGATGGTGACATCTTCCGTACCCGGCGCAACATCAACCCGTGTGCAGTTTTCAACCAGGGTCTGCTCAAGCGTCAGAAAAACACCAGACGCAGGCACCATCACATAGGCAAGCCGCGCCACACCCGCGACCACAACCAAAAGCAGCAACAGAAAAAACCAACGCATGATGTAAGGCCCCCCACCTCTGGCACACGCCGGACAATATGTCCGCAGGCGTGGCTTTGCCGCAGAGCCTACAACAAAGGCACAGCTATTGTCAGCATGGGGTCCGTACGGTCACGCAGCCCGCAGCGTTCAGTCCTGCAATGCTGCGGCGCTCGGCGCTGTCATACCGTCGCCCATGCGGCACACCAGCACGGCCGGATCAAACACAGCGCCAATAACCAGCATGTCCTTGTAGGTCGCACCAACGGACGACGCGGACAGCTCAGCCCCCCGGTCCAGATAGGCCGTGGACGCCTCGCCGCCGCCGCCCTCAAACGGGCGCACTACAATGACCTGACTGGGACTGAGACTGGCCGGATCACTTGCATGTTCGGCAAAGGTCGCAAGCTGGGGATGCGCCCCGATCCACAGCGACCCGTCTTCGGCCACATCAATGTTGTCCACGCCGGTTCCCAAAAATGCCACATCAATCGGCGTCAGCGCATTGCTTTGCGGGTCGCGCGCATAAATCCGCAGGGTCCGCGCCAGCAACTCACTCACATAGACCTTGCTCATGTCCTGCGAGGTGGCAATGCCGTTGGCCAAGGCCAGCTCATCCACCACCACGCGCGATGTCACACCGTCGTGAAAGACTACCGTCGTGATCGGTGAGGCAAGAATGGCCGCCATCATGCGCCCGTCCATGCCGGGCCGGTCATGATCGTTGGTGACGTAAAAGGTGTCAGGCGATACCGCCGCCACATCGTTGGGTGACACGATAAGCGCATCCTCGACGGTGCGCCGGTGCGTCAGCACATCGTCCGCACTCAGATCAAAAATCTCGACTGTGTGCCGGTCGCCGCCGGGGTGATTGACCACCATCAGCGTGCGCGACCCATCATCGGCGGTAAACAGCGAAATACCGTGTGGGCGAAACTGCTCAGGCATGTTCGGCGTGATCGGCCGCATGAAAAGCCTGGCGTCCTCAACATCAAGGTCCATGACATAGATGCCGCCCCGCACGCCCGCTGCACCGGGGTCATCACTCATCGCCAGCCGCCGGTCATAGGCTGAAATGTAGGCCGTACCGCGCGAGCGGTCGATTGCTACATCCTCTGGTCCCGGCACACCCTGCACACGCGTGCAGCTCTCGCCGTCAAACTTGCGGGCAATGGACGTGAATTCGCCCATCCGGTTCATGGTGCGCACATAAAATGCGCTGGCCACCACCATGACCACCGCCATGATGATGAGCGTGATTTTCAGACCCCGGTTCATGGCTTTTCTCCCGCCCCACCTTCAACAACATGCAGCCGTGCGCCGCGCGCATTCTCTGCTTTAGCAGTCTTTGCGGTTTCGTCCGCATCCGTCATATCAAACTGCAACCGCGCCAGCCGCGCATACAGTCCGCCCTGAGTCACAAGTTCTGCGTGGGTGCCCTGGGCAACAATACCGCCCTTGTCGAACACCACAATACGATCCGCCTTTTTGACTGTCGCAAGCCGGTGCGCAATCACCAGTACCGTGCGCCCGTCCATCAGCCGGTCCAGCGCCTTTTGCACCAGCGCCTCGCTTTCAGCATCAAGTGCGCTGGTGGCTTCATCCAGCAGCAAAATCGGTGCGTCGCGCAGCAACGCCCGGGCAATCACCAGCCGCTGCCGCTGCCCGCCGGAGAGCGTAACACCACGCTCGCCAAGCTCAGTGTCGTAGCCATCCGGCATGGACGCAATAAACTCATGCGCATGTGCTGCCTCAGCAGCCGCGCGAATGTCGGCATCCGTTGCATCAGCACGCCCATAGGCAATGTTGTCGCGCACGCTGGTGCCAAACACCACGGTTTCCTGGGGCACAAAGGCAATGCGCCTGCGAAACACCTCGGGGTCCGCCGCCTTGAGGTCAACACCGTCGATCTTGATAGAGCCGGACTGCGGATCATAAAACCGCAACAGCAACTGAAACACCGTGCTCTTGCCTGCGCCCGATGGCCCCACAAGCGCCACGGTTTCCCCTGGTCGCACATCAAGCGACACATGCTCAAGTGCAGCAGCTTCCGGGCGAAGCGGATAGCGGAACGACACATCATCAAACGTCACACGCCCCTGCGCTGGTTCGGGCAAAGACAACGGGTGCGTTGGCACGGCAATGTCTGAACGCGCTGTCAGTAATTCGGACAGCCGTTCCGCCGCACCTGCCGCCATCTGAAACTCGCCCCACACTTCCGAAAGGGCGGCAAGGCTGCTCGCGCACAGCACCGCATAAATGATGAACTGGGTGAGCATCCCGCCGCTCATCTCACCGGCAATCACTGCCTGCGCGCCCATCCACAGCACGCCGACAATGCTGGCGAAGGCGAGTGTGATGATGACAGCCGTCATGAAGGCGCGCGCCGTCACGTGCCGCCGCGCAGCCTCAAAGGCGCGTTCCACAACGCCCGAATACCGCGCGCGGTCCTGCTGCTCATGGTTGAATGACTGGACAACCTTGATGGCCTGCAACGCTTCGGACGCAAACGCCCCCGTATCTGCCAGCCTGTCCTGCGTGGTGCGAGACAGCCCGCGAATAAGACGACCAAAACCGATCAGCGGCAGGGCGATGACCGGCAGGGCAAACAGCACCATTGCGCTCAGCCCCGGCGCGGTGAGCACCGCCATGAAGGCAGCACCGAAAAACAAAAAGAAATTGCGCAGTGCCACTGACATGCTGGAAGTGAGCACAACCCGAACCAGCGTGGTGTCCGCCGTCAGTCGTGACAAAATCTCGCCGGTGCGCACGGTTTCATAAAACTGCGGCGACAGGCTCAGCAGATTGGCAAATACCTTTGAGCGCAGGTCCGCCGTCACCCGCTCGCCAAGCCGCGTGACGAAATAGTACCGGGTGGCACTGGCCACAGCGAGGGCCGCAGCAAGCGCCATCAAAACGGCAAAGTGCTGGTCGATGGACTGCGCGTTTTCAACCGAAAACCCCTCATCCACCATGCCGCGCACACCGATAGGCACCGCCAGCGTGGCCAGCGTCGCTGCCACCAATGCGCCCAGCGCACCCAGCAATTGCCACGGATACTGCGTTACCAGCGGCAGCAGACTGACAAGTGGCCCCAGCGCGCGGCCACGCGGCCTGCGATCAGGGTCCAAAACGGGTAGTGCAGCAGTTTCGCTCAAAAAATCAGCCTTTGTGGAGGTGTTTGCAGGCAAATGGCAGACGCGGGTCATAGCAAAGATGCTGCCCCGGCGACCACCCCGCCAAGGTGGGCTCTCAGGCTGTGGCGGGCAAGGCGGCGTTAGACCGCAGGCGCCGCCTTAAAACGTATCTGCGCCCTTGCCAATCCCCCCCGCAGAGGCTATACCGCGCGACTTCCGGATCACCTGCGACCGGTGCCCTGCAAAGGGCGCGCTGCGGCGCGGAAACGTGAACGAGACAAAGCGAAAGAAACGAGGCCATGAAGGCAGACATCCACCCGGACTACCACATGATTACCGTGGTAATGACCGACGGCACTGAATATCAGACCCGTTCGACCTACGGCAAAGAGGGCGACCGGCTGACGCTGGACATCGACCCCACCACGCACCCGGCATGGACCGGCGGTGAACAGCGCCTGCTCGACCGCGGTGGTCGTCTGTCGCGCTTCAAGGACAAATACAAAGGTTTCGTCTAGGCCGCTCAGCCCAGACCACGAAACAAAAAGGCCGGTGCAAACACACCGGCCTTTTTCATGCTCTATTGGCAAAGAAGCCCAAGCGCCCAAGCGGGCGCCGGGCATACTTGCCCGCCCCGCCGGAGCGTTGCGCGAAGCACATTCAGCGCGAAGCACATTCAGCGTAAAGCGCAGTCAGCGTGAAGCAGCTAGTGCACCTGGTCTTCTGCCCGCATCTGCCGGAACACGCTTTCAATCTTTGAAAGCTGGCGCGCAACCGCTGTCTTGGGTTCGCTTTCCGACGCGTCGCCATGCATCATCTTGTCGAGGCGATCAACGCGGGCATACAGCTTGCGCGAGCGCGAAATCATGTCGGCCAGATTTTCAGGCAACTCTTCAGCACCTTCGATAGGCCGCGCATAACACAGCTCTTTTGCGCCAAGCCGGTAGCGCTGGCTGCGCGCTTCATCCAGCGACATTTCGTTGCGGGCAACCGCGCGCTGCACCAGCAGCCACGACGCCACCTGCATGAGACGCGTCGTCAGACGCATACTTTCAGCCGCGTACGCCAGCGCACCCTTGCGGCTCAATGTCTTGGAATGGTCACGACCATCGCCATCCAGATAAGACGCAGCCTCTTCAACCAGCCCCATCCCATCCTTGAACATCTGCCCGAACTGCGCTGTTTCAGCGAAAGTGCGAACACTGCCGATCGTTTCCATTTCGGCAAATGTGCCGTCAACCGTGCCCATAAAAAGCCCCACCTGTTCCGTTCTGAACCCATTGCAGCACACAGAAGGTGTTTCGCGTGCCATTCGACGTCATGGGTACAAAATCGGTGCCAGCCCGCCCCAACGAGAGCCGACATCAGGCGGAAAGCCTACGCCACCCGCCGCAAACTGGCAAAAACCGCATAAAAAAAGAGCCGCGGTTGCGCGCGGCTCTTGAGTTTCAACAGGGAGGCGTCAAATGGGAATGGCGGCAGCCACCCCAAAACCCGGTCAACCGGATTACGCACAATCAAAATACGCGCGCGGGTGCTAACAAATGGTTAACGCGCGTTAACGCTGTTGCGTGCCGAACTGGGGCACCCGGTCCTGTCTCAGGAATTGCCGAAAACTGCTTCTGCCGCCGACTTGCTGTCCTGCTTTTGCGCAATCACCGCTTTCACCCGCTCAATCTCTGCGGCCAGGGCATCCACACGTTCTTCAAGCTCCGGCACCGAAAGATTTTCAATGTCCGCTTTGGTGAGGCTCAAAATCGGCGGTGGCGGAATATCTTCGTCACTCATGGCGGCTCCCCAAATGGTCTTGTCGCATCACGCGGCTTGAACAGATGCGCCGCGCTTGCCACTTTGCGTAATTCTGTGCCCCATGCCTCCCCCTGACAAGGCCCCACACATGACAACCACCCTTCCCGCAAAAATGCAGGCGATCGAGATTTCCGAATACGGCGGACCCGATGTGCTCAAAGCCGTTGAGCGCCCGACTCCGCACCCGGCCCATGGTGAAGTGCTCATCAGGGTCGCCGCAGCGGGAGTCAATCGCGGCGACTGCGTGCAGCGCATGGGGTTTTATCCTGCCCCGCCCGGCGCCTCCGACCTGCCGGGCCTTGAAGTCTCCGGCACCGTTGCAGCCATCGGCCCCGGCGTTACGCTGTGGGCGGAAGGCGACGAAGTGTGCGCGCTGATGGCCGGCGGCGGCTATGCGGAATATGCAGTGGTGCATGAAGGCAGCGTGTTGCCAAAACCTGCCAATGTGTCGCTGACAGATGCTGCAGCCCTTCCCGAAACCACCATGACCGTGTGGACCAACGTGTTTGAGGACGGCCAGTTGCGCCCCGGCGAAACGTTGCTCGTCCATGGTGGCTCGTCAGGCATCGGCACGACAGCCATTCAGCTTGCTTCAACCCTTGGTGTCAAAGTGCTGGCAACAGCGGGCAGCGCCGCCAAATGCAAAGCCTGCGAGGACCTGGGCGCGCACCGCGCCATCAACTACCGCGACGAGGATTTTGTCGCGGTGGTGAAAGATGTGACTGACGGCAAGGGTGCGGATGTCATTCTGGACATGGTGGGGGGTGACTATGTTGCCCGCAACATCGACGCCGCCGCCCGCATGGGCCGCATCGTCAACATTGCCTATATGGCCGGGTCGCGGGTGGAGGTGGATCTGCTTCCCGTCATGCTCAAACGCCTGACCCTGCGAGGCTCCACCCTGCGCGCCCGCGACATCGGCGAAAAAGCGAGGCTCACCGCCGAAGTGCGGATGCATGTGTGGCCGCTGGTGGAGGCAGGCCGGGTAAACCCCGTAGTGGATGCCACATTCCCGCTTGCTGAGGCGGCAAAGGCCCATGAACTGATGGAAAGCTCAGGCCATGTGGGCAAAATCCTGCTGACGCCGTGACCTGGCCTCATTTTCCTTTCATCAGCGCCCCTGGAAGCGTATAACACCATCAATCCCTTCAACCACTTGGATGAACAGGGGCCGTATCGCGAAGATACGGCGCGGCGCTTTAGCATATTCGCGAGCTGGTCCGCACATCGCCTCATCCGCGCCAACCACGAAAGACATTTGATCTGATGACCGCACCTCTTATGCCCAAGGCAACCGCCGTCTGGCTGGTGGACAACACCGCGCTGACCTTCGACCAGATCGCCAATTTCTGCGGCCTGCACCCGCTGGAAGTGAAAGGTATTGCCGATGGCGACGTAGCCATGGGCATCAAGGGCCAGGACCCGGTCACAGCCGGCCAGATCAGCCGTGATGAAATCAGGAAGGGTGAGGAAGACGCCAGCTACGAGTTGCAAATCTCGAAGTCCAAGCACGACATTCCCGAACCCAAGACCAAGCGCAAGGGCCCGCGTTACACCCCCCTGTCGCGCCGTCAGGAGCGCCCGGACGCGATTGCGTGGCTGCTGCGCTATCACCCCGAGCTTACCGACGGCCAGATCGGCAAGCTGGTGGGCACCACCAAGCCCACCATTCAGTCGATCCGCGACCGATCACACTGGAACATGTCCAACATCAACCCGGTGGACCCGGTCACACTCGGCCTGTCGTCGCAGATGGAACTTGATGCCGCCGTGCAAAAAGCCGCCCGCAAGCGTGAGCGCGAAGCCAAAAAAGCCGGTAAGTCCGTGGAAGATATGGGCACTCTGGCCCCCGCCACGCAGGCACTGGCTGACGCTGCAGCGGGCAAAACCCCACCGACTGATTTTGGTCAGGTGCTGGCCCGCGAGGACGCGAAGCCCGAAGAAGATGCCCGCGACGGCGCCCGCCCGGACGTTGAATCGGTGTTCTCAAGCCTCGGCGGCTCATCCGTGAGCGAAAACGAAGACGACGAAAACGCCTCGTCCTGACGTAACCGGCACTTACGCCCCACCCATCTGACTGCGCTCACCTGACCTCGCTCACCTGACTGTGCTCACCTAAGTGCCCTCAACCGTAAGGTTGAGGGCCAGGCGGCCGCCGTCGGCATGGATGCATTCGCCCGTAATGTAGCTGGCATCGTCTGACGCGAGAAAAACCGCAACACCCGCCACTTCATCCGGTTCACCAACGCGCCCGATGGGCGTGCGCGACAACAACCGCTTGCGCCCGGCGGCATCCGCACTCACTGACTTGAGCATACCCGTGGCAATGGAGCCCGGCGCAATCGCGTTGACGCGGATGCCATAGCGCGCAAGCCCCACCGCCATCACCCGCGTGAGCTGGTTGATGCCACCCTTCGCCACCACATACGGCACCTGATTGGGGATCGCCACCTGCGCGTTGACCGACGACATGTTGATGATCGCGCCGCTGCGATGGTCTTCTTCAAACTGCCGTTTCATTTCACGGGCCACAGACTGCGCCGTGATGAATGCGCCGGTGAGGTTCACTTTCAGCACGCGCTCAAAATCATCCTCGGTGACGTCCAGAAAATCAGCCTCATGCACAACGGCAGCATTGTTGATGAGCACATCCACACGGTCATGCGCCTCCAGCGTCGCAGCCACCAGATTGTGTACGTCCAGCCGCTCCGACACATCACACGCGACAAACTGCGCGTCACCGCCACTGTCGCGAATGACCGATGCAGCTTCCGCGCCCGCGACCTCGTCGATGTCGGCGAGCATCACCCGCGCACCCTCTTTGGCAAACCGCGTGGCGCACGCATACCCAATACCGCGCGCCGCCCCTGTGACGATGGCAACCTTGTCTCCAAGATCCATTATGAAGCAGCCTTTGTTTTGGCATAGCCGCGCGCTGTCACGGCCTGCGTGATTTCATCCAGAATTGCCGGGTCATCAATGGTCGCGGGCATTCGCCACTCCTCAGCGTCGCATATTTTGCTCATGGTCCCGCGCAGGATTTTACCGGAGCGTGTTTTGGGCAACCGCTTGACCACAATCACCGACTTGAATGCCGCCACAGGCCCTATCTCCTGCCGCACAAGAGCAACGCAGCCGCGCTCAATGTCAGCCGCATCGGTTTTGCACCCCGCCTTCAACACCACAAACCCCAAAGGCAACTGCCCCTTCAGGTCATCCGCGACACCAATGACAGCACATTCCGAAACATCAGGGTGCGCTGCCAGCACTTCCTCCATGCCACCGGTTGATAGCCTGTGGCCTGCCACGTTGATGATGTCATCGGTACGGGCCATGATGAACAGATAGCCGTCATCATCCGTGTACCCCGCATCAGCGGTTTTGTAATAGCCGGGAAACTCCTCCAGATACGCCGCACGAAAACGCTCGTCGTTCTGCCATAGCGTCGGCAGGCAGCCAGGCGGCAGCGGCAGTTTGATGGTGATCGCGCCCGTTGTGCCCGTCGGCACCTCGTGGCCCGCATCATCCAGCACCCGCACGTCATAGCCCGGCATTGCCACCGTGGGCGAGCCATGCTTGACCGGCAACAGCCCCAGCCCGGCAGGGTTGGCGGCAATCGACCAGCCGGTTTCCGTCTGCCACCAGTGGTCGATCACCGGCACGCCGAGTTTCTGCTCGGCCCATTGCACCGTCGGCGGGTCAGCTCTCTCACCTGCCAGAAACAGCATCCTGAAGTTCGACAGGTCGTAGTCGGCAATCAGCGCGCCGTCAGGATCCTGCTGCTTGATGGCGCGGAAGGCTGTGGGCGCGGTAAACAGCGCCTTCACCTTGTGCTCGCTGATGACCCGCCAGAACGCGCCCGCGTCCGGCGTACCCACGGGCTTGCCTTCATACAAAACGCTTGTGCAGCCCGCCAGCAGCGGTCCGTACACAATGTAGGAGTGTCCCACGACCCAGCCCACATCAGACGCCGCCCAGAACACATCCCCCGGCGACATGCCGTAAATCGCGCTCATGCTCCAGGTGAGCGCCACCATGTGCCCGCCATTGTCGCGCACCACACCCTTGGGCTGCCCGGTCGTGCCGGATGTATAAAGAATGTACAGCGGGTCTGTGGCTGCAACCGACACACAGCCAGCGCGTTTGCCCTGCGATTTTGCATCGGCCACCAGCGCTGCCCAGTCATGATCGCGCCCTGCAACAAGCGTCGCTTCTTCCATCGGCCGTTGCAGCACCAAACACGCGTCGGGCTTATGCACCGCCTGCTCGATAGCGCCGTCCACCAGTGGCTTGTAGGCCACCACCCGTCCCGGCTCGATTCCGCAAGATGCCAGCAGAATGACCTTGGGTTTGGCATCATCAATACGGGTGGCAAGTTCATGGGCCGCAAACCCGCCGAACACCACCGAATGCACAGCACCAAGCCGCGCGCAGGCCAGCATGGCAATGGCGGCTTGCGGGATCATCGGCATATAGATGATCGCCCGGTCGCCCGCCTCAAGCCCCATGTCAGCCAGCACCGCCGCCAGCGTCGCCACCTCATCCAGAAGCTGCGCATACGAATAGGTTTTTTGGGTGTCCGTGACCGGGCTGTCGTAGATCAGCGCCGCCTGTTCACCGCGCCCTGCCTCCACATGACGGTCCAGACAGTTATACGCCGTGTTGCATGTCGCGCCTGAAAACCAGATGCCGTTTGGCTGCTGCGACGTGTCCAGCACGCGCGTCCATGGCGCGTCCCACTCCAGCGCCCGCGCGGCTTTTTCCCAAAAGCCTTCAGGGTCGCGCTTCCAGTCGTCATAGGCTGCCGCGTAGTCACTCATGCCGTGTTCCGGTGTCCTGTCTGCCGCGCATCTTTTGCGCTTTGCGGGGGTTTGGCCTATAGCGGCCTGCCAGTGCGAAAGCACAATGTCCCACCGTGCGGACATATCTTGCAAGCCTGCCTCATCACCCTGCCCGGAACACCCCAGATGATTGAAGATCCCTGGTTTTATGCCGCTGCCATTCCCGCTGTGCTGATTGTCGGCATTTCCAAGGGTGGGTTCGCGGCGGGCTTTGGCATTCTGGGTGTACCGCTGATGGCGCTGGTCATCTCGCCGATTCAGGCGGCCGCCATTTTGCTGCCGATCCTGCTGGTCATGGACGTTGTGGGCCTGTGGGCCTACCGCCGCAACTTTGACCTGCCGAACCTCAAAATCCTGATCCCCGCCGCTGCAATCGGCATTTTCATAGGCTGGATGACCGCCTCAAGCGTGCGCGAGGACCATGTGGCGCTGATTGTCGGCCTCGTCGCCCTGGCCTTTGCCGCTGACTTCTGGACCGGGCAAAAACGCAAAGGCACACCGGAGCGCTCAGTCCGCAAGGGCGGCTTTTGGGGAGCCATCGCAGGCTTCACCAGTTTTGTGGCGCACGCCGGCGGCCCGCCCTTTCAGGTGTACATGTTGCCCCAGCGCCTCGACAAAACGCTGTATGTAGGCACCAGCGTCGTCTTTTTCTGGGCGGTCAATCTCATCAAGGTGCCGCCCTACATCGCCCTTGGCCAGTTCGACACCACCAACCTGCTGACCGCACTCGTGCTCATGCCGTTGGCCCCCATCGGCATCTTGCTGGGCGTGCGCCTGCATCACCTCATCCCCGAAGAGCCGTTCTACAAGCTGTGCTATGTCGGCGTAACGCTGGTGGGCCTGAAACTAGTGTATGATGCTGCCGTCAGTCTGCTTGGCTAGCTGCAATTCTGTCAGCCACGTCGCGGCTGTTGTCCAACTCGATGCGGACGGTCTGCAATGCGGGAATAATGCTCGCCACATCAGCCAGATCCAGCCGCTCGGCAAAGTCTGTTAACAACGGGGCCAGCGCGGCAATAGACTGCTCGCGCGCATCGCGCCCTTGCTGTGTGATCGTGATCTGCTTTGATCGCCCGTCATTGGGGTCGCGCGCGACGGCAATCAACGCAGACTGCTCAAGACGCTTGAGCGTATTGGTCATGGTCGCGCGGCTGACCTGAAACGCACTGGCCAGTTGTGCGGGTGTCCTGGGTCCGCCCAGCCGTACAAAATGATTGAGCACCGAGAATTGCGGCACGGTCAGCCCTTTGGGCAGCACACGCTCAAAAGCTGACCGCGCAAGCTGATCTATGATGCCAATCTCGTTGAAAAAAACAAACAGCGTCGGGTCGTTGAGCGATTGCGCCGTGTCTGGCTGATCTGCATCCATACGCTCACCGGCCTTTCCGCCTCAGACAATTTTTGCCGTAATCGGCCACCGTGGACTTGGTGGCAAGTCAGGACCATACCCCACACGTGCCAGCATCTGCAGCCGGTTGTCTGCGTGACCAAGCACCTCATGCACTTCTGCATACAGCGCGTCCATCTCAACATATTCCTGCAATGCCTGGCTGAGCGGCTGCATCGCAATGCCAAGTTCGGTCGCTTTGAGATTCATGCGCAGCCAGTCGCGCCCGCTGGCCACCTGATCCAGCCGCGTGTTGCGCGCCGTGGCCAGATACACATATCCCATGGCTGAACTCATAAGCCCCCGATACATATCAAGGCCCTGGTCATAGGCTATGGAGGTCATGTCCGACAGGGTTTCGCGCGTCATCACGCCTGCCAGCCCCAGCGTTTCCAGAAATGCCCCGCCCAGATCAATGCCGTCCGGGTTGGCTTCGATCTCTGCCTTGCCAAAGCGCATCACATCCACGCTTTCCATGTAGGTAGCCGGCGTTTCAACCTCAATGAGATGCGCCCGCCATGTGAGATCGCGTAGCGTTTCAATCATGGCATCATCGCTGATGGCCCCGGTCAGCACATCGGCTCCGGCTACGCCTGCAATAGCCTGCATGTCGGCGGCAGCAACCGGCCGGGACGTATCATAAGGTTCTTTGTTGGAGCGCCGTGCCAACACCTGTGCAAACAGCGGTGAGGCAGCAACGCCTGCATCCTTCACCAGCGTCACCTGCGCAATAGGCCGACCGTCCAGCACAGGTTCAGGCTCACCCTGGGGAAACAGCGCAACGTCAGCGCGGTATCCATCGCTGGCAGCGGCCATTCGCATCAGTTCCAGAAAGCACCCCAGACCGATCACGATCTGCCGGTTGAACGGATCGGTGGCGGGCAGCATCTGTTCAAGGTCGTATGACAATGTGAACGTGTCGTCGCCCTCAAGCGACACCAGCCAGGGCTGCTGGTTGTGGGGGTTGGGTGCCAGAATCGCGTAGGACAGTGCCCGCTTTCGGGCGTCGGAATAGCCATGACCGGCCTCATGCCAGGGTGCCAGCGCCTTTGTGGGGGTGCGGGTAACGGCAAAGCCCGTGGCCCCTGCCGCCAGAATGACAGCAGATGAGCCTGCGATTCGCAAAAACTGACGGCGTGATTTGGCCATGAGTGCCTCCCTCTAATTCGATATCGTATCATATAATATGATATCGAATTAAATCAAGGACGGCGGCACGTCGGCCCGACAATGCGAAAAGCGCCAGACGTTCTGTCTGGCGCTTGGCATATTCGCAAAATGTCTGTGGACCTGACGCTAAGGCGCGTCAGGCGGCGTGTTCAAGCTCGCCGGAAATCCGCTCTATCTCCTCTTTCAGGCGCAATTTGCGCTTTTTGAGGTCGGAAATGGTCAGATCGTCGCTCGCGGGGCTGTGCATTTCCTGCTCGATCTGCTTTTCCAATAACCGGTGCCGCTCGTGAAGCTCAGTGAGGTGCATTGCCAGTGACATATATCGGGCCTCCCATTTGCTGTCTTCGGGACCACCGAGTCTGACTGGGTTTTGCCGCGCTGTTAAGCAAAATCGTCATCGACCATCCGGCCCGTCACAACTGCTTGCAGCCCGCACCGCCTGCACGCTAGAAGGCAACGGCAGCGCACGGCCTTAAACGTTGGGCGCGGGAATCGAGTTTTGGGGCGGCATGGACCAGTACGACGACGAGGAAACGGCCGCCATCCGCGCAAAGCTTGTGCAGCTACGCCAGCAACACCGCGACATGGATGCCGCCATTGATGCACTGGAAGCAGCCAGCGCAGCGGACGCACTGCGCATCCGCCGTCTGAAAAAAATGAAGCTCGCCCTGCGCGACGAGATCAGCTTTCTGCAAGACCAGTTGGTCCCCGACATTATCGCTTAACACGGCACGGGCCTTAGCCTTTGGGGGCGTCTTCGGTGCGGCGTCGTTTGGCGGCATACATAGCTTCGTCCGCGCGCGCCAACGCGGCTGCCGCATCCTCGCCCGCCTTGAACGCCACAGCGCCGGGCGACACGCTCACCGCAATGCGATGACCCATGATTTCCAGCGGTTTGTCGGCAATCAGATGCATCAGACTTTCAGCCTTGTCGGTTGCATCGCGCTCCGTGGCCTGCGCCAGGATGACAGCAAACTCGTCACCGCCCAACCGTCCTACAATGTCGGATTCGCGCACATGCTCCACCAGCGCTGACGCCACATATTCAAGCACAGCGTCGCCAGCGGCATGGCCGTATTTGTCATTCACCTGTTTGAAATTGTTGAGATCAATGAACACGAGGCTGGCAGGCTGGTTATAGCGCTGCGAAAACGAGATCATTCGGGAAAGTTCGCGCACGAACGCCCGCCGGTTGAGCACCGGCACCAGCGAATCGGTGTCAGCCTCCTCCTGCACCGCATCCAGCCGACCCTTCATGGTGGTCAGCTCGCGGCGCAGTGCATCCACTTCCGACATCAGGGTCATCAGTGCGTCACGCACTTTGGGCGTTAGTTCAGCCTCGGGAATGCCCATGATCGAGGCGGTATCGGAAATGTGCCGCGGCGCACTTGCTGCCCCGGCACCTGACGGGGCAGAAGATTTTGCCGCACCCGTTGTGCCCCGCACCGACGAGACGGCTCCGGGCCGCCGTGTTCCGTCAACTTTCATGGGTGCTTCTGCCCTGCCGATACCTGCTGTGCCGGGTCTGGTTTCCTGAAACCAGCCCATTTACGCCCTTTTTTCGTATCTCATCAGCGTTAACAATTCATTTAGGACATTTTCCTGCCTAACCCAATATGTGGCAGCACCGGGACATGTCTCCAATGCTTGCCAAGTGCCGGGCCGTGCCTATACTCCCCTGCTTTGCGCGCCGGGGGTTCGTTCAAAAGGACGTCCCGGCCTTGTTTTTTGAAAGCACCCGCTGTGAGCGCAAGCGACACGCCTCTTGTTGGCATTATCATGGGCAGCCGGTCTGACTGGCCGACCATGACACACACCGCGCAGGCGCTGGACGCGCTGGGCGTGCCGTACGAGGCAAAAGTCGTGTCTGCGCATCGCACCCCGCAGCGGCTTTATGACTATGCAACCTCCGCAAAATCACGCGGCCTGCGTGTTATCATTGCCGGTGCCGGCGGTGCGGCCCACCTGCCGGGCATGGCCGCCGCCATGACGCCGCTGCCGGTGCTGGGTGTGCCGGTGGAAAGTGCCGCTCTCAAGGGCCAGGATTCGCTGCTGTCCATCGTGCAGATGCCCGGCGGTGTGCCCGTGGGCACATTGGCCATCGGCAAGGCAGGCGCAAAAAACGCAGGCCTTCTGGCTGCTGCCATTCTGGCGACCACCGATGATGCTCTGGCCGCCCGGCTTGATGCCTACCGCGCGGCGCAGACATTGAGCGTTGACGAGACGCCGGAAGATGCCTGACACACCTCTTGCTCCCGGCAGCACGATCGGCATTTTGGGTGGAGGCCAGCTTGGTCGAATGCTCGCGATGGCAGCCGCCCGGCTTGGCCTGAAGACACACATCTATTGTCCGGATACAGATTGCACGGCAGCACAGGTTGCTGATGCTGCCACCTTTGCAGGCTACGAGGACGAAGACGCACTGGCCGCCTTTGCCGCCGCCGTGGATGTTGTGACGTATGAGTTTGAAAACGTGCCCATGGCAACCGCCACACTGCTTGCGCAGGATGTTCCCGTGCGCCCCGGAGCAAAAGCTCTTGGTGTGTCACAGGATCGCCTGACAGAAAAAAACTTCCTGCGCGGCCTTGGAATAGACACCGCGCCATTTGCCGACGTTGCAAACCTGCAAGACCTTGAACAGGCGATTGCCACCATCGGCTGCCCAGCCATTCTGAAAACCCGCCGCCTTGGCTATGACGGCAAGGGGCAGGCACGCATCAATGCGCCCGGCGACGCGCAGGCTGCATGGAACGCGGTCGCATCGCAGCCGAGCATCCTTGAAGGCTTTGTCGATTTCGAGGCTGAAATATCAGTCATTGTCGCACGCGCCACCGACGGCACGGTTGCTGCCTACGACCCGGCCCGCAACGCGCACGCCAATCACATTCTGTCAGTTTCAGCCGTGCCATCAGGCTTCGCGGCGTCGGTTGAGGCGCGCGCCCGCGCCCTTGCCGAGCAAGTGGTGGCGGAACTCGACTATGTGGGCGTCATGGGCGTCGAGATGTTCGTGCGGCCGGGCAGCAATGACCTTGTGGTCAATGAGTTTGCCCCGCGCGTACACAACTCTGGTCACTGGACGATCGAAGCCTGTGTCATCAGCCAGTTTGAACAGCACATGCGCGCCGTCGCAGGCTGGCCGCTGGGTTCACCTCACCGTCACTCAGATGCCGAGATGACCAATCTCATCGGTGACGATGTGAATGATTGGCACCGGCTGGCGGCAATACCGGGAAACGGCCTGCACCTCTACGGCAAGGGCGACGCACGCCCCGGCCGCAAGATGGGCCATGTCACCCGGCTGTCGCCGCGCAGGTGACTAGCGCGTGACTAGCGCCCTAGCGGGTAGCGCAGCCTTGATACCAGCCCCAGGGGTGAGGGGAGCGAAGATATGATTTTTTCAGCACGGCCTTTGACCTTCTCGATCTGCATTACATCGGCAATGCGGCGATCAAGAAACTCCCAGGTTTTTTCAAACCCCTCGGTGTCGTCGCCAAACCACACCGCAAGCGTGCTTGAATAGACGCCTGATAATATCAGCCGCTTGGTATAAAAATTATAATCCGTGGACGTATCACCTGCCGCGCGCCAGATGGCGTCCACCGTGCCATACAGTGCCCGCACACCTGCTGTGCCTGACGTGGGTAGCGCCAGATAAGCGGTTGCCCGGCGCAACGCCTCGCGATTCTTTTCGTCAATCTCAAGGCGCGTGCGCACCGCAAATGTAATCCGCTCACGGACCTTCATTGCGTCAAGGTCTGAGCGTTTCAGCTTGCGCGCCATGCGCCCGTCGCCTTCGGCTGTAAAATACAGCACCAGGTCAGTGGTGCCGCCGGGGAACGCAAGCCGCGCAAGCCCTGCTTCAATGCCGGCCTTTTTTGCGGCGTTGCGCATACTCTTGCCGGTCCACCCGTCGAATGGCACGTCCGGCAGGGCTGCTGCCAGTATCTGCTTGCGGGTTTTTTCGTAGTGCTGATCAGCGGTCATGGCCTTGCGTGCCTTTTGTTGCGCTGCGGAGGGTGTCCGCGCGGATTTCAGTGTCATCTCTGCCGCCTCCTTATGCGGTCTCCTCTTTGGGGAGATCCGTCTGGTCTTCTTTTTGGTGCGCCCGATGTGAAGACGGCTGGTCGCGTCCCCAGTGGCGCACTTCTGTTTCAAAAATCAGGTCCTTCAGGTCATCCATCCGCTGGGGATAGAGAATGCCATCCAGATGATCACACTCATGGCATACCACGCGGGCATGGAATCCACGCGCCTCACGCTCAATTGCTTCACCGTCCAGACCAACACCTGAATACTTGATACGGGTCGGCCGGGGAACCAGACCACGCATCCCTGGAACCGACAGGCAGCCTTCCCAGCCATAGGCGCGCTCATTGTCCAGAACATCGATTCTGGGGTTGATGAGCACGGTCAGCGGCGCTGTGTGGTCAAACGCCTCGTCCGCCTCCATATCTTCGGGTCCGCGTTCCGGGGGTGCCTGAAACACCACAATCCGCAGCGGCTCGTGCACCTGCGGTGCGGCAAGGCCTGCGCCATTGGCGTCGATCATGGTTTCCACCATATCCGCCACCAGGCTGCGGATTTCGGCGGATTTTGGTTCTTTTACCGGCTCCGCTGCGCGCAACAGCACCGGGTGGCCCATACGGGCGATCTTTCGAATGGTCATGTCTGATATATGGCCCTGCTACAGCCTCTCGAAAAGCCCTGCAATTTGGCACATCGTATATGCTGGGTGGTGGACAGACCCTCATGTTTTTGGTACTTACCGCCCCTCTGGAATGACTGACGGCATATCCGGAACATCTGTTCGCGTGCCTGCATCCCCTTGCGAGATGCGCCGCTGCTGGTTCCGGTCCCGTCAAATCCTTGATTGTTTTCGCCGGTTTGCGCCCACACAGGCGGTGCGCTGCGGCAGATTTTTAGCTCGAAGGGAGCTGAGTGCGTGCAAGTTCTGGTTCGCGATAACAATGTTGATCAAGCGCTGCGTGCGCTGAAGAAAAAACTTCAGCGTGAAGGCGTGTTCCGTGAAATGAAACTGCGGAACTACTACGAAAAGCCGTCTGAAAAGCGCGCCCGCGAGAAGGCAGAAGCCATCCGCCGCGCCCGCAAGCTGGCCCGCAAGCGCGCTCAGCGTGAAGGTGGCCTTGCAGCACCCAAGAAGGCCCGCAAGCGCTAGATCTCAGCGCTGCATATACAATCAACGCCTCCGGTTTTCCGGGGGCGTTTTTTGTTGGGTGCCTGCCCCTTCTCCACGCATCGGCGGGAAAAACAAAAAAAGGCCGGAGCAACCGCTCCGGCCTTTTATTTGTCAGCGTAACGCGCGTGAGGCTTACTTCATGCCTTTCACGATCTCTTCCACCATCTTCTTGGCGTCAGAGAACAGCATCATGGTGTTATCGCGGAAGAACAGTTCGTTTTCCACGCCCGCGTAGCCTGACCCCATGCCGCGCTTGATAAACAGCACCGTGGCCGCCTTTTCCACATCCAGCACCGGCATACCGAAAATCGGGCTGGCCGGGTCTGTCTTGGCGGAGGGGTTGGTCACGTCATTTGCGCCGATGACAAACGCCACGTCTGCCTGGGCAAACTCGGAGTTGATATCTTCAAGCTCAAACACTTCATCATAAGGAACGTTGGCTTCCGCGAGCAGCACGTTCATGTGGCCGGGCATACGGCCCGCCACCGGGTGAATGGCGTATTTGACGTCCACGCCTTCAGCCTTGAGCACGTCCGCCATTTCACGCAGCGCATGTTGGGCCTGCGCCACTGCCATGCCGTAGCCCGGAACAATGATGACGGAGCCTGCGTTCTTCATGATGAAGGCCGCATCATCTGCTGAGCCCTGCTTGACGGGCCGGGTTTCAACCGCACCGCCCGCAGCCGCCGTTTCGCCGCCAAAGCCGCCCAGAATCACCGATATAAACGAGCGGTTCATGCCCTTACACATGATGTAGGACAGGATGGCACCGGACGAGCCCACCAGCGCGCCGGTAATAATCAGCGCCGTGTTTTCCAGCGTGAAGCCCAACGCCGCCGCTGCCCACCCCGAATACGAGTTAAGCATCGACACCACCACCGGCATGTCAGCACCGCCGATGGGGATGATGAGCAGGAAGCCAATGATGAACGACAGCAGGGTAATGAACGCGAACGCCCCCACGGTCTGGTTGGCAGGATCAAGGCAAACGTAGATCACGCCGCCGACAATGGCCCCGGCAAGCGCAATGTTGATGAGATGGCGCGCAGGCAGAATGATCGGCGCACCGGACATGGTGCCCTGCAATTTGGCGAAGGCAATGATCGAGCCGGAGAACGTGATGGCGCCGATCGCCACCCCAAGCCCCATTTCAATCAGGCTGACAATCTTGATATTGCCGGTGACGCCGATGCCAAATGCCTCAGGCGACATGTAGGCCGCCCAGGCCACCAGCACCGCAGCCATACCCACCAAAGAGTGGAATGCGGCAACAAGCTGCGGCATAGCGGTCATCGCAATGCGGTTGGCAATGATCGCGCCAATACCGCCGCCCAGCACCACAGCGCCGATGATATACATCCACACTTCGCTGCTGGAGATGTCCTGACGCACAAGCGTGGTGGCAATGGCAATGGCCATGCCGACCATGCCGTAAAGGTTGCCCTGACGGGACGTTTCAGGGCTGGAGAGCCCACGAAGCGCCATGATGAAAAGCACGCCCGAAACGAGATAGGCGAGTGCTGCGAGATTGGCAGACATGTTTCAGCAGCCCCCTATTTCTTTTCTTTTTTCTTGTACATGGCAAGCATGCGCTGGGTGACGAGAAAGCCGCCAAAAATATTGACGCTCGCCAACACAACACCGGCAATGCCAAGCCAGCGCGAGAAACCCGCTGTTTCGGTTGCCGTTACATCCACTGCCACCGCGATGAGCGCGCCGACGATGATCACCGACGACACCGCATTGGTGACTGACATCAAAGGCGTGTGCAGTGCGGGCGTAACGCTCCACACCACGTAGTAGCCAACGAAAATCGCGAGAACGAAAATCGCCAGCCGGAAGATGAAGGGATCAATTGCAGCTTCCATCAGGCGGCTCCTCCTGTAAGCGCCGGGTGCACCACCTTGCCATCTTTCGAGATCAGCGTGCCGGTGATGATTTCGTCTTCCCAGTCGATGGTGAGCGCGCCCGTTTCCTTGTCAACGAGCGGCGTAATAAAATTGAGCAGGTTTTTGGCGTACAGCGCTGACGCATCATCTGCCACACGACCCGGCACATTGCGGTGCCCCATGATCTTGACGCCGTTGACCTCAACAATCTCGCCGGGCTTCGATAGCGGGCAGTTGCCGCCTGCTTCGACCGCAAGATCAACAATGATCGACCCCGGCTTCATGCTGTGCACCATTTCCTCGGTCACAAGCACAGGTGCCGGACGGCCGGGAATGAGCGCTGTCGTAATCACAATGTCCTGCTTGGCAATGGTCTCGGCCACAAGGGCTGCCTGACGCTTCTTGTAGTCCTCGCTCATTTCCTTGGCATAGCCCGCAGCGGTTTCGCCGGTGTCGCCCTCGTCCGGCTCCACCATCACGAACTTGCCGCCCAGACTTTGCACCTGCTCGGCCGCCGCAGCGCGCACATCAGTGGCGGATACAATGGCACCCAGACGCTTGGCGGTGGCGATAGCCTGCAGGCCCGCAACGCCGGCCCCCATCACAAATACGCGCGCGGGCGCAACAGTGCCTGCCGCTGTCATCATCATGGGAAAAGCGCGGGTGAACAGTTCAGCGGCGTCAATCACCGCCTTGTAGCCTGCAAGGTTTGACTGCGACGACAAAACATCCATGGACTGCGCCCGGGTGATACGCGGCATCAGCTCCATAGCGAAGGACGTGATGCCGGCTGCCGCCAGCGCATCATTCGTGTCTTTGCTCTGCATCGGGTTCAGCATGGCGGCCAGAATGGCACCGCGCTTCATTTTGGCGATTTCGCCCGCGTCCGGTCCGCGCACTTTGAACACAATGTCGGCATCGCCGAGCGCTGCTGCCGCATCCGCTGCGATGGTTGCGCCGGCCTCTTGAAACTGGGCATCAGACACAGAAGAGGCCAGGCCCGCGCCCGCCTCCACAACCACGTCAAAGCCAAGTGCTGTAAGTTTTTTCACCGTCTCCGGTGAGGCCGCAACGCGCGTTTCGTTGTCGCGTTGCTCCTTTGGGATAGCAAGCTTCATGCGTTCTCCGCCCCCTGGTAGAATGGGCCCTGTTTGTTGGTGAGCCTTGGATGTCGTGAGTGTGCGATGGGTGACCGACAATGATGGGGTCAGCGTTGGCTAGACCAGAAAAATACCCATCAGCACGAGGATGGCCACAACAGCAATGGTGCCCCATTTGGTCGCGGCGACGAAGCCGTCCCAAGTGCCCAGATGCTCCTCGGCCTCCATTTCCTTGCCCCATGCATCGGCATCAAGCGCTTCGTTTTTGGCGTCAGACATGCGCCCCATCTCCCTTGGCAAAGTCGTAAAGTTGACGCGGACTATAGGCGCTGGACCGGCATGACGGCAAGCAGCGACCTTAGCTGCGTCGCATATCGAGAAGTGGCGATGTGCCGGGACGTTCGCCAAGCACCTTGAACAGCCCGGTCCCGGTCATGACGGCGCGGCTGTCTGGCCCGTCAGGCCGGTTGCCCCCCACCCAGATAGCCCCGCGCACCGACACAAAATCGTCTGTATGGCCGGTAACCACTGCATTGCCCTGCACAAACTCGCCCAGATTTGCCCCTGATACAAAATCCGTGACCAGCCTCACCGTGACCCAGAAGCGATGCATTTCGTAGGTAACCGCCGATCCGAATGCCATGTCGGCGAATGCCATGAGCATCCCGCCGTGGCAGTTGTCAAAACCGTTGGTGTGCCGCGCACCCACCAAAAAGCCGCGCGCCCAGGTGCCGTCATCGCTGAAGCGCTGATAGATCGGCCCCACCTGATTGCCAAAGCCGCCGCGCCATTTGGCGATGACAAAACCATCCGGCACGCCCTCTTCAGGCTCATTCACGGGTTCATTCGACATGGCGGGATCAATAGTCGGATTGTGTGCGCTTGCAAAGGGCCAGGTGTCAGAGTCAGGCGTCCTGGCCCAGCGACAGCCCGTTGGCCTCAAGCGCTGCGTGCTGGCGCGCCGCCAACACATCGTGGTCGAAGGCGTCAATCTCGGCGTTGAACAGATCATGAAAGTTCAGTTCCGCAGCAAGATGCAAAAACACTCCACCCAGGCCGATAGCCGCACGGTCCATGAACACGAACTCGCGCGGTGGCGTCACCGGCCCGTGTTTCTTGAGGGCCGCATGTACCCTGGCCGCTTCTTCGCGGCCATATTTCCCCGGTGAAATGCCGTCGGCAATCGTCCGCACACGGTCATCAAGCAGCGGCCCATAGATGAAGCCCGCCCAGATATTGAGCACATCCACCAGTTCATCATTGAGCTTCTTGAAGCCCCAGCTTTCGTAAGCCGCCCGCACACGGTCGCGGTCATTTGTCTTGAGGCCCTGATACAGCTCCACAACGCCGGTCACGAAGGACGGCGGAAACTTTCTGATACAGCCATAATCCAGAAGATTGATTCCATCATCATCACGCACCGTGTAATTGCCAAGATGCGGGTCGCCGTGAATCACACCGTAGTGGCTGAACGGGTGCCACCACGCCCTGAACATGGCGGTAGCAATGGCGTTTCGGGTTTCAAGCGGCGCATCGCGCGAGGCCAGCAGCGGCGCGCCATCCAGCCACGTCATGGCCAGCAGACGCTTGGTCGAAAGCTCGCCAACCACATCGGGCACGCGAACCGTGGCGTCATCGGCCAACATCTGTTGATACAGCGCGATGTGCCGGGCTTCCAGGGTGTAGTCCAGTTCCTCACGCAGACGCGCGCCAATTTCCCTGGCCATCTGGCGGGTATCGATCACCCCGTCAATGCGACGCTGTATGGCAAACACCATGTCAAGCTGGGTGAGGTCAGCCTCCACAGCTGACTGCATATCGGGGTATTGCAGCTTGCAGGCAATCGACTGCCCGTCGAGCGTTGTTGCCCGGTGGACCTGACCCAGCGAGGCCGCAGCAGCAGCGTCACGCTCAAACGATGAAAACCTCTTTTGCCAGTCACGGCCAAGCTCAGACGCCATGCGACGCTTGACGAACGGCCACCCCATGGGCGGGGCGTTGGCCTGCAACTGCGCAAGCTCCACCGCATAGTCTTCGGGAATAGCATCAGGAATGGTGGCGAGCATCTGCGCCACCTTCATGATCGGGCCTTTCATGCCGCCCAGCGCGTTGCGCAGTTCTGCGGCCATGGCGGCATCGTCTATGTCGCGGCCCAGCAGACGTGCCCCGGCCATGCGCGCGGCAATGCCGCCCACACCGCCGCCGACTTTGGCGTAGCGTTTGGCGCGGCCCGACAGGCGGTTTTCTTCTGACGGGGCGGCACCTGGAGGAAGGTCATCATCCATGGGTTTACGCTACCAGACCTTCCAGCTCATCAATCAGGCCTTCGATGACTGCAAGACCCCCCGCCCAAAACGCCGGGTCGCGCGCATCCAGCCCGAATGGTGCCAGCAATTCGGAGTGATGTTTCGTGCCACCCGCGCGCAGCATATTGAGATAAGCGCTGGCAAAGTCAGGGTGCCCATCCTGATAAACCCGGTACAGCGAGTTCACCAGACAATCGCCGAATGCATAGGCGTACACATAGAATGGCGAATGAATGAAGTGCGGGATATAACACCAGAAATTTTCGTAGCCCTCGTTCAGCGTGACGGCGGGGCCAAGGCTCTTTGCCTGCACGTCCATCCAGATGCGGCCAATGTCGTCTGACGTGAGCTCGCCCTCGCGGCGCGACAGATGCACCTCGCGTTCAAACATGTAAAACGCCGTCTGCCGCACCACCGTGTTGATCATATCCTCGACTTTTGAGGCCAGCATGGCGCGATGTGCGGTTTTATCCGGCGCATCCGCCAGTAGCGCACGGAATGTCAGCATCTCGCCGAAGACAGACGCCGTTTCTGCGAGCGTCAGGGGGGTCTGTGACAACAACTGGCCCTGCGGTGCGGCAAGCACCTGATGCACGCCGTGCCCTAACTCATGGGCAAGGGTCATCACGTCGCGCAGCTTGCCTTGATAGTTGAGCAGCAAATACGGGTGTGCGCTCGGCACGGTGGGGTGCGCAAAAGCGCCCGGTGCCTTGCCCGGCCTGATCTGCGCATCAATCCACCCGGTGCCGAAAAACTTTTCGCCGATGGCCGCAAGATCCGGCGAGAAACCACGATAGGCCTTCAGCACCGTGTCGCGCGCCGTATCCCAATTCAGCTTTGACGTATCCGCGTCAGGCAATGGCGCGTTGCGGTCCCAGTAGTTGAGCGTTTCAACGCCGAGCATCCGCGCCTTGAGGCCATAGTAGCGGTGCGACACGTCGGCAAACTTCTGCTCGACCGCTGCCGCCAGCGCGTTCACTACTTCAGGCTCAACCTGATTGGACAGGTGACGGGCCTGCGCCACGTCTGTGTAACCGCGCCAACGGTCTTCGGTTTCCTTGTCCTTGGCCAGCGTATTTGTAATGAGGGTGAACGTGCTGATGGATTTTTCAAAGGTCGTCGCAAGCGCCCGCGCGCCGGTGGCGCGCCGCTCAGGGTCGGCATCGGCCAGAAGGTTGAGCGCGGGCTCAATGGCCAGGGGTTTGCCGTCGATGTCGAAGCGCAGCCCGGCCATGGTTTCATCAAACAGCCGGTTCCAGGCGGCCGCACCCGTTACACGCTTTTCCAGCAGCAGTTTTTCCAGGTCATCATTCAACTGGTACGGTCGCCATGCCCGCGCATTAACAAGCCACGGTCGATAGCGCGCCAGTGCTTCGCTGGTGCCATAGGCGGCCTCCAGCGCATCGTCCTCAAGTCTGTTGAGATCGAGCGTGAAAAACAGGATACGACTGCTGATCGCTGTCAGCTTCTCCTGCACATCACCATAAAACTTGGCGTAGGCAGGTTTGCTGGTATCGGTCGCATAGATGAGACCGGCAAACGATGCAATTCGGCCCATCCGCTCGTCCAACGCTTCGTAGTCAGCCATCGCGCGCGCCAGCAGGCGTGCACCTGCCTCAACGTCGCCGTCATGTGAAAGGCTGTCTGCGACCCTGCCCTCATAGCTCGCGGCAAATGCCTCTGCCTGCGCCCGTGCAGCTTCTATGTCTGCAAGAGCCGCCGCACGACCGGCAAACCCGCCGTCTTTTTCGTCAGCGGACTGCGCTGAATACAGGTCGCTGAGATCCCAGGTCGGCAAATCGGCATCGGTATCCGCAGCAGATGACAACGAGCCATCGGGCAGAGCGGGACGGGGAAGACGTAAAAAGGCAGTCATCAGAAAACTCACAAACACGCCGCGAAACCGGCGACAGGGGCACGTTATCGGCACACCCCTAGATATTGGCCGTGCCCGCGCAAAAACCAAAGAAAAAGGGCCTGGCGATTAAGCCAGGCCCTTCTTGTCTTTTGTGCGGCGGGATCAAACCCGCCGAGCTTCAAGAGCCGCGACTAGCGGACCTCGATAACCGCACGGCGGTTAAGAGGCTCGCGGATGCCGTCACCTGTCGGTACAGCAGGCTCGCTCTCACCGCGGGCACCAACAGTGCCGACAGTGACGCCCTGTGCTGCCAGTGCGTTACCAACAGCATTGGCGCGGCGCTGAGACAGACCCTGGTTGTAAGCAGCCGAACCAGAGGTATCGGTGTGACCCACAACGTTAACAGTCGGGTTGTTGAACTCTTTCGTGAAGCTCGCCACTTCGTCGATCACTGCCATGGCAGCCGACGTGAGGTTGAACTTGTCGAAGCCGAAGTAGATCACAAAGTCCTGATCTGCTGCAGCAGCTTCGCACTCGGTGAGGGCTTCATAGAAAGCGACCTTTTCAGAAGCCACACGCTCCGGCTGAACCGGACCGCCTGCGCCACCGAAGAAGGAACCATCAACACCAAGTTCGTTGTCAGAGGCCTGCTCGACCCAGCCGTCATAGTACCGCTGTGCCTTGGCGCAAGCGCAACCACGGTCATCACGACCGCCATTGTCCAGCGCTGCGATCAGGCGGCCACGGGCCTCCTGAAGTTCGCCCAGTTCTGAATCGAGAACCTTACGACCGAAAGGAAGGCTGGCCGGATCAAACGGCGCAACCGGACCGCCAGCAAGCGCTGCACGACCTTTTTCGGCAAAAAGAACCGAGTGACGCCATTCACAGTCCACATAGACTTCTGACGTCGCACGATCCTGATACTCGGCCGCGAGGCACGAGTAGAAATCATCTCCAGCAATTTCCTGATCAAGGAAGCTTTCCACGTGGAAAGTCCCCCCCAGGCCGCAGCCTGCAAGACCAAAAAATGCCCCCACCGCAATAATCCGGGATAGCGTGTTCATCCCACTCTCCAGTCATTCGAAATTTGCATTCGCACCCCCCGAAAACGACGGGTGGCCGGGACCCGCCCGGGAACTACCTAGTCCGCGTATCCGCCATGTTCATCGCACAAACCCCTAGGGCCGGGCAACCATTTTCCCAAATAGAATGCCCGTTGAGCAACAGGAGTCACGTTTACGCAACACCCCGAAAAACGGCAGGTTTTTGTTAACCATAGGCCGCCTTTTCAGGGGTCAGAACACACTTAACCCAAGACCGGCCCGGTTGTTACCCCCTGTCTAAAACCCTCCTTAACTGACTTGGGTCAATGATGCCGCTTCAGGACAGCACCGTCAGGGTCTGGGTTGGGGTTCGAGTTGCGGCAGACCCGCGCCGATTCTCCCTTCCGGTCGCTGCCCATCCAGTTTGATGCCCTTGCCGCGCAAGGGCAGCGCGTTTCGGGGAGCCGACATGGCCAAGACGATTCTCATTGTTGATGACGACCCGGCTCAGATGCGGCTGATTTCAGCCGTTGTGGAGCGCGACGGACACCGCGTCATGACAGCAAACGGCGGCAACGAAGCCATTTGCGCTCTCGAAGGCGCGCGCGGCCATGAAGTTGACCTTGTGGTTCTGGACCTCGTGATGCCCCAGACCGACGGCTGGGCGGTGATGGAGCGCATCCACCCGACCCGTCCTGAACTGCCCTTTATCGTGCTCACCGGCCATGGCGGCATTGATACGGTGGTTAAGGCCATGCAGGCAGGTGCCCGCGACTTTGTGGTTAAGCCCGCAAGCCCGGAACGGCTGCAGGTTTCCATTGCCAACGCCCTTAAACTCGAGGCTTTGGGCAAGGAAATTACGCGCCTCAAGAAACATTCAACCGGCCAGCTCACATTTGGCGACCTGATTGCCGAAAGCCCGGCCATGCAGAAGGTCGGCAAAATCGGCGAGCGTGCCGCCCAGTCCAACATTCCGATTCTCATTGAAGGCGAGTCGGGCGTCGGCAAGGAAATGATCGCCCGTGCCATTCAGGGCTCCAGCGACCGCGCCGGACGCCCGTTTGTAACGGTCAACTGCGGTGCGATTCCGGAGAATCTGGTCGAATCGATTCTTTTTGGCCACGAAAAAGGCGCGTTTACCGGCGCGACCGACAAACACGCAGGCAAGTTTCAGGAGGCCCATGGCGGCACTCTGTTTCTGGACGAGATCGGCGAACTGCCCCTCGACATGCAGGTAAAGCTGCTGCGCGCCCTGCAGGAAGGCGAAGTGGACCCGGTCGGGGCCAAAAAGCCTGTCAAAGTGGACATTCGCCTGATCTCGGCCACCAATCGCGACCTTATCCAGGCCGTGCAGGACGGTATCTTCCGCGAAGACCTGTATTACCGCCTCAACGTCTTCCCCGTATCAGTGCCGCCGCTGCGCGAGCGCCGCGAAGACATTGTGCCGCTGACAGACCATTTTGCCGCCCGCTTTGCCGCCGAAGAAGGCAAGCCCATTCGCGGTCTGGATGCAGACGCCCGCGCATTGCTGGAAGGTTTTGCGTGGCCCGGCAATGTGCGTCAGCTTGAAAACGCGGTGTTCCGCGCGGTGGTTCTGTGCGACGGCGACATGCTGACCTTTGAGGACTTCCCGCAGATTGCCAGCCTCGCCGGTGCCCAGGCGCGGCCAAAGCCCCGCCTGCCGGACATTCAGCCTGCGGTTCTGGGCGGAACTGTTCAGGGCGGCACTGCCCAGCCAGCGATGGCACAGCCGGCAGCCCCCCAGTTTGGTACGCGGCCCGACCAATCCGTGCTGCACGAAACAATCCCCGGTGATGTCTCGGTGCTGGATGAAACCGGCAATCTCAAGAAACTTGAAGAGATGGAAGCCGACATGATCCGCCTCGCCATCGACAAGTATGAGGGCCACATGTCGGAAGTCGCCCGCCGCCTTGGCATCGGTCGCTCAACGCTGTACCGCAAGGTGCGTGACCTGGGCATTGAGGTGCGGGCGTAGGGCGGCAGTCGTCACCGACTACAAATCTGTAGAACCCTACTCCGCAGCCAGGCCAAGCGCTGAGCGGTAAAGGTCAATGATTGCTTCCTGCTCCTGAAACTCGGCCCGGTCCAGCTTGCGCTCGCGCACAACGCGCCGCAGCGCCTTCACGTCGAAGCCGTTGCCCTTGGCCTCGGCATATACCTCGCGGATGTCGCCGGCGAGCGCTGCTTTTTCTTCCTCAAGCCGCTCAATGCGTTCAACAATGGATTTGAGTTGATCGCGGGCTACGCCGCCGGTCTGCGCCATGAAACTGTGCCTCTTGGGAAATGAGTGTGGGTCGAAGGGCGCGGACAGTACCCAGCCCCGCGCTGTTTCGGCAACCACCTATCTTGCGCGCCTAACCGTGGTCCTTGGACGCAGTATCAAATGCCGCCTTTTGATCCGCCGATGCGTCTGTCTGATACTTTGCCTTCCAGTCGTCATACGGCATTCCATAGACAATTTCGCGGGCGGCATCCTTCGACAGGTCGATACCCTTCGCAGCGGCTTCCTCGCCATACCAGCGCGACAGGCAGTTGCGGCAAAAGCCCGCAAGGTTCATCAGATCAATGTTCTGAACATCCGTGCGCTCGCGCAGATGCGCCACAAGGCGGCGGAACGCAGCCGCTTCAAGTTCTGTTTGGGTGGTCATCGCGTTTTCTCCCGGCTAACTGTCTTTGATGCCATACATGGTTTCTTCGACGAGGAAATCCACCACCGCGCATAGCGCATCCGTGTGGCTGGCACCGTCGTCGCGCGCGGCGCGATAGGCCACACGCTGCGCCTGCGCGCTGGTGCCGCGCCGCGCAATGGTGGCCACGTGCAGCAATTCCTGCGTGCAGCCAAGCTGGCGGGCTTCTTCCTGAAGCAGGCCCACAAGCTCATCCGCCAGCGTGCCAAACGGCATCATTTTTCCCTGACCAAAATCAGCCAGATCGCCGGTCACGCCATAGCGTTGCGCACGCCAACGGTTTTCCTCAATCAGAATGCGCGGATAGACCCGCCAGCGCTGGTTCTTTTCGCGCAGCGTAAACAGCATCGACAGCAAACACTGATAGAGCGCTGCCAATGCCACCGCGTCATCCATCCGTGTACAGACGTCTGCCACGCGCGCCTCAAGGGTTGGCCAGCGCACCGAGGGGCGAATGTCCCACCAGATTTTGCTGGCGTCTTCAATGGCGCCCACCTCTATCAGCCGTTCCACCACCCGCTGATATTCCGGCCAACTCTCAAACGAATCCGGCACCCCGGTGCGCGGCAACGCGTCAAAAACCGTCAGCCGGTAGGATGCCATGCCCGTATCTTCGCCCTGCCAGTAGGGTGAGGAGGCCGACAGCGCCAGAATATGTGGCAGGAAGTAGCTGACCTGATTCATCATATCGACGCGCAGATCATCATCCTCGATGCCCGCGTGAATGTGCATACCGCATATCAGCAGCCGCCGCACGGTGCCCGCCAGATCCCTGGCGATCTGGTCGTAGCGCGCTTTTTCGGTGTGGTGCTGCTCAGACCATTTGGCAAACGGGTGAGTGCTCGCGGCGATTGGTGCATAGCCATATTCGTTTGCCACCTCGGCAACAGCGGAGCGAAGGCGTGCGAGGTCGGCTCGCACATCTGCAGGTGTTGCACACACACCAGTGCCAATTTCGACCTGACTTTTAAGAAACTCCGGCGACACCTGCGCGCCGATTGCCTCCGACAGTTTCGGCATCAGGTCGGTCGGCGGTTCGGACACAAGGTCGCGCGTCTGCCGGTTGACCAGCAGATACTCTTCCTCAACCCCAAGGGTAAGTGCCGGACGTTTCATGCGCCATCCTCCGTGTACGATGCAAAATGCTTCACCATCGCCAGTTCCGGATGCTTTTTGATCGCGTCTCCCAGAATCTGTGCCAGCCGCTCCGCCCATTCTTGCGCACCATGATGGGTATCGATCAGATCCTGCCGGATTTCGACGAGCGCGTTTGCCAGCCCGCGCGACGTGCCGTTGCGATACATCGTGTCGCCGTGCAGCCGACCCGAATAGGGCTCGTTGTCTCCCACCACCAGCCCACTATCACTGCGCAGGCCCGCCAGCAGCAGGTGCGGTAACCGGGGATCGCGGTCCCATAAAACGCCGCACTGCCAGGGCCGCATGGCACCCCGCCAGACCGGTGTAAAACTGTGGATTGAAACAATGACCGGCACCTGCCCGCCCGCCATCGCCGCCTCAATCATCGACGCGGCTGCATCTTGGTAGGGCTGCCAATAGTTGGCCCGTCGATGCGCGATTTCAGCGGCATCTGCCTGGCGATTGCCGGGGATGACTGCGCCGTCAGACAGTTTCATCACCAGTGTGGGATCATCTGCTCCGCGATTGGGGTCAATCAGCAACCGCGAGAAACCCGAAAGGACCGCAGGCACGCCCATCAGGTGTGCAAGCCGCCGGGTTACGTCTGCCGCGCCAATGTCCCAGCCGATATGCCGCTCAAGATCAATGGACGGCAGGCCCAGCGTGCCATAGGCGTCCGGCAACGCGTTGGAGGCATGGTCGCACAGCACCACCAGCGGCGCTGTCGCTGCGCACTCAGCATTAACAAGCTCAAAGGGCTGAAACCCTCCGTCGCCGGGAGCCCTCGGTAACTCGATGGGAGTAGGAGTCAAAGACATACCGCCGACTATACGCAGCCCGTCTGTGATTGACAGCCGACCCAGCCACTGCGCACGCAAAAACATTACATACCGGCAACTGACATGCTCTGTCTGGAGTGATAGCCTGTACCCATGAAACGCCTCTTCAAACTTACGCACCGCCTCACTCTGACCGTTGCCATTGCAGCGTTGGGATTATTGGCAATGCCCGCAACCGCGTCTGCGGGGCTTGATGTGTGCAATGAGTCGTCCAGCCGCATCGGCGTGGCGCTGGGCTATTTCACTCAGGATGAATGGGTGTCGGAAGGCTGGTGGCATCTTGATGGTCGCCAATGTGCCCCGGTCATCGAAAGCGACCTGAACGCGCGCTACTACTATGTGTTCGCCATTGATTTTGACGCGGGCGGCGGCTGGTCCGGCCAGTCCACACTGTGCGTTGCGCCGGGCGAGTTCACCATTTCAGGTCGTCAGGACTGTGAAGCGCGCGGGCACCACACCGCAGGCTTCATGGAAGTGGACACCGCCGGATCACCGGACTGGACCGTGCGCTTCACCGAAGCCACGCGTCGGCCCGACCCCCAGCAGACCTTGGGCCTTCTCACTGGCGGACACACCGGCGGACTGACGGGCGGGGCGCAGTAACCCCGTGCGCCACCGCAATGTCCGCATTCTTGCGACCCTTGGACCGTCATCCGACGATCTGGCCGCCGCGCTCGCCCTGCATGAGGCAGGCGCAGACGCCTTCCGCCTCAACATGAGCCACTCAGACCATGCAGACCTCAAGCGCCGCGTGGAGATGATCCGCGAACTGGAGCGCCAGACCGGTCGCCCGATTGCCATTCTGGTGGACCTGCAAGGCCCGAAACTGCGCATCGGCAAAATGGCCGGCGACGGCGCTGACCTGACAAATGGCACCACATTCATTCTGGATATGGACGATGCGCCGGGTACGGACAAACGCGCGCCATTACCGCACAAGGAGATTTTCGAGGTTGCCGAACCCGGCCACTCGCTGCTGCTGGACGACGGCAAAATCCGCCTGCGGGTGGAGGACGTGTCAGATAGCAAACTGACAACCACGGTCATGGCGGGCGGTCACCTAACGTCGCGCAAGGGCGTCAACATTCCTGACGCGCGCCTGCCCATCCCTGCACTGACCACCAAGGACCGCTCAGACCTTGAGGCCGCGCTGAACCTGAACGTGGACTGGATCGCGCTGTCCTTCGTGCAGTCAGCGCAGGATGTGGCGGAAGCCAAGAAAATTGCCCGTGGCCGTGCCGCCGTCATGGCGAAGATGGAAAAGCCTTCAGCCATCGACGACCTCGATGCCATTTTGGATATTGCGGATGGATTGATGGTGGCGCGCGGTGACCTGGGCGTTGAGTGCCCTGTTGAAACCGTGCCTGGCCTGCAAAAGCGCCTCACCCGCGCCGCCCGCCGCGCCGGCAAGCCGGTGGTGGTGGCCACGCAGATGCTTGAAAGCATGATTGAAAATCCGGTGCCGACCCGCGCCGAAGTATCAGACGTCGCAACTGCCGTGTTTGAAGGCGCAGATGCTGTCATGCTGTCGGCAGAATCAGCTGCCGGCAAATACCCGGTGGAAGCCGTAGCCGTGATGAACCGCATCGCTGAATCGATTGAGACCGATCCAAACTATGCGCAGATCATCAACGCGCAACGCTCTGAGCCCGAACCAACGGGGCCTGATGCCCTCAGCAATGCCGCGCGCACCGTGGCAGAAACGCTGAACGCAGCCGCCATTGTTTGCTACACGACATCAGGCTCAACCGGCCTGCGCGCCGCGCGCGAGCGCAGCCGCGTGCCGGTGATGGTGCTGACGCCTCACCTGCCTACCGCCAGGCGGCTATCACTTGTGTGGGGCCTCAACTGCGTCCTGACAGATGACGCCGCAAACCTTGATGACATGGTGGACCGTGCCGGACGCCTTGCCTTCCGCGAAGGCATGGCGCGCGTGGGAGACCGCATTGTCATCATGGCCGGTGTTCCGCTGGGCACGCCGGGCGCAACCAACATGCTACGCGTTGCCTTTGTGGCGGACAGCGCCGCCAATCACCCAAACTAGGTTCGGGCCGACTAGTTGCTTCTGGCAGCAAACGCCTGATCTTTTTCCACAATGGTCAGCCCCGCGCGTGGTGTCTCGCCTCGTGCCAGTCGGGCAATCGCGTCCAGCACAAAATCCGGGTTGGCGTAATGGGGCATATGCCCCGTGCCGCGCAGACGAATGAGCTCTGAGCCATCAATCGCGGCATGCAGGGGCTCTGAGTGGATGGTGAACCCGACCGACCTGTCGCCGCCGCCATGGATGATGATGGTTGGCACTCTAATTTCAGGATAGCGCTTCGACTGTTCAATCAGCGCGGTCTTGAGGTTACTCACATCCACGCTGTTGTTGCGAAAATTACCGGGCCGAAACAGCAGATTGAGGCCGATCGTTTCCGCATAATTTTCAGGCGCTGTATCGGGATAAAAATTGCCGATGACACCTGGCCCGCTCAACTGCTGCCCGGCGGGAACCATCAGGGTCCGGAGGAAATATCCACCGACAACCGGCGTTTGAACAATGCCGTGATACCACGCAACGCCGCCCTGCCACGGAAAAGTCGCGCCCGCCAGCGGAATGACACCGAGCAAGTCATCCGGGTGGTTCAGCGCATATGCCATGGCCACTGCACCGCCCCATGAGTGGCCCAGCAGCACATGCTTGCCAACACCTAGCTTGGTCAGCGCCTCATTGATGAGCCGCGCCTGCACGGCAGGGTCATGCACGTCATCAATGTCAGGCCGTTCACTCCAGCCATGGCCGGGCCGGTCAAACGCAATCACCCGATGGTCTTTGGCAATCTCATCCATGATGGAAGTTGCAAAGTCGAGCAGATTGCCGCTTGCTCCATGCACCAGAACCACCGGCACGCCCTCACCGCGGTCAACGTAGTGCAGCTTTGCGCCGGCCACTTCCACAAAGTCGCCAAGCGGGGGATGCGCCGCCTCAACGCGTGCGCCAAACCACAGTGTGTAGGCATAAAGCGCCGCCGACAGCGCAACGAAGATGCCAAGTGCCCAACCCATGATGCGTCCCATGTTGTTTCCGTGTATTGCGGGTGAAATGTGTGTGCGTTAAATGCCGCGGCCTTCAACCTCAACCGACAGGCGCTCTATAGCCTCGGCTGCGTCTTCAAGCTGCGGATTGATTTCAAGCGCCGCGCGGTAGGCGCCAAGGGCTGGTTCCTTTCGGTCCAGATCATCAAACATGACGGCGAGCCCCATCAGCGCTGCCCAATGGCGCGGCTCGCGGGCCAGCACCTGCGTCACGTCGGCAATGGCCGCGTCATAATCATTGATGACGTAATAGAGTGTCGCGCGCTTGTTCCAGCTTTCCGCATAATCGGGATCAAGCTCAATGGCGGTGGAAAACATATCAAGCGCCACGGCATAGTCCTGCGCGTTGAGCGCCTCCAGCCCGCGCGCCATGATGAGGTCAACCGTATCACTGCCTGAGCGCGCCCATGCCCGCCAGATCATGTCTTCGATGGCGGCGGCCTGCGCCGCATCGTCGGCTTGCGCCAGTTCCTCAAACAGCCGATCCAGATCAGGGGTTGCATCGGACTGTTGGGCTGAGGCCCCGGACGCGCCAAGCGCGATGCCTGCCGCAACAAGCAGCAGGGTGAGAAGCCGGGCGGGCGATAAGGCGGCTGAAAAGGTCATGGACCTTTATATGGCCCCGACCATGCCGTTGGCGAGGACGCAGACCACATCAGGCATTCAAATCCGCGCGAGTGACGCCATCGAAATCCAAGATCAGGTCTGCGCCATAGGCGTTGGAGGGCGTCTGGAACCCGGCCTCAAAATCACCGTTTGCCGCCCGCAGCGCAATCGCCAGCCCGGAATGCGCGGTCAGCGTATAGCCTTCCGGCGTATCCAGCCGCGTGCGCACAACGTTGCCCGCGCCATCGGTGGCTTCCCCAATCAGGATGGCGTGGGAGGATGCGCGCTGCTCGTCTGTCGGCCCTTCCGGCAGCCGTTCAACCTGCTTTTTCAGGAATCGCTGAACCGGCCCCGTGCCCATGATCCAGCGTGCCGCCGAGCCAAGCCCGGCCATCCGCTCCATATCCTTGCTGGCCTCAAAATAGACCGTGATGTCGGGAATGCCGGTTGAGTGATAGGCGGTGGATACATCGCCCCAGCCAACGCCGATGGCTTTGCTCTCACCAGAACCAAAATCCATCGTCCGCCGCGGCGGCTTGGACAGCGCCACAATGGCGCCGCCGCGCCGCACACGGGTGCCGGTGGAAATGCTTTCCACCATGGTCTTGGCTGTGCCGTGCGACAGATTGCTCATCCCCGCAATGCCCATCTCAAGGCGTTGTGCTTCGGGCATCCGCCGCTTCATGTGCGCTGCCAGACAGTCGCTGGGCACAACATCAAAGCCTACGCCCGGCAGCACCATGATGCCCGCCTTGCGCGCCTCGGCGTCGCGGGCGGCACAGGCTTCAAACACATCAATTTCGCCGGTGATGTCCAGATAGTGGGTTTTGGTGCGCAGGCAGGCATCCAGCATCGGTTTGGACGTTGCCGAAAACGGCCCGGCGATGTGCAGCACGGCGTCCACATCCGCCAGCGCCTTGTCCAGTGCCTTGGGCCGGTCAAGCGACAGCGCCGCCCATTCCAGACCCAGCGGCTCGGCCACCGCCTGCAGCTTCGCGGCACTGCGCCCGGCGAGAATAGGCTTGAGACCTTTTTGCGCCGCCATGCGCGCGGTGAGCTTGCCGGTATATCCGGTTGCGCCATAGATCATGAATGTGCCGGACATATGCTTTGAGCCTTTTTCAGAATTATCAGACGGGTGATCGTGATGGCAGGAGCCTGCCAGAACAAGACCTATAGCAGTCCCAAGCCTACCAGGCGGGAGCGCAGGTGCGCAGCCGACAGAAACTGATGCCCCACCATGCCAGCGCGGGTGGCGGCATCAGCGTTCACCGCCAGATCATCAATGAACACAGCCTCGCCCGGGGCCAGCCCGAACTGTTGCATGGCGAGCGCATAAATAGCGTCATCCGGCTTGCGCAGTTGCACCTGACCCGACACCACAATGTCTTTGAAATGCGCCAGAAACCCGTAGTCGTCCGGATTTGGATGCGTTGGAGGCCATGTCTGCGCCGGCCAGTTGGTCAGCGCATACAAGGTTACACCGCGTGCGGCCAGATCGTTCAGCACAGCAACCGTCTCAGGAATGGGCCCGATCAGCGCCTGCTGCCAGTGCTGTGCCATGGCATCAAACGCGGCGGCATATTCCGGGTAGGCCTGCTTGTGAGGCGCAATTGTTTCAGCAAACGGCGCATTCGTGTCGTGGCACTCATGATGCACACGCCAGAACACCTGCGTCATGAACTCCTCCATGACGCCACGGGTGGCAAAATACTGCTGAAAAATCCGCCGGGGATCCCAGTCGATCAGAACGCCACCGAGATCAAAAACAACTTTTGTGGGAGCGCGCTGGCCGGACATGGGAATGTTCACCCGAGGGCGCCCGCGCGTCAGCCCTGGCGCGCCTTGAAGCGCGGGTTGACCTTGTTGATGACATAAAGGCGGCCCTTGCGGCGCACGATACGGCAGTTTTTGTCGCGCTTTGCCAGCGACTTGAGCGAATTACGGACTTTCATCGGTGCGGATCGCTTGTAACTAGGCGCCGACAAAATGCGGCAAACCGGGGAAAAACAAGAAAAAGCCGGGGACAGCCCCGGCCAATTGGTGGCGGAAAATAGCAGCACTTGCGCCCAAGTCAACCGCGAGCACCGCTTATGTGCCCCACCAATACAGTACCTAGTCAGCCGCCCGCCCTATCGGCTAAAGCTGCATACGAAAATGACGCCCAGTCACCAAATGAGTCTCCCGCCCCCATGACCTATGAAGAACGCCCCCGGCACGCCCACAAGGGCAAACAGGACGGCCCACCCGAAAACGCGCCGCTGGAAGAACCACTGGTGGAAATCAAAGACCCGCCGCTGTGGTTCACCCGCGCGCTGGCCGCCCCCCATGAGAGCCGTCACGTAATGGTGGGTGGCATCGCCATTCACTATCTGCTGTGGGGTGCCCCCAAGCCGGATGAAGCCCCCAAGCCCGGCATTGTGTTTGTGCATGGCAACGGCGCGCACGCCCAGTGGTTTGCGCACATCGCGCCCTACCTGACCGACAGGTTTCAGGTCGCCTCGATGGATTTGGGCGGCATGGGCGAAAGCGCCTGGCGGCCAGACCGCTACACCCGCGACAGCTATGCCGAAGAAATCATCTCGGTGGTGCGCGATGCCAACATGGCACCGGGGTACATTGTCGGTCATTCATTCGGCGGCTTTGTATCGCTGATTGCCGCTTCCACCTATGGCGACGAACTGGGCGGGTTCATTCAGGTGGATTTCGGCGTCCGCCCGCCCGGCGAACACGAAGAATGGTTCAAGGACAATCCGCCGCCACGCCCGACGCGCATCTACCCGGACTATGAAACAGCCTTGGGACGGTTTCGCCTCGCCCCGGACCAGCCGCTGGCCAACCGCTTTATTTTTGATTTCATTGCCAAAGAAAGCCTGCGCGAAGCCACGCCGGAGCCGGATCATCTGGGACGCACCGCTGACGGCACCGGCTGGACATGGAAGTTCGACCCGAAAATCTTTTACGGGCTTGTGCTGGGCGATGACCTGAATGAGCGCTTTGCCGACATGACCTGCCGCAAGGCGGCCGTGATGGGCGGCTTGTCGTGGAACGGTCAGGCGGAAGTCATGGACTACCACAAAAAAATCGGCGGCCCGACAACCCCCGTATTCGCCATTCCCGAAGCCCGCCACCATGTGATGCTCGACCAGCCCCACGCCTTCACCATGGCCATTCAGGGCCTGGTTACGGCCTGGGAAGCGGAGCGGCTCGGCTAACCTTTAGGCTTTCGGTTAGCCCTTCGGCACAATGTCGCCGTCATGGTCGTCCTCGTCCTCGTAGCCCGCCTTCACTGTTGAGACGAGCGGGTGGAGCATGATGAAGATGCCCATGACCACCATCAGACAGGCAGCAAGAATGAACGGTGCCTGCGGCATGATCTGATACAGCGGCAACGCGATGAACGGGTTCAGCACATGGCCGATAGCGGCGGTTGAGCCAATGAAGCCCGCGATAGATCCCTGCTCGTCCGGCTCTACGGTAAGCGATGCGGCTGCCGACAGGCCGGGACGCAACAGCCCGAAGCCCAGCCCCGACGCCACCAGTGCCATCACAAGCGTTGCGTAATTGCCGCCGGCAATCATCAGCCCGAACGCAATAATCATGATGACCGTGCCGCCCCGCAGCATGGTTTGTACCGAGAGGTTCATACGCTGGATCAGCACGAGTTGTGCAAACAGCGTGGACATGGCCATCGCCATCATGCCGATGCCTACAAGCTGGGCTGCATCCGCCACGCTGAGCTTGAGCGTGTCCTGAAAATAAAACGCTGACACCTGCACCACGATGGATTGCCCCATCGCCATCAACACGCCCACCGTCAAGAACGGCCACACACGCTTGTCCAGCATTTTGAGCCGGTGTTTCTTGTCCTGTCGCTCGCGGGGGCGGGTGCGCTCCGGCAGCAAAATCCAGATCGCCAGCGCGCTTAAAAACGCCAGCGTGCCGACCACAAAAAACGGTGCCAGCAGCCCGAACACAATCAGCGCCGCCGCAACGCCGGGGCCGATTACCGTGCCCATGCCAAACGCTGCACCAATGGTGGCAACGCCGGAGGCGCGTTCGGCGCGTGTCGTGCGGTCGGCCACATAGGCCTGACTGGCGGGCATGGTGCCGGAGCCGAAAGCGCCGAAGATCGCCCGCACGCCCACCAGCAGCGGAAACAGCAGCGACAGCCCGATCATCCCCTCCATGCCCATCCAGATAAACACAGCAAAGCCGATGGTAGAGGTGCCAAAGCCACACAGCCCGATGAGCATGATGGACTTGCGCCCCCACACATCACTGGTGCGTCCCCAAAAAGGGCTGGTGACCACCCACAACAGCGCAGACAAAGAGAAGATCGCGCCCACCTGCACTTCGGTCAGGCCCAGATCACGCGCCACCGGCGGCAGCACGGCAAAAAACAACGACTGCCCCATACCCAGACACAGCAGGCAGAAAAACAGAATGCCGAACGCGCGTTTGCGTTCTTCCGGCGTTGTCTGCGCAATGGCAGCGTCGTTCCTGACCTTGCGGGGAGGCGGGACAGGCGTCAGGGACGGGCCAAGCTGGCCAGTCGGGCGGTCGTCATCGGGAGACATTATACGTCACCAAGCCTTGCCGAACGGGGATGCCTACATAGCTCACCGGGTAACGACCGGTCCATGAAACAATAAATGGACCGGATACCTGATGGTGAAAAAGGATACTCCACCCATGCCCAAACCCGTGCTGATATTTGGTGCCACCGGCGGCGTCGGGTCGTCTCTGGCGGGAATGCTCGCTGCCCGCGACCAGCCGTTGTTCCTCTCAGGCCGCGATAGCGACGCCCTTGCCACACTCGCCAACACACACGGCGCGCAAAGCCTGGCAGGCGATGTCACCAATACGGATGACATTGCACGTATCGTTGATGCCGCCGCCACGGATGAGGGTCTGGCCGGCCTCGCCTTTTGTGTCGGCTCCATTGATCTGAAGCCGCTGCGCCGTGTCACCGTCGATGACCTTGCAAAAGCGTTTCATCTCAACGCCATTGCCGCGGCCATGGCCGTGCAGCACGCAGCGCCCGCACTGAAGCAGGCAAATGGCTCAGTGGTTCTGTTCTCAACCATTGCCGTTGAGCAGGGGTTTACAAATCACGCCATCGTCTCGGCGGCAAAGGGTGCCGTTGAAGGATTGGGCCGCGCGCTGGCGGCAGACCTGGCACCTGACGTCCGCGTCAACATTGTTGCCCCCAGCCTGATGACCACAAAAATGGCCTCAGCCATTACCTCGTCAGATGCCATGGCGCAGGGCATTGCCAAGCTTCACCCGATCCCGCGTCTGGGGGAGGCCGATGATGCGGCAGCACTCGCGGCTTTCCTGTTATCCGATCACGCCCCGTGGATCACCGGACAGGTGATGCGCGTGGATGGCGGGCGCAGTCATTTGCGCACCAAAGGCTAGCCCGGCGCCGTGACAACCCTTCGCCTCATCCTCGGTGACCAGCTCAGCCCCGGCATCTCGTCACTGGCCGACGCCAACAAGGATACCGACGTCATTCTCATGGCCGAAGTGGTGGACGAGTGCACCTATGTGAAGCATCACAAAAAGAAAATCGCGCTGGTGCTTTCGGCCATGCGGCACTTCGCTAACGATCTGCGCAGCGACGGTTTTGACGTGGCCTATGTGCAGCTTGATGATGCCGACAATACCGGCTCCCTTAAAGGCGAGACGAAACGCGCCATCCAGCATCACACCGCAGACACCGTGGTGGTGACACAGCCGGGGGAATACCGGTTAGCGCAGGACATCAAAACCTGGGCTGATGATCTGAACGTCAAGGTAGAACAACGCGAGGATGACAGGTTTCTGGCCTCGCTCGACACGTTCAATACATGGGCGCAAGGCCGCAAGGAATTGCGGATGGAATATTTCTACCGCGAGATGCGCCGCAGCACCGGCCTGCTGATGACGGATGAGGGCAAACCCGAAGGCGGCCAATGGAACTTCGACAAGGACAATCGCAGCTCCATTGATCCGGGTCTTGATTTTCCCGGTCCCTCGCAGTTTACGCCCGACGACATTACGCAGGGTGTCCTTGCTCTTGTTGAAGAGCAATTTGGCGATCACTTCGGCACGCTTGAACCGTTCACCTTTGCCGTCACGCGCGAGCAGGCGGAACATGCCTTCGGGCGTTTCATCATCCACGCCTTGCCGCAGTTCGGCACCTATCAGGATGCCATGACCGACCGTGATCCATTCCTGTTTCACAGCGTCATCTCGGCCTATCTGAACCTTGGACTGCTCGACGCTTATGCTGTATGCGCCGCCGCGCAAAACGCGTATCACGCAGGCGACGCCCCGTTGAACGCGGTGGAAGGGTTCATCCGCCAGATCATCGGCTGGCGCGAATATGTGCGCGGCCTCTACTGGCACCAGATGCCGCGCTACAAAACCCGCAACCAGTTGCAGGCGCAGCGTCCGTTGCCGGATTTTTACTGGACCGGCGACACCAAAATGACCTGCATGGCCCACGCCATCGGCCAGACCCGCGACCACGCCTATGCCCATCACATTCAGCGCCTCATGGTCACCGGCAATTTTGCGCTGCTGGCAGGGCTTGCCCCTGACGATGTCAATGACTGGTACATGCGTGTGTATGCCGATGCCTACGAATGGGTGGAACTTCCCAACACCCACGGCATGGCGCTGTGGGCAGATGGCGGCATTGTCGGCTCCAAGCCCTATGCGGCCAGTGGCAAATACATCAACCGCATGTCTGACCATTGCAAAGACTGCGCTTATGATGTGAATGAGCAGACCGGCGATACCGCCTGCCCGTTCAACGCGCTGTACTGGGATTTTCTTGACCGCCACAAAACCCAGTTCGCCAAAAACTCCCGCATGGGCCTGATGCTCAAATCACTGGACCGCATGGCCGACGACAAACGCAGGGCAACCCGCACGCGCGCCAAAAACCTGCTGGACAACCTCGATGCTCTTTAGTGCGTCGTGTTCTTGTTAGTGCGGCAGCGTTGCGAGCAGTACTTAACCTCATCCCACACCCGCGCCCACTTTTTGCGCCAACTAAACGGCCGCCCGCAGGTCGCGCAAGTTTTGGTGGGAAGTTCGCTCTTTTTCATATTGCTCGATCTGGCGCAGACTTCGTCGCGGACAAGACGCCGTAGGATTTCAACGCTACACTGCACCTGAAAAATATTCAGGAGCAAACACTATGGACCTCGCGCTTACCAAAGAGCATGACGCTTTTCGTGACGACGTACGGCAATTCCTCAAAGACAATCTGGATGAAGACCTGAAGCGCGCCGGGCGGCTGGGCACTAGTGTCTATGCTGATTACGACGTGACCATGCGGTGGCACAAAATTCTCCACGCCAAAGGTTGGCTTGTGCCGTCGTGGCCCAAAGAATATGGCGGTACCGGCTGGGACTTGATGCGGCTTTATATTTTTGCCAGCGAATTTTCCAAGGCGGGCGCGCCATCGCTGTCTCCCATGGGTGTCGGCATGATCGGCCCGGCGCTCATTGGCCACGGGACGCAGGCGCAGAAGGATTTTTATCTGCCGCGCATTTTGTCCGGCGATGATTTTTGGTGTCAGGGATATTCCGAACCCGGATCAGGTTCGGACCTCGCTTCACTTCAAATGAAGGCCGAGGACAAGGGCGATCACTTTGTGTGCTCCGGCTCCAAAATCTGGACCACTCACGCCAACTACGCCAACCGCATTTTCTGTCTTGTGCGCACCGATGGCTCCACCAAGCCCCAGGAAGGCATCACATTTGTGCTGATCGACATGGACCAGCCCGGCGTCAGCGTTGATCCGCTCATCATGCTCACCGGCGAGCACATCCAGAATCAGGTGTTTTTCGATAACGTGAAAGTGCCCAAGGAAAATGTGGTGGGCGAGGTGCACAAAGGCTGGACCGTCGCCAAATACCTGCTTCAGTTCGAGCGCGGCAATGCCTACGCGCCGGGGCTGTATGCCCGGCTGCAAAAAATCCGTGCCGGGGCGATGGAAGAAAACGAAGGCACCGGACGGCGTCTGATTGATGACGCCGATTTCGCCACCAAACTGGCCGATGCCGAAGTTGAAATCTCGACCCTCGAGTTCACAGAACATCGCATCTTGTCAGCGCTGGCTGCCGGAGACCCTCCCGGCGCTGAATCATCCATGCTCAAGACGCGCGGCACTGAAGTGAGCCAGCGGCTGACCGAACTGGCGATTGAAGCAGCCGGTGCCTACGGCCAGGTGTTTCAGCCGCAATATACAGCACCCGGCGGACCGGTGCCGTCAGCGCCTGCGCGTGAAGGCAATCTGCCGCCGGTTGGCCCTGAGCGCTGGGTAACTGCCGTGCCCAAATATCTCAACGACCGGGCAGGCTCCATTTATGCCGGGTCAAACGAGATCCAGCGCAACATCATGGCAAAGGCTGTGCTGGGGCTGTAGGGTCGCGGCAAGGCGCGGCCTGCACCGTACTGAGACAACCGCGCTGAGACACTTGCGAGAGCATCTGCATGATCGACGGAATTGTTGAGTGGCTGAATACCTATGAATCGGCCCTGTCCGCCGTGGCAGCGCTCATTGTTATCGGCACTGTTGCCGCAACGCTGGGGCGCCACTGGCTGAAGCAGAATCGTAGCCCGCAAAACAATCCGCAAACCGGTGCGCAATCGTCTGGCAGACCCACCTCCGGCGCATCACCTAGCAGCGCGACTGCAGGCACAAATCCGCGGCCTGTTACCGACAAGCCCTCGATTGCCGTTCTGCCGTTTGAAAACACATCAAACGATCCCTCTAACGAGGCCGCCGCAGATGGGCTGACGACGGAAATCATCGCCGGGCTTTCCGCCAACCGGCAGCTATTCGTGATCGCCCGCAACTCGTGCTTCTCCTACAAGGGCCGCAGCGTGGACGTGCGCGATGTCGCACGCGAACTCGGCGTGCGGTATGTGCTGGAAGGAACCGTGCGTCCCCGCGACGGTCGGGTGCGGGTCAGCGCTCAACTCATTGATGCCACCACCGGCGCCACCACATGGTCGCAGCGCTTTGACGTGGCCATCGACGACATCTTTGATCTCGATGACGTTGTGACCTCAGAAATTGTTGCCACTCTGGTGCCTGAGCTGCGCCGTGCTGAAGCAGCCCGTGCCCGCGATAACCCTGTTGGCCTCGACACATGGGCGCGCGTCAACTCAGCCTGGCTTGATCTGCAGAACGACCTGTCCAACCAAAACGTTGCTGCGGATGTCATTGCCCGGCTTGAGAACGTTATTAAAGAAGCTCCCGATTTTGCCTTGGCTCACGCGGTGCTGGCTCACGCTTATTCGCTGTCATTTCCGCTGGGCAGCGAAGAAGAAGCGCGCACGCACGAAACCCACCGAAAGTCGCTTGATCACAGCAAACGCGCCATTGACCTTGACCCCAACGATGCGGCAATCCGCCATTTGGTCGGCGCGGCACTGTCCAACTACCGCCTCAGTGAAGATGCACAGCGCGCCTATGAAAAAGCACTTGATCTGAACCCGGAATATGCACCGGCACTGGGCAGTCTCGGCGTCTCGTTGATGTATTCAGGTCGAACGCAGGAAGCCATTTCGCTGATTGAACGCGCCCTGCGCCTGTCGCCGCGCGAACCGCAGGCCTATCACTGGCAATCTCACCTTGCCCTCGCCAACGTCATTCTGGGTTCACCTGCGCGCGCGCTGGAGTTTGCCAAAACAGCGCTTGAGCGGCGCGGCACGATGATGGGCCGTATTGCACTGCTGATTGCCCACGCACTGCTGGGAAACACCGCTGAGGCGGACGAGGCTGCTAAAGCCCTGCGCGCGTCATTGCCAACACACGTGACGCGCACCAGCTTCGATGATCTGGTTGACCAACTGGTCAAGGATGAGGACCGGCGTACGGAACTCAAACGGGCGATGGATCATTTCTTTGACGCCCCGGAAGATACCGACATGCCCCAAAACACACCCTCCTAGCCCAGGGCTGCATCCACCATTCGTTCCACGAATGCACCGCCCAGCCAGGAGCCAACGGGGATTGCCAGATAGAGCGTAAATTGTGCAATGGCCGGCATATCAATCGGCGTTTCGCGGGCGGTCTCAAGACGCTGCTCATAGGCCAGCAGCGCACCGAGCTTCATCAGCCCTGTATCGTCATCAGCGTTATCAGGTTTGGCGGGGTCAAGCACGTCTCTGTGCTGACGCGCAATCGCTGCCCGCACATCCGCCAGCGCAGCACTCTTTGCGCGCCGCAGAATACGCCGCCCCGCCCGTGCCGGGGCAACCGCCGCCAGCCCGCCAAGCAGTGCGATGCCGCCGATCATTACCCAGATGGCATAAGGCGGGATATTGGCGTTGATGACAAAAAACCCGCCCAGTGCAGCACCGATCATCCACACAAAGGAGGTATGCAGCCCGGCACTGGCAAGCGGACGCAGAGCATCCGCGTCAAGCGGGCCGACGACAATCCGCCGCTCGACATCCGCCAGCACCTGCCGCACGTCCGACACCATGAGGTAAGATGCCTTGGCCAGGCTGGAGATCAGCACCGGAACAACAATCAGAAACCAACCAGCCGCCACATAGGCTGCAGGCGGCAGATTTGTTTCCCACAAATCATCGAGCCCTGTAAGCAGCGTCAATGCACCGGGCACCGTGAGCAGGGGAAACAGCAGCCCAAGACCCCAGCCAATGGCGATAACGACCGTGCGGCGACGGGCATTGCCCTGGGTTTGAGTATCGTAAAGCTGGCGCAGACCCGCACGGTCAAGCGAGGGGATAACCGGTTCAAGCAGCACGATATTTTCCTGGTGCCGGATGTGCCCGAACGGCAGCGCGAACACCGTGAACCCTGCAAGCATTGACGTGATGATCGCCGCATAGCTGTAAGGGTCCAGCGGAATGTTTGAGTCGCGCAATTCAAGTTCGATAGGCAACAGCCCAAGCCCATAGCCGGGCACAAAATAGGTTGCGGCCACCACCAGCGTAACGATTACGGCAGCACCCCAGGGCGGCACTCCCAAAAAGCGGACAAGCCGACCTTCCCAGAAATAATCAAGGCTTCTGGGCAACGCTGTTCGTGCCATAAGCTGCTTCCCCCAATTATTCAGCCCAACGAGCTTGCACCGCAGCGCCGGGCAACCAACACTGCCGCGCATCAAGCCACTTTTACTTTGTTAGCAGCGAGCCTCTCATATGCATGTCGATGACGCCATCCGCACCCGCCGTTCGATCCGCGCCTTCAAGCCGGACCCGGTCCCGCGTGAAGTGCTTGATGACCTCATGGAGATCGCCCGCCGTGCGCCGAGCGGCACCAACATTCAGCCGTGGCATGTGCATGTGGTGATGGGTGAGATGCGCAACAAGCTTGTGGATGCCGTGTTGCAGCACCGCGAAAAGCATAACGCAGCAGGCGGCGCGCCGGATGCATTTTCAGAGTTTCCCCGCGCCACCAAGCGCAAGGAACCCTATACCAGCCGTATGCGAACACTGGGCAAGGCAATGTATGGCCTGCTTGAAATACCCAAGGGCGACAAGCAAGCAAACTGGGCGCAATGGGGCCGTAACTACTCGTTTTTTGATGCGCCGGTCGGTCTGATATTCACCATCGACAAGGATCTTGAATATTCAAGCTGGGTGGATATCGGCATCATGGTGCAAACCATCATGCTCGCGGCGCGCGCCCGCGGTCTTGATACCTGCGCACAGGGCGCGTGGAATAACTTCTGGACAGTGACCAAGCCGCTGCTGAACATTCCTGACACGCAGTACATAGTCTGTGGCATGTCGCTGGGCTATGCAGATGATACGCAACCGGTGAATGCGCTTATCTCCGAGCGTGAGACAGTGTCAGATTTTGTGACATTTCACGGCGGGTAACAAAAGACTGTGACTAGAAACCGGATCGCTGAACGCTGTTGGCCCGAAAACGGAAACTGCGGTCTGTCACCGCTCCGCCGAAGCTCTGGCCAAACGACCGATCACGCGCCTGACGCAGGCCGATAGCGCCATCGGCGTCAGCAGGACCAGTGCCACCGATCACCACAACAAAACCACCCTGCCCGCAGCAGTGCGTGCCCTGCGTGTTGCCGACACCCCCCGTCAGCGCGCTCAAGGCCATGGTGCCGTTTAATGACCCGGCGTCCCCCGCATGTGCGTGCGCCACGCTCATGGCCGCCAAAATCAACACAACACCGACAGACTGAAGACCGCGTCGCATCGTCTTGCTCCAAAATCGCCGAACGAACCAGCCTTCATCATAACACCCCGGCAATTCGCGTCCCGCTTTGGCACAGATCGTGGTTAAGAAATGATGCTTCCGGCTTATCAAGGCGAGGGTGGCGCTCTATTGGGCAACAGACGCAGAAAGAGGCATCGCAACCCAATTTTTACACTTCATGCGTTAGCTTTGGACAATATACGCGCCTGGGTAGGCATCCCAAAGGAACACGTTCATGATCTGCCGAACAGCCTATTTGAGCTCTGCCACGCGCGGGGTCAGCGAAGCTGATGTTGCGCAGATTCTCCGCGTGTCGAGGCGTAATAATCTCGCGTTCGGGCTGACCGGGATGCTGATGTATCACGATGGAAACTTTTTTCAGGTGCTTGAAGGCCCCGCCGACAATGTCGAAACATGCTACGCGCGGCTGGCCAATGACCCAAGACATCACAGCCTCATTCGCCTTATCACCCGCGAAGAAGAAGGCCGTGCCTTCGGCAACTGGTGCATGGGCCACGCCGCACCGGAGAAGCTGAACAACGGCCACCGCAGTCTCGTCGTGTCGTTGCGCGACCTTGCCCGCAACAGCGGTGATACCCAGAACGGCAGCACAGACAATGCCACCAATCGCGAGATAGCCATTCTCACGCGCAACTTCCTGGCAGGGTTCAAAGAGTTCAGCTTCGCGTGAACCTGATGAGCCGCCTGGGAAGCGCTGCACCGTGCGACCCTCGCATTCCTTAATTGAGCAGAAGAATAAAGGCCGCTGTCTAGCGTTCGGAGAACGCTGTGTCCAGCGAGCGGAACACCGGCTTGAGCAGATACCGGACGATGGACTTGGAGCCGGTCACAATCTCTGCATTCACGACCATGCCCGGCAACACCAGATGCTTGGCCAGTTCAGTGCCAACATAGTTTTTATCCAGCGAGATCGTCGCATGATAAAAGTGTTCGCCGCGTTCGTTTTCAAACGTTGATGCAGATATTTTCTGCACGCTGCCTTCCAGCACGCCAAAACGGGCCGGATCATACGTTGTGATGCGCACATGCGCCCGCGCGCCCAGGTGCACGTGGCCAATGTCCTTGGGGTCCACCTCAACCTGCGCCACCAACTCATCATCCAGCGGCACGATCTCAAGGACCGGATCACCAGGGCGTACAACATCGCCAACAGAGCTGACAGTCAGCCCTTTGACCAGACCGCGCACCGGCGCACGCACGGCAAGGCGGCGCACACGGTCTTCAGCTTTGGCAATCTGGTTGCGCACTTCTTCAAGTTCACCCAGAGCGCGGCCGCGGTCCCGTGTTGCCTCGTCCACAAGGCGCGCATTGGTTTCCGCGAGACTGCGTTCAGCTTCCAGCCTGGCCTGCGTCACTTCCGCCACGCGACCTTGCGTCGTAATCAGTTCGCCGCGCGTCTGCTCGACAGCGCGCTGGCTTTCAAGAAAGGCAATGCGCGACACCAGGCCTTTTTCAAGCAGGCCGCGGCGCATCTCCAGTTGTTCGGTCAGAATATCAACCTGGGTTTGCAGGTTTGCGACGCGCCGCTCAAGGGACGACAATTCCGCATCGCGCTGAGCAATGCGCGCAAGGGCAACAGAGCGTTGCTCATCACGCGATGCTGTCTGCTGGCGCCACGCATCCATCTGCTCATCTGCCAGATGACGAAATGCTGCATCTATCTCAAATTGCGGGTCGGTCTCGTTGACAAATGCCTGTTGGCGCTGGGCTGTTAGCGCCAATGATGCCGCGCGCGCGCGCGCCTGATCAAGATCAGCGCCGGCGAGGGCGGGCTGAAACTGCACCAGCGCTTCACCAGCTTCGACCAACTCACCGTTGCTGACCAGAATATCGCCGACGATGCCGCCTTCAAGATGTTTGACCGTCAGCACGGAGCCCGCAGGCTCAACCTGCCCTGCGGCAACCGCAAGCTCGCGCACGGTCGTGAGCGATGCCCAGACAACGGCGAGGCCGACAAACACGCTCACCACCATCATGATGAGACTGGCGACGCGTGGTGCCTTGCCTTCTTCCAATGCCAGCGGCAACGCCAAAAGTTTTTCGTCCGGCGTGCCCAACATGCGGCGTTTGAACTTGTGCAGACCCAGTTTCACGTTAGCCCCCAAACAATTCCGCGAGCACCTCATCAGGCGGCCCGTCAAGCGACACCCGGCCCTGATCGATGACAACCACGCGGTCTGCCATCTTCATATGGGACGGGCGTTGAGTAACCATTAAGACTGTTGATTTTCCCTTGAGCTGCGCCAGCTTGGCGCGCAGCAAATCATCCCCTTCGTCGTCCAGATTATTGGCTGGCTCGTCCATCAAATAGATCGGCGCGTTCTTGACGTAGGCGCGTGCCAGCGCAAATCGCTGCTTCATGCCGTCAGCCATGCGGCGCTGGAAGTGATCGGTCATCCGCGTCTCAAGCCCTTCAGGCAATGACGCCACAAAATCTGACAGGCCGGCTTCGGCCAATGCGGTATTGATGGCATCAACGCTCGCTGTGGGGTGCGCCAGCCGCATGTTCTGCGCCAGCGTGCCGTGAAACAGCGACGTGCGTTGCGCCACATAGCCGATTGACTGGCGCAGGTCGCCCTTGTCGAGCTGACGCAGGTCGTTGCCGTCAATACTCACAGCCCCTGCCTGCGGCATGTACAACGCCGAACATATTTTGAGGATGGTCGATTTGCCGGACCCACTTGACCCGGTGATGGCGATCATCTCGCCGGGCCTGGCCACGAAATCGACCCCCACCAGCGCTGGCTCCGCGCGCGGGGTGTAGCGAAAGCTCACCCGGCTAAAGGCAATGTGGCCCTTGAAGGTGCGGTAAAATGATGTGAGCTGCCCCGGCGTGCGCTCTACCTGAAGCTTCATCAACTGATTGACCTGCGCAAGCGACTGCTTGACCTGCTCAATACGGTTGAGCCCCAGGAACGCTGCCTGAATAGGTGCCAGCAAGCGCCACACCAGCGCCATGGTGGCAATCAGCGCGCCGATGGTCATCATGCCTTCCATCACCATCAGCGTACCAACGGCCAGGGTGGCAACGCCCGCTGCCATCATCATGGATTGGCTGATGGTCTGAACGACCACACCCAGATGCGACACTGAATGATGGGCAGCCGCACTGTCTGCTGACATCTCGCGAAACCGTGTGCGCCAGTGCAGCCCGTTGCCGGACTGTCGCACAACGCGCTGATTCTCAATGGCCTCAATCAAAAACGCCTGCCGCTGCGTGCGCGCTTCACCAAGCCGAGCGACACGCGCCTTGCTGATGGGCCATGTCACCAGACCCAGAATGGTGAAGCCGATGATGAGCGCCACCGGCACGAACCCGATGACACCGCCGATCAAAAAGATCGTCGCCAGAAAGAAAATCAGAAACGGCAGATCAAGCGCTGCAGCCGCCAATGGCCCGGTAAACACTTCACGCACCGTCTCAAACTGCTTGAGACGCGCAATCTGTGACCCGATGGGTGCCCGCTCGGTCATGCTCACCGGCATATGCAGCAGCTTTTGAAAGGCGGCAGCGCCGATCAGCATATCAAGCCGCGCGCCCACATAGGCCAGCATTTGGCCGCGCACCAGCCGCAATGCGCCGTCCGCCATCACGGCAAGCAGCACACCACCCAGAAAATACGCCAACGTTTCCGCTGACCGCGTGGCCACCACCTTGTCGTACACGCCCATGATGAACAGCGGCACGATGACGGCAAACATATTGATGACAAAAGTCAGCGCCAGCGCCTGCCAGATCACGCCCTTGAACTTGCCAATGACGCTGCCAAGCCAGTTGCCCTGCGAGGCGCGTTCCTGCTCGCGCAGTGTCTCATCTGATTTGCGGATGTAATAGGCAGTGCCGATTGTCTGACCGGCTTTGACCTTGACCACATCGCCGACAACACCATCAAGCACCGTCAGCGTGTCACCGTCGCGCTCCAGCACGAGACCCGCCGTCTTGCCGTCCTGTGCAAACAGGCACGGAAGCAGATCAGGGCGCAAATCAGCCAGCACAGTGCGCTCAGGCACTGTCACGTAATGCAGATTTGCCAAAACCATGCGCAGGTCTGACAGATCAAGCGAGTCTGCGAAATGCGGCAATGCCTCCGCCAGATGCCGCGCCTCGCCGCGCCAGCCCAGGGCATTGAGCAGCGGCACAAGGCACGCGCCGGTGGCAGATGTCGGCTGGAAACCTGAAAGGCCGCCGCCATGCAGATAATCTTCAAGCCGTGCTGATGTTGCTGTCTGCGCACTCATGCAGCACCTCCCGCCAGCACGGCCTCAGCCGCCGGTGCCGTTTCTTCATGCTGCTGCGTATCCGGAACAACAGGTGTCTCAGGTTTGGCAGGCGCAAACGAATGATTGAGCCGTGCCCGTCCCTTGTGAATGGTAATGACCCTGTCCGCCTGCCGGATGAGCGACGGGCGGTGGCTGACGGCGATGATGGTAATTTTGCCTTTGAGCTCTTCAATCGCTGCCATGAGCTGCGTGTCGGCCTTGCGGTCAAGGCCCGCATTGGCTTCATCAAACAGCAGCACTTTCGCGTCGCGCGCCAGCGAGCGGGCAATGATGATCCGCTGCATCATGCCGCCGGGCAATTCATCAGAAATGCCCTGGCTGACTTGCGTGTCATAACCCTGCGGCAAACGGTGAATGTCGTCTTCAAGGCCTATCATCCGCGCCGCTTCACGCGCACGGTCAATTGCATCGCCACCGTGGAACATGGTCAGGTTCTCAAGGATCGTACCTTTGAAAAGAGTCGCCGTCGGCGGCACATAGGCGATGTCGAGCGCCAGATCATCACGCGACTCACCCGCCGCATCATGGCCATCAATCATCACCCGGCCGGCCTGTGGCTGAAGCTCACCCATGATGAGTTTCAGCAGCGTTGACTTGCCGTCGCCTTCCGGCCCCGTAAGCGCCAGCATTTCGCCGGGCTTCACAATCAGGCTGAACTTGTCCAGCAGCGGTTTGTCGTCCGGCGTGTAGCTGAAGGTGACATCACGGAACGATATTCCCCCCTGAAGGTCTTCAAGGCGCTGCGGTTCGCGCACCGGCGCCAGATCCATATCCTGAAGGTCGGCCACCTGCGCACGCGCCACATCAAGGCTTTGCATCTGTGTCCACACGCTCATGCCGCGCAGCAGCGGTTGCAGCGCACGGCCGCCCAGCAACGTGCAGGCGGCAAGCCCACCAACAGACATGCTGCCGCCGATGACCAGCAGCGCACCAACGGACACGATAAGGATCATTGTCATATTGGAAATGATGCCGCCAATGGTCTGAACCGCATTTCCCAGCACAATGGATTTATACGCCGAGGCGGCACCCGTGGCCTGCAGCCGCTCGTAGCGACGCTGCATCTGCGGTTCCATCGCCATGCTCTTGATGGTCTGAATGCCCGCAAGTGCTTCAATAATGAAACTGTAGCGCCGGTCATCAAGTTGGGCGCGCTGGGCCAGCCGTTCTTTCAGGGCATTGCCGGCAACCAGCGAGACAACTGCCAGAACGCCGATCATCGCCAGCGGCACCAGCACCACCAGCCCGCCGATCACAAAGATCAGCCCAAGGAAAATAAACAGGAATGGCAGATCCACCAGCAAAAGCCGCGACTGCCCACCATAAAACTCACGTAGCGTATCAATGGCCTGCAATCGGTCCAGATGCACCCCTGGCGGCGTGCGCTCAATGTCTGACGGACTTGCATACAAGAACCGCCCGACAAACTCTGTTGATGTGCGGTGTTCGAATTGTGCTGCAGCCCACCCCACTACATGGGCACGGGCGATCTTCAGCGTGGCGTCCAGCACCAGCACAACTGCCAAACCCATAAGCAGCAACGAAAACGTGCCCAAGGCTTCGTTGGGCAGAATGCGGTCATAGACCTGCAAGATGACCATCGGCAGGCCAAGCGCGAGAAAATTGATTGCGAGAGAAGCAGTCCACACAGCGCGGCTGAGCTGCGGCGGCGACACGCCATTGGCGGACGTAACATCCGCCTGCGATTGCCAGCCCAACTTGCTGGCCAGCGCGCGCCCACCGGCGGTCAAGTTCTTTGCAGTCGCCACAAGCATTTCAGGGAAAAATCCAGGTTCCACCAACTCTCAAGCCTGAATTGGTAAACCCGAAGATTTGCGACTTAGTTAATTACAATTTTAGTGATCGCGGATTTTTGCGGAAAAACGCAGGGAAAAGGTTGAAAGAACGGAGTTAATACACGCATTGCGCGAACATCTGGGTGCAGCCTCTTTACCAAGTCCTTAAAGCAAGACTTAAGGGGTCTTAGTTCAAACTCGTTTCAACACTGCGGGACAGTTGTGCCCGCGCCTACCGCCACCCCAGAACCATCAGGGCGGCTGAGAGTTGGAACAGGAGTTCGAGTATGGCCGACGGTCAGGAGCCCCAGGGCACACCCACACCAAGCGATGCCAACAAGGCTGCAGCAGGTGCCGGTAAGGACGGTGCAGCGAGCGAAGCGTTCAGGCTCGACAGCGGCAATGCTCCCGGGCGCGACGACGCAGCGGAGCGCGCGCGCGATTACGGCAGTCTTGATATTTTGCAGGGCGAAAGCGACCCCGCGAACCCCAACCTGCATACAGGCACACGCCAGCCGGTTGATCCGGGCACCTATCAGCAGAACCTCGGCGCGCCTGCTGATAGTGGCGCTGTTGACGGCACCACGCCTGGCGCGGGCCTGTCAGGCATTGCTGCCTCAAGCAACGGCGCGGAACAGAGCTTTGTACCGTCAGCCTCCGATGCGCCCGCTTCTGTGAACGCCACACCCGGCGCATCCGCTTCGCTGAATGACACAACGCTTGATGCCACCCTCGACACCGGCATCTCTACCCTGCAGGCCCTGACAGACCGTATCGCCCGCCTTGCTGCCGGCGACGATGACACAACAAACACGCCCGCACCCGCTACAGCGCAGTACGCTACAGCGCAGCGCACGGGCACTAATCCGTCGCTTACACCGGAACCAACCGAAGAAACAATCAACCGTCCGCCAACGGACATTCTGCTTGATAATGCAGGTGTGGTGGAAAATGCAGCACCCGGCACTGTGGTGGCGGTGCTCAGCGCCATAGATCCTGACTCAGGAGAAGTCTTCACCTACGAAATTGCGGGCGGCTCCGACCTCTTCGAGATTGTCGGCAATGCCGTGCTGGTGAAGGAAGGTGCTGACCTTGACCACGAAACACTTGCTTCCGTTGATCTGCAGCTTGTTGTGCGTGACAGCGCGGGAAACACCTATTTTGAAACGGTGACGCTCGAAATCCGTGACGTCAACGAAGTGGCCACGGACATTACGCTTGACGGGTCAACCATTGCGGAAAACGCAAGTGGCGCCACCGTCGGCACGCTGAGCACAACCGACCAGGACAACGGCGACACCCATACCTATGCGGTATCGGACGACCGTTTCGAGGTCGTGGATGGTCAGCTGAAACTCAAGGACGGCGTGGCGCTGGACCACGAAGCCGAAGACACCGTTTCAATCGACGTGACCACAACGGATGCGGGTGGCCTGGATTACACCGAGACATTCACCGTCACCGTCGCAGACATCAACGAAGCGCCGATTGACATCGAGCTGACCGGCGACACTGTCGTCAGCACACAGAATGCCGCCGTCACCAACGAAAACATCTCCACGGGCAATGGCGGCGGCGCAGGCACGTCTGTTGTTACCCTCCCGTCAGACACCGGCGCAGCGATCACCGTTGACTTTGCCCGCATCGACAATTCGTTTGAGCTCGTGGTCAATGGCCAGTCGCTGACAGGCAACACCATCCAGTTGCAGTCAAATGTCTATGACCCCGGCACGCAGAGTTTCCTGCAGTTTGCCGATGGCACCCCCATCTCGCGCCCATGGGTACCGACAGAAGATGGCGGCCCGCGTATTCAGGCGGTTATCAGTGAAAACGGCGTCGAGTTTTTTGCAACACGCAGCCCGTCTTCGAGCGTGCTGGAGCCACTGGAACTGGTCAACGGCAGCATAACCGCACCGGATCTGATTGAAGGTGCCAACACTGTCACGATCATCAACCCGGACGATCATGGTCCTGATGGCATTGAGGCGGTCCTCTCGGCCAGCTTTCAGGACTCTGCTCTTGGCGTTGATGAAAATGAAGCCGGTGCCGTTGTCGGCACATTGCAGACAACCGACCCCGATGAAGGCGACACCCACACCTATGCGGTGTCAGATGATCGCTTCGAGGTTGTGGATGGTCAGTTGAAACTGAAAGATGGCGTGGCGCTGGACCATGAAGCCGAACCGTCACTTGCCATTGACGTGACCACAACAGATGCCGGCGGGCTGTCGCGCACCGAAACGTTCAACATAGCGGTTGGCGACATCAATGAAGTTGTCACCGACATTGCGCTGGACAACACAACCATCGCCGAGAACGCACCCGGCGCTGTCGTTGGTACACTGAGCGTTGTTGACCCGGATGAGGGTGACACCCACACCTACGCCGTATCCGACGATCGTTTCGAGGTCGTGGATGGCCAGTTGAAACTGAAGGACGGAGTGGCGCTGGATCACGAAGCCGAAGAGGCAATTTCCGTTGATGTGACAGCAACTGACGCGGGCGGCCTCGCACGCACAGAGACCTTTGATATTGCAGTCAGCGACGTCAACGAGGCGCCTAACGACATCACCCTGACGCCCGCGCCGCATTTTGGAGATACGGCAGAATTGACAGTTCGTCTTGGTGGTGAAGCCTTTAGAGGTGACCCGAACTACCAGATTCTTGTCGATGGCCAGGTTGTTGGCGAGGGCACCGTAAGCTGGGCACGCGACACCGAGACGGATGGCACATACACAACGCTGGGCGGCAACGGCGACGTGGATAATGATCAGGTGGTCTGGCAGAACGTCTCGATCAACGTTCCTGTTCCCGAAGGCGGGCTTGGTCTTGTCGAAGTCCGTTTCCCCAATGATGCCTATCGCGCAGGTGTTGGCGACCGCAACCTGATTGTTGATTACATTGAGGTTGATGGTCATCGCATTGAAGCAGAAAGCAGTGACGTCAACTATCAGGGCGCAGGCGGGTCTTATGACTCCAGCCTTGGCGCGGAGCGTATGCCGTGGGGCGGCACGCTGCAGTTTGATACAACAAGCATATTTGAGGGTGCGACATTCGGTGGCGACCCGGTTGCGGTTGACCAGCCGATGGTCATGGAAAATGCACCCGGCGCTGTCGTCGGCACACTGACAACCACGGACCCTGACGCAGGTGACACCCACACATATGCGGTATCCGACGATCGCTTCGAGGTCGTTGATGGCCAACTGAAACTCAAAGACGGCGTGGCGCTGGACCATGAAACAGCCGACTCTATCTCCATTGAGGTAACCGCAACTGACGCAGGCGGTCTGGCCCGCACCGAAACCTTCGACATCGCAGTGCGTGACGTCAACGAGGCGCCTAACGACATCGGCATGGTTGTGAATACTGAAAACCTGCTGGTCAACGGCAGCTTTGAGGAAGGCACCCTGGCCACTGGCCGCTGGACAATGGGCGACGCCGAAACAGTCACCCCCGGCTGGCAGTCCGACGGCAATGTTGAGCTTTGGGACAACCTGTTCGGACGCGCGGCTGCTGAAGGCGATCAGTATATCGAGCTTGATTCAGACCGCGGCGTTAACTCGATTTTCCAGGATATTTCGACGAACCCCGGCCAGGTCTATGAGCTGGACATGAGCGTCATGAGCCGCACAGGACGCAGCGAAACGGTTGAGGTTTTCTGGAACGGCGAGAAAGTAGGCAGCTTTTCGACAGATCAGACAAGCTGGCAGGATGCAGGCCTCAAGGTTGTGGGCACCGGCGACACGGATCGTCTGGAGTTCCGTGAGCCTGCGGGCGACAACGACAGCTATGGCGGATTGATCGACGATGTGTCGCTGCGCGCTGTGCCATTCGAGATTGGTGAAAACGCGGCCGGCGCTGTGATTGCCACGCTGTCAGTCGTGGACCCTGATGCAGGCGATAGCCACACCTATGCAGTGTCTGATGACAGGTTTGAAGTGGTGAGCGGCCAACTCAAACTCAAGGACGGCATCAGTCTCAATCACGAGGACGCTGCCACCGTCAGCATTGATGTATCCGTGACGGATCAGGGCGGCCTGAGCCACACGGAAAACCTGACGCTGAGTGTGCTCGACGTCAACGAAGGCCCAACCGACATCGTGCTCGACGGTACACCTGTTGTGGAAAACGATGCCGGAGCCGTTGTCGGCACCATCAGCGTCGTTGATCCGGACGCGGGCGACACACACACATACACCGTGTCAGACGACCGCTTCGAGGTTGTGGACGGCCAGCTCAAACTCAAGGACGGCGTGGCGCTGGATCACGAAACGGCGGACTCGATCTCCGTTGACGTAACCGCAACCGATGCGGGCGGCCTTGCACGTACCGAGAGCTTCGACATCGCGGTTGGCGATGCAAACGAAGTGGCCACCGACATTGGCCTTGATGGCACGACCGTGGCCGAGAACGAT